>CAZCGE010000078.1:0-19186 GCA_964498125.1 uncultured Devosia sp. | reverse complement strand
GTCGATGGCAAGTGGCGGTTCGAGATCGATGATAGCGGGGCCGGTTCTGTTATTCCGTTCAAGCAGTGGATCGAGCATCGTAATGGTGTGCCGATGGCGCCCAGCGTTGGCGGGGCCTATGCCGCTGCCATGAACGCGCGCGCTGACGTAGCCGAGCGAGGCCGCGAGCTTGGGGCCTGGCGGCCGTTGCAGTTGCGCCACCTATTCAAACATCCGGTTCTGGATGCCGCATATCCGGACATGATGAATGCGAATGTCGGACTAATTCGCGAGGGCGGCGCCCAGTCCGGATTATTCGACCAAGCACGCAACACGTTCGGTCTCAATGAAGCCCTTGCACCGAACGAGTTCAAGCGCGCGACGCTACATGAGGGGCAGCATTTCGCGCAGAATAAGGAAGGCCTTGCGCGCGGTGGTAGCTCTCAAGCAGTCGGCGAATCGACGAATGATATTATCAAGCAGATGCGCATTGCGTTTGCTGAACGGTTGTTCGGTGAGCCTGGATTCCGCGGTAGCAAAGAAGCTGTCGCGGAATGGGAACGAATTTTGCGGTTGGAGCAACAAGATAAAGAAACCATTGGTCGTGATGTTTACAACCGCTTGGCTGGCGAGGTCGAGGCCCGCACCGTTGAAAAGCGCATGGACCTGACGGCTGCCGAGCGCGCCGCCCGTCCACCCTGGCTCGACTACGACGTACCTGAATCACAGCAGATCGTCAGGTTCGCCAATGGCGAGACGGTGTCGCAGCTGTCATACTCCGAGGAACCGCCCGTGCCAGGCGTCGCCATGCGCGGGAATGTGCTGTATGCCTTCCGCGCCTATCATGGCAGTCCGCACAATTTCGCGCCGGAGGAAGGCGCGCCAGCAGGGCGGTTACGCCTCGCCAAGGCGGGAAGCGGCGAAGGCGCCGCCGCATTCGGCTTCGGCCACAACCTTGCCATGCTGGAGCCGGTTGCCGACTATTATCGTGCCAAGCTATCTCCAATTGTATCGAGAAAAGAGATCGTCTTTGCGGATGATGTGACGCCAGCGGTCCGTCGCTACATCCTGGACACGTTCGATAAGGCCAATGCCAACGATCCGGGTCGCGTCACGGCACAGTCGCTCGGCGACTATCTGCACGATGACAGAAAGTACGCAGACACCAACTGGCAAGCCTATCAAGACTATGGCAATGGAAAAATTCACGCCACCACTGACAAAGGACATATCTATCAGGTCACGTTCGATGCCGAGCCGCACGAACTGCTGGACTGGGACAAGCCGTTCAAGGATCAGCCTGCCGCAATAAAGGCGGCCGTGGCCAAGATCGCCCCCGGCGTGGATCTAACACAGTCGATCAAATTCAATGATGCATCCGGCTCGTATACAGGTCAAATCAAAATCACTCTTGACAACAATCGCATGGAGCATGGCAACAAGCTGCCGGAGTGGGCTGGCCGCTACGCTGACGATCCAAAGACATTGGGATCATATAGTCTGTCACGTGACGGCAAGTCAGGGGCCGTGCATGCATGGGTCTACGATCTTGGCGCGTCGCCTGGGGAAGGCTGGACGCTGGAGGACAAGACTCCTGATAAAGGCCCTACCGCTGGCCTTCGCTACCGTCTTTGGAAAAGAGACAAGGCAGCCGATGCGCAAGCGCTTCGCCATGAGATACTTGCGTACTTGCAGCCGATAAGCGATGCCAATCCGGTGACCGGAGGCATGGTCTACACGCGCTTGGCCAAACATCTCGATACTGCCAATCGCTACTTCGGCGGCGATCAGAAGGCCGCTTCGGCGGCACTGTTTCGCGAGGGCGCCAAGGGGACGACCTTCCTCGACAAGTTCTCGCGCGCGGTCGGTCGCGGCTCGGCCAATCTTATTGCCTTCGACGATTCTGTTGTCACCATCACCGCCAAGGATGGGGTCCCTGTTCCGGCAGCAGATCGCGCCGAGATCATTGGCGCCATGACCAGTAATGGGTCTGGTGACAACGTGAGGTATGCCTTCGCCAACGATCGTCCAAAACTGACATTGGGCGCCGCCGCCCGCCAACTCGCCGAGGCCAAGCTCGAGGCGGATGCCGCCAAGCGCGCGGTGGGTGATCGGCCTCGCGTCGATGCTCACGTCCTGCTCGAGCCGATCCCGGTCGGGGCCCGCGTCGCCGGCATGCTCGGCCTGCCGGCTGACGCCAAGCTTGACGCCAGGCGGGTGCAGGACATCTTCGAGAAGCGGGTGCGCAAGGCACCGAGCCAAGACAATGGCCTGCATCCCGGCTTCGCCAGCCTGCAGGCGACGCGCGCCACCATCGAGGCGGTGCTGGCCAACGCCGAGCTGGCGCTGCGCTACCGCGATGACCGCGGCAAGGGTGCATGGAACGTGCTGTGGCGCGACGGCGAAGGGCAGTGGCTGTTAGTCAGCCTCGAGCCGAGCGCGAATGGCGATGGTCTCTACAGCGTGCGCACGGCGTTCGACACGACGCCAGCCTACGTCAACGCCAGCCTGGTGGCGGCGATCGCGCATTATGGCGGGGCGGATGCTGTCAGAAATGCAGAGAGCCCGTCTGCTGCAACCAGGACACTGCGGTCCGCGCGCGAGGCGTGGCGGCAGGCCGGACGGCAGACTACGGACCCTCTGTGGCAATCTTTTGCAGCAAAAATGCAAGCGCGTCAAGCACAAATGCACAAATGCTCGGCGCCGATTGTGCGGCCGGCGGCCAGATGTTGTTCGCTTTCGCCAGCGCGGCGGAGCGAAACGGCGCCACCCTCATCGAGACCAGTGTCCCCGACGAGCCCCATTCCGGCACGCAATGCGCGCCCGAGAGGGGCTCCATCTGCACTCACGGGAACCCTTGCCACGCTTCTGAGGGCCGCCGACAGAGCAGCTCACTCCAGGGGTTCAATGACCATGACCGGCGGTCCTGATGCGGCTGGTCCTTTTTGGTTTGAGGCAACAGCTATTCAAGCCTGACCGTCGTCCAAGCTGTCGTGCTGGCGTGCCCAGCGGACCTTCTGTGCCGAGGCGATGCGCTGGCGCGCTGCGATCACCTGGGTTGTCGGCTACCGGATTGCGGTCAACTCTGCAGCAACGCGGTCAACCTCGGATAGGGCCTGCCGGCAATCGCGGATACCGTCGCTGGCTGAGTAGAACGGACGGATAAACGGGGCCTCCCCTTTGTCGGCTGCTTCGAACACGGCAAGGGCGGCCGACAGCAGTTGGCGCGCTTCCGACAGCCCGACGGGTGATTGGGTGCGCTCAGCAACAAGCCGCAGAGCATCGCCCAGTCCGCAGCCAGCCCCTGCCCATGCCATCGACCGTTCGCCATGGCCGATGGCTTCGAGCGCGTGGTGATAGGTAGCGACGGCTTCACGGCAGCGCTCGGGTCCGGGCTCCAGGGCTGCAATCGCCCGCAGCGCGTCGGCGAGGCTGGTTTGGGTGATGGCCCGCTTCGGCTCCGCGCTCGGCATCAGAGACAGCGCGGTGCGAAAGGCCTCGAGGGCCTGGTAGAGCGGCTCGACACGGCGGTCGATCCTGCCCAGCAGGGCCAACGCCATGCCGAGATTATTCTGGGTGATGACATCGCCGGCGAGGTGGCCAATACGGTTTTCAGACTGCGCCTGCTTGTAGGCAGCGATGGTCGCCGCCAGGTGCGGTCGACCAACGCCGCCCTCACCGACGGCCTTGGCAGCCAATACCAGATTGTCCCCCCAGTGGTGGGGCTCGGGCTCCTTCACCGGCCGGGTCAGGGCCGATCGGATTGCCGGTGTGCCGGGTTGATCTGAGCCTTCGGTGTCGCGATAGGCCTGCCAATAATCGTCGAGGAAGCGGTTTGGTCTGTGGAACTGCCAAGTCCACACCGCCACCGGAGTCTCGGCGCATTCGGTATAGTGGGCACGGCACCAGGCGATGTAGAGATCGATCCAGTCTGCGAGGCTCAGGTCGATGGGCGGGTCATCGTGCCGGCGCTCGAAGTGCAGGAAGCCGGCGATCTTCTTGACGCTCGTTTCGTAGTGCTCGGCGTTGTCATCTCTGAGGTCGTATCCGCCGTGCCGCTTCATCGCCCAGGGCAGCTCATCGAAATAATCGTGATCGCCGCGACGAACGACGGGTATTGAATTCATCATGCGGGCATCGACGTAGCGCGCCGCGGTCATCCATTCCTCTTGCACGCCGCCGGTCAGCATCTTGCCGCCGGGAACGCCGATGCCGAGGCGTTCGACATAGCGCGGCGTCAGGACCGGAATGAAGGCGTGACAGAGCGGCGGACAGATCGTCGAGATCTCCGCCGCGAACGGCAAATGCTCGGGAGGGATGGAGGCTTGCGTGCGCAAGGCCTCCTGCATGAATCTGTCCCAGATGACGTCGACGTGCCAGGATTCGAGGTCTTCGGCGAATTGCTCGACCCAGGCGCGATGCTCTGCATTGATGTGTGCAGCGCTGCCACCCGCGGCCTCGCCGTGCCGGTAGGAGATGAACGCGCGCGGGCGCCGCCGCCGCTCGTTGATCCAGCCGCTCTCCTTCATCGGCGATGTCGGCAGACCAAGCCGGCGCCTGAGGCGCTGCCATCGTGAAAGAGGCATGGTCGTTCCCCTGCCTGCAAACTTGCTGGGCTTGATTAGCACGGCCAGGCGAGGCGCGTCGAAAGTCGCGCCGCACGCAACAGCACGGGCGGCGAAGGGACGGCTCCGGCGGTTCCAAAGCAAGGTCCTCAGACGGCGATCGCCACGTCAACCGCGAGCCACACGGCTCGACGGCCGGTCAAAACGTCAGTCGGCTGTCTTGTCCTCGGGCTTGGCAGAAAGCGCTGCGGACTTCGGTCGACCTGGCCGTTGGCGGCGCCGGCGGCCCAGCTGAGCCTCGGTTTCGGCCCATTGGAAATGGTCGCCCTGGCCGCGCGCGAGATCCTGCTTCTGCCAGTCCTTCGACCGGCTTTCACGCGCCAGCCATGCCTCGACGAAGCTCTTGGCCCCGCCCGCCTCTCGAAGCTCGACCGCATCGATGGAATGCGAGTGATAGCCGGTCTCGGTGATCGGCAGCGGCGCCCGCTTGGGCGCCAGGCTCTCGACCTCGATGTGGTCGGTGCCTTCGCTCAGGTAATTGCGGGTGCGGGTGACGCGCAGGCGCATGGAAACCAAGCCGTCCATCGATCCTGCATGACATCGAGTTCGGATCGTACAAGCAGGCGCTGGCGCAGACAAAGCATAGCGGCATCTGACGCGGCACTTGCATCGGCGAAGGCCATTCTGACTCGGTTTGTAAGCCGTTGAGACGTCAAGGCGGCGAAAGCGCAAGGAATGTCAGAATGGCCATTGAGTCTCTTACATAATCATCGGCTTGTGGATCTGGGGGTCGTGGGTCTGCGTGAGAATTGCGGGATTGGGTCCCACACCGTGCTGCACTGAGAGGCACTTGTTGCAACGGGCGCCCGCTTAACTTGTTGATATTACGACGTTCTAAGTTTTGGATTCGTCTTGAAAATCACGGTGTCGGGTGTTCAATTCACCCCCTGGGCACCATGCCCCCAAGACATGATAGGCTCTCGGACGACTGATCTTGCTTGCGTTGGCCAACATTCGGCTCTGACGAAGCACTGTGAGCGCAAGAACCTGCGCGCGCCCAGCGGAGCATGTGGCCGGCGGCGGTGATCGACATTACGTTACGCGATGATCGGCGCGGGGCGACACACTCTCGCACGTTGGACCACTGGCATACCTCCGGCACGAAAGCGCTCGGTGAATAGCCACCACCCCGCATACGGGATCACCTGCCAGAACATCGCCTGACGGCGCGATGCTATCTGCGAAAACAGCCGCAACCATGTCGATGCGATCAGGCCGACGCCTGTCACCGAAAACGGGCGCATGACCTGGAGCCTCGGTCGGTTAGTGCATCTTGCAGGGATTCTGCCTCTCGCCCGCGCGAGCGGGCCCTGACGCCTTTGGAGATCAAACAGTTCTGGGACAAACTGGAGGACACGCCACTGACACCCGGAATTCGGCTCGCCCTCAAGATCGCACTGGTGACGGCGCAGCGGATCGGCGAGGTATCCAATATCGACAAATCAGAGCTAAACCTCGATGGACCGTCGCCCGTCTGGATGTTGCCCGGCATCCGCAGCAAGAACCGAGAATCGCACCGCGTGCCGCTGTCGCCCCTAGCCGTTTTGCTGATCAAGGAAGCCGACGCTCTGTCCGGGGACAGCCCCTATCTGTTTACGTCGCCAAAAGAAGTCGCTCCGATCGGCTCCGGAGCGGCTACCAAAGGCATGCAGCGTGCCCGGCCGACATTCGCTCTGCCGGATTTCCGGGTCCATGACCTGCGCCGTACCGCTGCCACTGGAATGGCAGAACTTGGCATCAGCCCGCACACCATCTCGCTCGTGCTGAACCACATCTCGGCGCAGAAGGGGACCATCACCAGCGCCGTCCATGTGAAGTACAGCTACGACAAGGAGTAGCGCGAGGCACTGGAAGCATGGGGGACGCGGTTGACGGAGATCGTCTCGACGCCTGCCGCTTTGGACAACGACATGTCGACCATTGAAGCGGCGCAATAAGCCGATCCCTGTGCTGTCCTACAATCGATATTTGCAGGACAACTGAACAACCGGGGCGAGTTGTCCTACATTGCAGAAAAGTAGGACAACCGCCGTGCCGCTCGTTGATCTAGCGACACAGACGACATTCGCCGAGTAGCTTCAGCGCACGCTGGACGCCGACTTCGACGAGCAGGTCCCGGAACGCGGCACTTTCCGGCGCAAGAAATCGAAGGACCGGTTCTACTGGCAATTCCAATGGCGCGAGGGCAGCGCCGTGAAAAGCCGCTATGTCGGCCCCGTCACCGACAACGCCATCACCGAACGCGTCGCCCGCTTCGAGCAGATCAAGAACGACTTCAAAGGCCGTCGCGAATTGGTCCGGTCTCTGACAGCCGCCGGCCTGCCCACACCCGACCGGCTCTCCGGAGACATCATCGAAGCCACGGGCCGCGCCGGCTTCTTCCGGCTTCGCGGCGTGCTGGTTGGCACGCTCGCCTATCAAGCCTATGCCGGCATCCTCGGAGTGCGTCTCGGTGCGCGCCAGCTGATGACGCAGGACGCGGATTTCGCTCAATTCTGGGGCGTATCCGAAAACGTCGGCGACGCGATGAAAGCGCCGCTTGTTATCCTCAAGAGCGTCGACGACACGTTCAGGGCCCTCCCGCACACGGGCGACCCGTTCGTCTCGACGCAATACCGAAACAGCGCAGCCTATCGCGTCGATTTCCTGATGCCCAATCGCGGCAGCGACGACCACCAGGGCAAGCCCGCCAAAATGATGGCGCTCAGCGGCGCGGGCGCGGAGCCACTGCGGCATCTCGATTTCCTGATCTATCAGCCTGAACGCTCGGTGCTCCTGCATGGTGGCGGCGTGCCCGTTGTCGTGCCACGCGCCGAGCGCTTCGCGGTCCACAAGGTGATCGTCGCTGTTGAGCGCCGAGAGACCGCCAAGTCTGACAAAGACGCAGCCCAGGCTGATGCCCTCATTCAAGTTCTCGCGAAAAAACGGCCCCTGGAACTCGCCGAAGCGTGGAAAACGGCTTGGGATACGGGCGAGCGATGGCGTGATAAGCTAGAGAAGGGCCGAGTCCGGCTCAGCGACGACGCCCAGCTTGCCCTCGACGTCGTGGCGGATAAGCTGGCAGCGAGCCGCCGCCGCAGAAGCCTGCCGTAGCCGGAGTCATCGAACGCCTGGCTTGCCGAAAGCTTGAAATGCTGGCGTCGGCGGCTCGGCTCGACGACCTCAGAGTGCCGCTCGGAAACAGACTGGAAACGTTGAAAGGTGACCACAAAGGACCCCATGGCATCCGCATCAACGACCAATGCGCGTCTGCTTTCGCTGGAGCGATCGTGCTGAGGACGTTGAGATCGTCGATTATCATTGAGACCCCAGTGCATGCGCTCCGGCGGCACTTGCCGCCGCAGCAGGCGCCAAGCAAAAAACTGCAAAGAGTGAGCCCATGAGCAAGACGCTGATCAAGAATTTGGCCCCGATCCCGCCCGGCGAGATTCTGATCGAGGAATTCATGCGTCCCTTCGGCATCAGCCAGAACAAGCTCGCGCGCGACCTCGATGTGCCCGTCGCCCGCATCAACGACATCATTCAAGCCAAGCGCGGCATCTCGGCTGATACGGCATTGCGGCTGGCGATCTTCTTCAAGGCATCGGCCGAGTTCTGGCTGAACCTGCAGACCCGTTACGACTTGAAGGTCGCGGCGATCTCCGTCGGCGCTGAGATCAAGCGCGCCATCCGGCCTATCCGCAGGGAGGCGACCACGCCATGACCGACACGAGAACGCAAAGCAATGGGAGCATGACGCCGAGGGCCTCTCTGACGGCAGCGCTCCTCAGGCTCGACGCCAGTGCGTTGCCGTGCAAGGCTCGGCTTGCCGACCGGATGACCAAGCTGGCCGACGTCTTTGCCGAGGACTATGACGGGCGGGATCTCTCGGCGCGCTCGGCCGAAGCCTTCGTCACGTTTCTCGCCGCGAGCCCCAATCTGGCGTATCCCGATATTACAGCAACGCCGGCGGGCGATCTCTACGCCGAGTGGCGTGGCCAGCATGGCCGTCTTCTGACGATCGAGTTCCTGGAGTCGGGGGAAGCGCGCTATCTGATCTTTCGGCCCAATCCCAAGCACCCGCAACGCGTCGACCGGCTGACCGGTACCACCACCGCCGACGCGCTCGAGGAGACCGTCGTGCCACTCGCGCAAATGACCGGCCTCGCCGCATGAAGGGCGACGTCATTCCCGACGGCGATCATGTCACGCGGCTGTGCGGCGGCTCCCATGTCCGCGAGGACGGCACCACCTCGGCCACGGCGTTCAAGCCGCGTCCCGGCGAAGCCTACCTCTCCGTGAATTGGCCCGAACTTCTGGCACTCGGCGATCGCGCGGTTGAGATTACCGAGGTTCGTCGGGTCTTGGTGAGCAAGCGCACGATCGGAGCCTCGGCCCGTTTCGCTGTCCTCAATGTTGGCACGGCGCGCGAGGCCGTTCGCCAGCATAGTCACGACCACCGGGCCATCAGCAACAGGCACGAGCCGGAGGCGGACGCCAGCCGCCCATTGGATCCTTCCCACAGCGGCATCTACGGCGTGCCGGAGGACGACATGATCATCCCCGAGTTGCTTACCAGTGTGGTGCAGGACGTGCAGACCGCCCGATAGCTGTCAAATACTCTCACCGAGCAATATGTGACCTGTCTCAGCAGGCCTCACCGCCGCTCGATCCATCTCAATCCGACACAGGATTTTAGATTGATGCCTAGATTTTACATGATCGCGCATAGCTGAACTAACATCGTTGAAATAACACATTTTTTCCCTTTGCGATCGCCCACGTTCATCTATACATTACCCCTGCTACGCCACCGATTCGAGTGCCTAGAAAGTGCCTAATTCCATTTGGCTGATGGACCTCTCCGTTCGCGCTCTGAAGTTTTCCAACGCCCAGACGACGTACTAGGACGACGCGCTGCCGGCATTTGGCGTGCGTGTCGACCGACGCACTAAGTGCCAGTCCGACGTATCGGCTCCGCGTGCGAACGCGCTTGCCCTCCCGCCAAGTCCGCTGCTCGTAGGTGTAGCGATGGCCTTTGATCGTTTTGGCGACCCGATACCATCCCACGGCGTCCCAGGGGTGTCCGGATTCCGTCAACGGATCATCGTCGCAATCTGTTGATTTATAATGCCTATAGTGCTTTCTTGGGGGTGTCATCGATTTGATCGTCCCCACGCCGTGCCGGCATCCTCCCGTCCTGCGACCACCGAGTCGGGACGGGAGGACAGAGACATGCACGAGGGCAAGCTGGTTCCTCTGATTGGCGATATTGCAACGTTGGAAGATAGGACGAGTTGTCATGGTCAATCGTAGAAATCTCGTGCTTGGTGGCGCGACGGCGGCGATCGCCCTTGGGATCAGGGACAGTGCGTCACAGGGCCGTCCAGAGGGAATTTGGGCCGCGATGGCCAATGGCGAGAGAACGACAGTCAACAATCTTATCTACGAAGTGGAATGCGGGCAGAACCGAGTCGCCTTGCAGCGATCGCGGGCCGGCGTGTTTCGTTTCTCGATGATACCGGGAAATCTCTGGCCAAAGGACAATCCAGCCGATTCAGAGCGCACCGAACTCGACGGCTGGAAGGGACAGCTTCCCGTTTCGAAACCGCTCTGGGCATCCTGGTCCATGTACTACGAGCCGGGCGCATGGTCGACCGCGGATTGGTGCATTCTGCGACAGATTTATGCCTTGTATAGCGACCGCGGCCGGCCTTGGAGTGCTCTCGTGCTGAAACCGGGCGGCAAGCTGCATTGGCTCGGCGGCGCGGCCGATGATCCTCGGGGATTCTGGCCCACGCGATACAATCAGCAGATCCAGCAAGGTCAGTGGCTCAATTTCGTCGAGACTTACAAATTCGATCCCGACGGCGGCACAGGCTACTGGCGCAGTTGGCTGGATGGCAAGCAGGTGCTCGAGTTTCAGGGCGCGGTCGGGAAACCGGGCATGAAGAGTCATTACGCTAAATTCGGGATTTATCGAAGCCGGCAGCGCGGTTCGGGAGGCGCGGTATCGGACATCGTCAATGCGCGTTTCGTGAACATGCGCTTCACCACCGACAACCTCTCACACCTGATCCAGAAGCCCGAGCCGGTCCCGGCCTGGGAGGATTGGCCATGAGATCAATTCAAAAAAGAGCTGTGCGGCCGACCAGAATGCATCGGCCGATCCATTCTTGGAGCCGGCACTCACCGAGGCGCAGCCCGCATCCGGTGATCCGAACTCAGCACGGGCTCCTGCAGGGTTCGGCTTGCAATCCTATCCATGGGCGAACGACGGGGCTTGAGGAAGCCCAGTACAGCACTGAAGGCGGACAAGTGCCAGTTGACGATTGAGAAAATGCCCGAGTAAAGCGAGCGGTGCCGGCTGGCGACGAGAATGATCCCGCACACGATGCCAAAGAGCGCGGCGCCGCCGACGGCCGCGCGGTGCGGCGAGGCCACCAAGGCAATCAGGACGGCCAGCCAGTAGAGCCAGATGGCCGACGACAGGCGCAACGCGAAGATGTCGCGGAACACTTTGTCGAGGTAGCCATTCTCGACCGCCGCCCTGATGATCTGGCCCTGTGAGACATAGGAGCCCCCGCGCAATTTGTGCCACAGCAGGCCGACCGTGCTCAGCATGTAGCTGTAGTGATCGGCCGCATGCATCGGCAGATGCACGAGGCGCCATCCCTTGAGGCGCAGTCGTGCGCCTAGGTCGTATTCCTCGTAGGCCCTGAGATTGCGGTCGGAAAAATAGCCCACGCTCTCGATGCTGGAGCGCCGGTAGATGCCGCCGCCGCTCAAGCATTTCGCCTCCTTCGGCTGCTTGGCACGCTGCTGCTGCACGCGCTTCATGCGTCCCCGAAACTGAAGGTTCACGGCCCGCATTTCCGGGACGAACCCGCCCACCGCGGCCAAACCTGGATCGGCATCGAGCATGTCGATCGCCGTTTTGACGAACTCCGCATCGAGATCCATATCGCCGTCGAGGATATAGACGTATTCACCGCTGCTGTGCTGATAGCCGAGCTGCGGGGCGATCCCGCAACAGCGTTCCGTGGCATGCTCGAGCTGGACGACCTTGACGGGATACCGCATGGCGATCTCGACCGTGCGATCGGTGGATGCGCTGTCGGCAACGACGACCTCGCCGTCGAATGATGCTACCGCCCGCAGCGCGCTCTCGACCGCGCGCGCAATGTTGGCCTCTTCGTTCAAAGCCTTGATGATGACGCTGACTTTCATAGTCGTTATCCCTTGCCGGCAGAAGTGGTCGTGCGGTCTGTTGCAGGACGCGGGGTATTGGTGAGTGCCGCGGGCGGCGCAATTGCCAACAATTGCGCGAGATCTGGAAATGCCGCACCCGGTTCGCTCCGCAGCAGACTGACGAGCTCATCGCAAACGGACCAAACCGCCTCGTCATGCACCAGGTGATGCATCAGTATGCCGATCGGTCTTGCCTGCGCGATGTATCGCTTGCGTCTGGCTCGCAGCTCGCCGAGCAGACGTTGCTCGATGATATCGCGTGACCGAGCCGTCTTGGCACGCCAATCGATTGGATCGATATGCGCATCGAGGCGCCTTTGCCGGCTCCGCCCCAGCGGGTTGGCCGGCAGCAGCCCGGTCCAGCCATGCACACGAACCAGCCGGGCCTCGAAAAGAGTGTGGCCGTTCGAGATCGCGGCAAAACCGAGGTCACCCAGCGCGGCTGCCAGCTCGTCCGAGATGCGTCCGAAGGGAGGCACGAAGATTGGCGGCGCGGCGCCGAAGCTGACGGCATACGTGTCTCGTGCGCGAACGGCATCCGCCTGCAACATGGCATAGGGGCGATCCGGTCCGAACTCGCCCGGTTCGGCTGCGGTTCCGTGGTTTGAATGGTTCCAACCGTGACATAGCGGCAAGAAGGGCGATTCTGGTTCCCGCAGGTAGCCGATGAGCGCATCAGTCATCTTCGCCGGGACCACGGCCAATCCGACGCCAATGCCGTGACGCCGCGCGAATCCCGCAAGACGCTCGAGTTGGGGCGTCACGTCGCAAGCGTCGTCATCACGGATCCAGAATTGCGCCGCTCTTCCTTTGGCAGCCCATCTGCTGAGCTCGAGCTTTGTGGACCGCCACACGTCTGTATTCACCGACGGCTCCATGCGTGCCGCCCCGCACAACGCTGGGCAATGCTGGAATTTCCAATTTACAATAGCAATTGCGTGCCTTGCGCAAGCGCGCAATCACTGACATCATAAGAGAGGGTTATAAATTCATTATTAATCACGCTGGCGTGCGGATCATGGCAGTTCAGCGACCGCTCTGGCGCATTACATGCTGGTGTTCGGTCGTGGACGGGAGCACGGATTCGTTCGGTGTGTTTGGCTTGGGCCATCCGCGCCGGTCAGATGCCTTCGCCTCGACATGCTCGCTCCAGACGCGAGGCGCGTTTGCCTTTCCCGCCACGGTCAGGGCCCTGGACTCATAATTCAGCCGTTCAACGCCGTCGGAGTTTTCGATGACGACCACACTGGAAAAGGGCTCGAAAATCCACCTGAGTGACGCTGCCTTTCACACAATGGCGTCCCGCCCATTGGCCGACATGTCGATGACGGTCGTCATTGCAACACCATTCGGAGCCGGCGGGCGCGGTGGCATGGACCGGCTAACGGACCTCATCGTCGAACGCATAAACAGTGAAGCAAACGAGTCCGCGCGAGTTTTGCGCCTGACGGTGAGAGGCGAGCGCGGACAGATTTGGGGCAGCCTGGTGTTCGCAACCGCGGTCGCGCGACTGATCCTCCTGTGCATGCTCGGACGTATCCAGCTACTCCATCTCAATGTCGCGGCATTCGGCAGCTTCTACCGCAAATATGTGCTGTCGCGGATCGCGCGGCACTTCGGGGTTCCGTACCTGGTCCACATCCATTCCGGACGTTTTGGGCCATTTTGGAACAGCGCCAGCCCGAGGCTCGCCGCCTTGATCGATACCTTCATGCGCCATAGCGCCCGCATCATCGTGCTTGGCAACGTCTATCGCGAGCTGTTCGAGAGCCGGCTGCCGGACGTGCTGCCGAAGGTTTCCATCCTGCCCAATGCAACGCCAGCGCGGGCGGCACGCACCACCAGGCGAGGCGCAGATCAGCCCATTCGCATCACTTTTCTGGGCCGGCTCGGGTCGCTCAAGGGCACGCCTCAGTTGATCGAGGCCCTGGGGCAGCTGCAATCCCGCCCGGGATGGACTGCCACACTCGCAGGAGATGGAGACGTTGCGACAAGCCGGGCACGCATCGCCGCGCTGGGGCTCGCCGACCGCGTCTCGATCCCTGGATGGCTGCAATCGGAGGATGTCGACCGCCTCCTGGAAGAAACCGACGTGTTCATCCTGCCCTCGTTCTCCGAGGGTCTGCCGATGGCTATCATCGAGGCATTTTCCGCCGGCATTGCGGTGATCGCAACGCCCGTCAACGCGGTGGTCGACGTGGTACAGAACGAGCGCAACGGATTGCTGGTCGAACCGGGTGATGTCGATGCCATCGCCGCCGCAATCTTGCGCCTGGTCGAGGATCCGCAACTGCGCCAGCGTCTCGGGGAGACGGCCCGGCAAGACCACAAAGAGCGCTATGACCAGAGTGTCTTCATGGAGCGACTGGTCGCCCTGTGGCAGACCGCTGCTGGGCGCCATGAGGTCAGCCCCTGATCAATGCTTCCAAGCCACGCGCCGGACGGTCGTCATCGGCTGCATCGTTCGTGGAGCAACACGAATGCAAAGATTGATGGCGGCAATTGCCGCACTTGGAGTCTTGGCTGCCGTGTCGCTCTTGCTTGGATATAGCACCGTATATTCCTGGGCCAGGGCCGTTTATCGAGCAATGCCCCAGATTACGATTGCCGGGTCGGTGTTGCCGTCCCCGTCGGGGCCGTTCGGCGTTGGCCGCTCGACCATCTCTGTCCCGCTCACGGCATCGAATTCGGCCGCATCTCGACACATGCTGGTCGACCTTTGGTATCCCACATCTCGTCGAGATGCCCCGGCGCAACGCCCGGGCGCCGGCGTGGTGGGCATGGGCCTCAACCAGCGCGCCCGGGCCGGAGCCGAGGTCGGTGCGCCAGTTGCAACCGCTAGCACGCCGTTCCCTCTCCTCGTCTACGCCCCAGGTTGGGGCGGCCCTCGCCATGACAACACGTTTGCGCTCGCCAACCTTGCCAGCCATGGCTACGTCGTTGCCGCCATTGACGACATCGGTTTTGCGCCAATCGACCGTGAGGAAGGCCGAGAGACGGGATTGGATGTCGTGGCATTCGACCTGTCGTCGGACGAGGCGGTCCGCCGCACGATGACCGCCGCCAACACCAGGCTGAAGTTGATGTCCGCCCGGGTCTCCGCCACGCTGGACGGCTTGGCGGCGCTCGATAAAACCGGCGGGGTACCGTTGTCGCGCGGCAGCATCGACCACTCGCGAGCCGGCATGCTGGGCTTTTCTTTCGGCGGCGCGGTCGCGGCCGAGAGCGCGCTCGGCGAGCCCCGTCTCATCGCGGTGGCAAACTTGGATGGCACCCTATACGGCGACGCCGCGGCGACGATTATCGCCAAGCCCTACCTCGTGCTCAACAGCGACGTGCCCTCACTCGAGGCCGATGCGACCAGCAGCATTGCCGCTCGCAGGAACAACGCCCGGCTGGACCTCGCCGATCGGGCGCAGCTGCTGCTGCAGGCCCGGCGCTCCGATACGATAGCCCTGCTGTTCAAGCAGGTGGACCACGTGGATTTCATGGACGCGCTATTCTCTCCGTCACTGACCAGCTATTTGAAGCACTGGCGCCGAACATCGACTGACCGGCTTCGCCTGCAGGAGATCCAGGATTCCTACCTGCTGGCGTTCTTCGACTGGCATTTGCGCGGGCTGCGCCATCGGCCGCTGCTGTCGCAAAATCCGCCTCCCTTCCCCGGCGTCGAGTTCCTGGCCGCCGCCGCGACGCGGTCACGGTAGCCGCCATGCCCACTCCACAGATGCCGAGGCGTCCGCCTGACAGAGCCAGCGAGCATGCAACCGGCAACGGGCATACCATCATCGACCTGCATATCCTGCAGCTCGACCTGAGCGAACCCGAGCGCGAGGCGCTCTCGCGTCATCTTTCCCCTGACGAGCGATCCCGAGCGGATCGTTTTGTTTTCGCGCACGATCGCGACCGCTTCCGGGTGGGACACGGTCGGCTGCGCGAAATATTGGCGGGATACGTGGGGGTGCCCGCGGGTGAGCTCCGCTTTGCCTACGGCGAGCACGGCAAGCCGCGGCTGTCACTCGATGGGCCGGCGCCCCACTTCAACCTGTCGCATTCGGACGATCAAGCTGCCCTGGCGGTCTCACATGACGTAGAGGTCGGGGTGGACATCGAGAAGGTTAGGATGGTCGAGCGTGGGCTTGCGCGGCGCTTCTTCGGCGCTGCCGAGATTGCCGCACTTGAAGCACTGCCCGATGAGCAATGGCTCGACGGCTTCTTTCGATGCTGGACCCGCAAGGAGGCGGTCCTGAAGGCAACTGGCGTCGGACTGACGCTGAGCCTCGCCTCCTTTGACGTGTCGATCGCCGCCGATGAATCCCCGCGGCTGCTGCGGCTTGATGGCGACCCAGAGGCATCCAGTCGGTGGTCCCTGTTCGAGACGCGCCCCAACGCTCAGACGATCGTCGCCGTCGCTGCCGTGACGGACCGACAACGGACTTGCCTCCGGCAGATTGATTGAACAAAGGACCAAGAAATTTTCATCACAAAGCCGGCAGTTGCTTAAATGCGGATCGGGGAAGAATCGTGCATATCAGAAGCATGATGCACGAATTTTTTCAAATGGCCGGGTCAGCAACAGCCAATTGAGGCGCCTTTGGCTACAGGGCCCCTACCGCACTGTCCTATCTGGTCAAACCGTTCACCGATCAACTCGACGGCGCCTTCCGCGAGCAATATGCATCAAATTTCGTGTAGATGACTTCGCTGCAGCAACGGTGGAGCCGGTTTCGTCTGACTCTCGAGTGTGAGATCGAAACTTGTGGGAGATCGACATGGGCATTCTGGTGACAGGCGGCGCGGGCTATATCGGCAGCCATGTCGTCCACGATCTGATAGACGCTGGCCGAAATGTGATCGTGCTCGACAATTTGAGCACGGGATTCGCTTGGGCAGTCCCGAGTGCTGCTAGCATCGTCGCCGGTGACATCGCGGACGAGGGCCTCGTCAAGGAGCTGGTGAGAACCTACCGGATCGAGGCCATCATTCATTTCGCGGGCTCGATCATCGTGCCGGATTCAGTCGCCGACCCCTTGGGCTACTATCTGAACAACACCGTCAAATCGCGCGCGCTGATCGCGTCGGCCGTGGCCAGCGGAATTAAGCGCTTCATCTTCTCCTCGACCGCCGCGGTCTATGGCGCGCCGGCGTCGAACCCCGTTGCGGAGACCGCGCCCCTGCAGCCGATGTCGCCCTATGGCGCCTCGAAGCTCATGACGGAGGTCATGCTCTCGGACACCGCGGTCGCGCATGACTTCCGGTATGTTGCCCTGCGCTACTTCAATGTTGCCGGCGCCGATCCGCTGGCACGGACCGGTCAATCGACGAAGGGCGCCACCCATCTCATCAAGGTTGCCTGCGAGACCGCGCTCGGTTTGCGCGGCGGCATGGAGGTGTTCGGAACCGACTACCCGACACGCGATGGGACCTGCATTCGCGATTTCATTCACGTGACGGATTTGGCGCGCGCGCACGTGGCCGCGCTTGATTATCTCGAGCACGACGGCAAGTCCGACGTGTTTAATTGCGGGTACTCGCGCGGCTTCACCGTGCTGGAGGTTCTCGATGCCGTCAAGCGGGTCTCGGGCCGGGAGTTTCCTGTTCGCTATTCCGCCCGCCGGCCCGGAGATTCGCCCGAGATCGTCGCGGACAACGCCAAGATCCGCGCCGGCTTGAGGTGGTCGCCCCAGCTTGACGATCTGGAGACGATTGTCAGTCACGCACTTGCATGGGAGGGCAAGCTCGGTTCATCCTAAGACCGGCAGTAGCTTGCATGCGGATCAGGGAAGAAACGCGCATTATCAGGGGTAAGCCGCACGATCCCCTTCCGATGAGCCCTCATGCTCCGGGTGAGGTGCCTGTGGCTTCAGGGCCATGATGTTCGACACTTTGGCCGGCCCCGTGAAGAACACCGCTCGGGCAGATCGTTGATTTCGCCGAGTTCTTGAAGGTTTCGGCCCGGTTCGACGCCGCATTCTCTGACGACCCGCTGCGCTACACGAGCCCAAACGCGCCAGAGGTTCGCGACGCGATCGGCGCGTGGGTGCTCTCGCTTCTGGCGGGCCACAAGCAGTACGCCAATTGAAGTTGTTCGAATAGTATTCGGATGCTGTTGTCTCAACATCAGAGTTCTAAGAAGCTCGACGACCAGAGGTGTTGCGGAAGCGATACACATTGCGGCAAAACTTTGACCCGGTCTCCGTGGCGCGCCGGCTTATGCTAAAAGTACTTAGAATCATATGAATAGTATGGCAATTCTTTAGAGTACGGCGGGTCATGATCAAATCGATCGTTGCTATGACCATTGTGGTCTGTTTGGTGCTGGGGTTGGCGGCTTGTGGATTGCCGATCGCCGGTCCCCAGGGCGAGTCCGTCTACCGGACCGCGGCAGGCCATGTCCGCGACGAGACGAATCAAAGCCTTCCCTACTGCCTGGTGTTGCTCACGCCGAGAATTGGCGAGCTGCTCTCCAAAAACCAGCCGCGTCTCGCAGGCCGCTTCGAGGACCGCCGCGGTCCAACGTCGTTGCGGATCGGCATCGGTGACGTGATCCGTGTGACCTTGTTTGAATCGTCGGCCGGTGGACTGTTCTTCCCTGCAGAAGGCGGAAGCCGGACGGGCAATTTCCTTGTCATTCCGGATCAGCACGTCGATAGCCAGGGTAACATCTCCATCCCGTATGCCGGCCAGCTTCCGGCCCGCGGTCGCACTCCGGTGCAGGTGCAGAACTCAATTGTCGACGCGCTCAAGAATCGAGCTCTGGACCCGCAGGCGGTGGTCACCGTTGTCGAGCAGCGAGACGCCATGATCAGCGTGGTCGGCGAGGTTGGCAACTCGGTCCGGTTCCCTGCCAGCGCCAGCGGTGAGCGCGTGCTTGACGCACTCGCCCGAGCCGGCGGCCTCAGAGGTGCGGGGCATGAATCGTGGGTTCTCATTGAGCGAGCTGGCAAGACCGCCGCCACACCATTCTCAGCGCTGATCCAGGAGCCGGCCAACAATATCTACGTGCGCGCGCACGACACGCTCTATGTCTATCGCGAGCCGCAGACATTCCTTGCATTCGGAGCAGTCAGCCGACAGGGGCAGGTGCCGTTCGATGCGTGGCGCGTGTCGCTGGCGGAGGGCATCGCCAAGGCCGGCGGCCTATTGGACGAGCGCGCCGAACCTGGCTGGGTGTTTCTGTTCCGCGCGGAGCACAGGGACTTCGCCGCGCAGCTCGATCCCAAATGCGTGGTCGCGGATAGCGCGCACATCCCCGTCGTCTACGAGGTCAATCTGCGCGATCCTGCGACCTACTTCCTGGCGACCGAGCTGTCGATGCGTAACAAGGATGTGGTGTACGTGTCTAATTCACG
>CAZCGE010000077.1:0-47970 GCA_964498125.1 uncultured Devosia sp. | reverse complement strand
CGGCCGGCTCTTCATTTTCCGTGAAGATTGTGTTACAAGTTATCCGTCGTGGTCCTGCTGAATACAAAAGAAGAACTGGGATGTACCAAAGGGTGATGCTCAGGCGCCAGCCCCTAAAGGGTGTGTGTGCTTGCGGCAGAGGACCGGGTTGAATACGCGAAGCCACACCATCGGCTGAGTTGCTCGCAATCTAAGGGCTGTACCCCTGCTTATAGGTGACTGAAACTAGCGCCGAACGGCGGTCGATCAGGCCGACGCGCGGAAACTTGCGTGAGTGCTGCACCGCAGCGGTCCAGGTTCTGGCGTCTCCGTCGAGATGGCACAACCAAGCGTGACGCGAAAGAGTGAGATAACTCCAATGACCAAGAAGAAAGTTGCGCCCGCCAAGACCAAATCCAAAACAGTTCCGGGGAAATCGCAAATCAAGCCGACAACTTCTGCCAAAACCGCCAAGTCTGTCAAGAAGCCAGCTCCCAAGCTGGTAGCTTATTCTGGCATGAAGAAAGGTGTGACTTCTGCAAAGGTTGCGAACAACAAAACGACTGTCAAGTCGACTGTCAAGCAGTCAGTAAAGGTCGCCGCTGCACCGGTCAAGCCGGTCGCAAGGGTGATGCCCGCTCCTAAAGTGATTGGAAAGAAGCTAGTGGCGCAAAAGCCTCAGTCTGTTGTATCCGCGCATCCTCGCCCTGCCACACCCTTCAAGATGGCAACGGCGCAAATCAAGGCCGCGCATGCAGCGCCGGCCGCCGCACTCAAGGCTCCCGTGCATGTGCAGCCCTTGGCCGCCGCGCGGCAACCGGCGCGTTCGGTGGCTGCCGCGGTGGTCAAGCCGTTTGGCCAGAAAATCAGCGCGCCTCCGATGGCCTCCAAGCCAATTACGCCCAAGCAGCTCGCCGACCGGGCCGCGGCCGTGCAGCAGCAGCTGGCTGCAGCCGCGCTCAAGAAGCCGATCAGCCAGCGGCATGGCTTCAAGAAGGACGAGTTCGTGGTCTACCCGTCGCACGGCGTGGGCCGCATCGTCGGCATCGAGGAGCAGGAAATTGCCGGCATGGCGCTGGAGCTGTTCGTCATCAGCTTCGAGAAGGACAAGATGACGCTCAGGGTGCCGACCGGCAAGCTGGCCAGCGTCGGCATGCGCAAGCTGGCTGAAGAGGGCATCGTCCGCCGGGCGATGGAAACCCTCAAGGGCCGCGCGCGCATCAAGCGCACCATGTGGAGCCGCCGCGCGCAGGAGTATGAGGCCAAGATCAACTCGGGCGATCTGGTTGCGATCGCCGAGGTGGTGCGGGATCTCTACCGTTCCGAGCAGCAGCCGGAGCAGTCCTACTCCGAGCGGCAGCTGTACGAGGCTGCCCTCGACCGCATGGCACGCGAAATCGCCGCCGTCGACAAGCTCGACGATCGCGGCGCGGTGCAGCGCATCACCGAGGTGCTCTCCAGGAGCGCCAAGGGCCGGCGCCTGGCCGCGGAAGCTGCCGAAGCCGCCGTGGCCGAAGTGGTCAAGGCCGCCTGAGTTTGCAGCGATGGGCCGCGTGCCCGTCGCTGGTCACGCAGATGCCGCGCCCGGTGCCGTCAAGGTGCCGGGCGTTTGCATTTGTGGCGGCTTCCTCTGGCTGCGCCAGAGCCCTTCAGTAGGTTGGGTTGAGGCGCGCTCTTCGCCCCGAAGCCCAACAGTTTCTTGCCGCGCTGTTGGGCTTCGTTCGGCTCGTCTGTTGCCTGCCATCGGCATGACGGCGCCCTCCCTCAACCCAACCTATGTCGCCGCGCCTCTCACCCCTGCAGCGCCGCGATCGTCACTCCCGGCGCGATGTGATCGAGTGCCGTGCGCACGTCGACCACGACCGGGCCGTCATGCGCCAAGGCCTCGGCCACCACGCCCGCCGCCTCGCCGATCATGCGCAAGGTCAGGCCGCGCGCGCCGAAGGCTTCGGCCCATTTGGCGAAGTCCGGATTGACCAGATCGGTGCCGTGATTGCGGCGGGGATAGCTGCGTTCCTGGTGTATGCGGATGGTGCCGAACGTGCCATTGTTGGCGATGAATACCTTGACCGGGATGCGGTACTGGACGGCGGTGGCCAGCTCCGATCCCGTCATCAGGATGCCGCCGTCGCCGATCCAGGTGATGATCTGGCGGCCCGGCAGCCGCAACCCGGCGGCGACCGCGGCGGGCATGCCGGCCCCCATGGCGCCGCCGATCGAGCCGAGCATCAGGTTGCGGGGCGTGAAGGTGAAATGCTTGTGCAGCCAGCCCGAGAAGTTGCCGGCATCGGTGATGAAGACCGCATCGTCAGCGACCTTGCCGGCATAGGCGGCTACCACCGCGCCCATGTCGAGCATGCCGTCCGCCGGCGGCGACCATGGCTGGCCGGCGACGACGTAGTCATTGAGCCGCTTGATCCAGGCCGCGCGCTCCGGCGGTGGCGTCTTGACCTTGCCACTGGTCAGCGCCTCCAGGAACAGCACCGGATCGGCGACCACAGGATGCGTGGTCTGGAACACGCGGCCGATGTGCGCGGCGTCGTCATAGACATGGATCAGCGGCTGGCGCGGCACCGGCGCCAAGGGAAACGTATAGCCCTGCGTCGGCGTCTCGCCGAGCCGCGTGCCGACGGCGACGACGAGATCGGCTACCAGATAATTGTCGAGCTGCGCCTTGGGGATCTTGAAGCCGAGATGGCCAGCGTACAGCGCATGCGTGTTGGGGAAATAGTCCTGCCGCTTGAAGGAGACCGCGACCGGCACGCGCAGGGCTTCCGCGGCCGCGAGCAGAGCGGCGCGGCCGCGCGCGGAGCCGAGCCCGCCGCCGGCGATCAGCAGCGGCCGCCTGGCCTTGGCGATCAGGTCGGCGATATCGTCGAGGCCGGACGCCAAGCTCGGACGCGGGATGGCCAGCGGATCAATCACCGGCGCGTCCGTCGTATCCTCGAGCATGTCCTCGGGCAGCACCACGACCACGGGTCCCGGCGTCGGTGCCTGAGCGACCTGGAAGGCACGTGCCACGATCTCGGGCAGGCGGCGGGCATCCTCGACCACGTACACGGCCTTCGCCATATCGCTGAACGTCTTGGCGTAGTCGACTTCCTGGAAGGCGTGGCGGCCGATGTCGTGGCGCGGCACCTGGCCGATGAACAGGATCAGCGGCACAGCGTCCTGCTCGGCGACGTGGACGGCGATTGAAGCATTGGTGGCGCCGGGACCGCGGCTGACAAAAGCGATGCCCGGTCGCCCGGTGATCTTGGCATCGGCCACCGCCATGAAACCGGCGCCCGATTCATGGCGCGCGACGATGGTCGCCACCGCGTTCTGGCCGTGCAGCGCATCGAGGACGGCCAGATAGCTTTCGCCGGGTACGCAGAACACCCGGTCCGCGCCATGGGCGGCAAGGCAATCGACAAGCAGATCGGCGGCGCGAGTGGGCATGGGGCAGGGCTCGGCTGTTGCGGGTTGTCGGATAAGCGCCCGGACACTAGCAGGCGGCGGCGGGGGAGCGCGAGCGGTGGTGCGATCGACCATGGGATGGCGGCCGAGGGTGCTTTGGGGTTGAACGGGTCGACTTGCTCCCGTAGGTTCCCCCCGACCCGTCGGCCGCAGCGCCAACATCCATCAACTCCAACTCGAGTCCACATGCGCCCCTCCAAACGTCAGCCTGACGAGCTTCGCCGCGTTTCCATCGATCGCGCCGTCTCCCTACACGCCGAAGGCTCTTGCCTGATCAAGTTCGGCAACACCCAAGTGCTGTGCACGGCCAGCCTGGAGGAGCGCGTGCCGCCGTGGCTCAAGGGCCAGGGGCGCGGCTGGGTGACGGCGGAATACGGCATGCTGCCGCGCGCCACCACCGACCGGACCCGGCGCGAATCCACCGTTGGTCATCCCTCCGGCCGCACGCAGGAGATCCAGCGGCTGATTGGCCGGGCGCTGCGCGCCGTCGTCGACCTGCAGAAGCTCGGCGAGCGCCAGATCACGGTCGACTGCGACGTGATCCAGGCCGACGGCGGCACGCGCACGGCCGCCATCACCGGCGGCTGGGTGGCCCTGCACGACTGCCTGAAATGGATGCAGACGCGCGACATGATCAAGGCTGGCGTGCTGCGCGACCAGGTGGCGGCCATTTCCTGCGGCCTCTACAAGAGCCATGCCGTGCTCGATCTCGACTATGCCGAGGATTCCAACGCCGACGCCGACGCCAACTTCGTCATGACCGGCACCGGCGGCATCGTCGAGGTGCAGGGCACGGCCGAAACCGTACCGTTCACCCAGGAACGCTTCGACGAACTGATGGCGCTGGCGCGCAAGGGCATCGGCGAGTTGATCGGCCTGCAGAAGCTGACGGTGGGGTGAGACGCGGTGGCGACGACCGGCGTGCGCGCACGGCGTGACGCAGGCCGGAAACCTCGCCAATGCTTCCCCCTGCCTTGCGCCGAAAATGTGTGTCGTTGCCTGAAGACCGACGAGGGGCCGGAGTTGGGTAAACGTGCAGCCGCGTGGGGGCTCGCATAACGCGGGCAATAGCAACGATTTGAAGTGCGCGCGCCGGGGCGTTGCGACCGGGTTTTCCGGTCGATGGTGACCAGGGCGATAGGGTTGTGGACGGGCGTGTTGAACGCCATTGGGTGATCCTCGAATCAGCTTGGCGTCGCTCTATTCGATAGGGAGCGGGCCATGCCGGATCCTGCGGCAGGAACCGTGCGCAATTGCTTACGCTTCGCTGACCCGGACAGGCGACCCAGACCTATCGGGTTCTCATCAACGCCATAAAATATTGGAATTCATCGATACAGTTTGGCGCACCCAGCAGGATTCGAACCTGCGACCTTCGCCTTCGGAGGGCGACACTCTATCCAGCTGAGCTATGGGTGCTGCGCGCACGGCGTCGGCCGCGTGTCCATCTGATAGCGCATCCCGGACCTGCCGGCAAACCGGTAATGCAGCGCTGCCGGCGCCGCGTCTGGCGTGCCGCGTCAGGTTGGCAGGGCGTGCGATCGATGGGGTCCTGATAGTGTTGCCGGTGCAGTTGCTTGAGCGATGGACACCACACCCATGCCCGAATTCAAACCGCCGCGGCCCGGCGAAATCGCCGTCGACTTGCCACCACCTACCGACGCCGGGCTCATCTTCATCGGTCGCATCCGCACGCCATGGCCAACCCCTGCCGACTGTCCCAAGAACAGCCGCGAGCGGCATGAGACAGGCACCGTCGAGGTCTTCCCGCCCTTCGTGCCGGGCCTTAAAGACTTGCAGCGCTTTTCGCACGTCGTCCTGCTCTATTGGCTGGATCGCGCCCGGCGCGACCTGATCGTCCAGTTGCCGAGCCATCTCGAAGCGCCGCGCGGCGTGTTTGCCCTGCGCTCCCCGGTTCGGCCCAATCCCATAGGACTGGCCGTCGTCGAGCTGCTTCAGGTCGATGGCGAGCGCCTGCGCGTGCGCAACATCGACTGTGCCGACGGCACGCCCTTGATCGATATTAAGCCTTATTTTGCAAGCACAGATAGCGAGCCGGAGGCGCGGCGGCCTTAATCATGCTTGCGCTGGCCGCGGCCGATCCGCTATGGCTATCGCAGAAACCATATCGAGCGGCTGACATCGTTGTGGGCGAAGGTCGAGAGACTTTCGACTTGCCCAGCCATCGCGCCCGCTCCATATTCCAGCGGTCGAATTCGCTATGGTTGCCCTATACGACGATCAAGACGACGCCGAATACGGACTTCCCCATCGCGCGATTTGATTCGGAGTCGGCACGACTTGCCGATGCTTCGGGCCATGGAGGAGAACGATGGCAACCGGGACTGTGAAGTGGTTCAACGCCACGAAAGGCTATGGATTCATCCAGCCGGATGAGGGCGGTAGCGACATCTTCGTGCATATTTCGGCCGTCGAGCGGGCCGGGATGAGCACCCTGCGCGAAGGCCAGAAGCTGTCCTATGAGCTGGAGCGTGGTCGCAATGGCAAGACCGCTGCAGTCAACTTGAAGGCGTTGTGAGTCGATAGGGTCTAAAGGCAAGAGGGGTTGGGTCCATAAGATCCAACCCCGGCATTTGTGGTGTGTCCAATCACGCCGCACGGCGGCCGGGAGACAGGCAGTCCCCAGCTGAGATGGCCCGACCGAGAAAGCCTGACCGAAAAGGAGAGAGCGTGGCTAAGGAAGAGATGCTGGAGTTCGAGGGCGTGGTCGCCGAAGTGCTGCCCGACGCGCGTTGCCGGGTGGCGCTCGACAACGGGCATGAAGTGGTGGCTTACACGTCCGGACGCATGAAGAAGAACCGCATCCGCATCCTTGCCGGCGATCGCGTGACCATCGAAATGACGCCGTACGACCTGACCAAGGGTCGCATCAACTTTCGCCACAAGGATGCGCGCTCTGGTCCATCCTCGCCTGGTACCGGTCCAGGCGGCGGCCAGCGCCCGCCACCCCGCAAGCGCTGAGCAAGCGGGCCAAGCCTTTCCGCGCGCACAACGCACGACGCCGACTCGTCAAAAGACCGTCGGCGCCGTTCTGTTTTGCTAGAGCGCTTTCCACTCGAATTGAATCAGGGGAAAGCGCTCTGGTCCCTTGTTTGTCGCATTTTCACCGCCAAACCGGTGCCCACTTTGGCGGAAAATGCTCTACATCGTCACGACGATATTGCCGATATGGCGGCCCTGCTCGCCGGCCTCATGGGCGTCGGCACTCTTTTCGAGCGGATAGGTTGCCGCCACGGCGTGCTGCAGCGCGCCGGCTTCGAGCAGCCGCGTCACGTGGCTGATCGCGTTGCGGCGCACGTCGTCGGCAAGCTCGTAGACAATGAAGAAGCGCACGCCGATGCCCATCATGATCATGCGCCCGAACTCGACGCCGATCTGCTGGTTGTTGGTGCCGTAGGCGGCGACGAGCCCGTCCTTGGCGATCAGATCGGGCAGCAGCTTGCCATGGCCGGCGATGTCGAGATCGACCATGCGGTCGACGCCACGGCCGCCGGTGATGGCTTTGACGCGCTCGACCAGGTTCTCCGTCTTGTAGTTGATGATGTGGTCGGCGCCGGCCGCCTTGGCGTGCGTGGCCTTGGCATCGCCGCTGACGGTGGTCAGGATCTCGCGCGCACCCAGCAGGCGGGCCAGCTGGATCGCGTAGTGGCCAACGCCGCCAGCGCCGCCCGACACCAGCACCGACTTGCCGGCGACGCTGCCGTCGGTCGTCAGCGCGCGATATGATGTCAACAGAGGAATGCCGCAGCAGGCGCCGGCCTCGAACGAGGTATTGGCCGGCAGCGGCACGGCCTGATCGGCCGTCACCGCAATCATCGTCGCGCAGGTGCCGAGCGGGCGTTTCCACTGGCCGTTCCAGACCCAGACGCGCTCGCCCACCCGCGTGGGCGGCACGCCGGCTCCGACCCTGTCGATGACGCCGGCGCCGTCGCTGTGCGGAATGATACGCGGCGCGAGCATCGGCCGCGAGCCCATGCGCGCCTTCCAGTCCGACGGATTGACGCCGGAGGTTGCGAGCTTGACGCGCACCTCGCCTGGTTCCGGCTCCGGATCTGGCATGTCGCCGACTTGAAGCGTCTCGCGCGCCGGTCCGGTGCGCTCATACCATGCCGCGCGCATGACATTCTCCATTGCTGCTGGTGGGGATATCGGCGGATCAGTGTAGCAGGATTATGCAGAGTCTCAATCGTCGCGAGATCGTCGTCAATTGCCGCGCCAGGCATGCCGGAATCGCCAACCTGCACTTGCAACGCGTATTTTCTCTAGAACAGCTGTTGCAAGGCGGTGGCCTCCATCTATCATCAAGGCGCGTTTCGGTTTGCGGAGCCGTGGCGCAATCTTCTGGTCACACGTGTCCGGTGGCGGGCCACCGTGGTCCATGCTCGATCCCAGCTGTTTGCGCGCGCGCACGGAAGGTGAGAAAAAATGAAAGCCTCCCTGTTCTACCTGCCGAGCATCGGCAGCCGCGCCGAAATCGAGGCCGGCATGGCCGGCATGCGCCCGGAGCTGTACCAGCGCATGCTGGCCGAGTTGTCCGAGCAGATCCGGCTGGCCGACGACCTCGGCTATGATTCGGTGAGCTTCACCGAGCACCATTTCCACATCGAGGGCTTCGAGGTCTCCAACAACCCGGTGCTGCTCGACCTCTATTTTGCCATGCAGACCAAGCGCATCCGGGTCGGCCAGCTCGGCATCGTGCTGCCGGCGTCCAATCCCATTCGTGTCGCCGAAGACATCGCCATGCTCGATCACATGACGGGCGGGCGGGCGAACGCGGGCTTCGCGCGCGGCTATCAGCGGCGCTGGGTCGACATCATGGCGCAGCACACGCATGGCATCCACGGCGCGCTGCCCAACCAGCACGATGAGATCGACACCGCCAACCGCCTCGCCTTCGAGGAGAACTTCCGCATCGTGAAGAAATGCTGGACGGAGGAGATGCTGACCGTCGACGGCACCTTCTGGAAGGTTCCCGCCGGCCCGACGCCTTGGACGCTGGATACGACGACAAAGTGGGGCAAGGGCGTCGAGAACGGCATCCTGACGTCGGTCGGCGTCGTGCCCAAGCCGCTGCAGAAGCCGCACCCGCCGCTGTTCCAACCTTTCGCCAGCTCGGAAAGCACAGTTCGTTTTTGCGCGCGCGAGAACATCACGCCGATCCTGCCGCCGATGCTGCCGGTCTACGAGGACAAGCTCTACGCTGCGTATGCCGAGGAATCGGGCAGGCCCAAGGGCCAGGGCACCGGCGTGCTGCGCGACGTCATCATTGTCGATAGCGACGAGCAGGCCATGGCGCTGTGGCGCGATTCTGGACAATTCGCCGGCCGCGCCTGGTTCGAGCCGTTCGGCTTTCGCAAGGGCATGCAGGACCCCAAGACCGGCAAATTCCCGACGCCGGAAGAGGTGATCGCCATGGGCTACGCCTTCGTCGGCACCCTCGACACCGTGCTGCGGGCCATGGAGACCCAGCAGCAGCGTCAGCCCGTCGATTGGGTGTTCTGCTACACCTACAACGGCCTGGTGCCGCATCCCATCCTGATGAAATCGATCGAGACGTTTTGGACGAAGGTCATGCCGCGCTTCAGATAATTGGTTGACGATGCCCTTCACGGGGCGAACCCCGTTGGCACTAACATAGAGAAATGCACGTCGTCATTCCGGCCAAGGAGGCGCCCTTCCGCGCCGACGCGAGCCGGAACCCAGCGCGAGAATTGTCCGAAGGACGCAATATTGTGTGCTTCGCACGCTCCTTTCGCTGGGTTCCGGATAACGCTCGGCCGAAGTGGCCTCACGTTTCCGGAATGACGGGAGCTAAGTTAGCGCGTATGGGGTCGAACCCTGCAACGCCATGCCGGCGGCGGCCGGGACCTTTGCAGCGGTCCGCCGCGCGCTACCTTTTGGTCTGCCAGTCGATTAAGCTCGACGGCGGCAAACGAGATGGAGGGCGCGCATGCTCGATCTCATCATCAGGGGCGGCGAGGTGGTGACGCCGCAAGGGGTCGCAACCCGCGACATCGGCGTCGCCGGCGAGAGCATCGCTGCCGTGACGGCGCCCGGCACCCTTCCCACGGGCAATGCCCGGCGCGAGATCGACGCCACGGGCAAGATCGTCATGCCCGGCGGCATCGACCCGCACGTGCACTGCAAATATCCCCATCCATTGCCCGATGGCACGAGTTTCACAACGGCGGGGCCGGACGTCGTCAGCCGCGCTGCTCTGTTCGGCGGCACAACGACGATGATCGACTTTGCCATCTGGAATGCGGGCGAAAGCGTGCGGCAGACCATTGAGGCGCGCGACCAGGACTGGGTCGGCAACTGCTGCTGCGATTACGCCTATCACGTCATGGTCAAGGGCGAGCTGCCGCACACGCTGATGGATGAGCTGGGCGAAGCCATCCAGAGCGGCTATCCGACGGTGAAAATTTTCACCACCGACATCCGTCCGGCGCGGCGTGGCTTCATGGTCGACTTCGGCGATATCTGGGAAGTGTTCAAGGTCCTCGCCAGAAACGGTGGCCTTGGGGTCATCCATGCCGAGGACAACGACATCGTCATGCATATGTACGACAAACTGATCCGCGAGGGCCGGGTCGGCTTCGAGCACATGGCCGAGGTGCACAATGCGTTATCGGAGGACCTCAGCTTCCGCCGTGTGCTGCGGCTGGCCGAAAGCGTGCCCGGCGCCGCGCTCTACATGATGCACGTGTCGGCGGCCACCGGCGTCGCCGCGATCGCCGAGATGCGTGCCAAGGGCCTGCCGATCTACGGCGAGACGCTGCACCAGTACCTGCTGTTCAACACCGATGACTACAAGCGGCCGAACGGGCAGATCTATCACACCTACCCGTCCTTGAAGTCGCCGGCCGACCAGCTGGCGCTGTGGCAGGGCATGTCGGGCGGCACCATCCATACCGTCGCCACCGATGAGCTGTGTTGCTCGCTGGCCCAGAAAACCGTCGGCAAGCGGATCGACGACACCACCGGCGGCAATGCCGCCGTCGAGCCGCGGCTGGCCGTGCTCTACACTGAGATGGTGACGCGGCGGGGTTATTCACTGCCGAAGTATGTCGACCTGGTCTCGAGCAATGCCGCTCGGATCATGGGCCTCTATCCGCGCAAGGGCGCCGTCGCCGTCGGTGGCGATGCCGACATCACCATTCTCGACCCGACCCGTCGCGGCAAGATCAGCAAGGAGGATCTGCACGAGACCGATTACACGCCCTGGGAGGGCCATGACATTTTCGCCTGGCCAGTCATCACGATCCTGCGCGGCAAGGTCGTCGTCGAGGGCGGGCAGTTCCTGGGCGGCGTCACGGACGGCAAATACCAGAAGCGCAAGATCGGCGCCGACATCCTCAGCGGAGCGCGGCTGTGAGCGCGCGCCTCGGCGAGGCGATCGAGGCGCTGCTGGCCGCCAGCCTGCCGGCCTGGCGGCTCGCCGGCCAAGTCACCCGGGCAAAGGACGGCGCCATCGAGATCGAGATGAACGGCACGCGCGCGCGCGTCGAGGCGCCGGCGCCGGGCCTGCCTTTCCGTTATGTTCTGGTGGCGGAGGGACGCAGCCGGGGCCTCATGTCGATCGCCGCCTTGCTGCGCGCCGTGCGCACGCTGGCCGACCCCGACTATCCGGCAGCCAAGGTGCGCATCACGCCGTACCCGGTGCTGCCGTCATGAGCCTGCCCGCCGCCATGGCCCGGCTTCCCGTGTCGGTGCTGACCGGCTTCCTCGGCAGCGGCAAGACCACACTGCTCGCCCACCTGCTGCGCCATCCCGATTTTTCGCGCACCGCCGTGATCATCAACGAGTTCGGCGAAGTCGGCCTCGATCACGAGCTTGTCGAAGCCAGCGAGGAAAGCTTCATCGAGCTGCAGACGGGCTGTCTGTGCTGCACCATTCGCGGCGATCTGGTGCGCACGCTGGACGAGATGCTGCGACGTCGCGATGCGGGCACGCTGCCGCCGTTCGAGCGCATCGTCATCGAGACCAGCGGCCTGGCTGATCCCGCGCCTGTGCTGCAGGCGATCATGACCGACGCCACGATTGCCGCCCGCCTGGCGCTGGCCGGCGTCGTGACCACGATCGATGCCGTCAACGGCCTGGCCGCGCTCGACACATACGGCGAGTCGATCAAGCAGGCTGCAGTCGCCGACCGCCTGGTGCTGACCAAGACCGATCTCAGCGGTGGCATCGACGCCGGGCTGCGCCAACGCCTGGGCGCGCTCAATCCATCGGCGCCGCAGCTCATTGCCACCCATGGTCGCATTGATCCGGCGCATCTGTTCGATAGCGCCGTTTACGACGCCAACGGCAAGATCACCGACGTCGCCCGCTGGCTGGCGGCCGAGGCGCCGCCGGAGCGGCACCAGCACGCGCCCGAGATCCTCTGCCACACGATCATGCGCGCCAAGCCGCTGCCGGCCATCGCCCTGACCTTGTTCCTGGAGATCATCGCCGAGCATTTCGGCGCCGATCTGTTACGTCTCAAGGGTATCATCAACATTGCCGAGAGCCCGAACCGGCCGGCCGTCATTCACGGCGTCCAGCACGTCTTCCATCCCCCGGCCTGGCTGGATCGATGGCCGTCGGCCGACCGCCGCTCGCGCCTCGTCCTCATCACGCGCGGCCTTCCAAAGGCCGTCTTCGCAACCTTGCTCGATGCCCTCGATGCCGAGGTCCGCGAGGTGTCCGACGAACGAGAATGCAGCACGCCGCAACATCAGGGAGTCCAAACATGACGGAAAAGGACAAGGAGGCGCGCCGCATTGCCGCCGACGCCGGGCTTGGCCCGCTCGATGACACGCAACTCGCGCACTTCGGCAAAGGGATCGATACCGGGCGCGATCTTGCAGCCCGCCTGCCGAAGAATTTGCATTGGAGCGAGGAACCGACCGTGATCCCGACTTTCAAACCCTCGCAGCGGAGGGCGCCATGAGCGAGCTGGCCTATCTCACGTTGTCGGAGGCGAGCGAGTTCATCCGGGCAAAGAAACTGTCGCCGGTCGAATATACCGACGCCCTGATCCGGCGTGCCGAGCGGCTGGACAGTCGTCTGCATCCCTACGTGCGGATGACGCCAGATATCGCCCGCGCCGCGGCCAAGGACGCGGAGCGGGAGATCGTGGCTGGGCGGTGGCGGGGGCCGCTGCATGGCGTGCCTTTCGCGCTGAAGGACATCATCGACGTCGCCGGCCTGCCGACGACGGGGCATTCCAAGGTGCTGATCGACAATATCGCCGCCACCGATGCGCACGTCACGGCGCGTCTGAAGGCCGCTGGCGCCGTCTTGATGGGCAAGGCGGCCACGCACGAGTTCGCCATCGGCGGGCCATCCTTCGATCTGCCCTGGCCGCCCGCGGTCAATCCCTGGGGCGACAACCGCCTTCCAGGCGGCTCCTCCAGCGGCTCCGGCGTCGCGCTGGCCGCTGGCCTGGTGCCGGCGGCGCTGGGTACCGACACCGGCGGCTCGGTGCGCAATCCCGCTTCCATGTGTGCCATCACCGGCATGAAGCCGACCTATGGCGTCGTCAGCCGGCACGGCGTGTTCCCCTTGGCCTTTTCGCTGGACCACGTCGGCCCGATGACGCGCACCGTCCGCGACAACGCCATTCTGCTGCAGGTCCTCGCCGGGCATGACGATAAGGACCCGGCCAGCGCCGACCAGCCGATCCCCGACTACGCGGCCGACCTCGACCGCGGCGTCAAGGGCTTGAAGGTCGGTCTGATTCGCCATTTCTACGCCGGCGACGAGACCGCCGATGCCGAGCAGTCAGCAGCCATCGAGGCGGCCGCCGATGTCCTGCGCCAGCTCGGCGCCGAAGTCGTGGCGATCAACCTGCCGAAGGCGGGTGACTTCGCCACCTGCTGCCGCATTATCATTCGCGCGGAGTCCTTCGCCATTCATCGCCGTTGGCTGGCCGAGCGCCCAGGCGATTACGGCGAGCTGGCCCGCAGCCGCATCATGGACGGCGCCAGCGTCAGCGCCGCCGACTACATCGATGCCCAACGCCTGCGTGGCCGACTGATCCGTGAAACGCGCGCAGCTTTCGCCGCCATCGACGTGGCGCTCACCGCCTCGAATCTGGACCCACCCTGCCGCATCGACGACGCCGAGGCTTGCCTCAGGACTTATCCGCGGCAGGCGCGCCAGCCCTTCAACGTCACGGGCCAGCCGGCGATCGCCATCCCTGCCGGCTTCACCACGACCGGCCTGCCGTTGTCGATCCAGCTCATCGGCCATCACTTCCAGGAGCCCATGGTCTATCGCGTCGCCGCCGCCTACGAAGCCGCCACCGGCTGGGTCAACCAGCATCCACCGGGATTGTGATCGGGCAAAGCCTGGTGCGGATGCGCCTCGGGCTTCCCCGCCGCCGCCGGCCGAGCACGGCGACGACGTCCAAGCGGCGTGGCGCTACTGGCCGTAATGCATCCGGTACCAGGCGACGAATTTGGCCAGGCCGTCCTCAATGGTGGTGGATGGCGAGAATCCGGTGTCGCGAGCCAGGTCGTCGACATTGGCATAGGTCTCAGGCACGTCGCCGGGTTGCAGCGGCAGAAACGTCTTCTGCGCCGGGCGTCCGATCACGCGCTCCAGCTCAGCGATCATATGCATCAACTCGACCGGGTTGTTATTGCCGATATTGTAAATGCGATAGGGCGCCGTCGACGTTCCCGGATCGGGATCGAGGGCTGACCAGGACGGACTGGGTGCGGCAACCCGGTCCAGCGTACGCAAAACGCCCTCGACGACGTCGTCGATATAGGTGAAGTCGCGCGCGTGCCGGCCGTTGTTGTAGATTTCGATCGGCCGCCCCTCGATAATGGCTTTGGTGAAACGGAACATTGCCATGTCCGGCCGTCCCCATGGGCCGTAGACAGTGAAGAAGCGCAAGCCGGTGACCGGCAACCGATAGAGATGGGCATAGGTGTGCGCCATCAGCTCATTGGCTTTCTTGGTTGCCGCGTAGAGGCTCAGGGGATGGTCGACGTTCTGGTCGACTCGGAACGGCAGCGCGGCATTGGCGCCATACACCGAGCTGGACGAGGCAAAGACCAGATGCTCGATGCCGCCAGCGCGGCAACCCTCCAGAATATTGAGAAAGCCGACGATGTTGGCGTCGATGTAGGCATGCGGATTTTCCATGCCGTAGCGCACGCCGGCCTGCGCCGCCAGGTGGACGACCCGCTGCGGCCGATGCTCCGCCAGCAGCTGCTCCACGGCGTTGCGATCGTCCAGATCGATCCTGGCAAAATGAAAGCGGGGTTGGGCCTGCAGCAGGGCCAGGCGCGCTTCTTTCAGCCGGACGTCATAGTAGGCATTGAGGTTGTCGAGACCGGTCACCTCGTCGCCCCGCGCCAGCAGGGCCTTGGCCGTATGAAAGCCAATAAAACCGGCGGCGCCGGTGACCAGCACGCGCATTGCCTGTCCATCTCCTCACATGATGCCGCCTGCTTAGCAGTGTCGCGGCGGCAAGGCCAGCGACCGCATCGGCCGCGGAATGGCGAGCAGGGCCAATATCCGGGGCAACAGGAACCTTGCCAGCCGAAGTGGCAATTCCAAGCGCGCGACCCAAGGCGCAGCGTTGACCGCTGTCTACCTGGCCGATATACGCTTGTTTTCAAGCGCCGCTCGGCATCCGCAAGGGTTTTGAGTGGCGACGGCATTTTCGCCGCGCGTACCGCACACGCATGCCAAGTCGCATACGAGGGCTCTCGGGCTCGTCGGCACGCCGGCAAACCATTCAGCATTCGAAAAAGGACACGAACCATGGCCAATACGTCGTCAGCCAAGAAGGCTGCACGTCAAATGATCCGTCGCACGGGCGTCAACAAGGCGCGCCACACGCGCTTGAAGTCCGAAGTGCGCAAGGTCGAGGAGGCAATCGCCGCCGGCGACAAGGTGGCCGCCGCGGCAGCCCTCGCGACGGCGGAACCGGTGCTGGTGCGCACAGCTCAGAAGGGCATCATCCACAAGCGCACGGCTTCACGCAAAGTCGCCAGGCTGGTGGCGCGTGTGAAGTCCATGGGCGCTTGACGACCCGTCCAACTCGACTGGACGAAGGTGGATGACATGTTGCAAATTTGTGACAGAAACGGCGGCATTGGGCGTATGCCGCCTATCTACTCCAAATGGTGTAAAGCCGAAGTCTGCTTGGGAAATTTGCAGTTAGGCAGGCCATGGGACTAAAGTCCCTGCTCGAGGACCAAAGGTCATGGTCCTGGAAAAATTAACACTTGCCGGCACTATTTCCAGTGGCCCGGATGAGGCCTTGACAAACCTCTTGCGCAGACCGAATCATCTGGAGTCTCAAAGAGTTTCCCCCAACCTGTGGTGATCGTCGGTGGGTAACTTTCCACAGGTCTTGCGCTAGCCAATTGGTTAACTTCGTGGGTTGCGCTGCCGCAAGGGCAGGCCTATAAGGGGACATCGGCCGGCGGACGCGGGTCCAATGGTCCGGTGTGTTGAGTTGTTTAGTATAAGTTGCAGTGTTGGCCTGATTTCAGGGACGCTGTGGCGTGCGTTTCTCAGCAAAACGAGCACCGCCTCGTGTCTTCGCGAGTGGTGTAACTTTCAGTCTATTACGCGTTGCTTTCAGTCTGTTTTGCGGCAGACTGAATAGAGGGCATTTACGAGCCGCGCGTAGCAGTGGAGGGTAAGCTGTGAGTGCATCCGCGGATGCTCGCATCGAGGATGTTCCCGTGACTGTCGTCTGGGAGCGTCTGAAGAGCGACGCTGGCGCTGTTCTGGTTGATGTCAGAACACGCGCTGAGTGGACATACGTCGGTGTCGCCGACCTGTCCGCCATCGGCAAAAAGCCGGTTTTGATCGAGTGGCAGTCTTTCCCGGACAGCACTGTCGACGTCGGCTTCGCCGATCGGCTTGCTGCGTTGCTGGCGGCTGAGAAGGTCGGGAAGGACGCGGAAGTGTTTTTCATCTGTCGTTCTGGCGTACGCAGCAAGGCTGCGGCCCAGGCGATGACAAGGGCAGGCTTTACGCACTGCCGCAATGTGGCCGACGGGTTTGAGGGTCAATTGGATCCGTCGCGCCATCGAAGCAGGCTTGGTGGCTGGAAGGCCGCCGGTCTCGCATGGGCGCAGGGCTAGCGGTAGCCCGACGCCCCAAAAAATTGGGTGGATGTGGTCTGAGATGGTGGTGCCGCTTAAGTGCGGAACCGCTGCGGGAACTCCTTTGTCCTCAATTGCGATTTCAGTAACAGCGAAGTGCGGGGAATACCAATGCAGCGAATGGATGGAACCGCCTCTGGCGGTGGCGATCAGAGCGGGCAGCGGGTGCGAGCCCTCCTGCGTGCGCGGCTTGGCGAGGACGTCTTTACGACGTGGTTCAACACGCTGGAATTCGAGCAGTTCGACGGCAATGCCGCGCGATTCTCAGTGCCAGTGAAGTTCCTCAGGAACTGGATCCAGTCGCACTACGCCGACGACTTGCTGGCCTGCGCCAAGGGCGAGTTTTCGGGCGCCGAGAAGGTCGAGGTGACGCTGCGCCAGCTTGGCGGATTGAACGCCCGCCCGGCGCCGGGAGCAGCCGACGATGCCAAGCGGCAATCGGACACTGGCAATGGCATCAACGAGCAAGCCAATGGTGCGCCGCGCCCGGCCCAGGTCACTCTGCCGCCGCAACCGGCGATGGCCCGGACCCTGGTCGGCGGCTTCGAGGGCTCGCCTCTCGACCCACGCTACACCTTCGACAGTTTTGTCGTCGGCACCGCCAATCGGCTAGCCCATGCCGCCGCGACACAGGTCGCCGAGACGGTGATGGCCGACAGCCGCAGCTTCAACCCTCTCTATATCCACGCCTCGGTTGGGCTCGGCAAGACGCATCTGCTGCACGCCATCGCCTGGGACGTGAAACGGCGGTCGCCGGGCGCGCAGGTGCTCTATCTCACCGCCGAGCGCTTCCGCTATCAGTTCGTCGAGGCGTTGCGCAGCCAGGACCCGATGTCCTTCAAGGACAAGTTCCGGCAGATCCACATCCTGTTGATCGACGACCTCGAGTTCATGCATGGGGAGAAGACCGAGCTCGAGTTCGACCACGTCATCAATACCTTGCTCGATGGCGGCCGGCAGGTGGTGGTGGCCTCGGCGCGCGCGCCTGGGCACATCGAACGGCTCAACGAGCGGATGCGCTCGCGCCTGCAGCGCGGTCTCGTTACCGAGCTGAGCGGTCTCGATTACGACCTGCGCATGATGATCCTCGACAAGCGCGTGCAGGAGCGCCAGGGCGTCGATCCAACCTTTACGCTGCCACGCGACGTGCTGGAACTCCTGGCGGACAAGCTGCAAGAGAGTGGACGCGAGCTCGAGGGCGCCGTCACGCGCTTGCACCACACGTGGCAGTACGCCCACACGCCCATCACGCTCGATATCGCCGAGACGGTGATCCGCGATCTGGTGCAGGGCAGCGAGCCGCGCCGCATCAAGATCGAGGACATCATGCGGATCGTCTCACGCCATTTCGGCGTGTCGAAAAGCGATCTGATCTCGCAACGCCGCCATCGCTCGGTGGTGTGGCCGCGCCAGATCGGGATGTGGCTGTCCAAGCAGCTTACTGCCCGCTCGCTGCCCGAGATTGGCAGGCGCTTTGGCGGACGCGACCATACGACGGTTCTGCACGCCATCCGCAAGATCGAGGGTGAGCTCACTGCCAACAATCGTCTGCGTGACGAGCTCGACGAGCTGAAGAAGGTCCTGAGCCATCCGATGTGATGCGAAATAGGCCGGCTCGCTCACAGAGGGCACAGGGCGAATCGGTCATGCGGGGAGGAGCGGCGTCGCAAGGCGCCGCTCTCTTCGACTCCAGATTGTGCAAGACCGGGATCGGCAGCAGCCTTCGGCACTTGAAAACCTATGACATTCGGCTCAAGTTGCCTGTACGATTGATTCCCTTGAGTTTGGTCGGTAATTGACGCGCGCCGCTGCCTGCCGGTAGAGCGCCATCAGCGCCCATCGGCAGGGCAAGGTAAAACGGGGAAATGGCCTCGAGGAGCGACTATGCGGTTAGTCATCGAACGACGTGATCTGCTCGAGGCGCTGGGTCATGTCGCCAGCGTCGTCGAGAGGCGGACGACCATCCCGATCCTGTCCAACATCCTGCTGAAAGCCGGCACACAAGGCCTCGAGTTCAAGGCGACCGACCTCGAACGCGAGGTCATAGAGCAGGTGCCGGCCGACGTGACCACGCCGGGCGCCGTCACCGTGCCCGCCCACATGCTGCATGACATCGTGCGCAAATTGCCGGACGGTGCCCAGGTCGACATCCGCCGCGACGCGGAAAAGGAGCGATTGACGCTGACGGCCGGTCAGGCGCGGTTCGCGCTGCAAACGCTGCCGGCCGAGGATTTTCCCGATCTTACCGCCGGCGAGCTGACGCACACTTTCGAGATTGCCGGGCATCTGTTGAAACGCCTGATCGACAAGACGCGCTTTGCCATTTCGACTGAGGAGACGCGCTACTACTTGAACGGTATCTATCTGCACACTGCGGAGAGCGGCGGCGCCACGGTGCTGCGGGTGGTCGCCACCGACGGCCACCGTCTCGCCCAGGTCGAGTTCGAGTGTCCGGCCGGCGCTCAGGGGATGCCGGGCGTCATCATTCCGCGCAAGACCGTGCACGAGCTGCGCCGCCTGCTCGACGACGCGGGCGATACGGTTCGCGTCGGCGTCAGCATCGCCAAGATTCGGTTCGAGATGGGCGCGGTCACGCTGACCTCGAAGCTGATCGACGGCACGTTCCCCGACTATGGGCGCGTCATTCCGGTCGGCAACGACAAGGAGATGAAGGTTTCCAACGCCGAGTTCATGAGCGCGGTCGACCGCGTCTCGACGATCGCCTCGGAGCGCGGCCGCGCCGTCAAGCTGGCCCTCGAAGCCGGCAAACTGGTGTTGTCCGTCAACAATCCGGAAGGCGGCAGCGCCACCGAGGAAATCGGCGTCGAGTACGCGTCCACGCCGCTGGAAATCGGCTTCAATGCCCGCTATCTGCTCGACATCGCCGGCCAGCTCGATGGCGATCACGCCCGCTTCATGCTGGCTGATCCGGGCTCGCCGACCATGGTCAAGGACGTCGGCGACGAGACCGCGCTGTATGTGCTGATGCCGATGCGGGTGTAGGTGGGTCGCGCTCGCGCCAGGAGCCTTACGTGCCGCCAGGAGACTGAAACCAGATGCTGGCGAAGCGAAAGGATGCCCCGGTTGCGCTGGTCGAGGACGAGGCGACTGGCGATCGCTTCCTGCTGTACAGCACCAATCAAGGTGTCAGGGTCGAGCTGCGCTTCGAAGGTGAGACGCTGTGGGCCAGCGAGCAGCAAATTTCGGAACTGTTCGGGGTCACTCGTCAGAACGTCAATTTGCACCTCAACAACGTCTACAACGAAGGTGAGCTGGACCGTGCGGCAACCTGCAAGGAAATCTTGCAGGTTCGCCTGGAAGGCCGTCGCTCCGTCCAGCGTGGCGTCGCAATCCACAACCTCAACGCCATCATCTCGGTCGGCTACAGGGTGTCCTCGAAACAGGGCACGCTGTTTCGCATCTGGGCGACCGACACGCTGGTCCAGTTCGCGACCAAGGGCTTCGTCGTCGACACGCGGCGTCTCAAGAACCCCGATGAGCATGATCGGGTTCGCGAGCTGCGCGAGATCATTCGCGATATCCGCAGCGACGAGGCCAACCTCTATCGCGAGGTCCGGCGCATCTGCTCGATGTGCCAGGACTACGACGCGAAATCGCCGGACTGGCGTAACTTCTATACCCACATGCAGGCCAAGCTGATGTGGGCGGTCACATCGCACACGCCGGCCATGATCATTGCCATCCGCGCCAGTGCCGACGCGGCCAACCTGGGTCTGCAATCCTGGCCGAAGGACGAGATCCGCCAACAGGATGCGCTGGTCGCGAAGAACTATCTCGGTCAGTCAGAAGTGCGAGAGCTGAACCGAGTGACCAGCATCCTGCTCGACATCTTCGAGGACCAGTTGGACATCGGCAAGCTGACCATGATGGCGGAGGCGGAAACGCTGCTCGATGGCCAGTTGAGGTCTCTCAATCGCGCCGTGCTCAGCCATGGCGGGACGGTCAAGAGCACGGAGGCCGAGCGACACGCCAAGGACCAGTACCGGACGTTCGACGAAAGACGGCGTGCGCTTCGTCACGTGCGCGCCGATGCCGGCCTTGTCGAGCTCATCGAGAGCCAACAGACACTCGCCCGGCCAGTTCGGAAAAAGAAGAAGCCCGCTGCCGATGGCTGAACCAGCGAGCGAGTCGATCTCGGCGCGACAGGCGTTGCGCAAGTTGCCCGCCCCCCGCCTCTGGGTCGAGCGGCTGACGCTGACCAACTTCCGCAGCTACGCTCACGTCACTGTCGAGGCCGGGCCCGAGCCTGTCGTCGTGCTTGGCGCCAATGGCTCGGGCAAGACCAACCTGTTGGAGGCGCTGTCACTGTTGGCGCCGGGCCAGGGATTGCGGCGGGCGCCTTACACCGAGCTGGCCCGAACCGGCGGCGATGGCGCTTGGGCGGTGGCGGCGCGTGTGCATACCGCCGCGGGCGCCGTCGATATCGGCACGGGCCAGACCGCGGCGGCGCCCAACGGCCGCCAGGGGCGCATCGTCCGCGTCAATGGCGAGCCGCAAGGTGGCACCGGCGTCCTCGCCGATCTGGTCGAACTGGTGTGGGTGACACCGGCCATGGACGGGCTGTTCACGGGAGCCGCCGGCGAGCGCCGCCGTTTCCTCGATCGCCTGATCCTGTGCTTCGATCCCGCCTACCGCACGCGGGCCAACCGTTTCGAGCGCGCCATGCAGCAGCGCAACCGCCTGCTCGCCGATGGCGTGCGTGAGCCGGCCCGTTTCGATGGATTTGAAACCATCATGGCGGAGACCGGCGTCGCCATCGCCGCCGCCCGCGCCGAAGCCGTCGCGGGCCTCGCCGCGCTGATTGCCGAGCGGCGCGTCCGTGATCCGACATCGCCCTTTCCCTGGTCGGCCCTGGTGCTGGCCGGCGAGATCGAGCAGGGGCTGGCACATCGACCAGCGGTCGAGGTCGAGGATACCTATCTGGCCACGCTTGCCGCCACGCGCGAACGCGACCGCGCCGCCGGGCGGACGTTGTCGGGCCCGCACCGTGCTGATTTTCAGGTGACGCACGGTCCCAAGGCGATGCCGGCGCATCTGTGCTCCACGGGTGAGCAGAAGGCGCTGCTGTTGGGTCTCGTTCTCGCCCATGCCGAACTCGTGGCGCGCCAACGCGATGGCGCCGCGCCGATCCTGCTGCTCGACGAAATCACGGCGCATCTCGACGCCGATCGGCGTTCCGCCTTGTTCGCCGCGGTGGTCGCGCTGGGGTCGCAGGCCTGGTTGACTGGAACCGACGAGCGCGACTTTGCCGCGCTGCTGGGACAGGCACAAATCCTCGAGGTTCGCGACGGCCAGGTCGTGGCCTTTGCCTGAGCCGCGCCACAGACGTTCCAGATCAATTGTAACGCATTGTTTTAAAACGATTATTCAAATGCGTTTGCGGCGTTGATGGATGCATTTTTTGTGCCCCGCGGCATTGCCTTCCGTGCTATGTTTCCACGCTGCAAAATTTACCCGTCAGGACCTCCCAGAATGAGCGCTTCGCCCGCCAGGAAATTGCCGATGCCCGAGGACTATGGCGCCGACTCCATCAAGATGCTGAAGGGCCTCGACGCCGTGCGCAAACGGCCGGGGATGTACATCGGCGACACGGACGATGGCTCGGGCCTGCACCATATGGTCTATGAGGTCGTCGACAACGCCGTCGACGAGGTTCTGGTTGGCCACGCCACACGTTGCGAGGTGGTGCTCAACGCCGACGGCTCCTGCACCGTCAACGACGACGGCCGCGGCATCCCGACTGGCATCAAGAACGACGACGACAACGATCCCAAGCGCTCGGCCGCCGAGATCGTCTTCACCGAGCTGCATGCCGGCGGCAAGTTCGACCAGAACTCCTACAAGGTGTCGGGCGGCCTGCACGGCGTCGGCGTCTCCGTCGTCAACGCGCTGTCGAGCTGGCTCAAGTGCCGCATCTGGCGCGAGGACAAGGAGCATTATATCGAGTTCCGCGACGGCGTCGCCGTGGCCCCGCTGAAGGCGGTCGGCCCGGCCAACGGCAAGCGCGGCACCGAGGTGTCTTTCCTGCCTTCCACCAACACCTTCACCAAGGTCGAGTTCGACTACACCACGCTGGAGCACCGCCTGCGCGAGCTGGCCTTCCTCAACTCCGGCGCCAAGGTCATCCTGGTCGACCAGCGTCACGCCGACATCCGGCGCGAGGAGTTCTTTTACGAAGGTGGCACGACAGCTTTCGTGCGCTACCTCGATCGCTCCAAGCAACCGCTGATCCCCGAGCCGATGATGATCACCGGCGAAACCAACGGCATCGTCGTCGAATTGGCGATGTGGTGGAACGACGGCTACCACGAGAACGCGTTGTGCTTCACCAACAACATCCCGCAGCGCGACGGCGGCACGCATACGGCCGGCTTCCGCGGCGCGCTGACCCGTGTTGTCAACAAGTACGCCGAGGAAAGCGGCATCGCCAAGAAGGAGAAGGTGACGCTGACCGGCGATGACGCCCGCGAGGGCCTCACCGCAGTGCTGTCCGTGAAAGTGCCGGACCCGAAATTTTCGAGCCAGACCAAGGACAAGCTGGTCTCTTCCGAGGTCAAGCCGGTGGTCGAGGCGATCGTCGGCGAGGGGTTGTCGGCCTGGTTCGAGGAGCATCCCAAGGAAGCCAAGGTGATCGTCGGCAAGGTGTGCGAGGCCGCCGCCGCGCGTGAGGCCGCCCGCAAGGCGCGCGAGTTGACGCGGCGCAAGGGTGCAATGGATGGCCGGGGGCTCCCGAGCGGCCTCGCCGAGTGCCAGGACCGCGATCCGATCAATACGGAACTTTTCATCGTCGAGGGCGACTCGGCCGGCGGCTCGGCCAAGCAGGGCCGCAAGCGCGAGTACCAGGCCGTGCTGCCGATCCGCGGCAAGATCCTCAACGTCGAGCGCGCGCGTTTCGACAAGATGCTGTCGTCCGAGCAGGTGACCAATATCATCGCCGCACTCGGCACCGGCATCGGCCGCGACGAGTTCCGCCTCGATAAGCTGCGCTACCACAAGATCATCATCATGACCGACGCCGACGTCGACGGCGCCCACATCCGCACGCTGCTGCTGACATTCTTCTATCGTCAGATGCCGGAGCTGATCGAGAAGGGCCACGTCTACATCGCCCAGCCGCCGCTCTACAAGGTGACCAAGGGCAAGTCGGAGGCCTATCTCAAGGACCAGCGCGCACTGGAGGACTATCTGATCGTCGGCGGCCTGGAGGACGCGGTACTGGTTGCGGGCAACGGCATGGAGCGGGCCGGCCGCGACCTGCGCGACATCGTCGATCAAGCGCGTGGCACCACCACACTGATCGATGCCCTGCATTCGCGCTATTCCCGTCTGGTGGTCGAGCAGGCCGCCATCGGTGGCGCCTTCGATCCATCGCTGATGGATTCAGCCGACAAGGCCAACGCCCTGGCCGACCTCATCGCCGCGCGTTTGGACGCTATTGCCGAGGAGACGGAGCTTGGCTGGTCCGGCCGTTTCGGCAATGAGGGCTTCGTCTTCCGGCGCGAGATACGTGGTGTCGCCGAAGCGCACACGCTCGACCGCGCCTTGCTGAATTCACTCGAGGCCCGCCGCCTCAACGATCGCCGCGCCGCACTGAGCGAGGTCTACGGCGCACCGGCCCGCCTGCGCCGCAAGGACAGGTTCGAGGCGGTGAACGGCCCACGGACGCTGCTCGAGGCCGTCTACAACGCCGGCCGCAAGGGCCTGGCGCTGCAGCGCTACAAAGGCCTCGGCGAGATGAATGCCGAGCAGTTGTGGGAGACGACGCTCGACAAGGAGGCGCGCACGCTGCTGCAGGTCCGGGTCGCTGAGCTGACCGAGGCCGACGAGATCTTCTCCAAGCTGATGGGCGATGTGGTCGAGCCACGCCGCGAGTTCATCCAGGCGAACGCGCTGAGCGTGGCAAACTTGGATGTGTGAGACTGGACCTGGAGCTCTTGTTATGCGCCGCATCCCGGCTCGTGCGGTGGATGGCCGCGCGTGGCACGTGAAATTCGCGCCTTCAGAACCACCCCCACGCCCACAGTCCTGCCGCCACACCCCCAGCGACCCACAGCAGCACCACGATGGCCCCCGCCCACCGGTTTGCCGGCAGTCGGGCGCCTGTATCGATGTGCTGCCGATGCTCGGCAAGCACGTGCGCGGGAATTAATCGCCGAACGGCGTAAAGGCCCAGGGGCACCAGCAGCAGATCGTCGAGCAGCCCCAGCACGGGAATGAAATCGGGGATGAGGTCGATGGGGCTCAGCGCATAGCCGATGACAATGGCAGCCAGCAGCTTGGCGTACCAAGGCGTGCGTGGGTCCCAGGCAGCGGCATGCAGCGCGCCGAGTTCCGCTTTCAGGCGACGCGCATGGTCTTTGAGCCGGGAAAGACTGATGCTGACGCGGTTTTGCCTCATATGGCACGACCGCCAGGGTCTATCGCGGCGAGCCCGACGTCACTTTTCCCCGGCCTTGCCGCCGGTGTCGAGCATCGTTTTGCCCTGATCGGCCGGTGTTTCGCCCCCCGGCTCGGTCGCCATTTCAAGATCGTGCTCGAGTTCGATCAGCCGATCGCGCGTATCCAGCAACTCGTCGGCGGTCAGCAGTGCTGCCATCAGCATGAGACGTTCATCGCCGACTTGCCCGAATTCAGCGGCCAAGGCCTCGATCCTGCCGTTGACGTGCGCAGCCAGAACCGCCAGCCGCTCTTCTTCACCGTCGCCGCAGCGCAAATGGTACGTCTTACCGTTCAGTTTGACTGCCGCCTGCCCCATACCCAACAGCAGCCTGATGGCCTGCCGCTCCCGCCTGTCAACGATTAGCGCTTGTCAACGAGGAGACCATGGAGAGAGTCGATCATCCCATCAATGCGGTTGATGAACTGCTCGCGCTGGTGTTCCAGCAATGCGATCTGGGCACGCGCGACCTCCAACTCGGCGATGAGGTTGACGTGCTGCTGCTCCAGCGCGCTGCCCCCCCCGGTCGGGCACTGCTGGGCCGCTTGATCGCCGCTTGATCGCCGCCGCCCTCTGGTGGAAAGTCCTGTGAAAACAGCCTCTTGAGAGGCTGTCTTGGTCTTGGTATTTGCCCGCTCTGCCACGTCTCTATCCTTTGTCACCCGTGGTTGGCACCGCCCAGTGCCCATCCCTCTTGTCCGTCGCGGGCCGACGTTCGTCCGAGCCTTGGCAACAGTCAATTGCAGGGAGGGCGCACCCAACGGAAAATCGACATTCGTCCCCATGGCTTTTGCGACTGCTTCAGGTCGCGCCTTGACAGGCTACTGGCGGCCCAACATGAATGCCGCGTGTGGCGCGTTGTTCATTCCATGTGGCGATGCAGACACACTCCGCTCAATTCCGAAGTTGGCCAGAAACCGGCCGACACGTCGGTATGTTTCCGTTGGAGGATGCTTATGGCTGTCAAGATCGCGATTTCTGGTTTCGGCCGCATCGGCCGCAATGTGCTGCGCGCCATCGCCGAAGCAAAGCGCGCGGACGTGCGTGTCGTCGCCATCAATGACCTCGGCTCGCCTAAGGAAAATGCCCATCTGTTCAAGTACGACAGCGTCCACGGCACGTTTCCGGGCAAAGTCGTCGTCGAGGGCGACACGATCGATGTCGGCCTCGGCTACCCGATCAAAGTGCTGGCGGTCAAAGACCCCTCCAAGCTGCCGTGGAAAGAGCTTGGCATCGATATCGTCATGGAATGCACCGGCATCTTCACCGATAAGGACAAGGCGCAGGTGCATCTGGAGGCCGGCGCCAAGCGCGTCCTCGTCTCCGCGCCATCCAAGGGCGCCGACTTGACCGTGGTCTATGGCGTCAACCACGACAAGCTGACCGCTAATCACAAGGTCGTCTCGAACGCCTCGTGCACGACCAATTGCCTGGCGCCGGTCGCCAAGGTTCTCAATGATTTGGTTGGCATCAAGTCGGGCTTCATGACGACGATTCACGCCTATACCAACGATCAGAAAATTCTCGATCAGGCGCACAAGGATTTGCGCCGCGCCCGCGCCGCCGGCATGAGCATGATCCCGACCTCGACTGGCGCTGCCGCCGCGGTTGGCCTGGTGTTGCCCGAGCTCAAGGGCAAGCTCGACGGCACCGCCATCCGCGTGCCGACGCCCAACGTCTCGGTGGTCGACTTGAAGTTCATCCCTGGCCGCGAAACCAGCGTCGATGAGATCAACGCGGCCATCGAGCGGGCTTCAAAGCAGCAGCTGAAGGGCATCCTCGACTACGTCACCGAGGAACTCGTCTCGATCGACTTCAACCACTCGGCTTTTTCGTCCAACTTCGACGCCACCCAGACCCAGATCGTCGATGGCAAGCTGGCGCGCGTCCTGTCCTGGTACGACAACGAGTGGGGCTTCTCCAACCGCATGAGCGACACCGCCGTGGCGATGGGCAAGCTGCTTTGAGTTGATCGCTGTTCGTTGTGGTCTATACTCGCGGCCATGACTGACGATACCAACACCGTGCACCGCATCAGCGAGCGTGAGGCGGCCGAGAACCTCTCGGGCGTCCTCGACCGTGCGCGCGATGGCGAAAGCTTCGAGATCACGCGCGGCGATGAGGTCGTGGCGCGGATCGTGCCGTCGGTGCTGGAGCCGACAATCGAAGTCGTCAAGAAGTCCTGCACCGTCGAGCAATTTGTGGCGCTTTGGCAGAGACTTCCAAGATTGGATCCCGAGGATGCCGCCGCGTTCGAGGCCGATCTCGCAGCCATCCGTAAGGAGTTCCCGATGCAGGAACGCGAATGGGACTGATGGTCGACACCGATGTGTTCATTCGCGTGGAACGCTCGGGTGATCCGGTAGGGTTCCGCAGGTTGGGGCGCGATCGCGAAATGGTCATGAGCGCGATCACGGCTTCCGAGCTGCTGATCGGCGTTTATCGTGCGGATACCAGCGAGCGGCAGGCCCGGCGACGCATGCAAATCGAGGCTTTCTTGGCAGAGTTGCCAATCATATCGTTCACCACGGCTACCGCGCGCGTGCATGCCCGAGCCAAACACGAATTGCAGCAGCGCGGCCTCGTCATTGGCGCCCATGATCTGATCATCGCGGCAACGGCGTTGGAGCATGGCCACGACGTGTTGACGGGGAATGTCCGAGAGTTCGAGCGCATCGACGGTCTGAAAGTGATCGCGTTCCCCAACACGGCCTGAGGACAACGCAACCACGTCGGCGCGCGCCTCTTGCCCTACACCCGGGCCTGACGTTAAGCCTCTGCCAGATTTTTGCCGCCCCAGGACTGGAGAGCCACCCATGACCCAATCCCTCGAACAGATCGCCCAAGCCATGGTCGCCCCCGGCAAGGGCATCCTCGCCGCCGACGAGAGTTCAGGCACCATCAAGAAGCGGTTCGATTCGATCAAGGTCGAGAGCACGGCCGACAGCCGCCGCGACTACCGAGAGATGCTGTTCCGCGCGAGCGAGGCAATGCGGAGCCATATCTCCGGCGTCATCCTTTACGACGAGACGCTGCGGCAGAAGGCCAAGGACGGCACACCGCTCGCCGAGGTCATGCAGGCCGCCGGCTCGATCCCCGGCATCAAGGTCGACACCGGCGCCAAGCCGCTGGCCGGCGCAGCGAAGGTCGAGACGGTCACCGAGGGGCTCGACGGTCTGCGCGAGCGGCTCGCCGAGTATCACAAGCTCGGCGCGCGCTTTGCCAAGTGGCGCGCCGTCATCACCATTGCCGACGGCTGCCCGAGCGCCAACTGCATCACCGCCAACGCGCATGCTCTGGCACGCTATGCGGCGCTGTGCCAGGAGGCGCGGATCGTGCCGATCGTCGAGCCCGAGGTGGTGATGGACGGCGAGCACGCCACCCACGACATCGACAGGTGCTATACGGTCACCGAATGGGCGTTGAAGGCGGTGTTTCAGGAGCTTTACACGGCCAACGTCAGGCTCGAGGGCATCGTCTTGAAACCCAACATGGTGATCGCCGGCCAGAAGTGTGCGCGGCAGGCGTCCGCGGCCGAGGTCGCCGAGAAGACGGTCAAGGTCCTCAAGGTCTGCGTGCCCGCCGCCGTGCCCGGCATCGCCTTCCTGTCCGGTGGCCAGTCGGACCAGGCGGCGACCGAGCACTTGTCTACGATGAATGCCATGGGTCCGCTGCCCTGGAAGCTGACGTTCAGCTATGGTCGCGCACTGCAGGCCGCGGCGCTCAAGGCCTGGGGTGGAAAGAGCGAGAACGTCGCCGCCGCCCAGCGCGCGTTCACCCACCGCGCCCGCATGAACGGCCTCGCCGCGCTCGGCAAGTGGGAAGCCAAGCTCGAGACGGCGGCGTGAGCAGGTCTGTAGATGGGAGTCCACTTCCGCCAAACCAATGAGCAGCCCCACCCTGATCTTCGATCGCGCCTTGCTGGCCCGCCGGCGGGACCGGATTGCGGGCGACATCGCCGGGCACGATTTCCTTCTGGCGCGGGTGGCCGATGATCTTGCCGAGCGGCTGATGGTGGTGCGGCGCCGGTTTGCCACGGTGCTCAATCTGGGTGCGCATCACGGCCTCATCGGGCGACGTATCGCGGCACACTCGGGCATTGAGCATCTCGTTGAGACCGACATATCGCTGCGCCTGCTGGCCGCATGCAGTGGTCTGAAGGTGCTGGCCGATGAGGAGGCGCTGCCCTTCGCCGATGCGTCGTTCGATCTCGTCGTGTCGGGGCTCTCCCTGCACTATGTCAACGACCTGCCGGGCGCCCTGATCCAGATCCGCCGTATGCTGCGTCCGGACGGTCTGATGCTGGCGGCGCTGCTCGGCGGCGAGACCCTGCGTGAGCTGCGCGAGACATTTCTCGCCGCGGAAGCCGACATCGAAGGCGGCGCCAGCCCGCGCGTCGCCCCGTTCGCCGACGTGCGTGACCTCGGCGCCCTGCTGCAGCGCGCCGGTTTCGCGTTGCCGGTGGCGGATGCGGATGTCGTCGACGTCGCCTATGCCTCGCCGCTGACACTGATGCGCGAGCTGAAGGCGATGGGCGCCAGCAACGTGTTGCTCGGCCGGCGGCGCACGCCGCTGCGGCGGGAAACGCTGGCGCGCGCCTGTGCTCTCTACCAGGAGCGCTTTGCCCGGCCCGATGGCCGCGTCACCGCGACCTTCGAAATCATCACATTGACTGGCTGGGCGCCGCACGAAAGCCAGCAGAAGCCCTTGCGGCCAGGCTCCGCGCAGATGCGTCTGGCCGATGCCCTCGGCACGGATGAAAAAGCGGCGGAAGAGAAACCGGGGAAGTCGTAGCGACCCCGGACACTTGATCCGGGGGAGGTCCGGCAGCTGCGGGCAAGAGCCGTCGGACCTTGCGCAAGGGCGCTCGCTCCGACCTACCTCAGTGCCGGCATGACTTCCTTGGCAAAGCGGCGCGTGATGTCGCGCCCCGCGGAGCCGGCGGCGCCGATGTTGAGCAAGATATACTCGACGCCGCCGGACTTGAGGTAGTTCAGCTTGGCGATGATCTCGTCGACGGTGCCGAACAGGGCGCCGGCCTCCGCCGTCTCGCGGCTGTCGTCGTAGGACATGATACTGGCCTTGTTCTGGCCGTCGGGGCGCTGCGCCAGCACGTTCTGGCGCTGCTTGCCGGCGACGCGCGCGGCCAGCACCTTTTCCTTCTCCTCGGCCGTGTCGCAGATGTAGACGGCCCGCGCCGTGCCGACCGTCATGGGATCATACGTGCGGCCGCGCTTCTCCATCTCGGACTTGAACAGCGCCACGCGCTCGACGATCTGGTCGTGCGGGGCGAATTGATCGAGCAGCAGGTTGAAGCCGCGCTCGGCCACTTTTTTGATGGAGCCGGGACTGCCGGCGCCCATCCACAATGCCGGGCCGGCCTTCTGGAAGGATGGCGGCTCGACGACGACGTTGTCAAAGCTCCAGAATTTGCCCTTGTGCGTGAAATTCTCGTCGGAGCCCCAGGACTTGATCATCACCTCGAGGCATTCCTCGAAGCGCTCCTCGGCCTCCTCCATCGGCACGCCGAAACCCTGGAACTCGTTGAAGCGGTAGCCCTTGCCGACGCCGAGGTCGAGCCGGCCCTGCGACAGCAAGTCGATGGTGGCGGCCTGCTCGGCCAGCAGAATGGGATTGTGCCAGGGTAGCACCATCACCGCGGTGCCGAGCCTGAGCGTGGATGTGCGCGCGCCGATCCAGGTCAGCAGGTTCAGCGTCGCCGAGATCTGGCCGTAGCCCGTGAAATGGTGCTCGACGATGAAGGTCGAGTGGTAGCCGAGCTGCTCGGCCTCAATGTTATAGTCGACGAAATCGCGAAAGCCCGCGCCGCTGTCGACATTGGGCCCGCCGCCGCGCTTGGCCTGCGCGCTGCCGAAAAGTCCGAACCGCATGCTCGTGCCCCTGCCGTGAAGGCGATCTCTGGTACCGATTGCAGCACCTTTATCACGTGATCTCTACGCTGGCACGCGTGCGATGACAGGCAAGCCAATTGCCCCCGCATCGCGCGCATGTCAGATGTGTGCGACGAGCGGACCGCGTGCGCCTGGGCGCCGTGCAGCGTAAGAGTTCGAGGATCAGTCGGCTACGCACGGCGTGTCGACGACGCGGATCGAACGTGGCGCCCAAAGTGCAGCACATGCCGTTGACCAGCTTGGTCGCGCTCCTCACCGTGGCCTTTGCCGCCGCGTTGCAGGCCCGTGCCACCGATCCGATGCTGCCGGTGATTGCCGCGGATCTGTCGGTATCCTTGCGCGATGCTTTTCTCCTGTCGTCCGCCTTTGCCCTGCCGATGGCGGTCATGCAGCTCGTGCTGGGACCGACGGCGGATGCGCTTGGCAAGGTGCGCGTGATCCGCACCTGCTTGGCGATCCTCGTGGTTGGCACGGTGCTGTCGGCGCTCGCCACCAGCTATGGCCTGCTGATGGCGGCACGGGTGCTGACGGGGGCGGTGGCCGGTGGCATCATTCCCATGACCATGGCGCTGATGGCCGACAAGGTACCGGCGGCAGATCGACAGGCGGCGTTCGGCCGGGTCATGGCGGCAGCGACCTCCGCGCAGGTCATCGGCACGGCGATGGCCGGCGCCATCGTCGGCACGCTGGGCTGGCGATTCACCTATGGCGTCATGGCAGCCGTCGCCGCGCTGGCGGTAATAGTCGCGCTGCGCTTCATTGAGCGCGACGTGACGCAACCGCGACGTTTCTCGGCCCGGCGTGCGGCATTCGACTATGGCCGGTTGTATGGCAGTCCGGGATCTAAGCTGATTGCCGGGATCAGCTTTGCCAATGGCGTGCTGATCGTCGCCTTGTTCCCGCTGCTGGCGCCCTTGCTGCAGCAGCGCGGCGGAAATGGCCCGTTCCAGGCCGGCGTCGCCATCGCCGGCTTTGCCTGTGGCGGCGTCCTGTTGGGCATCGCCATGCGCTGGATCGCGGGCCGGGTACCGCTGCCGGCATTGATGCGCATGGGCTTCGTTTTGGCCGGAGTATCGCATCTGGCCGTGGCCTTGCCCGTGCCGTGGCTGGCGACGGTGCCGCTGTACCTGGTCGTCGGGTTTGGTTTTTTCTCGTTGCAGAACAGCTTGTTGGCGCTGATCACGGACCTCGTACCGGAAGCGCGTGGCTCGGCGGTCTCGATCCTGCTATGCGGCCTGTTCAGCGGCCAGACGCTGGGGCCGGTGCTGTGGGGCGTGTTCGCTGAATACACGAGCTTTTCCAGCTGCTTCGTCGTGGCGGGCCTGCTTTTGCTGTCGCAAGCGGCCATCATTGGCCAAGCCTTGGCGCGGTCGGATCTGCCAAGACAGGCCCGGTCGTAGCCATCGGCCGCTGAGCGGTGCGTTGACTTCGCACCCCTCGCGGTTATCCTTGCGGCCTGGGCAACGATCCTCGCATGCAACGAAGGGCGGCCCGGGAGAGAAAACGAGTGCGGCGAGGCAGCAGCCCGTCTCGGGCAGCCGTCGATCGCCGGCGCAAAATCTGCGCGGATTGCGCAGTCGAACGCCCAGGGAGGTTCTGATGCAACTGTTCCGGATAGCCGTGCTTCTAGCCGGTGGACTGCTCGCAACCGGCGCCGCGGCGCAGGCGCCTTTCCCGAGCCAACCCGTGCGCATCATCAATGCCTTCCCGCCCGGCGGCGGCACCGATCTCGTCGTCCGCGTCATGGCCGAGGAGATGCGCCAGTTCATCGGCCAGGCCGTGATTGTCGAGAACAAGCCGGGTGCCAACACCATCATCGCGCTCGAGGAAGTGCACAAGGCCAAGCCAGATGGCCACACGCTGTTCGCTTCCAACAGCACCGGTACCAGCGCGCTGCTTCTCTTCAGGGACAAGCTCAGCTTCGATCCCGACAAGCAGATGGTCATGGTGGCGCCGCTGGCTGATGGTCCGCCGTCGATGCATGTCGCCAACAAGGATGCACCGTTCAGCTCATGGCCGGAAATGGTGGCCTACGCCAAGGCTAATCCGGCCAAGGTGCGCTATGCTAGCCCCGGCACCAACTCGGGCCCGCATCTCGACGTCGTCATCATCGGCAGGAAGCTCGGCATCGACCTCGTTCATATTCCGCAGAAGGGCGCCGGCCCGATGACCCAGGCCGTCATCAATGGCGATGTGCATATAGCCAGCATCAACATCGGCACCGTCGGGCCGCAGCTGAGGTCGGGCGAGGCCAAGCCCCTCGGTGTCAACTTTCCCAAGCGGCTCAGGGATTTCCCCAATGTGCCGACCATGACGGAGCTTGGGCTTCCCGACGCCGGCATCGTGCTATGGCACGCCCTGTGGGTGCACGTCGATACGCCGCCGGCGGTCATGGACAAGCTGTTCGACGCCGCCCAGAAGGCGCTGAAGACGCCAAAGGTGCAGGAACTCTACAACAAGAGCGAGATCATCGCCGCCGATCTCAAGACGCGCGCCGACATCGACGGCTGGGGCAAGCCTCGCGTGGATCGTTTACGCAAGCAGGCGGTCGAGGCCGGACTGCTGAAATAGTCGAGCGATTTCGGCTGTCGCAGTGATGGCCGGTCGAAGCGTCAATTAACCTAGAAAAAAACAGGGAGCACACGATGGACAGAAGGACAGTGCTGGCAGGAATCGGCGCCAGCGCGGGTGGACTCGCCGCGCCGGCATGGGCGCAAGTCGCCTATCCCAATCAGCCGATCCGCATCGTCAACGGCTTCGCCGCCGGCGGCGCCACCGACATCATCATGCGCACGCTGGGCGAGGACCTGCGCCAGATCATCGGCCAGTCCGTGGTCATCGAGAACAAGCCCGGCGCCAACGGCCAGATCGCCCTGGAGGAGGTCGCGCGCGCCAAGCCCGACGGCTATACGCTGCTGCTCGGCAACAGCTCGGGCGCCAGCTCGAACATCATCCGCAAGGACAAGATCACAATCGATCCGGACAAGGCGTACACCATCATCACGCCGCTGGCCGAAGGCCCGCCGACGCTACTGTGCGCGGTCAAGGAGCTGCCGGTCAATAATTTCACGGAGTTGGTTGCCTACGGCAAGGCCAATCCCGGCAAGCTGCGCTATGCCAGCCCCGGCGCGCAAACCGGCCCGCATCTCGACATGTTCATGCTCGGCAAGCGGACGCAGGTGAACATGGTGCATCTGCCGCAGAAGGGCGGCGGCGGCATTGTCACAGCGCTTTCCAACCGCGACGCCAATATCGCGCTGATCAACACCGCCGCCATCGCCAGCCAGATCAAGGCCGGCGACGTCAAGGTGCTGGCTACCACCTGGCCGAAACGCCTCGGCATCTACCCCGACGTGCCGACCCTGGCCGAGCTCGGCTATCCCGATGTCGGCAACGGCTTGTGGCACGCGCTCTATGCACCCGCCGGCACGCCGCCCGAGATCCTCGACAAGCTTTTCGACGCCATCCAGAAGTCGATGAAGGCGGAGCGGGCGACGGACCTGTGGAAGAAGACCGAGACGACGCCGACCTTCATGAAGAACCGGGCGGAAAGCGCCGTCTGGCTGAAAGCCAACATGGAGCGCTTCATCAAGCTGATCGACGAGATCGGCGCGGAGGCGAAGTAAACGGCTGGTGCCGCAGGTTGGGTTACGCGCAGCGCACGGACGTTACTCGAGGGCCCAGTCATTGCAGCGCGTAACCCAACCTACAACCACGACGTCGGAGGAACGCCAATGCCCTACTACAACATCGACCGGATGGACTCGAAGAAGGACAGCGCCGGCGGGCCGGCCCAAGCCAAGACGGTGCCCGGCGAGCTGATGAAGGCCGGTGTCGTCACTTATCAGCTCGGCGATGGTCCGAACCCGCACTTTCATCCCAATGAGGAGCAGTTCATTCTGATGCTCGAGGGAACGCTGCGCATGATCCTCGGTGATGAGGTCAAGGACATCAAGAAAGGCGACCTTGTGCATATCCCGCGCAACACGCGCCACGGCGTGCGCTGCGTCGAGGGCCCGGCCGTGTTCTTCACGGTGAAAAGTCCGTGCGGCGACGGTGATCTGTCGCAGGATTACAATAAGGCCAAGGACGCGACCGAGGCCTGGGCCAGGCTGTCATAAGGCTTTTCGTGAGTGGTGAGTCGTGAGTCGTGAAGCGAGGTCTAGAGACGAAAGCGAATGCTGATCCACCACTCACCACTCACGCACTTCGAAGAAAGGACATCAGATGAGACGACTGCTCGCGCTCGCGCTGGCCGCCTTCGGCCTGATCGCGGGCACCATGCCGGCCACGGCCCAAGGCTATCCCAACAAGCCGGTGCGTCTGCTCTGCCCGTTCGACGCCGGCAGCGCCACCGACATCATCGGCCGCATCTTCGCCGAGCACTTCAAGCTGAAGCTCGGCCAGCCGGCGATCGTCGAGAACAAGCCCGGCGCCGGTGGCATCATCGCGCTGCAGGCGCTGATCGATGCGCCGGCCGACGGCTACACGCTCTATCTCGGCAACGCTCAGACCTCCATCTTCACCGGCGTGATGATGAAGGACAAGATGCCGAAGCCGTTCGAGGTGGCGACGGTGCCGGTGACGCAGCTGTCCAATACGCCGAGCCTGTTCCTCATCTCCCAAAAGGACTTCGCGCCCAAGACCTTCAAGGAGTTCATCGAGCACGTGAAGGCGAACCCGAACAAGGTGCGCTATGGCATGGGCGGCGGCATCGGCAGCTTCGCCCACATGTGGGTTGGCAAGATGGAGAAGGCGCACGGGCTGAAGTTCATCCACATCCCCGTGCAGGGCGGCACCGGCAAGATCATGCCGATGCTGCTGGTCGGTGACGTGCAGTCGATCCCGATCAACGCCGCCACCGCTTCGGGCATGGTCAAGGACCCCGATATCAAGGCCGTGGCCGTCATGTCGGCGCAGCGGTTGCCCGAGTTCCCCGACGTGCCGACCTTCGCCGAGCTCGGCTACCCCGAGGCCTCGCTACCGTTCTGGACGGCGATGTGGGCGCCGGCCAACACGCCCAAGGACGTGCTCGACAAGATCCGCGCCGCGGCGGCGGATACGCTGGCCTCGCCGGAGCTGATCGCGGCGCTGAAAAAGGTGCACGTCAACGCCGCGCCAAAGCGGACCGCGGAGGCGACCGAGACGTTCTTCGCCGACGAGCGCGTGTCCTGGACCAGGCTGATGGACGACATCGGCCTGGCGAAGAAGTGATGCGGCGGTGTCTGACATCCTGTCAGACACCTTGGCTCAACGTTGCGATTGGAACTTGATAAGGTGGAGCAACGGTGTCTGACAGGATGTTAGACACCGCCGCGAGGTCCCCATGCAAGTCACGTCCGCCATCGTGCGCGAGAAATTCGGCAGGTTCGGCATCGAGACGCTGGATCTGGATGCACCGCGCGCCGACGAGGTGCTGGTCAAGGTCATCGCCAGCGGCATCTGCCAGACCGACGTGCATGGCCGCGATGGGTATTTCCAGATCCCATTCCCAGCCGTGTTTGGCCATGAGGGCGCCGGTATCGTTGCCGCGGTCGGCAAGGACGTGCGCGCGTTTGCACCCGGCGATCACGTGGTCATGTCCTTCCCCTGGTGCGGCGCCTGCCCCACCTGTCAGGCCGGCCGCATCGCCTATTGCCAGGATGCGCCCAAGCTCAAGCAAGACGGCACGCGCGCCGACGGCTCGACGCTCCTGACGAGCAAAGGCCAGCCGGTCTACGGCTCGTTCTTCCAGCAGTCCTCGTTCTCGACCTACACCATCGCCAACGAGCGCTTCGCCGTGAAGGCGAGGCAGGACGTGCCGCTGGAACGGCTGGCCGCCATCGCCTGCGGCGGGCAGACGGGCGCCGGTGCGGTGCTCAACGTCTTGAAGCCGCAATTGGGCTCGAGCATCGCCATCTTCGGCACCGGCGCCGTCGGTCTCGCTGCGCTGATGGCCGCCAAGCTGTCCGGCTGTACGACGATCGTCGCCGTCGACATCCGCGACGAGCGGCTCGAACTCGCCCGCGAGCTTGGCGCCACGCACACGATCAATCACGCGGCGTCCAAGGGCGTGGTGGCCGACATCCAGAAGTTCGTCAAAGGCGGCGTCGATTTTTCGATCGAGACCTCGGCGCTGCCCGCCGTATTCCGCGAGGCGGTCGAATCGCTGCAGCAGGGCGGCGGGCAATGCGTGCTGCTCGGCAGCGCCCGCTCGGGCGTCGATGTTGCCTTTGAGATGCGCAATCTGCAGCGCGGCCGGTTGGTGCGCGGCGTCGTGCAAGGGGAGGCCAGGCCCAAGGAGTTCCTGCCCAAGCTCATCGACCTGATGGCCGAGGGCAAGATGCCTTTCGAGCGCATGATCCGGGTGTATGACCTCGCCGACATTAATTCAGCCTGCGCCGACGCCGGGAGCGGCAAGACCATCAAGCCGGTGCTGCGCCTGCCGCATTGAGCTCGCCGCCGTAGGTTGGGTTACGCGCGGCGACGACAGCGGCAATGGCGCAAAGCCGGTGCTCCGCGCGTAACCCAACCTACGCAACAAGAGGAAACAACATGGATCAGAAACTCGCCGGCAAGGTCGCCATCATCACCGGGGCCAGCCGCGGCCAGGGCGCCGCCGAGGCACGCCTACTGGCCGCGGCAGGCGCCACCGTCGTCATTGCCGACGTGCTCGATGATCAGGGCAAGGATCTCGCCAAGGCCATTGCCAAGGACGGTGGCAAGGCCGAGTTCCGCCACCTTGACGTCAGCCAGGAGGCGGCTTGGGCGGAGATGGCTGCCTGGGTCAAGAAAACCCATGGCGGGCTCCACATTCTCGTCAACAATGCCGGTGTGGCCTTGCGCGTTCCCTCCATGATCGAGACCAAGCTGGAAGACTGGAACCGGCTGATCAGCATCAATCTGACCGGGCCATTCCTCGGCATGCGGGCCTGTGCGCCGCTGATCCGCGATGCCGGCGGCGGCGCCATCGTCAATACCGGCTCGATCGCCGGCATGACCGGCCACTTCGCCACGGCTTACAGCTCGACCAAATGGGCGATCCGTGGCCTGACCAAGAGTGCGGCGATGGAGTTCGCGCCCTGGAAGATCCGCGTCAACGCCGTGCATCCGGGCATCGTGCTGACCGATATGGTCGGCGAATCGGCCGATTTCATCGAGGCCATGACCTGGATGACGCCATTGCAGCGGCCCGCCACGGCGGACGATATCGCCAAGGTCGTGCTGTTCCTGGTCAGCGACGACAGCGGCTACATCACCGGCCACGACGTGCCGGTCGATGGCGGCTTCACCGACTTCGGCGCCTATCGCCAGGTGCTGCAGCGGGTGCTGGGGAAGAACTCGCGGAGCCTGTGAGTCGCCTTCGATTTCAGATCAAGCCACTCTGGCGCATACGGGCGAGGTCGGCTGCGGTGAGGCCGGCGAGTTCACCATAGACGTCGGCGTTGTGCTGGCCGACCTCGGGCCCCGCCCAACGGATCTGCGCGTCGCGATCGAGGCCATCCACCATCGGCACCACGCCGGGATGCAGCAACCGGCCGAGGCTGGCGTCCTCCACCTCGGTCACCATGCGCCGATGCCGGTACTGAGGGTCGCTGGCGATATCGGCGACGGTATAGACCTTGCTCGAGGGGATGTTGGCGGCCTCCAGCGCGTCCAGCACCTCGTCGATGTGGCGCGGCTCGGTCCAGCAGCCAATCAGGCGGTCGAGCTCGGCGACATTCCGCAACCGGCTGGGATTATCACGAAAGCGCGGATCGCCGGCCAGCTCGGGCTGGCCCATGGCGCCAGCCAGCGTGCGGAACAGCGGATCGGAGTTGGCGGCGATCAGAACCCAGCCGCCGCCTGTGCAGGGATAGGCGCTGGTCGGCGCGGAACTGGTCATGCCGGAGCCCATGGGCTCGCGCACGGCGCCGGTCAGCGCATATTCGGGCAGCACGCCCTCCATCAGCGTCAGCACGGCTTCGCCGAGCGCCACGTCGATGACGCGTGGCGCCGTGCGGCCGGATGCGCGTTGGTCGATGATGGCGGCAAGCACACCCACCGCGCCATAGAGGCCCGCCACGCTGTCGCCAACGCTGACGCCGGTGCGCGGTGGCGGCAGCTCGGTGGTGCCCTTCGGGTAGCCGGTCAGGTAGCGCAGGCCGCCCTTGGCCTCGCCGATCACGCCGAAGCTGGCCCTCTGGGATTCCGGTCCGGTCTGGCCGTAGCCCGAGATCCGCACGATCGAAAGACCGGTGCGCGCCTTGGCCAGCACGTCGGGCCCGATGCCCCATTTCTCCAGCTGACCCGGACGGAAGTTCTCGACCACGGCATCGCATTTGGCGACCAGCGCCAGCACGATCTCGCGCGCGGCGGGGTCACGCAGGTTGAGCGTCACCGAGCGCTTGTTGCGACCGTGCACGCTCCACCAGATCGAACGGCCGTTGGCCTGCGCGCCCCAGCCGCGCACCGGATCGCCGGTGCCCGGCGGCTCGATCTTGATGACGTCGGCGCCGAGATCGGCCAGCACGCGCGTGCAGAACGGCGCGGCGATGAAGTGGCCGAGTTCGAGGACGCGCAGGCTGGACAGCAAGGGTGCGGCGAGGGTTGACATCGACGAAATGAGGCTCCTGAGTGGCATGCGCCCCACACCTAAGCAGGAATGCGCCTTTCAGCCAATGCTCGAAGCGACGTGTCCGGGGCGATAGCCCGACATGCGGGCGCAGTCGCACTCAGACGCCGGGTCAGATCGTTGCGCGCGATGGGATTTTCAACTACTGAGGCTTTGGACGGCACGCATTCGAGGCCAATTGTGCGCTCGTCAGTCGGTTCATCGCGTCATCCAGGCGGCAGACGCCGTTGTCGATCGAGAACGCAGCGCACGTTTGCCATGCCCGCACATCGCCGGCATGGCGTGAAATTGTCTTTCCAGGCTGCGTCGCTAAAACTGTCACCCAATTAGCAACGGAACATGTCTCGTGACCGGCAACCCCGAGCTGATTGCGCAGTATCGGCACATACACGCCAGCCGCGCCTATGGCGACACGTCGATCAAGAACCTTCGCTTCCTGCGTCCGGAAGTGAAGCTGCTGCGACCGGGCTCCATTCTCGACTACGGCTGCGGGCAGTCGCAATTCCTGGATCGGCTCGATCTCGGCTACCCGATCGATCTCGTCCGCTACGATCCAGCGATCCCCGACTATGCCCGCAAGCCTGACCGGCCCGCCGATCTGCTCATCAACATCGACGTTCTCGAGCACATCGAGGAGCGTGATCTGGACGATGTCATCGGCGAGATGGCGGCGCTGTGCCGCCACGCCATCGTCATCATCGATACCAAGCCGGCCGCCGCCATTCTGCCTGATGGTCGCAATGCGCACGTCACGATCCGCCCGCATGCGTGGTGGCGGGACCGATTGTCCAAGCATTTTCCAGCCCTCTATCCGGTCGCAACCGTGCGTCGCTCGCGCGCTGGCTTCAAGACGTGGCCGCTCAGCTTGGGCAATTCGATCACATACTGCGGGCTGCGGGCAGCGGAGGACTTTCGCTATTACGCCAGCCGCCTGCTGCAGCGAGATCGCGGCAAATAAGCCGGTGTGCCGCTGATGCCCGGATCGCCGATGCCGCGTCGCTGTGCGGCTATGTTGCCAAATCGAACTTGACGATCTTCTCGAAGGCCGGCAGCACGTCGGGGCCGAGATCGGCCAGCACGCGCGTGCAGAACGGCGCGGCGATGAAGTGGCCAAGCTCGAGAATGCGCAAGCTCGAGAGCAAGGGTGCGGCGGCAGGGGCGGACATCGAAGGGTGTGGGCTCCAAGGTAGGATGCAGTTGCCCATCTAAGCAGGATTATCCGGCTCGGCCAACGCATGGTGTGGCCGTCCATGGTCCTTGGCGGGCCTGCTGATGTCGGCGAGGTTGGGCAGGGAGCGTTCTCAACTCGGTCCGGATCAATTCCATAGAGCGCAGTTGCTATTTTTCGCAACCATTTTACCACGAAGTCATCTCGCAATTTCAGGTTCGAGCGGCGACAGTGCTGGCGGTCATGCTTGCACTGCATCTGCCAACTGGAACTTCGCTTTGAGGTGATTGAGGTTCCTGTGCGGCACAACCTCATAGTGCTGCAACATCCCCACGATGATCCCGGGATGAAGGTCCAGTTCATCGGCAAGACGACGGATACCGTTCTCCGACTTTGGCGGATTGGCGAGTATGGCAGGCAGTCGATTGTGGCCGTAAAGCATAGTTTCCGTCCATCCGTCGGCCTCGACTTCAGGACCATCTCCTCTGGCGTTCTGATCGTCCGCGAAGTTCTTGCCGCGATGCAGTGCGATGTGCCCGCACTCGTGGAAGAACGTCCACCAGAAGTGGTCGTTCGACTTCATGCGCAAGGACATCTGGATAACCGCCCGCTGATTGCCGTCGATCCACCATGCCGACCCGAAGAGGCGGGTCTGGCCTAGCGGCTTCATGAAGATAACAGCCACGCCAGCCGCAGCGCATATCCGCTTCATCCGCGGCTCGAATACCTTGGGTTCTTCACGCGTCAAACCACGGATCTCGCGCACCGCCGCGTGAAATTTCACCTCGTCGAATGGAGGAAGATGCAGCGATCGTGCCTGGTGCTCACCGAGCATCAGCCACGTAAAGACGTGATCCGGCAGGCTCTCGTAGGACTGCGATTGCCGGTGCTGAACCGCGAAACCACGAAATTTTGCTGCGTAGGCGGAGGGCTCACCGATCCCGAGCACTCGCAGCAGCGTATCGAGAAGCGTTCCTTCATTGTGGGTATCGGGCAGCAGACGATGCGCCTTCATCTCTTTGATAGGAAAGCGTGAGAGCCAGGATTTCTGCTCGGGAGCAGCCTCCTGCGCTCGCTTGCGCGCCTGATGCAAGTCCCAGTCGCGCTGGAGGCCCAGCCAAATGTAGTCCTTCAGGCCAAGGACGCGCGCCAGCTTGATCGCCGTGTCCGGCGTTACAGGGTTCTTGCCGTTGATGATCTCGCTGACGAGCTTCGGCGTCAGCTCCGCGAGCCGCGCGAACTCGGCCTGCGACCATCCACGAACCTCGAGATACTCGGCCAGATGCTCGCCCGGATGCGTCGCCCAATCGGGCGCCCAGCCATCGCTCGCCTGAATCACTTCAGCCATCGCAGTCACCCTTTCTTCCCCCGCGCACCGATACACAGGCGCCCCCTCGCGTTGCACAAAAGCTCGCTTCCAACACGAGCCTCATTCACCGTGATAGTCCACCACCTCCAGCAAGCGGACTTTCTTGACCTCTGCCAAGTTCACTTGGCCCTTGACAGGCGGATCAAGCTCGAACACGAGCCGCCAGTTCCCCGTCAGTACGACGGCGAATTGACCCTTTCTCTTGCCCATGAGCTGATGGCACCTCGGGGGCGGGTCGGTTGGCACTTCGGCCAAGGTCTTTACATTGGAGAGTACGTCGAGCCTCAGCTTCAGGTGCCTGGCTCGCTCCTGTCCGAATGCCTTCAGCATCTCCTTGTCAGAGCTGAGCTGCTTCTTCAGCTTGCCCTTGAACGAGAACTCCATCGACGCCTCGCGTTACCCAATAGGTAATACATCATCGTTCATTACGCAATAGGTAACGAATCGGGACGCGTCAAGAATTATTCCTTGGGGTGACAAAGTCCAGTCAAGAGCGGCCGACCGATCGTCCCTTGCGCTCGATGGTCGTGCGCCTCCGCCCTCACTTCGCCAAATCGAACTTGACGATCTTCTCGAAGGCCGGCAGCACGTCGGGGCCGATCTTTTGCAACCGATCGGCGATGATCGGCGGCAGCGAGACGTCGTCGCGCGCCTCCTGGGGACCGCTGATGATCGTCATCAGCACGCTGTCCTTGTCGGCGATGTTGCGGAAGCCGCGATAAACGTTCGGCGGGCAGGAGAAGGTGTCCCATGTCTCCAGCACGACTTTTTCCTGGCCTTTGTCGCCGACCGAGAATTCCCACTTGCCGTCGAGGCACACGAACGTCTCGAACGTGGAGTTGTGCGAATGCAGGCACGGACCCTGTCCCGGCGGGCAGACGGAAACATGCAGACTCATGCCGCCGGCGCCAGTGATCGGCGAGGCATTGCCGAATGGATTGGCGGTCTTCTCCAGGACCACGGGCATGAGCTTGTTGGCGAAAACGATGTCGAGCGCTTCCTGCGGCACGCCCTGGTCTGCCAAGTTCTTGGCCGTCGACATCGGCTGGAGGCCCGCGAAGCGCCCCGTGCGGGTTTGGATCTCGTCGCGCGTCATATTGCGGATTTCGGCCATCTGTGTCCTCCATCTTGCTCGCCCGGCTTTTTGCCAGAGATGATGTTGGCGACGATGCTGCGCCAATTCATTGATGCGGGCAAGACGCGTGTGGCGATATTTCGAGCGAGGCGGCTCTACCCGGCGCGTGTTCGCTGCATCGCCCCGTGAACCATGCCAAAATCACATTCCACGAGCCGGTTTCAATTGGGCTCGCGGAATAGGCAATGGAGTGCGAGCAGTGAGTCTCTCGTTCAATCGCGCGACAGCCGAGGAAGCGCGCAGCATCTCGCTGACCGATGGCCGCGTCATCACTTATCGCGTCTACGGCGACCCGTCCGGTCCGCCCGTGCTGGCGCTGCACGGCACGCCGGGATCGCGCACCAAGTTCGCCATGGCTGACACATGCGCGGCGGAGCTGGGGCTGCGGCTGATTGCTGTCGATCGCTGGGGCTATGCCGGCACGGCCCCCCCCCTACGGCCAAGCCTCGCACTATTCGCCGACGACATGGCGCAGCTGGCCGATGCGCTCGGGTTGGCACGTTTCGGCATTATTGGCGTTTCCGGCGGCGGGCCCTATGCGGCCGCGGTCGCGGCCCGGCTTGGATCGCGCATCACGGCTCTTGCTCTCGTTGCGCCGGTTGGTCCGATCGTCGGCGCACCCGATCGCGTGAAGCTGTCCTCGTTTCATACCTTTTGCTTTCGGCTGCTGCCGCGGTTGCCGGGTGCAATCCGCCTGACATTCGGGGTCTTTCGGATGCTGCTTGCGGTATCAGCCAGCGGAGCGATGCGGGTGGCGGCGGCGCGCGCCAGCCCTGCTGATCGGAGCGCGCTCTGCGCGCCGGCCGCGCGCGACCGCCTTGCCGACTGCTTCCGGCTCGGGTTGGCGCGCGGGTTGTCGGGGCCTGTGATCGATATGCAGCTGTTCGCGCGACCATGGGAGATCGAGCTACAGGCGATTACGGCACCAGCGCGGCTGTGGCTTGGCAGTGAGGACCGCAACGTACCACGGCTGGCGGCGCGCGGGCTGGCCCGCAACATCAAGCATTGCGAGTTGATCGTGCTGCCTGGCAAGGGGCACTACTGGATCACGCAGCACCACGGCGAGGTGTTGGGATGGGTGTCGCGCGCGATGCAGGCGGGCGATACGGCGACACCTAAAAAAAGTGCTGCGACCGCCATTCACAGGCAATGACGCGCGCCGGGATGAACGCGGTTGCGAAGCACACAAGCAGTGCGTTGCCGGACTGTCAGGCCGTGGCCTTGCGCTGCCAATGGGTCAGCCAGTGGCGCATGCCGCTATACGAACCGGCAGGGGCGAGGCGCGCGACGGCTTGCCCAGGGACCTTCGCCGATTGCCAGCGCGAGGCTGCCGTCGACTTGGTCGCGATGCGCGTTTTCTCCGTTGCCGCCTTGAAGGCCTCGATGGCCTCTTCTTCGGTCGGCGCCAGGGCAAATCCCGCTGCCCAGGCTGCTGAATTCAAATTCTCGATACTCATCGAACCCTCGCATCACGCGTCCGCGGCGTCATGAATTGACGCCGTATCGGAGGCCATCGCGTAAACCTAAAGTTGATGCGAGTTTGCCGCAGGTCAAGTTATTTTTTCGTATATTTCGATGATATTTTCGAATGCTGCACCTGCGAGCGCCAGCGCTGTTGCGAGAACAGAAGGCTGCGCGAGGCCTATTGGCGCGCAGCTAAGCCGCCGCCGCGGTCGGCGCCGCCAAGAAGGTGCCGCCCACGCCGTCGCTAAAATCGCCAGCGAAATCGTGAGGAATCTTGCGCGCATCGAGCGTCGCCTTCACGTTGGCAATGATGCGGCGGGCGCGCTGTTGCTCGTCGCCTGCCAGGCGCGTGAGGGCGCGCGCGAGCTTCTGGTGATCCTTCTCGACCAGGTTCCAGAACGTGATGCTTTGAATCTGCAATTCCAACAGCGTGGCGATGAACGCTTCCAGTGTCCAAATCGAAGGGTCGTAGAGGCCGATGCTGAAGGAGATGTCGGGCCGCATTATCCCCTGCCGGTCGGCCGCGGCGCGAATGCGCCGGATCACGTCGAACACTTGGTCGGGCCGCACGGCCTTGCGAATCTGGCGCATGAGCTCGACATCGCCACTGTCGAGGCTCACTTGCACGGTCTTGAAGTGCGCCAGCATATCGATCTCGGCCGGGGTAAACGACTTGGCGAGATTGGTGATGATGTTGGGGCGATAGCCCATTGCGATGATGTCCTGGCACATGGCCAGCCAATCCGGATGATAGGTGGTCTCGCCATGTCCGTTGACGTGCACGTTCAGCTTCTTGCCAGCCTGCCTGAGCAACGGCTCGAGCCGGCGAAACATCGCCAAGTCCATCTCGGTGCCCTTATAGGTGGGCGAGGACACGGCGCAGTAGTCGCAGCGCAGGTTGCATTTCGTCGTGATGTCGATGCGCAAGTGCTTGAGCGGCAGGGCGGCGAGTTGATCGGCCTGGCCGGCTTTGCGCATGGCCTTGCCGAGCTTGCGCTGCAATGCGGCTGCCGGCACCGTCTTGCGAATGTGGCATTGACTGCAGGCATTGGGCAGATCGCCGCTGAGAAGCGCCTGGCGCAGGGCCTGAAATTGATCGGAATTGCGATCGATGCCGCCGGTCGGGGTCAACTGTGCCATGGCGCTCTGATTGCAGCAGGGTAGCAGCTGGCCGCTCGCCGTGACCTCCAGGTAGACCCATGGGTCGATACAATCGCGGGTCAGGGGGCCCGGCGCATCGGTTCGCGCGCGCAGCTGCTGCAGCGTCGATCCGATCCAGCGCGCCGGCCCTGCCCATCCATTCCGCCACGCCATACCAATCTCCAGCGCTGAAGCATATGCAGCTAGCAATGCACCGTGATTCGTCGCGGCGGCAAGGATGGACGACTCAGCGCTGTGCATATGTCCTGCATGGCCGGCATACCGGCATGCCGTGCTTTACGCTCCCCTCGACCTGCGCGATAAGGATCATCGATTGACCCGTTTCCGCGGGATCACGCATAAAATGGTGGGAGATCATCGAGTGACTGAAATGACCAAGACCTACGCCGTCGCCGCACTGCCCGTCGTCACCGTGCCGGTGCGCGGGTCTTCCGCCGTGTTCCCGGTGCACCGCATCTACTGCGTCGGCCGCAACTACGCCGCGCACGCCATCGAGATGGGGCATGACCCCAACAAGGAGCCGCCGTTCTTCTTCCAGAAGAATCCCGACAACCTGGTGCTTGGCAACGGCGATTTTCCCTATCCGCCGAAGTCGAGCAACGTGCACCATGAGGCCGAGATGGTGGTGGCGCTGGGCAAGGGCGGCAAGGACATCCCGGTCGACAAGGCCATGGCCTGCGTGTTCGGCTATGCCGTCGGTATCGATATGACGCGGCGCGATCTGCAGGACGAGTGCAAGAAATTGCAGCGGCCCTGGGAGATCGGCAAGGCGTTCGAGCATTCCGCGCCGATGACCGACATCGTGCCGGCCAGCCAGATCGGCCACCCGACGCAAGGCGCCGTTTGGCTCAAGATCAACGGCGAGTTCAAGCAGCAAGGCGACCTCAATCAGATGATCTGGAAGGTACCGGAGATGATCTCCTACCTGTCCGGCCTGTTCGAGCTGTTCCCCGGTGACCTGATCATGTCCGGCACGCCCTCGGGCGTCGGCCCGGTCAAGCGCGGCGATACCATCACCACCTTCGTCGAGGGCGTCGGCGAGCTGACGACGAAGGTGGTCTAAGCAGACATTCTCTCGTCCACCAACGCATGCCGGCCGGGGCAGCCGTGTGGGTCGTGGCATGGAACCTCCTCACCGGCGCAACGCGCAGCCGGGTTTGCGCTCGTGCGCGTAGGTTGGATTGCGCGCGGTCAATCGGGGCTCACCCAAATCAACCGCCGTCGCCGCGCGTAACCTACTACTGCGCCACTGCGTCCGGTCGGCCGATCTTTGTATCATGGTCATACAACTTATGTCGGACACTGCGCGCTCGATCCGAACGGCGCAAAAGGGGAGCGGGGCGGCGACGCGCCGCTGGAATTGTTTTTTTTTGGCGGCGTGTGGCCGCCCCGCGGGCCGGTTTATCTGTCGCCCGGATATTGCAAGACGGGATTACACCGTCATAATCCGGGTCGCCGCGCTTGTGGCTGGATGCGTTACCCCCTGCTGCCGCGCGCACCGACCATCCCGCTCTCGGCCCACGCTGTTACCAGGCGACGCGAGAGGCGACCCACGTACTGAAGACGTACTGCAGTCCGTTCCCCGTGGGCGGGACGGGGGCAGTATCAGCGACAATGCAGGGGGCGGGGATAACTTTTCGGCGGGGGCAAATTGCGAATGGCCGTTATCGGATGTTTAACTGATGGAGCTGGAATGAGCCGTAGAGATGCGAGCGTGATCGCGAGTGAGCCGGAGCCGAAGTTGCACGCCCCCTCCGCTTGCGTTCCCGGAAGCCGCGCTTCAGCGCGGCTATCCGGGATCTTCACCACTTGAAGCAGCGTACGGCGGCTACCACTCGAAAAGCTTGCCCCGGCCTGCGAGCCGGGGTCCGCCCGCACGACGTCGCCAAACATTTCGCGCCACTGAGGCCGGCGTTTGCATGGATCGCTCACGTCGGGTTATGCTCGTCAAGGAGAAAACCTGCACGGTCGCACGGGGCGACGCGATTGTGACGGGTTTCGGATGCCGGCCACACGGACGTCTCCACGCGCACCGAGGCCGGCGTTCGAAAGCCGCCAGGGAAGGAAGGCGCGGGGTTTGGGGCACCCGGATCAGCGGGCGCTATGGGGATTTCGCAGGCTCCGTCG
>CAZCGE010000076.1:0-10407 GCA_964498125.1 uncultured Devosia sp. | reverse complement strand
TCGACCCAGTCATCGAGGCATTCCGGCAACAATGCCACTTGCCCGCGCGCCGCGCCCTGAACGAATGCCGCCATCAAAGCCCCCGCCGATTCAGCAGGAGATTCATAGCATGGATGGGGTTTTCACACAGCCTGGGTCACTTCCCGACGTTCCTTCGACGCCCCGCCATGTCCGCCCTCACCAGCTTCGGACATATCGCCACAGCGGCATCCGTTGGTCAAGGCCGGAAATCCTGCTTGGAATCGGCAGCCGTCGTAGGTTGGGTTACCCCCGGATTAAATCCGGGGCGCGCCGGCCGCGACTTGAGCTCGCACAGTCCTCGGCGCGTAACCCAACCTACCCAGCGAGGACGATCCATGCCGCGACCCGCACGGCTGCCCCGGCCGGCATGCGTTGGCGGACGAGAGAATTTCTGCTTAAGCTCCGGTTGAAACGAGGAGGCGACAGATGGCAGCACCCGCGCGTGCAACCCGCACCAACTCCAAGGTCGAGGCCGAGTTCCGGGCCCGCACCAAAGGCTCCGCCGCGCTTTACGAACGCGCGCGCAAGGTCATTCCGGCCGGCCTGACGCACGACAGCCGCACGCTGCTGCCCTATCCGATCTATGCCGCTCGCGCCAAAGGGTCACGCAAATGGGACGTCGACGGCAATGACTATGTCGACTATTTCGGCGGCCACGGCGCGCTGCTGCTGGGGCATGGCCACCCGGCCGTGCTGGACGCGATCGAGCGCCAGTCGAAAATCGGCACGCATTTCGGCTCCGCGCACGAGCTGGAGGTTGCTTGGGCCGAGCACATCAACCGGCTCGTTCCTTGCGCCGAGCGGGTGCGCTTCACGGCCTCGGGGACGGAGGCCTCGCATCTGGCGCTGAGACTCGCCCGCGCGCATGCGGGCAAGCCGAAGATCGTCCGCTTCGTCGGCCATTTCCACGGCTGGCACGATGCGGTCACGGCTGGCGCCATGTCGCACTTTGATGGCGGCGTGCCCGCCGGCATCATTCCGGGCTTGGTGGAGCAGACCATTCTGCTGCCCGCCGATGATCCCGCCCGCCTCGAGGAAACGCTGAGCACGCGCGACGACGTCGCCGCCGTCATCATCGAGCCCTCTGGCGCGAGCTGGGGGCAGGTGCCGCTGCCGGTCGGGTTTCTCGGCCGCCTGCGCGAGATCACGAAACAGCATGGCGTGACCTACATCTTCGATGAGGTGATCACGGGCTTCCGCTGGTCCAAGGGTGGCGCGCAGCAGCGCTTCGGCATCACGCCGGATATGTGCGTGCTGGCCAAGATCGTCGCTGGCGGCATGCCGGGTGGCGCGGTGGCCGGGCGCGCCGACATCATGGACCAGCTCGACGCCGGCGCCATGCAGCAGGCCAAGCGCGAGAAGATCGGCCATCAGGGCACGTTCAATGCCAATCCGGTTTGCGCCGCCGCCGCCGTGACGACGCTCGGCATCGTCGAGCGGGAGGACGTGTGCGCACGGGCCGAGCAGGCGGCGACGTCGATCCGCGATGGTCTGCGCCGCATCGTCATCGAAGAGAATATTCCCTGGGGGATCTACGGCGAGGCCTCGACGTTCCTGATTTTCCAGAACCCCGGTCGCGTGCCGCTCGATCCGGCGTCGTTCGACCCGTTGACGTTCGGCTTCAAAGGCCTCAAGGGCACGCGCAACGTCGCGCAGGCCTATCGCCTGCGCATCGCGCTGATCGCCAATGGCGTCGACATCATGGGCGCACCGGGCGGCCTGGTCTCGGCCACGCATGGCCCCGCCGAGGTGGCGCACACGCTCGACGCCTTCCGCACGGCCGTGCGCTGGCTGAGACAGGACGGGGATATTTAGCCTGGCGGCCGCCGCAAGCGTTCCCTACCCTTGCTTGACGCTGTCCCACCAGGGGCACTCGCCGTGGCTGAGCGTGAAGTTGCCGCCGATCACCTGCACCGGCTCGCGCTGCCCATCGGCGGCGGCCTTGGTGCGCAACACGCGCGCCTCAGCCAACTGCTCCGGTGGCAGCCAGTTGCGGTCATGCCCCCACAGGCTCGGCCCGTAGGCGACCTCGACCGGCTGCCAGGTCGCGGGATCGATGGTCTTGCCGCCCCAGCCGTACTCGAGCATGAAATCGCTCGGCGTCTTGGCATAGAACGACGTCATCAGATCGTTGAAGTGGCGGCCGAGCGTGGTGGCGATGCGGCCGGGCTCGGCCAGCGCCATATCGTAGCCCTGGCCGACATCGTCGAGGTTGTAGAGTTCCATCATCAGGTGATGCACGCCGCGCTTGCCGGTCTCGATCATGGCGACGGAGTGGTGGCGCGGATTGATGTGGAAGAAGTAGGCCTTGAACGGCTTGGTCGTATAGTCGCTGAGACGGAAGCCCAGCACATCCTCGTAAAACCACCTCAGATCATCGACGCTCTCGACGTGCATGACGACGTGGCCCATGCCGAGCGCGCCGGTGCGGAAGCCCGAGATCGAGCGGCCGGCCGTGAACGGCGTGTCCGCCACCTCCGCGCCCCAGAAGGCTTCCATGCCGGTGCCGGCCGGATCGGTAAAACGGATGCCGCCGGCGATGCCGCGCATGGCGAGCTGCGCGCGGGACATGGGCTGCACCTTGACCTTGGCCGCCTCCAGCCGTCCGGCGAGCTGATCGACGGCGCTGGCGCTCTCCAACTCCCAGCCGAACACGAAAGCATCATCCTGCTCGGCGGCGACGACGATGCGCTGCTTCAAGTCATCCATGCGGAACCGGAGCAGGTTCTGCGAGCGCTCGACCAGCTGCAGACCGAGGAATTTCTCGCCGTAGGCCGCCCAGTCATTGAGCTTGTCGGAGCGGACACCGACGTAGCCGAAGGATTGCAGGGTCATGCGCGTGCTCCCGATGTCGATTGTTGCCTTGCGCGCCCGTTTGGTCGCCTTGGCGCCGATGATGGCCCTGTCGCGGCGCCAGGTCCAGCGCTTCGCAAGGGCGCGCGATACCTGTGGCGGCTGCCAGCCCTCTCCTATAGGGTCTGGCCTATAGGATCTGGCGCCGACTGATCCGTGGAGGCCCCATGCTGACGCTCTATCACTATGCAACGTCGCCGTGCGCCGCCAAGGTGCGCGCCGTGCTGACGGAAAAGGCGCTGGCCTGGGACAGCCGCGTCGTCGACATCATCGAGAAGGACAATCTGCGGCCCGAGTATCTTGCGCTGCATCCCAAGGGCCTGGTGCCGACGTTGGTCGACGACGATCACCCCGGAACGGGGTCCGGGGCAAGCGTGCTGATCGATTCCACCATCATCATGGAATATCTCGATAGCCAGTACGCCAAGGATTCCCTGAAACCCGAGACTGCCTACGCCCAGGCCAGGATGCGCAAGTGGACGAAATGGGTCGATGAAACGCTGCACCCGAATTGGCCGGGGCTCGCCTGGCTGATCCTGATCCGGCCGCGGTGGCTGAAAAAAAGCGAGGCCGAGATCGCAGCCCTGCTCGCCAAGCTGATTGATCCCATTCGGCGCGATCGCCAGAAGCGCATGCTGGCGCAGGGTTTTGCGGCGCCCGAGTTCATCAACTCGATGCGCACGCTCGACACCACGCTCGCCGACATGGAGAAGGTGCTGGCGCAAGAACCCTGGCTCGCCGGCGACAAGCCCTCGCTGGCCGATTGCGCCATGTTGCCCTACGTCGCCTCGGGTGAGCTGTTCGGCCTCGACATGATGTTTGCCGAGCGGCCTGCGGTTTCGGACTGGCTGCGACGCTTCAAGGCGCGGCCGGCGTTTGCCGTCACCATGCCCTGGCAGCTCGATGACGCCATCGTCGCCGAGGTGCGTGGCCACGCCATTCCAGCGTGGGCGCAGCTCAGGGCCAACGCGTAATTACCCCCACGAGGACCGCCCCCCATGACCATGGAACTCTACCACACGGCGCACTCCACCTGCTCGCAGAAGGTGCGCGTCACGTTCGCCGAGAAGGGCCTGCAGCGGGGCAAGGACTGGATCGAGCGCGAGGTCGACCTGGGCCGCTTCCAGCAGCTCGAACCGGAATATCTGAAGCTCAATCCCAACGGCGTGGTGCCGACGTTGGTGCACGACGGCCACCCCGGAACGGGGTCCGGGGCATGCGTGTTGATCGAATCCTCCGCCATCCTCGAATACCTCGACGAGGTCATCGCCAATCCAGCGCTGCTGCCGCCCGATGCCGTCGGCCGCGCCAAGGCGCGCGCCTGGATGCGCTACATCGACGAGGTGCCGACGGTGGCCGTGCGCGTGCCCTCGTTCGCCAACCTGTTCGCGCCGATGCGCTTCACCAACAAGAGCAACGAGGAGTTCGCCGCCCACGCCGACCGGCTGCCGCTGCGCAAGCAGTTCTACCAGCGCATGACGCGGAAGGGTTTTGGCAAGACCGAGATCGATTATGCCTGTTTCCAGATCAAGCAGACCTCGAAGCGTATCGATCAGGCCATGCGCGATTTGGGTGGCCCCTGGATTCTCGGCCAGCAGTACAGCCTGGTCGACGCGCAGGTGACGCCGCTGATCGATCGCATGGAGGACATGGGCTACGACGATCTGTGGGCCGAGCTGCCGCGGTTCCAGGGCTGGTGGGCGCGCATCAAGGCGCGCCCTTCCTACAAGGCGGCTTTCTACCCCGGCGCCCGCATCTCCGAGCGCTACCCGGCCCACTTCAAGACAGCGGCGCAATTGCGGCAGGAGCGGGGGTATTGAGGGGGGAACACTTCAGACAAATCACTGTTGACTTTCAATATAACTATTGACTTTCAATACGCATATATATACGTATTAACAGCGAGCGCCATGGCTACGCTTGAAACCAATACGCGCAAAATTGTGGCCCGGCTTGAAAGGGAAGGCTGGATCAATGCGGGCGGCGGCAATCACGATGTTTTCAAGCATCCAGGTAGGCCGGGCCGCATCGTTGTCCCGCGCCACCGCGAGCAATCCCCCGGTGTAGCCCGCTCGATTGCCAAGTTGGCGGGCTGGATCTGAGGAGGCCAAATTGTCCTACTACATTGCCATTGTTGACGGCGCGGATGCAACCTGGGGCGTTCGATTTCCGGACTTTCCTGGGTGTCATGGGGGCGGAGGGACAGCCGACGCCGCCATCGCCGATGCCACCAGCGCGTTGCGCGAGTTTGCCGCCGACATGGTGACCGACGGCGAAACAATGCCCGCGCCGCGATCGTTGCTCGAGATCGCCGCCGCCGGCGAAGGACCCGATGCAGCCGCGGGAGAAGCTGCTGTCATGATCCCACTGCTGCTCGATCGCGGCCGGCCGGTGCGGGCCAACCTGTCCCTCGATGCCGGGATGCTCGAGCAGATCGATGCCGAGGCAAAGCGGCGTGGTCTCACGCGCTCCGCCTTCCTCGTCAGCGCGGCGCTCGACAAGATCACTGCGGGGGCGTGACACGTCGGACGCTGCGCTCCAGCGCCATGTGGCGGACGGGTGGCCGGGCCGACGGCCCCAATCGACAGCGTTGCGGGCCACCTCCGCCACCGCCAGGGTTGCCGATAGCACCTCGACAACCAACATAACTCCCATGACCAATCGCGAGGGCTGGACTGTTTGCCGGCCCCGCCAAAGTATGACAGGTTTGGTCAGTGCTCCTGACCCATTTCGCACCTGCAGCAAACGTGCGGAAAGCGGCGGCGAGACGATTTTCGAATGACAGGTGCCAGCCATGCCGAAGCGCCCGACCAGCCTCAACGACAAGTACGACCTCGGGCACGCGCATCAACTGCTGACCGGCACACAGGCCATCATCCGCCTGATGCTGATGCAGAAGACCCGCGACGAGCAGGCGGGCTTGACCACGGCCGGCTATGTCTCGGGCTACCGTGGCTCGCCGATCGCCGGACTCGAGGGCGCGATGCTGCGCGTCAAGCCGATGCTCGAGAAGAACCGCATCGTCTTTCATCCCGGCGTCAACGAGGATCTGGCGGCGACCGCCATTTGGGGTGCTCAGCAGGCCGAGCTGCGCGGCGAGGGCAAGTACGACGGCGTGTTCGGCGTCTGGTACGGCAAGGGGCCCGGTGTCGACCGCTCCGGCGACGTCTTCCGCCACGCCAACCACGCCGGCACTTCCAAGCACGGCGGCGTGCTCGCGCTGATGGGCGACGACCACACCTGCGAAAGCTCGACGTCGGCGCATCAATCCGAGTTCGCCTTCGTCGACGCCATGATGCCGGTGCTCAATCCCGCGGGCGTGCAGGAGATCCTCGACTACGGCCTCCATGCCATCGCCCTGTCGCGCTACGCCGGCGTTTGGGTCGGGCTCAAGTGCGTCAAGGACAACATCGAATCGACGGCGACCGTCGATGGGCGCATCGACCGCGTCGCCGTCAAGCTGCCGAGCGAGGACGAATTCCGCATGCCGCCGGGCGGACTCAACATCCGGCTCGGCGACCAGGCGCTGGCCAAGGAGGCGCGCCTGCACGACTACAAGCGCGGGGCCATCCTCGCCTACAATCGCGCCAACGGTCTCGACCGTGTCGTCATCTCCGGTGGGGCCAATGCCAAGATCGGCATCATCTCAACGGGCAAGAGCTATCTCGACACGCGCCAGGCGCTCGACGAGCTGGGGCTGGACGAGGTGAAAGCCAACCAGCTCGGCATCCGCTTCTACAAGGTGGCCATGCCCTGGCCGCTGGAGCCGCAGGGCTTGAAGCGCTTCGCCGAGGGCCTCGAGCTGGTCTTTGTCGTCGAGGAGAAGCGCGCGCTGATCGAGACCCAGGTCAAGGAGCAGCTGTACGATTTGGCCGTTCGACCGCGCGTGCTCGGCAAGAAGGACGAGAACGAGCAGTGGCTGTTCCCCGCCAAGGGCGCGCTCGACCCGCTCGACATCGCGCTGTCGCTCGGCGAGCGCATCGTGCGCATGACCGGCGACGAGGGCGTGATGACCCGCCTCGCTGACTTGAAGCGCCTCAGGGGCAACACGCCGGCCACGGCGGACGCCTTCCAGCGGACGCCCTATTTCTGCGCCGGCTGCCCGCACAACTCCTCGACCGTGGTGCCCGCGGGATCGCACGCCTATGCCGGCATCGGCTGCCATTACATGGCGCAGTGGATGGATCGCTCCACCGATGGCTTCACGCACATGGGTGGCGAGGGCGCCAACTGGGTCGGCGAGGCGCACTTCTCCAAGCGGCCGCACGTGTTCCAGAACCTCGGTGACGGCACCTACATTCATTCGGGCAGCCTCGCCATTCGCGCCGCGGTCGGCGCCGGCGTCAACGTCACCTTCAAGATCCTCTACAACGACGCCGTCGCCATGACCGGCGGCCAGAAGCTCGATGGCGGCATTTCCGTCGCGCAGATGGTGGCGCAGGTGTTGGCCGAAGGCGCGCGGCGCGTCGATGTCGTCACGGATCAGCCGGAGAATTACAGGCAGGGCGATCTGCCCGCGGGCGTGCTGGTGCATCATCGGCGCGACCTGCAGGCGCTGCAGACGGAGCTGACCAGGATCCCCGGCACCACCGTCCTGGTCTACGATCAGACGTGCGCGGCTGAAAAACGCCGGCGGCGCAAGAAAGGCGAGTTCCCCGATCCCGACACGCGCATCTTCATCAATCCGGCGGTGTGCGAGGGTTGCGGCGATTGCGGCGTCAAGTCGAACTGCGTCGCCGTCATCCCGCTCGAGACCGAGCTTGGCCGTAAGCGCCAGATCGACCAGTCCGCCTGCAACAAGGATTTCTCCTGTGTGGAGGGATTCTGCCCGAGCTTCGTCTCGGTGCACGGCGCCAAGCCGCGCAAGGCCAAGGCCGTGGCCGGCCAGGATGGCATCGCCGCCATGCTGGCGAGCCTGCCCGAGCCGCTGGCGCCGGCGCTCGGCGTGCATCCCTACGCGATGCTGGTGACCGGCGTCGGTGGCACCGGCGTCGTGACGATATCCGCGGTGCTGGCCCAAGCCGCCCATATCGAGGGCAAGGGTTTTGGCGCGATCGACATGACGGGCCTGGCGCAAAAAGGCGGCGCGGTCGCCTGCCACATGCGGGTTGCGGCCGACGCCAGCCAGATCCACGCCATCCGCATCGGCTCGAGCACGGCCGACGTCATCATCGGCGGCGATCTCGTGGTGACGGCGGGCAACAAGATCCTGGAGACGGTGAAGCCGGACCAGACGGCGGTGATCTACAGCACGTATGAGATGACCACCGGCGATTTCACGCGGCAGCCAAACCTGACGGTGCCGGGCGGCGCGCTGGCGCAGGCCATCGCCGACCGCGTGCGCAAGGGGCCGATCGTCGGCATCGATGCCCACGACTATGCCGTGCGGTTGTTCGGTGACTCGATCGCCTCCAACATGTTCCTCTTGGGGTTAGCCTATCAGCTCGGCCACATTCCGATTGGCGCGGCGGCGATCGAGGAGGCGATCGAGCTGAATGGCGCGGCGGTGGAAATGAACCGGCAGGCGTTCCGTTTCGGGCGCTTGGCCGGCCACGACAAGGCGGCGCTCGACCGCATCGCCAAGCCGACGGCTGCGAAGGCGCTCGCGCCCAAGACCCTCGACGAGATCGTCGCCTTCCGCTCGGGAGAGCTCGCTCAATACCAGGACGAGGCCCTGGCGCAACGCTACCGCGCTTTTGTCGCCTCGATCGGCAACCTCGAGCGCACCAAGGCGCCGGGCAGGTCTGGCCTGACGGAGGCGGTCGCCCGCGGCTACCACAAGTTGCTGGCCTACAAGGACGAATACGAGGTGGCCCGCCTCTATACCGACGGCCGCTTCCAGAAGGCAATGGAAGAGCAGTTCGAGGGGGCGAGCAGCCTCGAGTTCCACCTGGCTCCGCCGTTCATGGCTTATTTCCACAAGGACAAGGTGACGGGGCATGCGAGGAAGGTGAAGCTCGGCGCCTGGATGATGCCGGCGTTCCGTGTGCTGGCGAGGATGAAGGGGTTGCGTGGCACGTGGGCGGACGTGTTCGGCTGGAGCCGCGAGCGCCGCCTGGAGCGGCAGATGATCGCCGACTACGAGCGCGTCGTCGACGAGATCGCGAACCGCCTGTCACCGGCGACACATGCCACCGCCGTGGCGCTGGCAGCAATGCCGCTGGAGGTCAAGGGCTTCGGCCACGTCAAGCTGAAGAGCTGTGCGACGGCCAAGCAGCGCGAGGCGGCCCTGCTGGCGGAATTACGCAACCCAGGTTCCGCGCCAGTGCTGCGGGCGGCGGAGTAGGGGGCGCTTCCGTCATCCTCGGCGCAGCGAGAACTATTCAGGTGCGCGTGAAGCAGTCGGGGTCGAGGTCACCGTCCTTCGGGAGGGATTGGCGCGGTGTTTTTCACGAACCAGACCAGGGCATGAACGAAAGTTCTATAATCAGCAATTATATCCAGCTCCGAGGTCTCCAGATTCAAGCCGCTGGCTATTGCCGGCAGCTCTCGCTTGAAGCGAGCAAGCCGGCCTAAGATGTTTGCGGCGCCAGGGGCAGGAATGCCATCGGGACCTGCGTGCAGATACTTGCGGACGATTTTCACGACCTCCTCTGGCTCGCGTTTGTGCGCCAAAGGATCGTTTCCTCCCAGATCGGACAGATAGGCTGGAAGTCTGTATTTTTCCGCGACCATGATCAGGGCCGAATCGTCCCTGCGCTGTCGCCCACCAAATCTCTTGGCGCCCATGGTCAAGCCCAGCTCGAAAGGCATGTTGAACCGCGGGAGATCCGAGAAGCTCAACTCCGTTCGAGACCGGTCATGGACGGAATGACGACACTCGTCTATCAGGCGACACAGCCGGTCATATCGAATGTCGAGTCCGTTTTCCACCTCGAGGGCGCATCGAGCATTGTAATTGCATGCAGTGATTGTGAATACGATTGATTCGAACAGAGGCTTGTATTGCTCATCGAATGGGCAATTGATGAATACGTCGAATGGATTTGGCGTCACGACGGTCTGTTGCCTTATTTCTTCTTGCGGCGCTCGAGGACGACATCCCGGATCAGCTCAGGTGCCAATTTATCGGGCTTGAAACGTGGCAGTTGAACAATAGCGATCGCGGCAAGATGCTTCTCCACCTTGCTGGCATCGGGATCCTTCAATACCTTGGCGGCCGCGGCCGTGGTCCGCTTGCGCGCCGGCTCGTTGCTGCTGACGGTCCGCAGCGCCGCCGCCGCGACCGATTTGGCAGCCTTGCTGGATTTCGGATCGCGAAGCACGCGGGCGACGTTTGCAGCCACGGTATGGCTGTCTTGCACGCGCTTGACATTCGTCGGCATGAACAATGCTCCCATTTCTGGGTATCATACCAAAACGCGCATAGGCTTGGAAGAGGTCGGCGCGAGGCGGTAACGTATGGAAGATTGTGTCAGTCACGGAAGGGGGTACTCCCTTGGATTGTCTAGGTCCAAGCAATGGAGCACCCCCATGTCGCACAGGGCGACGATCAAGAGCCTACCTCGGGCATTCGAGATTATGAAGGCCATG
>CAZCGE010000075.1:0-30534 GCA_964498125.1 uncultured Devosia sp. | reverse complement strand
CGCCGCAGGACGAGGCCCATGGGCGTCTTCCAGGATCGCACCAGCATGGACCGCATCCTGTTCGCCGTCTTCTCCCACGAAAACAAAAACCAAGGCGTCAGCACTCCCTTCCTGCTGACACAAACCTTTTGACGTTACCGGGGCTTGAGGTGGGCTGTCGCGTTTCGACGTGTTGTGCTAGTTTTCTTTGATGACCATCGTCTCGATCCATAGTGCCGATGAACTGGCTGATCTCATCCGCCGCGCCAAGGCAGGCGAGGAGATCGTGATTGCGGCTACCGGGACCGCTTTGCTCGCGCGCCTAGTGCCCGTCGAGACACCACCTGCCGAGACGGCCAAAGCTCCGCGCCGCCCTGGTAGCATGAGGGGCCAACTGAATTTACCCGACGAGTTCTTCTTCGAGCCGCTGCCAGAGGATGAGCTGCGCCTCTGGGAGGGAGAGGAACCCGAGGCGAAATGAAACTGCTGCTCGATACGCATGCTCTCGTCTGGTGGTTGAATGATGATCGGCGGCTGTCAACGGCAGCAAATGCTGCAATTTCCGCAGGGGACAACATCTGTCTCGTCAGCGCAGCCTCGGCTTGGGAGGTGGCGACGAAAGTCAGGAAGGGGAGGTGGCCAGAGGCGGAAGAGCTTTTCAAGGAATATGTCGCGGCTCTTCGGGAAAATGACTTGGTGAGCTTGCAGATCACCGAGGAGCACGCCCTGCTTGCGGGTTCATTCGACGTCGACCATAAGGATCCAATTGACCGCATCCTGGCAGCGCAGGCGCAGACCGAGGCTGCGGTGCTCGTGAGCGTCGATCCAGCCTTTGCACGCTTCAATGTTCAGACCTTGTGGTGATGTCAGGTCAACAACCATCAAGCACTGATCAATGGCCCGACCTCGCCGGCCGGCTGATCGAGGACTCGGCCGGCCGCCGCCATATCCTGCCGGTGCGCGTCTATTTCGAGGACACGGATTTTTCCGGCCTCGTCTATCACGCCTCCTACCTGCGCTGGTGCGAACGCGGACGCTCCGACTTCCTGCGCCTGCTCGGCAACGATCACAAAGGCCTGATCGAGGGCGCCACGGGCCGCGAGCCTGCAGCCTTCGTCGTCCGCCGCATGCACCTGGAATACCTGAAGCCCGCCCGCATCGACGAGTTGCTGGAGGTGGCGACCAGGGTCAAGGCGACCGGCGCCGCCCACCTGCTGCTCGACCAGCGCATCACGCGCGGCGCGACGGCGCTGTTCGAGGCCGAGGTCACGGTCGTGCTGGTCTCAGTCTCCGGTAAGCCGCTGCGCATCGCCCAGACGCTGCGCCAGGCGATGTCGGACACAACCGGGAAAGTTCCCGGATAACCGCGCCACGAGGTCGCGTGCCACAACGAGCACCCGTCAGGGCGCGGTTTCCGGGACGGCGGCGGAGGGGGAGAAATCCATTGCCCTCGCCTGCCCGCATCGCGATAGTCTTCGGCGGAACGAGATGGGGGAGAGAGTTCGAGATGACCGATCCAACGCTGTCGGCTTCCTTGCCGGGGCAAAAGGCCTACCCGCGCATCTTCTCGCCTGGCAAAATCGGCAATCTGACGCTGGCCAACCGCGCCATGGTCTCGCCGCTGACGCGCACCAGCGCCACCACCGACGGCCGCGTGACCCAGGAGATGGTCGACTATTATGCCGAGTTCGCCCGCGGCGGCTGGGGCCTCGTCATCGCCGAGGCGACCTACATCGATACCGCCTACAGCCAGGGCTACAACACCATGCCCGGCATCGCCTACGGCGTGCAGCAGGAGTCGTGGAAGCCGGTGGTCGCGGCGGCGCACGCGGCCGGCACGCCGATCTTCCTGCAGATCTTCCACGCCGGCGCCATCAACCAGGGCAACCACTGGCAGGTCGGCTCGATCTCCGCCGCCAACGTGCAACCGCTGGGCGAGCAGATCGACCGCTACGGCGGCTCCGGCCCGTTCCAGAAGCCGCGCGAGATCACGCGCGAGGAGATGAAAGACGTGGTGGCCAGCTTTGCCGCCGCCGCCAGGCGCGCCATCGCCATCGGCTTCGACGGGGTGGAGGTGCACGGCGCCAACGGCTACCTGCCCGACCAGTTCCTGACCGTCTACACCAACCAGCGCACGGACGAGTATGGCGGGCCGATCCAGAACCGCATCCGCTATCACGTCGAGATCATGCAGGCGGTGCGCGACGCCGTGCGTGACAAGCCGGTCGGGGTGCGCATCTCGCAGACCAAGGTCAACGACTTGAGCTACAGCTGGCCCGGCGGCGTCAAGGACGCGGAGGTCATCTTCCCGGCGCTGGCCAGGACCGGCATCGACTACATTCACGTCAGTGCCCATCTCGGCGCCGTGCCCGTCTTCAATCAGCCGCTGAGCCTTGCCGGCCTCGCCAAGTCGCTCACCGGGCTGACCATCATCGGCAATGGCAAGTTGCACGAGCCCAAGCTCGCCGACGAACTGATCGGCAAGGGCGAGGCCGACTTCTTCACGGTCGGCAAGGGCGCGCTGGCCGATCCGGCCTGGGCCCGCAAGGTGGCCGCCGGCCTAACGCCAATCCCGTTCGATCCGGGCATGACGACGCCACTCGCCAACCTCGCCAATACGGCGGCGTGGCGCCAGCGTCAGACGGTGAAGGCGGCGGAGTAGCAGTCACGCTGGGGTCACTGGGGTCACTGGGGTCAGCCGAACACCAGCTGCGCTGACCCTCGATGACGAAAGCAGTCGTCCGCCGATGCAATCGCAGCACCTGCCTTCCGCGATTTAACGTTATAACGTTACATACCAAAAAGCAGGGGAATGTGCATGGGTGGACCTGGGAAGTTTGCCCGTCACCGAGGTCTTGGCGCGTTTCTTTCGTTTCAGACCCCTCACCGCTAAGGTCAGAAGCTGACGACGCACGTCCATTGCGAGGGGTCTGACCCCGTCCATTCTCAAATCAACTGCGTGAAGATCATCAGTAGTCCGACAACTGATACGCCCCAGACGGCGGTCCGCAGCCACGGCACGCCGGCGACATAGATCGCCGCGTAGGCGACGCGCGCCCAGAAAAAGATCATCGCGCCGAGCGCCGTGGTGCCATTGGCGCGCCTTGCAACGTGGGCGACCAGGACCAGGACCGCAAACAACACCAGGCTTTCCAGCATATTCCTGTGTGCGCGCTGGGCACGTCCAGCCCAGCCTTCGATGGCCGGAAGATTATCGCGATTGCCAGCGAGCGCCGGCAAGCCCACGACCAGCATCGCGCCCAATACGGCAACGACCGCTTGCAGGAGGCACAGCACGGCGGACCAGACAAGGTAGGTCAGATCGGGTGTCATGGGCATCGTCCGAGGTTGAACGCGAGCGGATCATCGATCCTGAGCGAATACGCAGCTTCCCACAAGGGCTTTTCAGCGGATCGTTGATCAACTGTGCCAGGCCGTGTGCGCCACCCGTGCCGATAGAATGATCGTGCCCAAGCACACCTCGACGGGGCGGCGGACACAGTAGCGCGCGGGCCGGTCCTCAATCCGCGACGATGACATGCGGCGAGGGCGCCTCGGCATAGAGCAACGCCACCTGCTCGGCGCGCTGCTGCAGCACGGCGCGCTGGTTGATCGAGCCCTTGTCGGTCATCTCGCCCTTGTCGATCGAGGGCGGTGTTTCAAGCACGAGCAGGCGCGCGATGCGCATCGAGCTGCCGGTGACGCCTGTATTGAGCATGGCCAAGCGCGCCTTGATCTCGGCGCGAACCTCGGGGCTCTGCAGCACTGTGCTGGCCGCCGCCGCCTTGTCGAGATGCGGCACCAGCGCGCGACAAGCTTCGACGTCGGGGATAGCCAGTGCCGTCACCTGGTCACAACCATGGCCGGCGATCACCCCATCGCGCAGGTAGGGCGCAAACCGGGCCATGATGCGGCCACGCAGCGGCCCGACACTGACCCAGGTACCGCTGGCCAGCTTGAAGTCCTCGGCGATGCGGCCATCGAAACGGAACCCCTTCTCCGGATCGGTGGGATCGGCAAACACGAAGGCGTCGCCCAGCAGATAGAAGCCTTCCTCGTCGAAGGCCGCGCGTGTCAACTCCGGCTGGCGCCAATAGCCCGGCGTGATCAGCGGCCCCTTGAAACGGCCCTCGAGCTTACCGGCACTGGCCACAAGCTTCATCTCGACGCCGACATTGGGAATGCCGACGACACCGGCTCCAGAAGCCTTGTCGGTCACGCTCATGGCCGATGGCGCGGTCTCGGTCGAGCCCAGCGACGTCACCATCCGGACCTTGCGGCCGGTCGTCGCCTCGCCCAGCGCCTCCAGATCGGCGGCGATCGACGGCGGCAGCGCCGCGCCGGCATAGAACAGGAATTGCAGGTCCTTGAAAAACGTCTGCCGCAGCGCCGGCTCTGCCTTCAGGTAAGGCAGGATCATCTCGAAGCCCTTCGGCACATTGAAGAAGATGGTCGGCGAGATTTCCCTCAGGTTGCGCACGGTCGTCTCGATGGCGCCGGGCATCGGCCGGCCGTCGTCGATATACAGCGAGCCGCCGTTCATCAGCACCATGTAGACGTTATGGTTGCCGCCAAAGGTATGGCTCCACGGCAACCAGTCGACGAGCACCGGCGGCACCTCGGCAAAGGTCGGGAAGGCGTGCTGCAGCATCACCTGGTTCGAGCAGATCATGCGCTGCGTGTTGATCACGCCCTTGGGCGCCCCCGTCGAGCCCGACGTGAACAGGATCTTGGCGACGGTGTCGGGACCAACCCGCGCATTGGCGGCATCGACGGCGGCGCTGGCCCTGGTCTCCAGCAGTGTGGTGAACGGCGTGACAGTGCGGCCCTCGATGCCGCCATTGAGGAGCGTGACCTCCACGTCTGGCGGCACGGCTGCGGCAATGGCGCGGCCGAACTGGCTCGCCTCGGTGGCAAAGACGAGGCCCGGCGTCAGCAGATCGATGATGCCTTTCAACTTTGAGGAATCGGAGGTCAGCAGCGAATAAGCAGCCGAGACCGGCGCATAGGGGATGCCGGCCACCATCGCCGCCAGCCCCAGCATGGCGTGCTCGAGACCGTTGCCGGACAGGATGGCCAGCGGCCGCTCGGGCCCCAGCCCGCGCACCAGCAGCGCCTCGGCCAGATTGCGGGCGAGCGCCCAAGCCCCGGCGTAGCTGATGCTCTGCCAGGCGCCGGCTGCGTCCCGCTGCGCCAGGAACGTGTGGGTCGGATTGGTCTGCGCCCAATGCTCCAGCCGGTCGATGATCGTGCGCGGATAGGGACCCAGTGCGTGTGGCGAGCGCAGCAGCAGCGTGCCATCCTCCCGCCGCTGCATGACGACCTCGGTCGGCCCCAGCCGCACATTCTCTCCGCCACCTGCCATCGCGATCCTCCTCGCACGCGCTCGCTACGACCCGCGCTCCACCTTGCCGGCCCGCTTGTCGAGAAAATCCTGGAGCCGCTGGCGCGCCTCGGGTGCACTTTGCGCGCTGGCCGCCATCAGCGACTCCATCAGATAGCCGGCGGCCGGGTCCGCCTCGGCGATGCGCGGCAGGGCGTGCATGACAGCGAAGTTGGTCATCTCGGCGTTCTCGGCGATGCGGTGCGCCAATACCTTGGCCTTGGCCAGTCCCGCGCCGTTCTCGACGACATACTGCGTCAGTCCGATCGATAGTCCCTCATCGGCTGAATAGGTGCGCCCGGTCAACATCATGTCCATCATGCGCGCGACACCGATCAGGCGCGGCAAGCGCACCGAGCCGCCGCCGCCGACATAGATGCCGCGTTGCCCCTCCGGCAGGGCGTAGTAGGCCGAGCGCTCGGCGACGCGGATATGCGTTGCCGCCGCCAGCTCCAGCCCGCCGCCGACCACCGCGCCGTGCAGCGCCACGACCACCGGCACACGCCCGAACTCGATGTCATTGAACGCGCGATGCCAGCCGCGCGAATGCGCGATCATCTCCGGCAGCGTGCGCGTATTGATCTCCGAGAGATCGAGTCCAGCCGAGAAGTCCTTGCCCTCCGCGTAAATGACGGCCGCCTTGATGCCGTCGGGGATCGAACGAAAAACCTGCTCGAGGCCGGCGATCATGGCGTCATCCAGCGCATTGCGCTTGGCGGGACGATCGAGCCCAACGAGCAGAACGTCGCTCTCGCGCGACACGGCCAAAGAGGCCGGAAGGTCGTCAGACAGCGGTGTCGAAGCCATGGGTCAGCCCAGTGTTGTGGATACTGAGATCAGTAGTGGAGTGCCCGAACAGGGTCAAACTCGCCGTCGTGCCGCGCACACGCGCCCTGTCCCGGCTTCGCCATCAGCGCGAACGGGACACGGCATGCGTCCATGATGATGCGATAGCCCATGTCATCGCGCCGCCACCGGCGTGTCGGGAAACAGCGCCATCAGGTCACTTGGAATGGGCATGGACTTCAAGCGCCCGGGATCGGCTGGATCACGACCAGCCCAGACACGGGTCTCAAAGCCCTCGACGGCCACTGCGCCGCCGTTCATGAGACGATGCTCGACCAGGAAGCTCGAGCGGCGGAACTCGGTGATGCGGCTTTCGATCACCACTACGTCGCCGAACTTCGACGGCAGGAGGAACCGCGCCCGCGTCTCCACCAGCGGGAATCCGACGATCCCGTAGCGGGCAATAAGCTGCGGCTTCTTCAGCCCGACCTGTGTGAACAATCCGGCCGTCGCCGCGTCGAACCATTCGAAGAAGCGCGGGTTGAAGACAATACCGGCGGGATCGCAATGCCCCCACTCGATCTCGATGTGTCGTGTTGCAATCACCGGCATCCGATCCTCCTCGCGCATCGATCCGATGCGATGGCATGCGGCGACGACGCATGGAGCATTTTCCGCCAAGGTGGGTCGACATGCAATCCAGTCGAGGCGCCGCAAAGCCAGGGCAAACACGCCAATGATCCCATGTCCTTGGGTCAACGCGCGTTTTGCTCATTCCCCGTCATAATTGGGTCGCGAAGCTTGCGCACATGGTGCCCGGGCGCTTCCCCCCGGCGCTCGCGACCTGCTGGAGTAGTCCATGATGCGACCCCGCCGCACGCCGCCTACGGCTGCCCTGGCCCTGTGCCTGTCTACAGCCTCCACCCTGGCCGCCGACGTCACCGCCACGTCACGTATCGAGGCTATCACCGTCTTCCCGTCCGGCGCCGAGATCACCCGCATCGCCAAGGTCCCGCTCGTGCCGGGCGAGCACACCCTGATTTTCGCCGACTTGCCGGCGCAGGCCGTGGCCAGCTCGATCCGCGTCGAGGGCAAGGCCACCGGCCGGCTCGACATCGGCTCGGTCGACACCCGACGCTTGCGCCTGCAGCGCGCGGACTCGGCGGCGGTCGCCAGCGAGCGCAAGGCCATCGAGGATGAGATCGAGCGCACGCGCGATCAACACACAGCCCTCCAGGCCCTCATTGAAACCGCGCAGACGCAGAAATCCTTCATCGCCAATCTGACCGAGTTGCCCAAGCGCCCTGCTCCACCCGTGGCCGCTGCCCAGGCCACCCGGCCTGACGACTGGACCTCGGTCTTGTCGCTGATCGGCGCCAGCATGACCGACGTGCATCGCGTCGTTCTGGACACGCAAATCAAGATCCGCGAAACCGACCGCAAGATCCAGGACCTGCAGCGCAAGCTGGCCGCCGTCGCGCCGGCCCCGGAGGAACGCACCGAAGTCAAGGTGTTCGTCGAGGCCGGCACGGCGCTGGAGGCGGATCTGACCATCTCCTACCAAGTGCCGGGCGCGTCCTGGATCTCGCTCTACGATGCGCGGCTGGCCACCGGCAGCAAGGCCGTGGCGCCGAAGCTGACCCTGACCCGCCGCGCCGCCATCCAGCAAAAGACCGGCGAGGCCTGGGACAACGTGCGCATCGCGCTGTCGACGACGCGGCCAACGGGCAGCTCGGCGGCGCCCAATCTCAATCCGATCACGGTCGATTTCGAGCCTGAACGGCGGCCGCCGCGGCCGATGGCAGCAGCGCCACCCGCGCCGATCTCGCGTTCCGAACCGGTTGGAGGAGCGACAGCCGAAGCCCATCGCCGAGGGGTGCGCGGCCGGCAGGACGAGGCGAACCTGCTCGAGGTCGCGCAAGACGCCCAAGAAGCCAAAGCCACCCTCGAAAACGCGCCCTTCCAGGCCGTGTTCACCACACCCGGACGCCTGACCATCCCCAACACCGGCGAGGCCAAGCGCGTCTTCCTGCAGGACGAGCCACTCGAGCCCGTGCTCGTGGTGCAGACCGTGCCCAAGCTCGACGCCAAGGCTTATCTCTACGCCAAGCTGACGATGCCACGCGGTGCGCCGTATATGCCGGGCGCGGTCTCATTGTTCCGCGACGGCACCTTCGTCGGCACCGGCCGCCTGCCGCTGCTGTCGCCGGGCCAGGAGCACGACCTCGGTTTCGGCGTCGACGACCGCATCACCGTGCGCCACGTTATCGTCGAGGAGAAGCGCGGCGAGACCGGTCTCATTTCATCGGCGCGCACCGACCAGCGCAATTTCCGCATTGCCGTGAAGAGTCGGCACGAGCGCGCCGTGCAGCTGTCCGTGCGCGACCAGATCCCGGCCTCGCTCAACCAGGACATCAAGGTCGAGCTGACCGGGAAATCAGCACCGACCCGGCGCGACATAGAGGACAAGCGCGGCGTCATTGCCTGGGACAGCGAGATCAAGCCGGACGAGGAGCGCATCATCGAGTTCGGCCACCGCATTACCTGGCCAGCGGCCAAGGCGATTGTTTATGGGCGGTAGGGGACGTGGAGGTGTCTGATCAGAGGTCAGCCGAACACCAGCTGCGCTGACCCTCGATGACGAAAGCAGTCGCCCACCGATGCAATTGCAGCCCCGCCTTCTGCGATGTAACGTTATAACGTTACAGGAAAAAAGCAGAGGAATGTGCATGGGTGGGCCTGGGAAGTTTGCCCGGCACCGAGGTCTTGGCGCGTTTCTTTCGTTTCAGACACCTCCGCGAGAGGCCGTCAACCAGATGCCGGCGAGGATCAGCGCGAAGCCCGCCGCATGATAGAGCCGCGGCTGCTCGCCGAGGAACACCACGGCCAGCAGCGACGTGAACAGTGGGATCAGGTGCAGGAAGACCCCGGCGCGCGCGCCGCCCAGGATCTCCAGGCCGCGGTTGTAACACAGGTAGGCGATGACGCTCTGTACACTGCCCACATATGCCATCGCCAGCAGCGACGAGGGCGACAGATCGATGCGTGCGCCCATGGCCAGCTCGGCGCCCATCAGCGGCACATTGACGATCGCTGCAACGCTGAACGTTACGAAGGCGAAACTCAACGGGTGGATCGCCGGCCGCTGCCGGATATAGGCGGCGTACACGGAGCCAAACACCATGGCCAGCAGCATCAGCAGATCACCAACATTGAAACCGAGCGCGGCCAGAGCTGGCAGACTGCCCTTGCCGATGACCGTCAGAACACCGGCCAATGAAACGGCAATGCCCGCCATCTGCGCAAGGCCGACGCGATCGCCGAATAGGATGGTGCAGGCGAGCACGATCAGGATCGGACTGGCGGAATTGATGACGGCGCCGCTGGTCGCCGACGTGTAGACCAGGGCCACATACTGCAGCGCATTGAAAATCCCGGCGCCGGTCACACCCAGCAGTGCCAGCAGCGGCAGGTGCGCCCGCACCTGTGGCCAATCTTTACGCAAGTGCCGAGCGGCAAACACCAGCATGATGAGGCTCGCCAGCCCCCACCGCGCGAACGACAATGTCAGCGGCGGGATATGGCCGGGGGCCCACCGGCCAATGATGAAATTGCCGCTCCAGCACGCCGATGTCATCGACAGGAACAGCGCGGCGTTGCCGGTTGTCGGCCGGCTCAGCCGCTCGATGAGTGCGTGCATCCAGCCCCCCCAATTGAGCCGCCAAGACCCATGTCTTAGTGCCGCCGTGCCACACCGTAAAGGACAGTCCGCGCGTACAGCGGCCTGAGTGGCCCAGGCCCGCGATGTCGCATTGGGAATCGCCGGCAATATCGTGCTACGCTGACGCCCGGCCCTGGCGCATCTTGCCGGGGCCGCATTGCGAGGAAGGGTTGACATGGCGAACGTGGTGGTTGTCGGCGCCCAGTGGGGCGACGAGGGCAAGGGCAAGATCGTCGACTGGCTGTCGGAGCGCGCCGACATCGTCGTGCGTTTCCAGGGCGGCCACAACGCCGGCCATACCCTGGTCATCGGCGACAAGACCTACAAGCTATCGCTGCTGCCCTCGGGCGTGGTGCGCCCCGGCAAGCTCGGCGTCATCGGCAACGGCGTGGTCATCGATCCTTGGGCGTTGCTCGAGGAAATCGGCCGGCTGAAGGATCTGGGCGTCGCCATCACCCACGACAATCTGCGGATCGCCGAGAACGCCACGCTGATCCTGCCGCTGCACCGCGAGCTCGACCAGCTCCGCGAAAACGCCGCCGGCACCGCCAAGATTGGCACCACTGGTCGCGGCATCGGCCCGGCCTACGAGGACAAGGTCGGACGCCGGGCCATCCGCGTGCAAGACCTAAAGAACCTCGGCACGCTCGGCCCCAAGGTCGATCGCATCCTGATCCACCACAATGCGCTGCGTCGCGGTCTCAACCAACCCGAGGTCGCCAAGCAGCAGCTGATCGCCGACCTCGAGGAGATCGCACCCAAGCTGCTGGCGTTCATGGATGTGACATGGGACCTGCTCGACCGCGCCCGGCGCGCCGGCAAGCGCATCCTGTTCGAGGGCGCGCAGGGCGTGCTGCTCGACATCGACCACGGCACCTACCCGTTCGTCACCTCCTCCAACACCGTTGCGGCACAGGCGGCGACCGGATCGGGCATGGGGCCCGGCCACGTCGGCTACGTGCTCGGCATCGCCAAGGCCTACACCACGCGCGTCGGCTCGGGCCCCTTCCCGACCGAGCTGACCGACGCCGTCGGTGAGCGCCTCGGCGAGCGCGGCCGCGAGTTTGGCACGGTCACCGGCCGCAAGCGGCGCTGTGGCTGGTTCGATGCCTGCCTGGTCCGCCAGGCCGCCAAGGTCGCGGGCATCGACGGCATCGCCTTGACCAAGCTCGACGTGCTCGACGGCCTCGACGAGATCAAGGTTTCGGTCGGCTACATGCTCGACGGCGAGCGCATCGACCGGCTGCCCGCCGGCCACAATGCCCAAGCCCGCGTCACGCCGATCTACGAGACGCTCAAAGGCTGGCAGCAGTCGACGGCGGGGGCCCGGTCCTGGGCGGCGCTGCCGGCGGAAGCCGTGAAATACGTCCGCCATGTCGAAGAGCTGATCGAGCGGCCGGTGACGCTGCTGTCGACCAGTCCCGAGCGCGACGACACCATCCTGATGCGCGATCCCTTTGAGGATTGAAGCTGCACCCAGCAAGGATCGCCGAAGCGATCCGTCACGTGTGGACGGAGCCAAGCGGTCAGGGGGAGTTGGACGTCGTCGGGAGCGAAAGTCTCAGGCGATCATGCGGATATTGGCGAATTTTGCTTCGAGCTCGGCCGTGGTGAACGGCTTCACCAGGATGTCATTGCACCCCGCGCCGAGCGCCCTGGCGTTGTCTTCCGGATGATTGTCCGTCGTGCAGTAGACGATGTAGGGCTTGGAGGTCGATGAAAAGCCGCGCAAGGCCGCCAGAAACTCCATGGCCGACATGCCCGGCAGATGCCAGTCGAGCAAAATGGCCGCCGGCATCTTGCTGCGGCACAGCGCCAGGCCATCTGGACCGGTCGCCGCCTCGTCAGCGTGGAAGCGCATTTTCTCGAAGACATGGCGCGCAACTTTGCGAACCAAGGGCGAGTCGTCGATGATCAGGCAGCGCCACATCGCGGATGACCTTGCGTCGGACCAGCACAATCGCACCGCCCCACGCGCACCCACGGCGGCAGCGACCAGATAGCGGATTGTCGCCACAGACCGTTAACGCATGGTTTAATGCGGCTATCTTTTGCAGAGCCTGGCGCCAATCAGGCCATCTGCGCTCGCAAGATCACATCGGCGCCAGTCTTGACGATCTGCAACGCCATGCCGGCCGACTTGGCCAGGCGGCAGGTGTAATAAGCCTGAATCGTCATGGCGTCGATGGTCGGCGCCTGGCTGCTGTCGAGAAATTCGGCTAGGTATTGCGGCGGACGAGCTCCGGTCCCTTTGCAGCGCAGCTCGAAGGCGGGGGCCTGCGCCGTCCCTGTGACGCAGACCTCGATTTCGCCGCCGCGCGGCAGTGCCGTGACGGCAATGGCGACGATGTTGAGAAGCAGCTTTACCTTGTCCTTCGGCATATGGCCACCGATGCTGCGCCAGACCAGCGCATGCTTGCCCTGGCCGATGAAGCCACGCGAGATCTGCTCGGCGGTGCCCAGGTCGATCATGGCTCCGGCTGAGCCGGCGGCGCCGAAGGCAAACCGCGCAAACTGCAGACGGGCGGACGCCTGCGCCGTGACGTTGCGGATGACGTCGAGCGCATACAGCTTGGCATCGGCATCGTCGTCCTCGTCGAGAATCTCCAGTCCATTGTATATGGCACCGACCGGGCCGATCACGTCATGGCAGATTTTACTGGAAATAAGAGCGGCAAGCTCCATGTCCGTGGGTTGCGCGGTCAGGCTCATCTAGACTCCCCCAAGATTTCATCCGGATCGTGGTTGCGGCGGCTCGAGCACTGCTTTGTAGCGCTCACGCGAGCCAACGGGGGCCGCTTGCATGGTTCGATCACAACCTGATACACGCGGTTCGTCGCGTTTGCAAAGAATCGGGCACGCAAATGCCCCACTCCGATTCGCTTTTGCGATCGATTGAGTCTTGGCGGCAACGCTTGCGGGCCACTTGGCAGGTCGCCGGGTAGTCGATGTGGTCGGTAGACGCACAAATTGGCACGGATCACGGGAGTTGATGTTGACAGCGTTCGAGCACAGCCACCTTGCCGATGCATTGCTGCCGGCCGTCCTGGAGGCCGGGCGCGTGCAGATGCTGCACTACGCCAGCGGCGTCGCGGTCGATCGCAAGGCGGATAGCAGCCCGGTGACCGAAGCCGACCGCCACTCCGAGGCCATTCTGGTTGCTGCCCTCCAGCGCGCCGCGCCGGGCGTGGCCATTGTTGCAGAGGAAGCCGTGAGCGCCGGCGGCCTGCCTGCGGTTGGAAACTCGTTCTTTCTGGTCGACCCGCTCGACGGCACGCGCGAATTCATCGAAGGCCGCCAGGAGTTCACGATCAACATCGCCTTGATCGATGCCGGCCGGCCCGTGTTCGGCATCGTCTATGCGGCGGCGCTATCGCGCCTGTACGCGACGCTCGGGCCCGAGCAGGCGATGGCAGCCGATGTCGCGCCGGACGCCGGCATCAGGCGGTTCGCCGATGCGGGTCCCCGCCACATTCGAGCGCGTGAAGCCGATCCACGCGGCCTCGTGGCCCTGGCGAGCCGCTCGCACATGACGCAGGAGACTCGGGACTGGCTGGCCCGTTTCGCCATCGCCTCCTACAAGCAGTCAGGCTCATCCTTGAAGTTCTGCGCCATTGCCGCTGGCGAGGCCGACATCTATCCCAGACTCGGACCGACGGCGGAATGGGACACTGCGGCAGGCCATGCGGTGCTGCTCGCCGCGGGCGGTCGCGTATCGACCCTGGATGGCCTCCCGCTCGGCTACGGCAAGACGGCCGCCCGCTTCCTCAATCCGCATTTTGTCGCCTGGGGGCGCGGCGATTTTGGACTTGCCGGTCCCTGATCCCTGGCCGCTCACACATTGCCACCGCAATCGACCCGTGGCAGCGCAACCGCAAAAATGGCCATACTTTGGCAACACTTTTTGCGCATCGTGCCCGCGACGCGGTCGCGCGAGTCGTGGCACAGTACCGACGCGGCCGACGCATGCGAACGCATGGAGCGACGATGCCAAACATCACACAACAGATCGTGCTGGCGAGCGCGCTGGTCGCCGGACTGGCCCTGGGCAGCCCCGCATCAGACCTGGCGGCACAGGAGCGTCTGCCCTGGCTTTCCGGGCAGCCCAACAGGGACGATGCCTACCGCCAGCCTCCCGCCGGCGACGATCGTGATGCCTATCGGCCCGACAACCGGTCGCGCCAGTCGGATGCCTACAGCCCGCAGCCTGGTCAATCTGGCGGCTACATCGACAACTATCGTAGTGGCCGGGGCTATGTCGGCGAGCGCCCCCCGGACAGCGATCGTGATCAGGGCTACGGCACGCCCTACGCCGCGCCACGCGCCTCTGCCGCTGAACCTTATGATCGCCAATATGGCCGCGGCGAGCCGCCGCCGCCAGATTCGCGCGGGCCGGGATATGCCCAAGGTGACGGCACCTTTTCGCAGAACGAGATCTTGACCGTCGGACACCGGTTGTTTGGCAGCATCAGCCAGGGCTTGGCCAACGTCATCGAGTACGCCTTCCAGCAATCCGGCCGCCCCAACGGCTATATTCTCGGCGAGGACTTGGGCGGTGCGTTCATCGCCGGCCTGCGCTATGGCGAAGGCGTGCTCTATACCAAGGACGCCGGCAACCATCGCGTGTACTGGCAGGGGCCTTCCCTGGGCTACGACTTTGGCGCCGAGGGGTCCAAGACGATGGTTCTGATCTACAATCTGCGCCACCCCTCCGACATCTACAATCGTTTCGGCGGCGTCCAGGGGTCGGCCTACGTGGTCGGAGGCGTTGGCATCCAGTTCCAAAAGAGCGAGGATATCGTCCTGGCGCCTATTCGTGCCGGCATCGGACTCAGGTTAGGTGCCAACGTCGGATATTTGAAGTATACCCGCTCACCAACGTGGAACCCGTTCTGACGGGTCCTCGAAGTCGAGGAAGCCGAAGCGCATTCGACATGGTTGACCGATTCTGGAGAGGGTCCAGAGCAGTGACACGCCGGTGTGCTTGGAGTTCCAGTCAGCGTGAGGCCACCTCTCGTCTGGTGGTGGCGAAATCACCAGGTCGAGGTTGTCGCTCGTGATCAATATCCAGTCAGCTATGTTGGTGGCGCTGGGTTTCTTGGTGGCGATCCTGCTGGTTCTGCTGCTGGCACCGGCCTATTGGCACCGCGCCGTCCGGTTGACGACGCAGCGCCTCAAGCAGGCGATGCCGCTGACGGAGGCCGAGATCAAGGCGGACAAAGACCGCCTGCGGGCCGAGTATGCCATCCGCGTGCACCGTCTCGAGGCCCAGGTCGAGCGATCGGCCTATGACACCGCCCGCCAGCAGATCGAACTCAACCGCCGCGATGCCGCCATCAGTACTCTGGAGGGCGAGATCGCCCGCATCAGCACGGCGCTCGACGAGCAAGCCAACGCCCGGCGCGTGCTGGAGCATACCATCACCGACCGCTTTCCGCGCCTGGAGCATCGCCAGGAGCAAACCTCCAAGCTGCTGGCACAGCGCGAGCAGGAATTGACCGTTGCAACCGAGACCTTCCAGCGGCAGGCCAGGGCGCTGGAGGAAGCGGCACAGCTCGGCGCCCAGCAGCGCGACGAGGTCATGCGTCTCAGCAATGCGCTGGCATCGGTGACCACGCGTCGGCGCGAAGGGGCTCCCGACGCCAAGCTCGACATCGATAGCGCGCTGCGCACCGAACTGGAGACCCTGCGCAGCACATTGCAGCAGCAGTTGGCGGCGACCACCGGCAATGGGGCGGCAGCGTTGCCCGCGGCCGCCGGCGCCGTCGGCTTGGCCGCTGATCAGGCCGCGGCAGATTTGCCGCAATCGCTGGCACTGGCACGGGGCGAAACGGAAGCCGCGGGCAAGGCCAAGGCAGACAGCGACGCCGGGCTCGCCAACGCGCGACAGACGCTGGAAAACCAGGCCATCGAGATTGCAGGGCTGAAGGCCGCGGTGGCCGCCTACGAAGTTGGCAACAAGGATGAGCGGTCGATATCCTTGAGGGACAACAAGCTGACCATGAAGGTGCGCCTCGGCACTTTGCAGGCCGAGAACGAGAAACAGTCCGCCGCCATCCAGCGGCTGCGCACCGAGCTGGCGGCAGCCAACGAGAAACTGGCCAAGCAAGCGGCCCATTACGTCGCCGAGATGCGCCGCATCGGCAGCGGCCAGCACACGAGCGGCGCCACCAGAAGCGGCAGCGACGCGCGCCGAGCCACGGCCGGCGAGGGGCAGGCCGAGACGCAATCGGCCGAGGCCAAGACGGCGACCCCGCTGCGGGCGATTGCCGGAGGACCGGGCGAGGGGCTGGGCGTGGTCGCGGGCAGCGCAGGTGCAACGCACGCCGCGTCTCGCATGCGCGGTTTCCTGAAGGCGATCGGTGGATCTGGCGCAACCAAGGATGGGACGGACGCGACGAGCGCGGGGCCGCCGGGCCCGCAAGCCACCGGGGCGGCCAATCCTGCCCATGCAACAAAGCCGGACCCCGCCGGCGCTCGGGACGGGGCCGACAAGCCTCCCGTACGCAATCGCCTGATTGAACGCATTGCCGCGGTGACGAAAACCTGACCAGCGACGGCGCATTGAGCATCCCGGCAGTTCGGAATTGACGCCGGCAGGCCACGACGCTTCCTGTTCCGCCCCACCCCTGCCACGTTTGCCCGTCAGGTGCTTGGAGGGGACGAAGTGGTTGTGTTGAGGAGCTGGGACCGATGCCGCACTCGAGCAGCGGGGAGGGAAAGAACCAACCGCCGCGGCCCGCGGAACCCCAGCCGCCCACCGGCGCGCAAGCCGATGTTGCCGCAAAAGCCAAACCCGCGCCGGACTGGGATGCCTGGCAAGCAAGCCTCTTGGGCAATCTCATCGAGGCTCCTCCCAAGCCAGCACCGGGCAAAACACCAGCCCCGCGCAAGGCAGCTGCTGGAATAGCGGCGGTGCTGCCTCGCACCGTGCCGGCAGCCGCGGCGCCGGCCTTCACCTACCGGATCAGCGATGCCCTGCCGCTGCACAGGCTCGGCCTCGTGCCTCCGCCGCCCGAGATCGGCGCGCACCTGCTGTCGGCGACGCCCCTGGAAGTCGCCGCCGCCGCCGCCGCCAAAACTGCCCTGCTGATGGCGCGCCTGCCCGGGTCCAGTGAACCTGAGCCGCCGCCGAGCGAACCCGCGCCGGCACTTGCGTCGGCTACCCCTGCCACACTTGCGACCGACGCGCCGACGTTGACCGAGCTGGCGCCACCGGTTGGCGCCGCCCTCCCGGACGACTTGCGAACCCGATTGGCGGCCACGCCGGCAGCGCCTGACCAAGACCCAGAGTTTCTGACGTTACCGGCATCGCCCGAGCGCAGCCAAACCAGCACAGCGTCAGCGAGCCACGCCGACACAGTGCCAACCGTCCGACTGGTGCCGCAAGCCGATGCCATCCGCATACCCGCCAGGCAGCCGTCGCTATCCACGCTCGACCTGTCCGGTCGCGGGCGGAGCTTCAATGAACCAGCATTGGCCTCGCACGATGTCCAGTCGGATGCGGCCGGTGCTTCGCGCAAATTCCCGTTAGAAATCGGCGGATCGCTGCTGCCGAAATTGGCGCACCCCATCATGAGCCTGCGGATGTCATACGAAAAGCATCGGTCGCAATCGCCGGATCTCGAGCCCAGGAGCAACTGGCCAGGCTTCCTGACCGGCTTCGTCACGGCGATGGTCATAGGCATCGGGCTCTACATATCGCTGTCGGGTAGCTGAGGCGGCGCTGGCGGACCATGACCGGCAAGCCACTCAAAGTCGTGATCATCGGCGGCTCGCATGCCGGCTTGTTGACGGCGATCGCGCTCGATCGAATTGGCTGCGGCATCACCGTGTTCGAGCGTTCGCCGGAAAAACTGAGGGCGCGTGGCGCGGGGTTGCGCATCCAGCCGTTGATGGCCGACCTGCTGCGGCGCGAGGCCCAGATCGACATCTCGCCGGCCTCCACGTTCACGCACTGGGACCGCCATATCGGACCGGGCAATCGCGTCGTCTACAATGCGCCCGAGGTCGGCCACTTCGTCTCCTGGGGCAGCCTCTACCGCTTCCTGCTGGAGCGTTTCGGCACCGAGCGCACCCACTTTGGCGAAGCCTGCATCGGCATTACCCAGACCGGGGCGACCGTCGAAGCGCGCTTTGCCAGCGGCCGCGTCGAAAGCGCGGATCTGGTGGTTTTCGCCGATGGCATCGCTTCGACCGGCCGGCGCCTGCTGCTGCCGGCAGTCGAGCCGCAATACTCCGGCTACGTCGCCTGGCGCGGCCTGGTAGCGGAAGCCGACATCAGCGCGCAGACACTTGCCGTGCTCGATGACTCCTGCACCTTCACGGTCGCCGGGCTCAGCCACATGCCGATTTATCCCGTGCCCGGCGACGATGCGGCCGATCCCAATTCCGGCCGGCTGCTGAATTTCATCTGGTACCGCAACGTCGCGCCCGGCCGTGAACTTGCAGCGCTGATGACCGACCGGGCCGGCGTGCATCGCCCGCTTTCGCTGCTGCCGGGCATGGTGCGGCAACCCTTCATCGATCAGCTGAAACGTGAGGCTGTGGCGATGTTGCCGCCGGCGGCGGCCGAGGTGCTGGTCAAGGCGCCGGGGCTCTTTATCCAGCCGATCTACGATCTGCTGGCGGAGCCGATGGTGTTTGGCCGCTGCATTCTGATCGGCGACGCCGCCGCCGTCACGCGGCCACACGTTGGCGCCGGCACCACCAAGGCCTTGCTGGCGGCCTGGGATCTGGCCGCGGCCATCGGCGGCCAGGATGGCCGCGGTCTCGAGGCCGCGCTGGCGGGCTGGCAGGAGAAGCAGATCCCGCTCACCCGCGACTTGATCGAGCGCGGCGCCATGATGGGCCGGCGCGCGCAGGTCGAAGGCACCTGGGTGCCCGGCGCGCCGGAGCTGAGCCGGATCACGTTGGCGGGCGGGGTCAGACCCTGCGGGTCTGCCCCCTTATAGAGCATGTCGCCGGCCACGAGCGTCGGGTGCGGTGCGCCCGGTGCAGGTGGAGAGGTCTCGGTTCGGCAAGGGGTCAGACCCGCAGGGTCTGACCCCGACCAATCACACCGTCTCGAACTTGAAGCCGATCTTGGCAAGTCCCTCGACGGCCTCCGTGCCGTATTCGGTCTCGATCTCCCTGGCGAGGCTGCCAGCGTAGGAGATCGGGTCGACCTGCTCGTCCGTTTCCGGAACGATCATCACCAGGAGGCGGCCGAGCTTGTCGCCAATGTTGAAGAACATGCGGTTGACGCCGCGCGGCACTGAAACCATGTCGTAGGGCTCGAGCACGGTCTTGAACTCGCCGTTGTCGCCCCAAGAAATCTCGAAGCGTCCCTCCAGGCAGAAGAAGTTCTCGCAGGTGTTGAGGTGGCGATGCAGGCCCGGGCCATTGTTGGGCTCGCACTCGGCAATCGAAACGATCAGGCCGCGGGGGCCTTTCACCGGGGCAGCAGCGCTGCGGCCCTGGTAGTCGGCCGGCGCCATCACCGGATAAACCTTGCGCGCCGTCACCTTCTCGACCGCGCCGGGCGGAATACCGTGGGCCGCCAGATTCTGCTGCTGATAGGTTGCGAGCTTCTTGAAGCGGGCGGTTCGCGCTTCCATTTCCGCCGGCGTCGGATTCTTGGGGTGCATGGGTTTCCTCCTTGGTTTCGAAGGTGTCGGACATTCTGTCAGACACCGTTCAGGCCGCCACCATCTCGGTCGCGCCAATGCCATCGATGGTGAAGTGGTAGCGCTTGCCGGGCTCGACCCGGAACGTCGCGATGATGCTGCCGGTGATGACGACCTGCCCGGCTTTCAGTGGCCGGCCGCGGCTGGCGGCGAGATCGGCGAGCCAGGCGAGCGCGCCCATCGGATCATCAGTCGGGCCCTGGCTGGTGGGCTGACCATCGACCTGCAACCGGCCTGCGATGCCGTTCAGCTCCAGGCTTGCTGGAACCGTCACGGCGGCGCCGACGACGATGCCGCAATTCCAGGCGTTGTCGGCTATGAGGGTCAGGGCATTGGTGCTCTTGTAGTGCGCCTGGCGGTCCTCGATCAGCTCGAAAGCGGGCATCACTTCGCCGACCGCGGCGCGGACCACCTCACGCGCATAAGGCCTGCCCGTCGCCGGCAGATCGCGGTTGAGCCGCACGGCCAGCTCGCACTCCGCCATCAGGCTCATGTAATCCGCTCGTCGCAGACTTGCCGGCGAGGCGTGAATACGACGGGCAAAGATCATGCCGCTGGTCGGCCCATCGATGCCCATCAGCTCCTGCATGACCTTGGTGGTGGTGGCGATTTTGACGCCAGCCACCTCGCCATACCGCGTGTTCCAGAGCGCGACGAAGGCTTCCTGGATGGCATAGGCGCCGTTGAAATCGGCCGGCGCCAGCTCGGCGGGCAAGTTCTGATAGACTTGGCGCTGGTCATGCTGGCTGGCGAGCCAGTGCGCGGCTGCTTGTGCATCGGCCATCTCAATCCTCTGCGCTGTCGGTTGGGTCGAGGCCGCAGGCCGAAGCCCAACATCCACGGGTGGGACGCGACACGTTGTTACGCCTGCGGCTTGGTCTTGTCGTAGGCTGGCACGGCGCTCGCGAATTTGTCCAGCCATGCCACCATCCTTGGGTGGCCCGCCCGCCATTTGCCCTCATGGCGGAAGTCGAGATAGCCGAGTGCGACAGCGACCGTCAGATGGCCATAATCGGGGTTCGCGCCCCAGACCGGCGGTGCCTTTTCCAGCGCAGCGAGCGCACCGTCGATCTTGACCTGCTGACGGTCGAGCCAGACCTGCACCACCTTGTCCTCGGGCCGGAAACGGCGCTCATAGACCATGGTGATGGCCGCATCGACGATGCCATCACCGAGCGCGCCGCGGGTCAGCGCAATCCAGCGCTCGGAGCCGGACTTTGGAAACAGCACGGGCGCCGGCTGCAGGCTGTCGAGGTACTCGCAGATCACCGGACTGTCGTAGATCTGCATGCCGTCGGCGGTGATCAGTACCGGGATTTTCGACAGCGGGTTCTGCGCGCGCAACTCCTCGTTGACCGGCTTGTTGGTGTCGGCCTGCTCGACCGTGATGCCGCCGTCGACGCCTTTCATCAGCGCCGTGATCTTGACCTTGCGGCCGTAGGGCGAGAACGGATGGGAGATGAGTTTCATGGGGGCTCCTAAGTGTGGTGTCTGAGAGGTTGCGTAGGTCGGAGCGAGGCCGCAGGCCGAGGTCCGACATGGCGGCGGGGCGTGTCGGACCTCGCGCTGCGCGCTCGCTCCGACCTACGCTCCCGTCTTCGGAATCACCGGCAGCAAAACATACGGCATGCTGGCCGTCTTGAAATGGATCGTGTTCTTGGTGTGGAAGATCGCCGGCGGGCGATCCTTGAGGTTGGTGTGCGTGAAGGGGCCGACGCCCTTCATCGGGTAGGGCGCGTGCGCGACGCCGGCGTCGGTGCCATCATACTCATAGTCTTTGCCGCGCACGGTCAATGCCAGACGATAGCCAGCCGGGATGACGATCGAGGTCGGCCAGATCTCGATGTCGAGCTCGTAGGTCTGGCCCGGCTTCAGCGGCTGTTTCTCGTCGTGGCTGTGCCAGGGCCGGTAGGGCTTCGATCTCTTTGGATCGAGCTTGCGGTGCGAGGCGCGCAGCCAGCCCAGGCCGACGGGCGTGCGCGGATCATTGGAGCCGACGAAGGTGACCTCCTTGCCGGCCGGATCATAGACGCGCAGCACCAGGAACAGATCGGCGTCCGTCGTCTCAGACGACACCAGCAGTTTGGCGGCAACCGGCCCGGTGATCTCCATCGGCTCTTTCAGCGGCGGTGTCGAGAACGTCACGCCGTCGCTCTGCGTGTCGTAGGTCAGCGTCGTCTCGGCGCCGGGCTCGGTCGTGCCGAAAGCGTTGCCCTTGGGATCGAGATAGAACCTGGTCCACTCAGTGCGCGCCAGCGGCCACTCCTTCTCGGCGCGCGGCGTGAACTTTTCCCCCGGCGCGCGCACCTGCAGCGTCACTGGCGGTGTCTTGTCCCAGCCGTTCTGCTCGCCCTTGAGGAAATGAGCGAAAAACCTCTTCTGCAGTTGCTCGCCGTAAGTCGCATAAAACAGCGTGAAGTGCGTGTCGCCGTGGATCTCCAGCCACTTCTGTTTCGACTTGGAGGCCAGGTAGCCCTCGATGTTGCCGCGCGGATGCAGGCCGACGCCGCCCCAGTTGGCTGACGACAGCATTGGCGTCTCGATCTTGTCGAAGTGGCCGGAGCGGTCGCGATAGAACTGGTCGTCCATCTCCCTGTTGGTGATCTCGCCGACGAGGTCGATCTGGTTCTTGGCGAGCTGCTCGGGCGGCAGCACCTCCTCGCCCGTCACGAGCTTGCCGGTGACCGGGCTCTTGCCACCCTTGGGACCAACGCCGTACTGCACGCTGGCGACCTGGCGCTTGTACCAGGACGCCGTGAAGTCACAGAGAATGCCGCCGTGCCGGTTCTGCTCGCGGTAAAAATCGGAGCTGCCTTCCCAGATGCACAGGGCGGCCAGGTGTGGCGGTTTCAGGGCCGCGACATGCCACTGGTTCATGGCGTAGTAGGAGATGCCGTTGATGCCGACCTTGCCGTTCGACCAGGCTTGTGTCCCGGCCCACTCGACACTGTGATAGATGTCCTTGGTCTCGCGCGGCCCCCAGGGATCGACGACGCCGGGCGAACAGCCGGTGCCTCTGGAGTCGACGCGGACGATGGCATAGCCGTCCGGCACCCACTTCTCCGGGTCGACCAGCTCCCAGTTCTGATACGTGTTGGAAGAGCCTTCCAATACGTTCGGCGCGCCCTTCACCACGCGCAGCCACTGGCTCTTGTAGCCCTCCTGGAACGACAAGTTCTTGGCGTAAGGGCCATAGCTGAGGATGACTGGGTATTTGCCCTCTTTCAGCGGCATGAACACATCGGCGCGCAGCACCAGGCCGTCATCGGCCTTGATCTCGGCATCCCAGATGATCCGCATGCCGTCGCGGGTCTCGTGCACGGTTTTGTTCATGGCGTTTCCTTTGGGTCGGGGTCAGACCCTCGGGTCTGACCCCTTGTCAGTGCACGCCGTCTCCACGCGTGGCGACAGCTCGTTTCGATAAGGGGTCAGACGCATGCGTCTGACCCCGAACACATCACGTCTTCGCCGGGATGACCGGCAGCAGTAGATAGGCCTGCCGGTCGGGGCCGGTGTGCAAGGTGACATCACCGGCGAAAATCTTGGCCGGGCGGTCCTTGGGATCGTCGTGGCGGAACGGGCCGACGCCGGTCCAGGCGTGCTTCAGGGTCTCGACGCCCGGATCGGCGCCGCCGCCGTAAACGTAGTCCTTGCCACGCACACTGAGCGCCAGCCGATAGCCTTTCGGCACGGCGATGCAGGTCGGCCAGACCTCGACGTCGACCTCGTAGACCTCGCCGGGCTGCAATGGCTGGATTTCATCATGGGAGTGCCAGGGCCGGTAGGGCTCGCTCATCGTCGCGTCGAGCTTGCGATGCGAGCAACGCAACCAGCCGTTGGCGACCGGCGTGTGCGCGTCGAGCGCGCCCTGGAACACCACTTCGTGCATCTCGGAATTGAACACGCGCACCACCAGGAACAGGTCGGCATCCGTGGTCGCCGACGACACCCACAGCTTGGCGGCGATCGGGCCGGTGATCTCGGTGTCCTTCTCCAACGGCGGCGTGATGAAGGTGACGCCCTCGCCGAACCCGGCGTAGGTGACGCTGGACGTCTTCTTTTGCGCCGTGGTCGAGAGCGAATTGTCGCCGGCATCGAGATAGAACTTGGTCCACTGCGTGCGCGGGATCGGCCAGTTTTCCTCGTGGCGCTCGACGAAGTGCTCGCCGGGATGGCGGATCTGCAGCTGCACCTTGGGCTGCTTGTCCCAACCGTTCTTCTCGCCCTTCAGGAAGTGGCCGAAGAAGCGCTTCTGCAGGTCGAGGCCGTAGTTGGTATAAAAGTGCGTCCAGTGCTCGATGCCGTGCACCTCGAGCCACTTGTCGGTCGTGCCTGACTGCACGAAGCCCTCGAAATTGCCGCGCGGGTGCAGGCCTTGCCCGCCCCAGTTGGCGGCCGACAGCAGCGGCACCTTGATCTTGGAGAAGTTCGGCTTGCGGCTCTCCCAGTACTCGTCGCTGGCCAGCTTGTGGTCGCGCACATCCGTATAAAAATCATTGCGGTTGGCGGCGAGTTGCTCCTCCGTGAACGTCTCGGGGCCCGACACCCAGTCGCCGGTCAGGCGGCTGCGGAAGCCGTTGACGCCCTTGCCGTACTGTACCGCGTAGACCTGCGGCGGCGGCCAGTCGCCGGGGAAGCCCGAGCACATGATGCCGCCGTGGTGGCCCATGTCACGGTAGAAGTCGGCGGCGCCCTCCCAGGTGCAGATGGCGGCGAGGTGCTTGGGCTGCAATGCCGCCGTCTGCCACTGGTTCTCGGCAAAATAGGAGATGCCGTTGAGGCCGACCTTGCCGTTCGACCACGGCTGCACGCCTGCCCATTCGACGCAGATGGCGAGATCCTTCGCCTCACGCAGCGACCAGATGTCAATGACACCGGGCGAGCGGCCGGCGCCTCGCGAGTCGACGCGAATGACGACGTAGCCGTCCGGCACCCACTTCTCCGGATCGACCACCTCCCAGACCTGGTATTTGTTGGTGGAGCCGGCCGGCACGTCCGGGTGCTTCTCGCACATGCGGTCCCATTGGGTCTTATAGTTGTCCTCGAAGTGCACGTACTTGCCGTAAGGCCCGTAGGTCATCATGACCGGGTACTTACCGTCCTTGATCGGACGATAGATGTCGCAGCGCAAGACGATGCCGTCGTCCATCTTGATCGGCATATCCCAGTCGATGCGCATGCCGTCGACGACGACGCTGCTCTCACGTTCGTACATGTGGCGTTCTCCCCAATTGATCCCGCGCGGCTTGTCCACGCCTGCGCGAAGACCTGAAAGTTAGGTGCGATCAGCGCCGTTGATCAAGCGATTAGTGCGCCGGGGCCGTGATCGGCAGCCCACCTATGCACCGCCCAGCCCCGGCCGGCGGCGGGCCTGGGCCAACCGCATCGCCTTGTCGAGGCGCATCGGCTGGCGCCCTCCGCTATAGCATTTTCCGCCAAAGTGGGCACCGGTTTGGCGTAGAAAATGCGACAAACAAAGGGCTAGAGCGCTTTCCCCTGATTAAATTCGAGTGGAAAGCGCTCTAGCGCCAACGTCAGCCCTTCTTCGGTGAAATGACAACAAAATCAACGCGCTCAATCGGGGCCGTGGACCGCCAGTGGCCGGACGTTGCAGGCTTATTGCAGCTAGCCGGGCCGTCAATCCCGCCGCTGCGCAGGCGCGTTGCCTCCTGCCATCCGCCCGGCGACCTTGGCAAAGGTCGCGATCGCGCTTTGACATGTAGTGCCGGGCTGTGGCAGACCCCTCGGCGATCCCTCATGCTAAGGACATGCACGATGTCGATGAAAGCCCCACGTGGCACCAAGCGTACTTGCCAGAACTCGGACTGCGGCGAGCGTTTCTACGACCTCAACCGCAATCCGATCGCTTGCCCCATGTGTCAATCGGCCTATGTTTTGGCCGCCTCCCCGGCTGGCGCGACCGCTGCTGCATCGGTCGAGGAGAAGGCACCGCGCAGGCCCGCCAAGAAGCCCGAATTCGTGCCGGTCGTGGCAGATGACGTGCCGGTCGAAGTTGCGGCGGAAGAAGGCGATGTGCCACTGGCCGAGGTGGAAGGCGAGGAACCGATTGCCGCCGAGACCGACGAGACGTTCCTCGAGGAGGAAGAGGACGGCGGAGATGTCAACACCATCATCGGCGGCACGGTGGCGGAAGACGAGGAGGAGACTTAGCCGCACAGGCCCCCGCGCGTGCCACAAGCGGGTTGCGGCGGTGAAGTTGGCGCTTGCAGTTTCGCGCCATTGGTCTAAAGAGTCAGCCGCTGCCGGCCCAGGACGCACGCTCCGCGCCGGCAGCGATCTTCCCATGGTTTCGGGGCCGTAGCTCAGTTGGGAGAGCGCTTGCATGGCATGCAAGAGGTCAGGGGTTCGATTCCCCTCGGCTCCACCAATTGGCGTTATAAATCATTGATTTTGTTGTATTTTTAGAGGCGGTCTGCTCGGCACCCCACAAAATACCCCGCACGGCGCGGTCGCTGAATGCGGCTGAAATGTGATGTTCCGCCGGGTTGCCCGGTGTGTCGCTGCTGTCGATCAATCCTGACATTCGAACCTCCTGCTCGTTCACCTGGTTGCGGCTCGGCGCGATCATGTTCGCCGCCGCCAGTCTGGCAGTGCTCCATTGGAGCGACAAGCTGCGTTGCCAGCAGCGTTGCCATCGTTGCCGACGCCATCATCGTGGACCACGCTATCGGCGCTATTGCGGCCGGCTCGCCATCCACGCCCGGACATCGGACGCGAGCCACGCAATACGCCGCACGCCGAGCCGTCGCTGTTTCGGGAACAGGCCGATCGAGACGTAGGCGTAGAGCGTCGAGCGCGACAAGCCGGTCTTCGCGACCACGGTCTTCAGGCCCCACATCTCAACTTCATCGCGGCTGATCGTCGTTTCGGTAGGTACATCGGTCTGCGGCATCGTCTCTACTCGTGAACGGTTGGTGGTGTCGCTCTCCGCGCTGCCGATGAATGTCCGAGATCGCCGAGATGTCCTGCGCGTCGTGAGCCGTTGGAGAGCCTGGCATGGCACTGGCCGTCGTCGAAGAGGGAATCGCGGGAGCAACCGGGAACGTCCAGGAGGCAGCGGGCAAGGTCGGGAACCTCGGTGCGATCAGTCGCGAAGTCGATTGCTCCGGTCTCATTTTCATCGACAGTGGGTCGTGCACAGCCAAGTCTCAGAGCCCAATTTTACTACAGTGATTTCGTCGCTGAGAAGATGGTTTCGCGTGCATATCCGTGCAGTTGCGTGTAAAGGCGTGCACTCCGGTGAAATCTGAGAATTGAGCACCCAACCAGCATGTCAGGGCTGGGGCGGCCCCTCGCCCTGCAGGCGAGGGTCGCGCTCTATCTCGCGGGCCAAGGGGCCCGCTCAACCGAGCCCCGCAAGCGCGGGTCTCGGCCCATCCGGGTTACAATCGCTCCGCCGGACAAAGCACCCGGAGCTGATTGAACTCCACAACGTGGCGGCACGTTACAGCGTAACGGAATGGGCTTCTATCGCATCGCCGCAAATCATCGCCGTCCAGCCTCTCTTCCTGTTGAGAACCGTCTACGTGTTCCGCCGCTTGCTCTCGGTCGTGATTGGGACATCGACAGCAACACGAGCGCTGGGGCCGATCCGGGCCAGCCTGTTAGTGCCCGTGCCGAGCCCAGGAGCTACCACATCAACGAGACGTTGACGGCTGTCTGCTTGAGCCCACCAGTCACGCCGTTAGCAGCTCCTTAGCACGACAAAAGGCGGGAACGTAGAAAATAAGGCGCAAAACGCACTTGACAGGCGATCGAATCATTCACGCCTTTACCGCCTTTAAATTTGCGGATTCCGTATATTTTAGCCTTACGGAGCCGTCGAGGCTATGGCATAGCGTCTCTAGTTAACAGAAGGGCTCTTGCCATGTCCGAAAAGGCCGAGGAATTGCAGGTCGAAGAGGCTGATCTGGACGACGACAAGAATGAGCGCTCATCCATTTCATTCCCATATATGGCCCTAGATGCAGCGGAGGAAGTTGCCCGGGCCGTGTGGGAACGTAGTTCGACTCAATCTTGTCCTGCAGAACAGCTGGCAGCCGAGATGAAGCAGACGATCAGCGGCGCCTTCAGGGTTAAGACGGCTGCCGCAAGGGTCTTCGGGTTGATAGATAAGGATGGGCGTAGCGCCTACAAACTCACCGATCTAGGACGCCGGATTGTGCAGCCCGGCGGCGAGCGGAGAGCCCGTGTGGAAGCCTTCTTGGCGGTGCCGCTCTATTCCAAAATCTACGAAAATCACAAAGGGCGCTTACTGCCTCCAGCGAAGGCGCTGGAGGAGGAGATGCGGGTTCTTGGCGTATCCTCCAAGCAGACCGATAGAGCAAGGCAGGCGCTGGAGCGCTCGGCTCGCATTGCTTGCTTCTTCGAGTCTGGCGAGGGTCGGCTGGTAATGCCGAAGCTCGAGAACGGCGGGGAACCGGCTGCAATACAAGCAGCAGCACCACTACCCACGCCACCGATTGCTGCAGCGCCAACGGGCGATGACAAGCTTGCCTTGATCAAAATGCTTGTTGCGCGCCTGCCGGATCAGCTGACCAACGACAAACTCGCTCAGTGGCTGCGCGCTGCGGAGGTTAACCTTCGCTGGAGCCACAACGTCGATGGAGAGATCAACATCGAGGTGGTGAAGCGCGATGAGCGGTGAGAAATCGAGTGCCCCGCACGGTCCAGTTTCGCGGCCGTTCCGTGCGGGGCAGAGCACCAACCCAAAGGAGGGCAGCGCTATGTGGTTCATAGCCCGGACATTAGCCTAGACCAGGGCCGGTTACTGCGCGGTTGATTGCCGCCGTCGGCTCGCCATGCGGCGGGGCCTCGCGCCCCGTCCCTTGGTCCTCCTTTTAGCGTGAGTCCTCTACGCAGACCAAAGGACCATTCCCAATGGCTAAGAAACAGTCTTCCTCTTCAACCTCCACTCTGGCGTCCAAGGTTCTGAGCGGGCAGAAGAAACCAACTACAGCCGACGCGAAGAAGCTTGCGGCCTCGGTTCTCGGCCAGGATGAGAAGAAGGGTCAAAAGTAATAATCTCGGGGCATCGGCGACGCTCTGGTGCCCCGAGACCCGAACTGTGGGATGTGCCTTGGATCGAAACACCATTATCGCAGAGATCAAGCGCACGGCTGCCGGGAACGACGGCAAGCCACTGGGCCGCCTACGCCTGGAAGCTGAGACGGGCATCCGCCCCAGCGACTGGATGAGGTACTGGTCCCGGTTCGCTGACGCTCAGCGGGAGGCTGGATTTGAGCCCAACGAGCGCACCGCCGCGTACGACGAGGGCGAGCTTTGCCGTAGCCTAGCACTTCTTGCGCAAGAATTGGGCCGCATCCCCACTCAAGCGGACTTGAGAGTAAAAGGCTACGCCGATCCAACGTTCCCGAGTCTGCGCACCTTCGACAAACGTCTGGGCGCAAAGTCCGAGCTTGTAGCCAAGGTCGCGGCCTATTGCACCGCCAATCCCGAGTTCAGCGACGTGCTGGCGTGGTGCACCGTCAAGCCCGTGGCCCCGGAGCCCGACGCCAAGCCCGACACGAGCTGCGACGGCTTCGTCTATCTGATCAAGTCCGGTCGCTTCTACAAGATCGGTAAGACCGTATCAGTCGGCATGCGCGAACGGCAACTTCAGATCCAGCTGCCTCAGCAGGCGCGGACGGTGCACACCATCAAGACCGATGACCCAAGCGGCATCGAGGCGTACTGGCACCGGCGCTTTGAGGCAAAGCGGAAGAACGGCGAGTGGTTCGACCTATCGGCTCAGGACGTGGCCGCCTTCCGGCGACGCAAGTTCATGTGAATTCGCATTCGTGCTGTCTTCGCCCGATCCACGCCTCCGCCCTCGGCCCCCTCCGCGTCCGCATTGCCCCGGGTGCCGCCTGCGCTTACATTGTAGGCCTTCAGGAGCCCCGACCATGATGACCGTGACCATCAGCAACATCGACGACGCACTCGTGCAGCGGCTAGCGGCGCGTGCGGCAGCGCATGGCCGTTCGGTGGAGGCCGAGGCGAAAGACATCTTGAGCAACGCCCTCGGAGGCGACATGCCAGAGCGCGTGCCGGGAAATCTCGCGGACGCCATCCGCGCGATCGTGGAGCCGATCGGCGGCATCGAGTTGGAGCTCCCGATCCGCCAGCCCGTGCGCGAGCCGCCGCGTTTCGAGTAGCCGCGATGATCGTGCTCGACACCAACGTCCTGTCGGAGGAGATGAAGGCTGTGCCAGACGCGGCCGTCCACCGCTGGCTTCTCGCACAGAACGCCGGCCACCTTTTCACGTCCGCGGTGACAGAGGCGGAGATCAGGCTCGGCATCGCGACCCTTCCCGACGGCAAGCGCAAGCAGGACCTGGGGACGGCCGCATCGCGCATCTTGGCGTTGTTCGCCGGCCGCATCCTGCCCTTCGACAGCGCGGCTGCCGTGGAGTATGCGCGGATCGTCGCCGAGCGGCGGCGCATGGGGCGCCCTGTCGCTGATTTCGACGCCCAGATTGCCGCCATCACGCTATCGCGCGGCATGATGCTGGCGACACGGAACGGCGCGGATTTCGTCGACAGCGGCCTTGCCATAGTCGACCCCTGGACGACCACCTGACGCGCCGGTTCTCGCCATGGCCTCGCCCACCATAGCACGGTGCTCGGCCGGTCAAGGACAAGCCCTGCGGGCGACCGCCGAAGGGGCGGTCGTCCTTGAGACGGCCTTGCGCGCCGTGCTGCGGCGAACCGCACGGCCGGGACGGAAAGATGCAATCCCGGCCGAACAAAAAGATGGACTTGGCCGGTGCCGAAACAGTCGGCCAAGTCTATTCGGCTGATGGGATTCTCTACAGGAAGAAGCACAAAGTCAGTCTTGGCGAGTAGGCCGGTGGAATTTCACCACCGGCCTCTCCCAGAACCGGACGTGAGACTCTCGCCTCATCCGGCTCCCATCAGGCGAACGAGCCGCGCATGCCGATCTTCCAGTGTGCAAAGAGATCGGAACGCTTCCG
>CAZCGE010000074.1:0-3683 GCA_964498125.1 uncultured Devosia sp. | reverse complement strand
AACTCCTATATCGGCCGCTCGGTGCCTCGCCCCAATACGCGCAAGCTGGTCGAGGGTCGCGGCCAGTACACGGATGACATATCGCTGCCGCGCATGGCGCACGTCGTCTTCGTCCGCAGTCCGCACGCCTACGCCCGCATTCGCTCGATCGATACCAGCGCCGCGCTGAAGATGCCGGGCGTCATCCGCGCCTTCACCGGCCGGGATCTCGAGGCACACTGCGAGCCGTGGGTCGCCGTCCTGCTGCATTTCAAGAGTGCCAAGTCGGCGCCGCAGCGCCCCTTCCCCCTCGAACGCGCCACCTGGGCCGGCGAGGCGGTTGCCGCCGTCATTGCCGAGAGCCGTGCCGCGGCCGAGGATGCCGCCGCCAAAGTGGTCGTCGACTGGGAGCCGTTGCAACCCGCCGTCGACATGGAGACCGCGCTCGATCCGGCGACGCCCGTGATCCATCCAGAGCTCGGCGACAACCTGATGTTCGAGCGCCTCAACGAGACCGGCAATGTCGCCGAGGCGTTCAAGGCCGCGCACAAGATCATCGAGGCGACCTACCACACCGGCCGGCACACCGGCGTGCCGCTGGAGCCGCGCTCGATCATCGCCGACTACAACCGCGCCGACGGCAAGCTGACCGTCTACCATTCGACGCAAGCGCCGCACATGATGCAATCCGTGTTCGCCAAACATTTGCGCATGGCCGAAGGCGATATCCGCGTCATCTGCCGCGATGTCGGCGGCAGCTACGGCATCAAGGTGCACGTCTACCCGGACGAGATGGCCGTGGTCGTCATGTCGAAGCTGATGGGCCGGCCACTGAAATTCATCGCCGACCGTCTGGAGGCGATGGCCAGCGACATCCACGCCCGCGATCACCGCATCAAGGGCCGTCTCGCCGTTGATATGGTGGGCAAGATCCTCGGCATGGAGATCGACGATCTGACCGGCATCGGGCCCTATTCGGTCTATCCCCGCACCAGCGCCGTGGAGGGCAATCAGGTCATCAACCTGTGCGGCGGGCCCTATGACTTCGAGAACTACAAGGCGCAAACCACGGTCGTGCTGCAGAACAAGACGCCAACCTGCCAGTACCGCGCCGTCGGCCATCCGATCGCCACCGCGGTGACCGAGGGCCTGATGGACCTGGCGGCCGAGGCGCTGGGCATGGACCCGGTCGCCATTCGCCTGAAGAACCTCATCCCCGATGACGCCTATCCGCGCACCTCACCGGCGGGCATGAAGTTCGAGGGGCTCTCCCACGTCGCCTCGCTGGCCAAGCTGCTGCAGATGATCGACTACCCAGCCTTGCGCGCCGAACAGGAGAAGCTGCGCGGCCAGGCCATCTATCGCGGCATCGGCTTTGCCAGCTTCATCGAGCTGACCAATCCTAGTCCGATGATGTACGGCATCGGTGGCGCACGCATCTCGGCGCAAGACGGCTGCACGGTGCGCATCGACCCCGACGGCTCGGTGTTTGCCGCCACCGGCGTCACCGAGCAGGGACAGGGCACCGATGGCATCATCCGCCAGATCGTTGCTGAAGCCGTCGGCGTGCTGGTCGAGCGCGTCACGGTCCTGTCGGGTGATACGCTGACCACGCCCTATGGTGGCGGCACCTGGGGCTGCCGCGGCGCCGGCATCGGCGGCGAGGCGGCGTTGCTGGCCGGCCTGGCCGTAAAAGAATCGGCATTGAAAGTCGCCGGCGCCATGCTGCAGGCGCCCGTCGCGAGCCTCGACCTCGTCAATGGCGAGATCATCGACAAGGCGACCAATGCTAAGCGCATGCCGCTCGCCGAGCTCGGCCGCATCGTCTATTTCCGCGGCGACACGCTGCCGCCCGACCTGCCACGCGAACTGATGCAGACCCGGCACTTCATCACCAAGGATTATCCCTTCGCGTTCACCAACGGCGTCCAGGCAAGCTGGCTCGAAGTGGATGTCGAGACCGGCATGGTCAAGCTGCTGAAGCATTGGTGCGTCGAGGATTGCGGCCGCGTCATCAATCCGATGCTGGTCGACGAGCAGGTGCGCGGCGGCATCATCCAGGGCCTCGGCGGCGCGCTATACGAGCACTGCATCTACTCGCCCGAAGGCCAGCTGATGACCGGCTCTCTGGCCGATTACCTGATGCCGATGGCGCTGGAAATGCCCGACATCGAGGTCGGCCACGTCGAGACGCCGACCAAGGAATCCCTGCTCGGCGCCAAGGGCGCGGGCGAGGCGGGCACGGCCGGCGCACCCGCCGCCGTCATGAACGCCATCAACGATGCGCTGCGCCCCTTCAACGCCAAGGTGTTCGCCCAGCCCTTCACGCCGGCCCGCGTGCTGGAGGCGCTGGGTAAGGGGTGAGGTCGGAGCATGTGGCCCGCGGCGAAGGGGCCGCGATCCTTCCGATCCGCCGGGCGAATTCACGATGGAGGCCATCAGGAGGCTGAAGTTCAAGCGGGGCTAATCGGCGGCTGCGGGTTTTTCAAATCTACTTCCGGTGCGAAATTCAGACGCTTCAGTCTTTCACGGTACTCCGGCCACTTCGACAGCGACAATTTTTTCTTGCTCGACTCCAGAATTTGATTGCGCTCCGGTTCTTCGAGGGAATTGGTGTTCCGCAGGCTGCCTACCGCGGCCTCGATCGTCGCCAGCTTCTTGACCATCTCTTTGTTATGGTTGAAAAGACTTTGCGGCGCATAAACCGTCTCGGCTTTCTTCATGCGCTCGAAGACGCTCTCGGAGATGACGGCGTGCAGGGGCAATTTGCGTGGCGCAAACGCATACATCATCCCTGTCGACGTCCGGAGTTGACCCAGTGGGCTGGAATTGACTTCAATGTAATCTTTTTCAACTGTTTCTTTTTTTCTGTCTTGGGCCATGACGGATTCGATTTTGCTTATTTTCAAGGCTTTCAGATATAGCCCCCAGGTCTCGTCTTCCCCCACCTTCGTATTGTCGTCGCCGAGGGCGGCGTCGGTGTAGCCGCTGCTGACGTGCCTGAGCAGGAAGTCGAGCGTCACGTCCGAGAGCTGGTCTGTCGCGTAACCACCACCGACATTGGCGTGATTGCCCGGGAACCACACCTCGACGATGCGTTTGGGATCGAGCGGGTCCAGTTCCATGAGCGTCGGCTCGAAGGAATCACGATCCTCGTCGAGCGCCACCATGTGATAGGCCTGCTCGACATTGTCGGGCACGGTGAGGTCCTTGAACAGGTCGATCTTCTGGAAATTGATGCCGGCGATGGTCTTGGCGACACCGAACGCGCCCACCGTGTCCCAGCAGCCGAGCACGCTGATCGGCACCTCGGCTGTCTTGCGACCTGACTTCCAGACCACCCAATGCCGGCCCAGAAGACGAAGGGTCCACACCCTTTTGGGCGCGCCCCTCTGGTCGATGGCGCGGGCCAGAAGCCGGGCAATGGCCGCGCCGCGGCTGAACCCGAAGATGAAGATCTGGTCTTTCGGCTGGTAGACGCGGACGATATCGAGATAGGCGCGCTCGACGATGCTGGAGGCGCCCCAGCCGGTCGTTCCACCAAAAAATTGGCCGATCTCACTGTTCTCCATCTTGTTGCCGACGCCGCTGTAATAGTAGGCGATCTGGTTGTGGGTCCTGTTGTCTTTGTTCGTGTAGCGTTTGCAGATGCTGGCCTCGTACAACGATTTTTTGCGTCTGAGCACGAACCAGAGCGCATTTTC
>CAZCGE010000073.1:0-7200 GCA_964498125.1 uncultured Devosia sp. | reverse complement strand
TATCTGTCCGGTGGGGCGGGCAATGACTACCTGTACGACCAGGGCGGCAACAACACGCTGCTGGGTGGAGACGGCAACGACACCATCATTTCCACCGATTCCTACGGTCCGGGCGCCAACATCATCGACGGTGGGGCGGGCAATGACTCCATCTACAGTTTAGGGGGGCTGGACACTATTGTGTTTGCGACTGGCGGTGGTGCCGACATCGTTGCCAATTTTGCTCCCGGAACAGAAAAGCTTGATTTGAGGGGCGTGTCGGGCGTTTACAATTTCGACGATGTTCTCGGCCGTGCCTCACAGAATGGCTCTGGTGGGGTTATCATCGACTTCGGAAACGGCGACACACTGACGTTGCAGAATGTTGCATTGAGCAACTTGACGGACCAGGATTTTCTGTTCGGCCAACCGCCAAATCTCGCACCGACGGGCTCGGCCGCTGCGGTGCTCGCGGATGGCACTGAGGATCAGGTGTACACGGTGGCGGCCATCGATCTGCTGACGGGCTTCAGCGATGTCGACGGCGACACGCTGGCAGTATCTGGCCTCACAACAAGCGTCGGCACATTGACCGACAACAGCGACGGAACCTATGCGATCACGCTGCCAGGCAACTTCAACGGCCCTGTGTCGCTGACCTACGACGTGGTGGACGGCAACGGCGGCTCGATCGCGTCTACGCAGACGTTCAACGTTGCGCCGGTCAACGATGTTCCCACGGGCAACGCAACGGCTGCGCTCGCGAGTGGGATCGAGGATCAGGTCTACTTTGTATCGACCGCCGATCTCATGGCCGGTTTTTCAGATGCCGATGGTGATGCGCTGACAGTTACCGGTCTCAGCGCGAGCGTCGGATCTGTGACCAACAACGGCGACGGAACCTATGCGATCACGCTGCCGAGCAACTTCAATGGCTCGGTATCTCTGAACTACGACGTGGTGGACGGCAACGGTGGCTCAGTGGCTGCCTCGCAGAGCTTCGATGTGACGCCGGTGAACGATGCTGCAACGGGGTCGGCGACGGCAATCCTTGGCGACGGCACGGAGGATCAGGTCTACACGGTGGCGGCCGTCGATCTGCTGGCCGGCTTCTCCGACGTTGATGGCGACACGCTCGCAGTATCGGGCCTCACAACAAGCATCGGCACATTGACCGACAACGGCGACGGGACCTATGCGATCACGCTGCCGGGCAACTTCAACGGCCCTGTGTCGCTGACCTACGACGTGGTGGACGGCAACGGCGGCTCGGTGCCTGCCTCTCAGAGCTTCGATGTGACGCCGGTGAACGACGACGCCACCGGGCAGCCAGTGATCAGCGACCCGTCACCGACCGAGGGCCAGACGCTGGTTGCATCGATTGGCTCGATTACCGACGTCGACGGGAGCACGACTTCACTGTTCGCATACCAGTGGCAGGCATTGATCGGCGCAACCTGGACGAACATTGTTGCCGCGACGAGTGCCAGCTTCACTCCGGATTCTTCTCAAGTTGGTCAACAATTGCGGGTCGCCGTCTCATTTACTGATGACCAGGGCACAACGGAAACGGTGTATTCCTCGGCGACGGATGTCGTCGGCGACGTGTTCCTGAGCGATGGCGGTAGTCAGACGTTCACGGGTACGGCAGGTGCTGATCATGCCTCGACTGGCCGCGGTGATGATGTATTGACAGGTAACAGTGGTGACGACGTTCTCAGTGGCGGTAGCGGCAATGACGGTCTCAACGGCGGTGAGGGTAATGATACGCTGCTCGGCGGCAGAGGGATAGATACCCTTGACGGTGGTGTCGGCAATGACACCTTCAACTTCACATTGGGCGACGGTTCCGATGCGGTAGTTGGTGGGACGGATGTTGATGTATTGGATATCGCGGGCACGACCGACGCCAACACGCTGAACGTCATCTTCAACGGAACTTCGATCACCAATTTCGAGGGCGGAACGATAACGGGTGTCGAGACGATTGTTGCCGACCTGCTCGGTGGCATCGATACGTTGACCTACGCCGGAACCACAGCATCGGTCGCAGTAAATCTGTCGACAAGCGAGGCATCAGGTTTCACCTTGATCTCGGGCATTGAGAATGTCACGGGTGGGTCTGGTAGCGACACACTCGGCGGTGATGGCCTCGGCAACACGCTCACGGGTGCAGCCGGCGACGACCGTCTCGATGGCGGTGCTGGAAACGACACTCTTGATGGCGGACTCGGTAACGACACCATCGCGGGCGGCACAGGCAATGACGCCATGAATGGCGGCACGGGCAACGACTTGTTCGTCTTCGCCGCCGGTTCCGGCATCGACACCATCTCCGGCTTCGACGCCAACCCGACCGGCGGGCAGGATCTGCTCGATATCCGTGCCTACGGCTTTACCGGGGCCAGCTTCGGCGCCCACGTCACGATCCTCGATCTCGGCGCCGACACACGCGTGACGATCGATGGCACCGACGTCTTCACCTTGCTGGGCGTCAACGGCAATGGCGCCAACATCATTACGCAGGCTGACTTCCTGCTGACTTAATGACGGCTGGCGACGCGTGTTAGAATATTCGCATGAAAGAGCTGCTCCTCGAGTCGCTGAAGAAGCTCGAGCAACGTCGTGCGATGTTCGACGATGCCGGCATCGCCATGGCGTGGGTGGCGCTGGCCGAGGCCGAGCCGAGCATCGTGACGACGACAGGCAAGGGCGTGCCGCTGGTTGTCGCGCGCAAGACGAGTGGTCACAACAAGGTGCAGTACGAGGCTTTCGTCGATGGCAGGAAGCCGCGCGTGGCCTGGATGCATTGCATGGCGCCGATGGCCGGGCGCGTGCAGGTGACGAATGCCAACGTCTACGAGATCAACGGCAAGGATTGGCGACGGCAGGGGATCGGCACCGCGGTCTATGATGTCATCGAACGCGACGTGCTGGCCGCCGGCGGCCAGGGTGTCGAGCCGCACTGGGGCTCGATGAGCGAGGCGGCCATCGCCTTCTTGAAGCAGCGCCGTCCGGAGCACGCGGACAAGGTCGCGATGCTCAACGATAGGCTGGGAATCTATGCGAGTGGGCTCTCCGACTGAATGGCGCGGCGTGCGGCTGGTGTCGATCGTGTCAGTCCGGCACGAAGCTCGAGCAGTCCTGCTCATCGCGGAACGGAGCAAGGACGGTGATTTCCTGGAATGCTGTGGAGAGATCAGTTCAAGGGTCAGCCGCGTGGCGATCCTGCGAGGTGTGCCACACCCGCGCAACTTCCAGTTCGGTGTCGGTGAAGCGGTACCACAGGACGACGCGCGTGCCCGGTATCCAACTTTCCCATAGATTGCGGTGCGCCAGCAACGCGCCAGACTGGGGGTGGTGCGTCAAAAATTGGCCGGTGAAGTGCTCAATGCGTAGCGCCAAGCGATCAGCTGCATCGAAGGCGCCCTGGTCGTTGAGGTAATCGATTTGGGACTGTAGATCGCGCTGGGCGCGTGGCGCGAAATTATAGGCTCTCATGCGCCTGCTTTGGCTTTGGCGGTGGCGATACGCTGGCGCAGCTCGGTGAAGACTTGCTCGCCGGGTATGCCCTCGCCCCGGTCGAGTTCATCGAGGGCAGCGTCGATCTCAGCCTTCTCCATGTCAGTGAGGGTCGAGTATACCGTCGGCTCTGTCCACGCCTTCGTTATATCGGCGAGCGTCTCGACGCGCTCATCCGGCAGCTGGTCGAGCTTGGCTTTGATCAGGTCGATGGCTTGGGTTCGGGTCATGGCGTCATGATACTATAAACCCGCGCACAATAAAAGTCGGCTCCGCATTGCAGCGGAGCCGAAGTCAGGGAAGGCGGCGGGTCTCGACCTCAATATTCGTCGGCGAGCATGAGGGTGAGCACGCGCTGCGTTGTGGCGGCGTCGGCTGGGTTCTCGGCGCCGAGGTCGGGATCACGCTGGTCGTAGTAGTCGATCTTCCAGAACAACTTGTGACCTTCGATCTCGAACGCGCCGAAGTCGTGCTCGCCGTGTGGATCGTTGTCGCCCGTGAAGGCGTCGAACGACTTGACCTTGTCGAGCGCCAACAATTTGACATCGGGCGCCAGCGCGTCGACGCCGCGGGTCATGTAGACCCGGCCGCCCTGCAGCGTGTTGCGGAACGCGTCGTTGAGCGCACGAATGCGCGCGGTGTTGTCAGACATCGCGGATCTCCTTCTCGCTGTCCGATGTCGACACAATTGTCGGCACCGGGGCGCGAGCTAGAGAAAGGCGAGGCCGCCGCGTCAACGACGCGACGACCCCGGCTGCCTACTTCTTGCCCTTGGCCTTGGGCGGCTCCGGCTCTTCCTCGCTCTCCTTGTAGGTGCGGAGCACGAGCTTGCCGTCGACCGGCAAGGCTTGCAGGAGCAGGTTGAACCCCTCGCCATCCTCGTGCGCGAACGCCACGCCCAAGTTGAGCCAGAAGTCCTCTTTGCCTTCGCGCTTGATCACCGAGTAAGCGCGGTAAGCGGGTTTGGCCATCGTGGCCTCCCATGTCGAGGCACTCGTGCCGGCGGCACTCGTGCCGGCGGCACTAAGTGCCGGTTGCAACACCCTGCCCGTGAACACATCGTCTCGGTTCACGCGCAGGCCGTGGCGCACGCGTAGACGCGCGGCACGGCCTAATCGTCATTGATGTCGGGAGCTGCCAGCAGTCTATCGTCCGACAACGCATTATGCAAGCAAGTGCCCCGCGAGTCATGCGGGGCACCAGTGCAGCGTCAGGTGACGGAACCATTGCCGCGCGGCTTCAGGCGCGTATCCGGTTTCAGTCCATGCAGGGGATGCCTGGCATCGAGCTTGTGGAACTCGATGTGCCGGGTATGCCGGTCGGCGATCTCCACCGCCAGGCTTCGCGCGATGGCGAGGCAGGCCGTCTCGATCGTCGCGAACGGCCCGCGCCATTCCGGTTTGTTGCCGACCACGCTCGACGTGGTCGGCGACACGAACCAGCCACCGTCGCGCCGCTCCACCGACCATTGCTTGAGGGCATAGGTGAGGCGGGTGGGCCGGCGATCGAGCGGCTGGTTGATCTTGGCGGCGGCGGGCCGCGACGGCCGCAGGCTTTTCGCATTGCCTCTTGCCAGTGTTGGCATGGGGCTTCTCCTTCTGCTGACCGGAGCTCGTCGGGACCATCCCGAGAAGCGCCGGAGGCGCGGAGGGAGCTGACATCATTGTACGCGCTGAAAACCGCCGCGCCAGCGATCAAGCCCGCAGGGCCGAAACCGCGACGCGGGTTCGGTTCACGCCGAGCGCGTTGCAATGGATCGAGTGCGCCAACAGCACGCTATGATGGAACAATGACGCATCTCGGGTGGATGGAGGGGGATGGTGGGCTGACGGCCATCACGCCCCGTGCAGCAGACGGGGCGTGTGGTGGTTGGTCGAGCTTTAGTATTCCTCAGCCAACATGATGGTGAGCCCGCGTTGTGTCTGTTCCGGATTGGCCGCATCGGGCGAGCCGTATTCGAGCGTGTCGTCGTAGGTGTCGATTTTCCAGTAGAGACGCACGCCGTCGAGCGTGAACGCGCCGAAATCGTGCTCGCCGTGCGGGTCGTTGTCGACCGTGAAATCGCAGAAGCTGCGCACGGCCTCGTACACCTTGCCGACGAACGATTGGCCGCGAGCGGCGACGCCGCGCGTCGTGTAGACTTGACCGCCTTGCAGCGTGCGCCGCAGCGCATCATTCAGCGCGCGGATGCGGGCGGTTCTCGCCTCGTCGAGCGTGCACTCCAGTTCGGCGTCGCCGGCGGGGTCGTTCTCGAGATAGGTTTTGGTCATGATGGGGAAGTGAGATTGCTAATGGTGCATCGAGTCAATTGAAGTCGATGCGAGCGAAGTCGGCCTCGACATACTCCGCGCCGCATCGCTCGCAGGTAATCTCGTCGATTTGAGTGGCGGCGCTCGTGCAGGTAAGCCCGTACGCGTCGATGCGGCCGCGCCGGGTCGAGCTCTCGTGCACGAAGAAGGCCGTCGAGCCACACTTGCCGCACTTGGTGATATGATCGGACATGGTAAGTGGATGCTAGACTGATAATGTTGTGCCGCGATCGCGGGCGGGCCTATCGGCCGGCCTTTGTCGTTGCGCGATCCTGCTTGCGCGCGGCAAATCGTGCGCTGGCCGCGTCCATGTGCTGGGCTTCGGCGAGCGCCACGTCGGCGGCCTCGAGCAGCTGGCACGTGAAATCGTCGGCGAGGTTGCCTTGTGCGATCGAGCGCAGGGTCATTGCAGTTCGTTTGAGCCTTGCGATGCGTTCACTGAATGTTGGTTCGGTGTTCATGTTGGCTGATGGTTATGGCTGTTAAAGCTCGACCGAACCGGCCGCTGCCGCCGGCTCTCCAACTCCAGCGCCCCAGCGCGGCGCGGGGTCACAGGCGGGGGACCCAATGAAGACTCCAACCTAACCGCCGCGCGCGAAGGGTGCCTTGACGCCGCGCCGCGCTGGGGCAATGACCATGAAAAGAGCCGGCGGCAGCGGGCCCGTCACGGGGACGTCAATCAGAAGCCGCCTGCGGCGGCTACACTATGGATATTGCGAGGGCGCGCGAGACGTGGCCGCCGCCATCGGACTACTCGTCGGAGCGAATGTCGTTCGACAACTCTTGCGCGAACGCGATCAGGATATCGGCGGCTCGCTGCTGCTCCGTTTCTGGCAATTGCTTGAGCGATGCGAACGCGTCCTCGAGCCGATCAGTCATACTTGATCAGAATACCATAAGGACCAAGTCCCGCGCAGCGGGTCGGGGATGGGCGTCTTGTCATGATCGTGCACACCCGCAGCGACGCCGCGTGCCGTGACGTGCCCGCGACCCGTGCTTGCAAGCCAGCTGATTTCTGGTGGGCCATGACGAGGCCACTGATTTCCGGAGCCGCCACTGCTGACAAGCAGTCCGCGGCCGGCCGGGGCGGGTCAAGCTCGAGTACCCGGCCAGAGGTGGCCACCGGCGCTTGACGCGCCCGAATGGCTGGCGCGGTAGGATTACAAGCATCGTGACCGGACAGGATTGCTGCGGCGCCAGGAACTGATCGTTCAAATTGTCAGTTTGTCGCATGCATGTCCGCAGTACCTGTAAGCGCCGGAGCAATAATCCCTCAGTGAGGCAGCCGAATCGTTCGGTTGCGCCGGAGTAAAACTCCGTCAACAGGTAGCCCTGTGCCGCGTTCGGCCGAGGGCGGGGGATGTTCGACGTGGACGACTATCTGAAGGTT
>CAZCGE010000072.1:0-56513 GCA_964498125.1 uncultured Devosia sp. | reverse complement strand
CTGCTGCCGCCGCTGTCGGAGGTGCTGGCCATGCTGGGCCAGCAGCTCGGCCGCCCGCAGGTGCACGAGGCCATCGCCGTGACGGCCGCCGAGGTGATCCTGGCCTTCGTCATCGCCGTGCCGCTCGGCGCCGCCATCGGCGTTCTGGCCGCGGAGAACGACTACTTCGGCGCCATCTTCAAGCCGATGCTGTTCTACGTCTTCTCGATCCCCAAATCGATCTTCCTGCCGATGTTCATCCTCGTGTTCGGCATCGGCTTCCAACAAAAGGTCGCCTATGCGGCGTTCTCGACCATCTTCGTCGTCATCATGAGCGCGGCGGCGGCGGTCGAGTCGGTCAAGGCGGATCATATTCTCGTCGCCCGCTCCTATGGCGCAACGCGCACGCAGATTCTCACGCGCGTGTATGTGCCGAGCATGATGCCGTTCCTCCTGGAGACGCTGCGCATCTCCATGATCTTCAACTTCACCGGCGTCATGATCGCCGAGATGTACGCCTCGCGCACCGGCATCGGCCATATGATCGGCAACTGGGGCGAGAATTTCATGCTGCGCGAGCTGTTCGCCGGTGTGATCATACTGGCGATTGCCGCCATTGTGTTCAATGAAGCGATCCGTTGGCTGGAGGTCAGATGCAGCACGTGGCGGTTGCCATGAGTGTGGATGCGAGCCGCGCCCAGGCGGAGACCGCGGCCATCGTCGTCGATCGGCTCAGCCACGTCTACGCGGGGCGCGAGGGCGACGTGCCGGCGCTCGACGACATCTCCATGCGGGTGGAGGCAGGGCGTTTCGTCGTCGTCGTCGGGCCCTCCGGTTGCGGCAAGACGTCCCTGCTGATGATGATGGCAGGCCTGCGCCGGGCGAGCGCGGGCAGCATTCAGTGCGCCGGCCGCCCGATCCTGGACCCCGATCCCAATCGCGTCGGCGTGGTGTTCCAGGAGGCAAGCCTGTTCCCCTGGCTGTCGGCGATCGACAACATCGAGTTCCCTTTGGCGCTGAAAGGTGCGGCCAAGGACGAGCGCCGCCGCCGCGCCACCGCCATGCTCAATCTGGTCGGCCTCGACGGCTTCGCCAGCCGCTATCCCCACGAGCTCAGCGGCGGCATGAAGCAGCGCGTCTCGATCGCCCGCGGCCTGGTGCAGGACCCACCCGTCCTGCTGATGGACGAGCCGTTCGCCGCGCTCGACGAGCAGACGCGCATGACCATGGGCCACGAGTTGCTGCGCATCTGGTCGCAGACCTCCAAGACGGTGGTGTTCATCACCCACAGCCTGACCGAGGCGGTGTACTTGGCCGACGAGGTGCTGGTGATGTCGGCGCGCCCGGGCCGCATCATCGACCGCATTCAAATCAATCTGCCGCGTCCGCGCACCTATGACATGATGGCCACCGACGTGTTCGGCAAATTGCGCGACCGCATCTGGCAACAAATCCGCAAGGAGCATTGAGGCCGGGCGGACAGACTGCGGGAGGAGAGGGTTGGCCCAGGCACGTGACCCTGGCGACCCCCGCCGCGGCCCGAGCCGCACGGCTTTGGGCCAAGGATGACCTGGAATGGCCATGCGGATGGCGACCGGACGATGGGCGTTCAGCGATTCGATCCGGTGTTCTCAAACCAATATGCGCGGCAGCCAGGTGGCGATGCCTGGAACCAGCAGCAGTACGATGAGCAGCACGATGCTCATGACGATGTAGGGCACCACCGAGCGGAAAATATCGGCCATCGTGACTTCCGGGGGCGCGACGCCGCGCATGGTCATGAGGAGGAGCCCGTGTGGCGGCAACAGCAGGCCAAGCTGCATGCAGATCAGGAACAGCACGCCGAACCAGATCGGATCGATGCCGAGGCGCTGCACGATCGGCATGAACACCGGCAGCGTAATCAGCATCATGGAAACCTGGTCGACGAAGATGCCGAGGAAGATCAGGATCGCCATCATCAGCGCCACCACGGCGAGCGCGGAGAGCCCCTGGCCGAGGATCGCCGCGACCAGCCCCTCGGTGGCGCCCGAGAAGCTCAGGATCTGCGAGAAGGTGGTGGCGCCGAGGATGATGAACAGGATCATGCCCGAGATGGCCGTCGTGCCCTTCAGCGACTTCATCAGCGCCTCGAGCGTCATGGCGCGGTAGGCGAGCGCCATGGCGATAGTGGCGAAAGCGCCGAGTGCTGCTGATTCCGTCGGTGTTGCGACCCCCGCCGACATGGCGCCGACGACGACGGCGAAGATGCCGACCAGCGGCACGACGTAGAGCAGCAGCAGCTTCCAGCTGTCCCACGCCGAGCGATGCTCGACCGGCGTCGGCGGCGCCAGCGAGGGCGTCAACTTCGCTCGGACGATGATGTAGGCGACGAAGGCGACCGACAGCATCAGGCCCGGCACGATGCCGCCGATCAAGAGCTTCGAGATCGAGATGCCGGATAAACTGCCGAGCAGCACCGTCAGCGCCGACGGCGGGATCAGCATGTCGACGGCGCCGATCGCCATGATCGGCCCGGCAGCCATGGTCGGGTGATAGCCGCGCGCCAGCATCACCGGCAGCATCAGTGAGCCGAGCATCGCCGTGGTGGCAATGGTCGAGCCGGAGATGGCCGAAAACACCGTGCCGGCGACGACGGCGACCACCGCAAGACGGCCGGGCACGCGACGGATCAGGCGCTCGACGCCTTCGATCACCTTCAGCGCGATGCCGGTGTGGAACAGCACCTCACCCATCAGGATGAACAGCGGGATTGGCGTCAGCGAGAAATTCATCACCGAGACGACGGAGTTGCGCACCACCTGGGCGAGGCCCGGCTCGCCGCCGAGAAACAGAAAGGCGCCGATGATGTTGATGGCGATGAACGACAGCGCCACCGGCATGCCGAGGAACAGGAACGCCGTCGAGCCGCCGAGCAGCAGCAGCGCCGCCATCTGCCAGGACATGCTCAGCACCCCCCGATCATGGCTCGGTTTACGTCGCAATCAACTCTCACGTTGCACTCACCGCTTCGGTGCGCGGCCAGCGCTCGGCCAGCGCCAGGCGATGCATGCGGAAGACGAATTCGATGGCGAACAGCCCGAACGCGGCCGGCAGCGGCGCCAGCAGCCACCATTCCGGCAGGATCAGCGTCTTGATGCTGACGGCGCCGGCGAAATAGCTCGCCGCCGTCACCTTGCAGCCGTACCAGACGAAGGTGAGGCAGCAGGCGAGGCCGAGCAGGTCGCTGACCCATTCCAGAACCCATGCCAGCCGCGGCGGCAGGGCGCGCAGCGCGATGTCGACGCGGATGTGCTGGCCCTGGCGCAGCAGCCACGGGCCGGCCAGCAGCGTCAGCAGATAAAGAATGTCTTCAGAGACCTCGTTGCTCCAGGCAATTCCTCGCGCGCCGATATTCCGCAGGCCGACGTCGCCGACGATGATCAGCATCATCGCCAGCACCAGCAGACACGCCAGCCCCATCATCAGATCGAGCAGCCGGCCGAACAGATCAGAGAGCCGCGCCATTACTTCGCCTTGGAGAAGAAGTCCTTCAACTTCGGCCCATGCACGGGGCTCTGCTTGAGGATGCCGTCCCAGCCGGCCTCGTAGGCCTTGGCGCGGTAAGCCTCGCCCTCGGCGCCGGCGAAGGTGATGGCCTGGATGCCGGCGGCCTTCTGGCGCTGGGCTTCCTCCGCGTTGAGCTTGGGCCAATCGGTGGCCTCGGTCTCGAGCCACTGGCCGGCATCGGTGAACACCTTGCGCTGCGCATCGCTCAGCTTGTCCCACGACGCCTTGTTGATCAGCACGCTGACCTCGGTGTTGTAGAACCCTGGATCGACGCGATACTTGGTCTTTTCCTGCCAGCCCAGATCGAAGATGCCGTGGATCGGCCAGCCGTAGCCGTCGACGACGCCGCGTTCCAGCGCCGTATAGACCTCGCCGGGCGCCATCTGCACGACGGTGGCGCCGAGCGCCGAGAAGAAGTCGCGGTAGACCGGCGTGATGCGTAGCTTGAGCCCGGTCAGGTCCGATTTGCTGATCGGCTTGATCAGGTAGAGGTGGAACGGCGTGTTGTTGGCATGCCGGGCGAGGAAGATGGCGTTCAGTCGCTGCACGTAGATGCTGGACATGTAGTCGAAGCCGCCATTCTTGCGCAGCTCCGCCATCGACCGCTCGGTCAGCTTCCAGGCGTCGGCTTCCGGCATCACATTGGTGTAGAAGGCGCCCGTCACGTTGGCGATGTCGACGACACCGCTTTTCAGCGCGTTGCCGACCTCGAACGGCGGCATCGCCTTGGGCCCGCCGATGAATGTGATCTTGATGCCGCCCTTGCCGGCGGCGTTGACGCGCTCGATGAACTCGACGAACGTCTTGGTGTAGGTGGTCTGCTCGGCAAAGGCGGCGATCGCCTTCAGCCCCACCTCCTGCGCCCCGGCCCCGCCGGCCAGCGCGGCAAGTGCGATGGCGCTCGTCAGTCCCAGCACGCCCAGGCGCATGGCTCCCTCCACGTTGTTGTTGGCGGCGGCGCCGCGCCCAGGGCAGGGACGACCGCGCGCATTGCGATAATCGAGGCTAGTCGAGGTCACGGCCATATTCAATACAAGGCGCAGCAGACATCGTGCCCGACACCTTGGCGAAGGTGGTGCACGCTTGATCTGATCGAGGGTCAGGGACGCGGAGGCGACATGCTGGGATTGTGGAAGCGACTGCCGCCGGGCGCCAAGCATCGCGTCGCCACGGCCTGGTACGGCGCGCTGTCGCATTTCGATCGCACGGGCGCGCTCGATGTGCTGAACCATGGCTATGCCGCAACCGATGGCCCGGCGGATTTCATCGATCTTCCAGCGCACCTCGAACAGCATCGCTATGGGCTGCAGATGTATCATCGCGCGGCCGCCCTGGCGGACTGGACGGAGAAAGACGCGGTCGAGATCAGTTGTGGCCCCGGCGGCGGCGCCAGCTATGTGTTCGAGCGCTTCAGGCCGCGCTCCATGATCGGCATCGATCTGGCCGCAGGCTCCGTCCACGTCGCCCACCGCACACATGCTCGCGCCGGCCTGACCTTCATCGTCGGCGATGCCCAGGCCCTCCCGCTTCCCGCGCGCTGCTGCGACATCGTCCTGAATGTCGCGTCGTCGTCGAACTATCTGGATCAGAGGCGCTTCTTCGCCGAAGTGGATCGCATTTTGCGACCGCGCGGCGTGCTGCTGTTCTGCGATTTCCGCACCGCGGCGGGACTGCGCATGCTGGCAACGCAATTCGATGCGCTCGGCTACATCGAGCGGGCGCGGGCGGACGTTTCACGCCAAGTTGCCCTGGCCTTGCGGCTGGACGAGGCGCGCAAGCAGGCCCGCATTCGCGACGGCATCCCCTTTGGACTGCGCCGCACGGCCGGTGCCTTCATGCATGCGGGGGGCGCGGCGCTGGAGGAAGCCCGGCGCTTCGAGGGCGGGCAGAAGATCATGGTGCTCGCCGCGCTGGAGAAGCCGGCGTAGGTGGCTAAGCCCAGTCAACTTCGAACCGCTGCTGCAACAGCTCCGGCAGCCGAGGCTCCATTTCGGCACGGAAGGCCTTGGCTGCGGCCTTGCGCTTGTCGGCCTCGCGGATACGCTTGCTGAAGATGCCCCCTTTGAGCCGCTTGGCATAAAAGCGCATGGGGCTCTGGTTTTTCTTGTCGAGGAACTCGCCGGCGTGCCGCTTCGCCCTGGCGTCGTCGGGGAAGAAGTAGATCTCGGCGTAACCATGCATCTCGGGCTTCGTCAGGTCGATCCCCTGCTCGTAGAAGTAGCGCAGCACGCCTTTGTCGAATGTCGAGCGGATCGAACGGAAGCGGAAGGCCAACTCGCCGTTGGGGCGCCAATCGGCACCACTGACGTAGAGTTCGCCGTTCTTAAAGTCGACATTGAGGAAGCCTTCGTAAAGCACCTGCTTCGTGCTCGTGTCGACGACGATCAGCGGCCAGTCGCCCTCGATGTCGTTGCGCCGGCTCAGCAGACGCCGCAGCGCCGGCGAGAACACCGGGATACTCTCGATCAGGACATGAGCGAGCTGATCGCTGTATTTGAACAGGAACAGCAGCACTGTCGCCAAAAGGCCGGCTGCAGCGACGCGGGCGTGCTCGGCGGCAAACGGCACCAGCTTGGAGAAATACGTCACCGCCGTCTGTACGAGCGTGTCCGAGCTTTGCAGCAGCACCAAGCAGATGCCGGCGACGGACGAATGCACGACGTTGCGGACGAGATTGAACTGCTGCATCGCGATCCCCCCGAATTCGCCGTGGATGCCCATCCGCCAGACGATGCAGCGCCGTCAACCCTTTACCAGCCCCCTCGCCGCCTCCGCTACCTTCGCCGCCGTTATCCCAAAATGCTCGTACAGCTTGCTGGCAGGCGCCGAGGCGCCGAAGCCGGACATGCCGATGAAGCGGTCCGCCGGGCGCAGCCATTCATGCCAGCCCTGAACGACGGCGGCCTCGATGGCGATGCGCGGGGCCTCGCCCAGCACCTCGCCGCGGCATGCATCCGTCTGTTTGCGGAACAATTCGAATGAGGGCATCGAGACGACGGCGGCGGCGATGCCGTCTTTCGCCAGGACCTCGGCTGCCTCCGCGGCGATGCCAACCTCCGAGCCCGTGGCCATCAACGTCACTTGGCGCCGGCCCTTGGCCTCGCGCAGGACGTAGGCGCCGCGGGCCGACAGGTTCTCAGGCCCGGCGGAGGCGCTGCGCAGGTTGGGTACGGCCTGACGGGTCAGGGCAATGATCGACGGCGTCTCAGTCGCGCCGAGCGCAATCTGCCAGCATTCCGCCGTCTCGATGCCTTCGGCCGGACGGAACACGTGCAAGTTCGGGATGGCCCGCAGCGCGGCCAGATGCTCGACCGGCTGATGCGTCGGGCCGTCTTCTCCCAGGCCGATCGAATCGTGCGTCATGACGTAGATGACGCGCTGGCGCATCAGCGCGGACAGGCGGATCGAAGGGCGGCAATAATCCGTAAACACGAGGAAAGTCGCGCCATAGGGGATGATGCCGCCGTGCAGCGCCATGCCGTTCATGGCCGCCGCCATGGCGTGCTCGCGCACGCCATAGTGAATGTAGTTGGCCTTGAAGTTCTCGCGCGTCACCGGCGTATGCAGCTTGGTGCGCGTACCGTTCGAGCCGGTCAGATCGGCCGACCCGCCGATCAGCTCCGGCACCACCGGCACCAGCTTCTCCAGCACCATCTGCGACCAGACGCGGGTAGCGCGCTTGACTGTATCGGCGGCAAACGACGCTTTGATCTCGCGCGTGGCCGCAGCCATTGCGGCTTGTCGCGAGATGCCGGCCGGGCTCTGCAGCAGCGCCTGTGTCTCGGCGCCAGCCTTCGACACGTTCGCGGACCATGCCGCATGGGCTTCTTGGCCGCGCCGTCCCGCCGCCCGCCAGGCCGCGAGAATGGGGCCAGGAATTGCAAAGGCGCCATGCGGCCAGCCGAGTTTTTCCCGCGCCGCCTTGATTTCCTCCGCGCCCAACGGCTCGCCGTGGGCCGAAGCCTTGCCTTCCTTGTTGGGTGCGCCGAAGCCAATTTTTGTGCGGCAGGCGATCAGCCATGGCCTCGAGCTATCGGCACGAGCCGCCGTCAGCGCCGTCCTGATCGCGGCCTCGTCGTGGCCATCGATGCGCGCGGTATTCCAGCCGGACGCGGCAAAGCGGGCGGCCTGATCATCGGAGACGGCGAGGCTGGTCGGTCCGTCGATGGAGATCTGGTTGTCGTCGAACAGCACGATCAATTTGCCCAGTCCGAGGTGACCGGCGAGCGAAATGGCCTCGTGGCTGATGCCCTCCATCAGGCAGCCATCGCCAGCGATGCAATAGGTGTGATGGTCGACCAGACCGCCCGTGCGGGCCTGCAGCATGCGCTCGGCCAGCGCCATGCCGACGGCGTTGGCAAGCCCCTGGCCCAGCGGCCCGGTCGTGGTCTCGATGCCGGCGGCATGGCCGAGTTCGGGGTGACCGGCGGTTTTGGAACCGAGCTGGCGGAAGTTCCTGAGATCATCGAGCGTCAGGCCCGGATAGCCGGTCAGGTACAGCAGCGCATAAAGCAGCATCGAGCCATGCCCGGCCGACAGCACGAATCGGTCGCGGTTCATCCAGTCTGGATCGGCGGCATCGAAGCGCAAGACGTCGCGAAACAGCACGGTGGCGACATCGGCCATGCCCATCGGCATGCCGGGATGGCCCGACTTCGCCTGCTCAACGGCGTCCATGGCCAGCGCGCGAATGGCGTTGGCCATATCCCTGTGGCCGACGCCGGTTGCGCCGACCGCCGGATGTGTCTCAGCCTTGGCCATGTCTTGCCCCGCCTCTTGCTTGCTACATCGGAGCCGCCCTTGCGGCCCGGGCGAGGTTTAGCGGCCTCGTCCATGCGCGTCTACCTCGGCCGCCCGGTCATGCGCGGCTATCCCGCCCGCTCCCGCATCGAACACCCCTTGGCGATGCGGATTGATGCGGCGCAGATCGCCACGCCGAGAATGACGAAAGTGGGTAGATTTTGAATGGGCTTGCGTGCGTCTTGACTTGAACGAAGTGGGAACACATTTCTAGTACCAATGTGACTTAAGCGGCACAAAAACAGGCGATATGCTGGGCTACACGTTGAGCGAAGAGTGATTCGCTTCCGTGTCAGGCTTTGTATATTCTTCACTCTTTGGACGGGAGGCGACAATGCGGAACTCGGGTTCGTGCCACGTTGTGGCCGACTACTTTCTACTCCAGGTCGATCCGACCTCTGGAGACACTATATCGAACTTGAAATTGCAAAAGCTATGTTACTACGCGCAGGCGTGGTCCCTTGCTCTTTGCAACAAGCCGCTATTCAGTGATCGCATCGAGGCATGGGCTCATGGTCCGGTCGTACCAGTGCTTTATGATCGGTTCAGGCAGTCTAGCTGGCACGCAATTGACCCTACCGACCTCCAGTCAGATCCTCTCGCACAACTTCCAACGGAAGATGTGCGGTTGCTAGAGTCTGTCTGGGCTAAGTACGGAAAGTTTAACGGCAAGCAGCTTGAGCAACTCACTCACTCTGAGGCGCCATGGCGGGATGCTTACGGCAACAGGCCACCGGGCGGTCGGTGTGAGGAGGAGATCACTCAAGACACTATGAAGCGCTTCTACTCAGCGCAATCAAAGCGTCATGCTGCAAATACCTGAGCCTCAGCCGCCAAGTCCGCCGAAAGGTGAACAGCCTAAAATACGCTTCCGCTTCCGGCGTATGCTGCGGAAGCGGGGCAAGGGATCACGTAAAGAATGGCATAAGAAATCCGCTGCTACTCGCAAAGCGTTGCTCAAGAAGATCTGGGAGTATAGACGGCTAACTGTTCAACAATTCAGATCCTCTGATAGCGTGGAATTTAGACATAGAAAATATCGTGACCTAGATCCACCGTCCACTTTTTCTCCGGACGTTGCCGATCAGAAGTGGCATTACATCAAGTTGTCTTCCCGAGTAAGATTAATTGGCATACTCATGGACCATTACTTTTTCGGACATGCCTTTGATTTCGATCATGATTTCAAGTAGTCACTTTTGCCGGTAGCCCTTCCACTCTCGGCTGACCGGAGGCGGTAGAACTACGAGCCGTTCGGCTGGTTCGCTCCCGCATCGAACATCCCCTGGCGATGCGGATTGATGCGGCGCAGATCGCCGCGCCGGATGGTGAAGCCGCGCTTGTCGAAGAAGTCGAGGATCTGGATTGCCACCTTGCGGCCGTTGTCGAGCTGGTCGCGAAACGCGGCAGCCGAAAATCCCGCGCCGGCCGCCTTGGCGTCCAGGTCCCTGGCGATCCCCGCCATTTCAGCCACGGTCGCGGCCAGGAAGAAGTGGTCCGTGGCGATCTCCTCGGTTTCACCGCGCCGCGCCGAAAGCTGCAACAGGCGGCGCACGGTCGCTGCATCGCGCCCCACGCTATCGACCAGGTCGCGCACGCGCGGCGGCCGGAACCGTTCCGCGGCGCCCAGCATTGGACGAATGCGCAGCCATGACGCGGCGTCCTGCGGCGACAGCCTGGCGCCATGCGTTGGCCGGTGCACTGCAGCGCGATCAATGACCAGTGTGCCGCCTGCCGCCAGTCGCTGCAGCGCCGCGGCGAAAATCGCATCTGGCAAGCGTGGCTCGCAGTGCCGTCGCAGCACATCGATGGCAAGGCCGGACTGATCGGGACGGGCTGTGTGATGCTGATCGACGGCCAGTGCGATGGCAGAAGCCAGACGGTTCCAGGCGCCGGGCAGCATGACCGGTTTCTGGCCCGCGACGAGCAGCGGCACGAGATCGAGGCGGGTGGCGAGGTCGGCGGTGGCGGTTGCCGAGAGTGCGCGGTCGCGTCCGAATGCATCCAGATCGGCCCATCCCTTGGGTCCCTCGAGCAGAGCTGTCAGACAAGCCATGGGTTCGGGCTCGGCCAACACGGCCAACTCCGCACGCCGCTGCGGTGTGCGTCGCCGTCGCTCCGGCGCGCGCAGGTCGAGCAGCGTGCCACCGCCGATCGTACGTCGTGCCGAGGTATCGCGCACGATGACGCGATCGCCGACCGCGGCAGCGATCGGTGCTTCGAGCACCAACTGACACAACTCGGTCTCGCCTGGCGCGATGGCCTTGTCGTTGAGCACCACGATGCGCCCGCCGACCTCGGCGGCGCCATGGTGGACGCGAACCGGCAGCCATTGACCGGCCGGGCGCGTCTCTGAGGGCAGCAGGCGAATGCGCGCGTCGATGCGGGATGTCGGGGCATGCAGCCGTGGCTCGATCACGACGTCGCCGCGGCGCACCGTCTCCTTTCTGATCCCGGGCCCCGACAACACCAGCGCACAGCGCTGGCCTGCGACGCCTTCGCCAACTGGGCGGTTCTGTGCGTGGATCGAGCGCACGCGCGCCTCCAGGCCGGGCGGGCTGACGATCACGTGATCATCGACGGCGATCCGGCCGGATACGACCGTGCCGGTCACCACCGTACCAAGTCCGGGGAGCGTGAACGACCGATCGACGAAAAGCCGGAATGCGCCGTTGTCGGCTCGGCCGATTTTCACGGCGCTGGCCGCATCCAAATGACTGATGAGGTCATCCATGCCCGATCCAGTGAGGGTCGAAACCGGCAGGATCTCGGCGCCTGCCAGTCCTGTGCCGGCGATGCAAGCCGCAATCTCGCCGGTGAGATCGACGAGGCGATCGGCGGCGACGAGATCGATCTTGGTGAGTGCGACGAGGCCATGTCGCAGACCGAGAAGATCCATGATGGCCAGGTGCTCGCGCGTTTGCGGCATCACGCCGTCGTCGGCTGCGACCGCCAGCAGCACGAAGTCAATCCCCGTCGCTCCCGCCAGCATATTGTGCACCAGGCCCTCGTGTCCGGGCACATCGACGAAGCCGATAATGGCCCCGTCTGGCCGCGGCCAATAGGCAAAGCCCAGGTCGATGGTGATGCCGCGCGCCTTCTCTTCCTTGAGGCGATCAGGATCGATGCCGGTGAGATGTCGCACCAGCGAACTCTTGCCGTGGTCGATGTGTCCGGCGGTGCCAATAATCATCGACATTCAGCGCCCAGAGGCGCACCTCGCGTGGCCCAGCCTGGAAGCGGGGACGTTCAAGTGACACGTATTGGTGCCACGCGGGACAATCGATGGAAAGGGGGCGCAATTCCGTCGACGCCGGGACACCGCTGTGTTAAGATTTTGACGATCGGATGTTTTTATCGTGGCCGATTGTGGCGATGCAAGTCGCTGCTTTTCTTGTTTCAGTTTTTGACAGTAGGGTGAGGAGTATCGTGATGAGTCCCAGTACACACTATACTGCAAGTCCACTGCCCTCCCTGGATGGCTTGAATGTGCTGTTGGTGGAGGATACCTGGATCGTTGCCCAAAGCTATGCCGGCTTGCTCGAGCCGCTCGGGGTCAACGTCATCGGCCCGACCGCCACCCTCGCTGCCGCACACGGGCTGCTGGATGACGGCACCATTGATGCGGCACTGGTCGACATCAACCTAAAGGGCGAGACGGCCTACGAGCTGATCGATCTCCTGTGCGAGCGACACATCCCGGTGATTGTCGTGACCGGCTATGAGACGCTGCCGAGATTGACGGACAAAGTCGAAGTCGTGCTCAACAAGCCGATCAGGGCCGAGCACCTGCTCAGGACACTGCGCGGCATCGTCGCCTCCGCCACCCCGATACGGCGCCAGGCCTGAGGCGACGCGGAACAATAAGTGCTGCACGTGGGGCACCCTTTGTCCCTCGCCACCGCCTGCCCGGAAACCGCGCCCTGAAACGCGGTGATGGTGGCGCGCACCCTTGCGGCGCGGTTATCCGGGATGCTTACCCGGTGCAGGTTCGTGACGGCGTCAAACCGCGACCGGAAAACCAGCCGCTCTTGGCGCTGCTCAGACACGCCCGCGTGGCCGCCCAAACTCGAAGGCTCACTCGACCTTGACGCCGGCGCTCCGCACCGCGTCGCCGTAGCGTTTCAGGTCTTCGGCGACGAACGCCCACATCTCGGCTGGTGTCGTGGTCCACGTCTCGCCGCCCGATCGCAGCAGGGCTTCCTTGACCGTTGGATCGGCGACCACCTTGATGATGGCGCCGCGCAACTTCTCGATGACGGCGGTCGGCGTGCCCGTCGGCGCGACGAATCCGGTCCAGCCGCTCGAAACGAGGCCCTTGATGCCGGCCTCGTCCAGCGTCGGCAGATCAGGAAGCAACGTCGAGCGCGCGGCGCCACCGGTGGCCAGCGCCTTCAGCCGCCCGTTGTTGATGAGTCCGATCACCGCCGGCATCGGCGCCAGCGTGAGGTTCGCCTCGTTGCCGACGACGGCCGTCACCGAGGCGGCGCCCTTGTAGGGCACGTGCAGCACCTCGATGCCGGCGGCATTGGTGAACATCGCGCCGGCGAGGTGGCTCTGCGAGCCCGGACCGGCGTTGCCCATGTTGAGCTTGCCGGGATTGGCCTTGGCGAAGGCCACCAGTTCGGCCACGGACTTGAACGGCTGCTGCGCATTCAGCACCAGCACGTTCTCGTTGCGGGCCAGCATGGTGATCGGCACGAAATCCTCGAGCGGCCTGGCCTTGGCCTTGGGGTAGAGATGCGGCGCGATCGAGTGCGACTGGGTGGAGGTGATGAAAATAGTGTAGCCGTCGGGCGGCGCGCGGGCCGCGATCTCCGCCGCGATGGTGCCGCCGGCGCCGGCGTGATTGACGATCAGGATCTGCTGGCCGAGCAGCGGGCTCAACACTGTGGCCACGACGCGGCCGAGCGTGTCGGTGGCCGAGCCCGCGGTGTTGGCGACGATCATCTTGATCGGCTGCGAGGGATAGTCCGCCTGGGCGACGGCTTCGCTGGCGCCCGCGACGGCGAGCACAGCCGCCAGTGCCAGCCAGAGACCTGATGTGCGCATCGCGTCCTCCTCATGGTGAATGCGCCATGGTAGGCAGCCCATCGCCATCTGGTCAATCGGTTGCGCTGGGGTCAGACCCTGTGGGTCTGACCCCAGGCTCTGCGCAGGCCGTCGTCCTCGCCTTCGCGACAATAGGCTGTGCATCAAAGGGGTCAGTGCATCAAAGGGGTCAGGCCCCGCAGGGTCTGACCCCCTCCGAATCTACGGGCCAGTCAGTTTGTCCCGCTGGTTCCTGAACGCGGGCAGCAGCACGACGAGAAGGATCAGCAGGGTGGCGACGATGAAGACGAGGCTGATGGGGCGGGTGACGAACACCGTCGGATCGGCCCGCGACATCAGCATGGCGCGACGCAGGTTCTCTTCCAGCATCGGCCCGAGGACGAAACCGAGCAGCATCGGCGCCAGATTGAAGCCGAGCTTCATCCAAATGAAGCCCAGCATACCGAACAGCGCCGTCAAGTAGATCTCGAACGGGCTGTTGGAGAGACTGAAAATACCGATGGCCGAGAAGGCCATGATGGCCGGGAACAGCATCCGGTAGGGCACCTGCAGCACCTTCACCCACAGCCCGACCAGCGGCAGGTTCAGCACCACCAGCATCAGATTGCCGATCCACATGCTGGCGATCAGCCCCCAGAACAGGTCGGGCCGCTGGTTCATGACGTCGGGGCCCGGCTGGATGCCCTGGATGGTCATGGCCCCGAGCATCAGCGCCATGACGCCGCTGGCCGGCAGTCCCAGCGTCAGCATGGGAATGAACTTGCACTGCGCGTCGGCATTGTTGGCGGCCTCCGGTCCGGCCACGCCCTCGATGGCGCCATGGCCGAAGCGGGAAGGATCGCGCGCGATCTTCTTCTCCAGCATGTAGGAGCCAAATGACGCGATCGCCGGCCCGGTGCCGGGCAGCATGCCGAAAAACGAGCCGAGCAGGGTGCCGCGCGCGATCGGCCCGGTCGATTGGCGCAGATCGTCTGGCGTCGGCATCAGGCTGCCGATGTTCGAGGTGAAAACGATGCGTTCCTCGGGATCGCCGAGGTTCATGATGATCTCGCCGATGGCGAACACGCCGACCGCGACGATGACGAAACCGATGCCGTCGGTCAGCTCGGGGATCTCGAAGGAGAACCGCGGGATGCCGGTATTGACATCGGTGCCGACGATGCCGAGCAGCAGCCCGACGATCACCATCGACAGCGACTTGATGATGTCGCCTTCCGCCAGCGCCGCCGCGGCGACGAGCCCCATCAGCATCATGGCGAAATACTCGGGTGCGCCGAACTTCAAGGCGAACTCGGCGAGTGGCGGGCCGGCCACCGCGATCAGCAGCGTGCCGAACGTGCCGGCGATGAACGAGCTGATCGCGGCAATGGCGAGCGCGGGACCAGCCCGGCCCTGGCGGGCCATCTGATAGCCGTCGATGCAGGTGACGACGCTGGAGGTCTCGCCGGGCAGGTTGACCAGGATGGCGGTGGTCGAGCCGCCGTACTGGGCGCCGTAGTAGATGCCCGCCAGCATGATCAAGGCGGCCACCGGCGGCACGCCGAACGTGATCGGCAGCAGCATGGAGATCGTCGCCAGCGGCCCGATGCCGGGTAGCACACCGATCAGCGTGCCGACGAGGACGCCGATGAAACAGTACATCAGGTTTTGCAGCGACAGCGCGACGCTGAATCCGAGAATGAGGTTGGAGAACAGATCCATGGCGCTCGCGCTCTAAAGCCCCGGTAGACCGATGAACAGGGAATAGGGCAGACCAAGCCCCCAGATGAAGACGACCACCGCGCTGACCGTCAGGGCGGCGGCAAGAGCCAGCACCTCGACAATCCTGAACTCGTTGCCGGCGGCGGCGGCGCCGACGATCAGGGCGACCAGCGCCGGCACGAAGCCGACGCGGTCGAGCAGCAAACCGAACAGCGCCAGCGCCAGCGGCAGAACGATGAAGGCGCGTGGCGACCAGCTTGGCGCGATCCTGGCGCTGCTGCGACGGCTCTTGAACAACAGGCAACAGCCAAACACCACCAAGAGCCAGCCGAGCATGGTCGGGAAATAACCCGCGCCCATGCGCAATGTGGTGCCCATCGGGTAGTTGCGCGCCACCACCGCCGCCCCGGCGCCAATGCCGATCAGCATCAGCGCGGCCCAGAAATCCTGATTGCGGATATCGAATTTCAGCGGATGCACTCCCCCCTGGCCGCAGGCGATTGCGATGCCTACTCGGCCTTGATGTTGGCTTCCTTGACGACCTTCTGCCACTTCGCCAGCTCGGTCTCGATGTGCTGGCCGAACTGGGCCGTGCTCATCTGCACCACTTCGGCGCCCTCCATGGTGAACTGCTTCTGCACATCGGGCGAATTCTGCACCGCGGCCAGTGCCGCATGCAATTTTGCGACGATGGCCGGCGGCGTTCCCGCCGGCGCCACCACGCCCCACCAGTTGGTGGCATCGTAGCCTGGCACGCCGGCCTCGGCGATGGTCGGCAGGTCGGGCAGGATGGCGACGCGCTTGGTGCCGCCGACGCCGAGCGCCTTCAGCTTGCCCGACTTGATATGGCCGGTGGTCTGCACCAGCGACCCCAGTGTCAACTGGCTGTGGCCGGCGACCACGTCGATCATCGCCGGACCGCCGCCCTTGAACGGCACCAGCACCATGTCGAGCTTGGTCATCACCAGGAACAGCGACGAGCCCAGATGCTGGAAGCTGCCGATGCCGGCGTGCGCGACGTTGAGCTTGCCGGGGTTTTTCTTGGCGTAGTCGATCAGCTCCTGGACAGAGTTGACGGGCAGCGCCGGGTTGACCGCCAGCACGTTGGGTCCGCTGCCCATCAACGCCACCGGCGTGAATGATTTCACCGGATCGTACTTGAGCTTGTAGAGCCAGGGGTTGACCGCGTGCGCAATCGAGATGACGAGCAGGGTATAGCCATCGGGCGCGGCATTGGAGGCGAGTTCCGTGCCGATGACGCCGCCGGCGCCGCCGCGGTTGTCGACGATCACCTGCTTGCCGAGCTTGTCGCCGAGGCCGGTCGCGATCATGCGCCCGACCACGTCGTTGCTGCCGCCCGGCGGGAACGGAATGATCAGCCGCACCGGCTTGGTCGGATAGTCCTGCGCTTGCGCCACGCTGGCCAGCGCCAGCAACGCGGCGGCGGCCGTGAGCCCGATGCGGCCAAGTCTCGACATGCTGTCGTCCTCCCGGTGGATACACTGCCGGCGTCTTGCGCGCCGGAGGGTGTGTGAGGGCAGTGTAGGGCATCATCCCAGTCGCGCCAAGATAACTAGGTGGCAGATGGTGGTGACCATGTTGCGCCCAAAACGGGCACATGATATGCTTCGCCCATGCGGATCATCGCCCGGCGCACGCTGAAGTCGTTCGCCGACGCGCGGTCCGGGCACCGGGATCGGCCGGCACTCAAGGCTGCCGTCGACGCCTGGTACAGCGAAGTGAAGAAGGCCGAGTGGTCGAGCACGGCCGACGTAAAGCGGCTCTACGCGACCGCCAGCATTATCTCGGCCGACCGCATCGTGTTCAACATCAAGGGCAACAGCTACCGGCTGGTCGTGGCCGTCGATTTCGAGAAGGCGATCGTCTTCATCAAATGGATCGGCACCCACGCGGACTATGACCGGATCGACGTCAGGACGGTGGAATATGGCGACTGTAATCAAGCCGATCCGCACGGAAGCGGACTACGAGGCCGCGTTGGCCGAGGTCGAGCGGCTGTGGGGCGCCAAGTCGGGCACGCCGCGCGGCGACCGGCTCGACGTGCTCGCGACCCTGATCGAGGCCTACGAGGAGCGGCAGTACCCCATGGACCCGCCGGACCCGATCGAGGCGATCAAGTTCCGGATGGAGCAGCAGGGACTGACCCGCAAGGATCTGGAGGCGATGATCGGCACGCGCACGCGGATCGCCGAGGTGATGGCACGCAAGCGCGGGCTGTCGATCGCCATGATCCGGCGGCTGCACGCGAAGCTCGGCATTCCGGCCGAGGTGCTGATCCAGCCATCGCGGAAGGGCGAGGCGGCGTAGGGTTGGCCATTGGGCGACCTACTCCGCCTTGATATTCGCCGCCTTGATCACCCGGCCCCATTTCTCCAGCTCGGTCTCCATGAAACGGGCGAACTCGGCCGTGCTCATCCCCATCAGCTCGTTGCCGTCGGCGGCGAACTGTTTGCGCACGGCGTCGGAGTCCAGAACCGTGGTGATCTCCTTGTGCAGGCGGGCGATGATCGGCTGTGGTGTGCCGGCGGGTGCCGCGGCGCCCCACCAGTTGGCCGCTTCATAGCCCGGTATGCCGGCTTCCGAGATGGTCGGCAAGTCGGGCAGCAGGGCGGATCGCTTGCTGTCGCTGACGCCCAGCGCCTTGAGCTTGCCCGAGCGGATATGCGGCATCGTCGAGACCAGCGAGCCGAGCATGATCTGGGTATGACCGCCCATCACGTCGATGACGACCGGACCGCCGCCCTTGAACGGAATCTGCACGACATCGATGCCGGCCAACTGCACCAGCAAGGCAGTGCTGAGATGCATGAAGCTGCCGGCGCCGGCATGCCCGATGTTCAACTGTCCCGGCTTGCTTCTGGCCAGTGCGATCAACTCCTGGACCGTGTTGGCGGGGACCGAGGGATGCACGCACAGCACGCTGGCGCCCTTGCCGAAGATCGTGATCGGCGCGAAGGCCTTGATCGGATCGTGGCTGAGCTTGTGCAAGTGCGGGTTGATGGCGTGCGCCATCGACACCAGTAGCAGCGTGTGGCCATCGGGGAGGGCGTTGACCACCATCTCCGTCCCCATGATGCCGCCGGCGCCGGGGCGGTTGTCGACGACGACTTGCTTGCCGAGCTTCTCGGAGAGCCCGTTGGCGATGACGCGCGCGACCAGGTCGGTGCTGCCGCCCGGCGCGAACGGCACGATCAGGCGTATTGGCTTGGTTGGGTAGTCTTGGGCCGCAGCGGCAGCCGTCATGGCAAGCAGAACTGCGGCTCCGAGTACGATGTTGCCTAGTCTCGACATGCTCGCATCCTCCGGATGGCTATCCTGGCCGGCGTCGCGCGCGCGGGCGACGAACTCCCAGTCTGCTATAGTTGGTACCACAGCAGTCGCGAAAAGTGTACTCCAGGGCCGTGACAACTGGGCACCCTTACCACGTGGGGGAGAGGACAGAATAGCGGCGCTTTCAATCCGACTTATTCCGTTCGCGTCACGTGCCTCGTCAGCGCGGCGGCATCAAGTGCGAGGAACCGGTCCCGGACGATACTGAATAGGCCGGGCGGCAGAAAGCCGTAGGAAATCGTGCGCCCCGTGGGTGTGCTGAAGGGTCGAATGTCCGGCCCCGGCCAACTGAACCGGTTGGCCTCGTCGAGCACAATCCACGACCGTGCGTCGTCGAGCCCGAGCCTTCGCTTTGTATTCGCCGGAATTTCGACTGCATTGGCGCTTTGATGCGGTGGCGTATGTGTGATGGGGAGGACGATCAGCCGCGTATCGCCGCTTTGCGTCAGGAGACACGTGACAACGGCGCATGGTCGATCCTTCAGACCTTCCTCCTGCCCATTCTCATGCTCAGCATGCCAGAGATAGGAATAGCTGATGACTTCGCCGGACTGTGGCAGGGCCACGGTCACGGCGTCCAATCTTTCAACTCGTCATCAAGGGCCGCATGCTCGGCTGGCACCGCGGCGGCGGCGATGGCGATCCGTTCCTCGGCAGTCAACTCGCCGGGGCGGATCACGTCGCGGTCGCGTCGCTTCAAACGCGCGTACTCATCGGCCGACAGCAGAACAAGGCGATCACGGCCGTTCTTGGTGATGGTCAGCGGTTCGGTCAGGGCCTTGTCCGCGAGCGGACCGAAGTTGCGCATCAAATCAGCTGTCGAGACCTTGGTGTTCTGGGGCATGGGGTACCTCGAATATGTGCATTACATGTATAATACATATTATACATTAAATAAGCAAGCCGGCCTTGACCGCTCAATAATGGCGGTCCCGCGCACAACGATCAGCGGTGCCCGCGCTTCCAGCCACTCGCTTCCAGCAACTGCTTCGGCTAAGATTCGCCGACAACGGCAAAATCCAGAACGAAGCCCCGCGTTTAGGCCAAGGCGCATGGTCACCCCCGTCGGACATCAATGAAAGTTGGCCCCATGAACACTGCGACCAATTTCAAAAGCCTGAAAGACGAGGTATCGGCCGAGGAGTGGGAGACCCGCGTCAAGCTGGCGGCCTGCTACCGGCTGGTCGACGTCTACGGCATGACCGACCTGATCTACAATCACATCACCGCACGTATTCCCGGCACGGCCGACCATCTGCTGATCAATCTCTACGGTCTGCTGTACAAAGAGATCACCGCCTCGAGCCTGGTCAAGATCGACCTCGACGGCAAGATCCTGCTGAAGCCGGACACCGACTACGACATCAACATCTCAGGCTACGTCATCCATGGCTGCATCCACCGGGCGCGGCCGGAGGTGGCCTGCGTGATGCACACCCATACCCGCGCCGGCATGGCGCTGTCGGCGATGAAATGCGGGCTGCTGCCGCTGACGCAGACCTCGATCCGCTTCGTCGGGCACATCGGCACTCACGATTATGAAGGCCCGGCCGTCGATCTTGAAGAGCGCGAGCGGCTGGTGCGTGACCTCGGGCCGCACGATGCCATGATCCTGAGCAACCACGGGTTGCTGACCTGCGGCGCGACCATCGAGCAGGCGTTCAACACCATGTACCAGCTGGAGATGTCGGCGCGCGCCCAGGTCGATGTGATGGCTGCCGGCGCCGAGCTGAAGGTGCCGGGCGACAACGTCCTGGCGCACACCGCGCATCTCTATCAGCCGGGCACGCGCCGTCCCTACGGTGTGCTGGAATGGCCGGCTATGCTGCGTCGACTCGAGGCCGAAGGCAAGAGCTCGAGCTATCCGCCGTATTGGGCCTGAGCCGTGCCGAGCTCTGGCTCCGCATACACGGCTCACGGCGCCTTGCCGCTCATGGTGGACTTCCAGTCGGGCGCGTACATCGGCAGCGTGCCGCTGTTGAAGGCGCGGGCGTCGTAGTGGAGCAGGCTGCGCTCGAAGGCCAGCGACGTGGGTTTGGCTGGCCAGATCCGATCGAGCCAGCCGAAATCGTCGATCTCGGCCTCCTCGAGCTTTAGCGCAAAGCGGTAGGGCCCGGGCTCGCGGATGAGCTGGGCCGGCTTCTGCTCCTCGCCGCGGGTGTAGAACAGGATCGTCTCGGTGCGGCTCGAGCGGCCGGCCATCGACAGCGGTGCGAACGGCTGGTAGGCGCCACTGCGCGTGCGCTCCATGGTCCAGCGGCCGAAGTCGGCGGCATAGAACAGCTTGGTCTGGCTGGTGCGCGGGTCGGTGACCGCCAGCTCGATCGACAGCACCGTACCGGTGCGCGCGCCCTCGTTGGTCAGCGTGACGGGAATGGCGACCATCTCGAAATTCGAGTTCTGGTAGGGCGAGGAATACTGGATGACCGGTGGCACGAACACGCGCAGGTCGGGCTGCTTGAGCGAGGCATCCCACAAGCTGTAGGCGGAGAAGGCGAGCGCGATGGCCGAGACGATGGCGGCAATCTTGTTGCCGTCGACGCCGCTAGCAGCGTCGCGGGCGAGCGTGTTGGGATCGCCCGGCGCGATGGCAGGGCGGCTCTTTCTCAGAATGCCCATGATGTCCCCCCGGAGTATGCGGCGGCGGCAAGCGGGCACCAGGAGTGTGGCGCGGGTGGGGCAGGGTGCCATCCATCGGGCACGCGCCGGCTCTATGGCGTGCTGGGTCGGCAGGCGCTGCTGCGGCGGCTCGATGCCGAAGGCAAGAGCTCGGGTTATCCGCCGTATTGGGCCTGATCCGTGCCGCGTTCTGTCGGATGGGTCAAGACCGCGCCAGATCGGCGCGGCTCGTGACTGAACATTTCCTGCTGCTATCCCACCAGATACCGTTTGACGAATGCCGCCGCGGCCTCGCCCGCTTGCTGGAGGTGCGATTTCTGCGAATAGAGGCTCATGTGCGAGACCTTGGGGATCACCGCCAGCTGCTTCCTCGGTGAGGGGATCGTATGAAACGCCTCGATTTCCAGGTCCCACAGCGTGATCTCGTCGCCCTCCGCCACCACCATCAGCGTCGGCGTGTTGGTGATGCGGCGGGTAAATGGAAACACGGAATAATTCAGCAACAGCTCGCACGACTCCGTCGTGCTCCAGTGCTCGTGCAGCGGCGCCTCGCGGGCCTTGATGTCGTGAAACACCTTGTGGATCAGCGGGAAAGGCCAGGTCGACAGCTCCTTGTGCGGCTCGATTGACGAGAAGGCGAAGCGGGCGGATGGCTGACCTTTGCCGCGGTTGATCCGATCCTCGAGCAGGGCTGCCTGCAGGTCATTGAAGCGTGTCGTGCCATGCACACGGCGCATGTTCTCGTAGCCATCGACGACTGGAATGTTGGAGATGATGCATTTCACCCTGGGATCGATGGCGCCGACGATCAGCACGTGGCCGCCGGCGTAGGAGATGCCCCAGATGCCGATGCGGTCGGCGTCGATCTCGGGCAGCGTCGCGGCAAATGAAATGGCGTTGCGGTAGTCCTCGATCTGTTTCCAGGGGTCGATGTGCTGGCGCGGTTCGCCGCCGCTGGCCCCCAGACAGCGGTAGTCGAACATCAAGACCGCGCAACCGGCCGCGACCAGCCCCTCGGCGTAGTGCGGCAGCACGATCTCCTTCACGTAGCACCAGCCGCCGCCCATGATCAGCAATGGCGGGCGCTTGACACCCTGAGGCAGCACCAGTGTGCCCTTGACGGTGGCATCGACGCTGCGGAATTCGACGTTGCGTTTGTTCATGAGCGTGACCACCTCCGTCGAACTCTGCTGCAACGCGACCCGATGTCTCGCAATATCACTGGTCCATTCAGTAGAGCATTTTCCGCCAAAGTGGGCACCGGTTTGGCATGGAAAATGCGACAAACAAAGGACTAGCTACCCTCGTTCGTCATCCTCGCTTGCTGCCCCGGATCAAGTGTCCGGGGGAGCAAGCGCCGAGAATGACGTCTGCATCCCGCCTGTCAGCGGCGCCCGCCCAGGCCCAGCGATTTCATGATGATGTTCTTGATGACCGTGGCCGCGGTGCGGGCCACGGAGCGCTGCAGCTCCTTGGCGATCATCGTGCCCATGCCCTGCGTCTGCCGCTTAGACCCGGACGCGCCGCCGAAAATGACGTTGCCCCAGCTCGAGGCCTCGGCCTCCTTGGCGGCGGTGGCGTCCTGCTTGCGCTTGCCGATCATCTCGTGGGCGGATTCGCGATCCATGACGTCCTCGTATTTCGAATAGACGGGGCTATACTCGATGATGCCGCGCCGCTCGTCCGGCAGCAAGGGGCCGATGCGGCCGTGCGGCGGGCGGATCAGGGTTCGCTGCACGATCGAGGGCTCACCCTTGTTCTCGAGCGTGGAGACCAGCGCTTCGCCGGTTTTCAGTTCCTTGATGACGTCGGCGGTGTCGAAGGCCGGGTTCTGGCGGAATGTGCGCGCTGCGACCTCGACGGCCTTGTTCTCCGACGGCGTGAACGCGCGCAAGGCATGCTGCACGCGGTTGCCGAGCTGGCGCGAAACGGTGTCGGGCACGTCCAGGGGACTCTGCGTGATGAAGTAGACGCCGACGCCCTTGGAGCGGATCAGGCGGGCGATCTGCTCGACGCGCTCCAACAGCGGCTTGGGCGCTTCGGTAAACAGCAGATGCGCCTCGTCGAAGAAAAAGACCAACTTGGGCTTGGGCAGGTCGCCGACCTCGGGCAGCGTCTGCCACAGCTTGGTCAGCATCCACAGCAGGAAGGTCGCATACAGCCGCGGCTTCTCCATCAGCTTGTCGGCGGAGAACAGATTGATGATGCCGCGGCCGTCGGGCGCTATGCGCAGGAAATCGGCGATGTCGAGCGCCGGCTCGCCGAAAAACTGATTGGCGCCCTGCTCCTCGAGAACCAGAAGCCGCCGCTGGATGGCGCCCACCGACGTGGTCGCGACGTTGCCGTACTTGCCGGCGATTTCCTTGGACCGCTCCGCCACGTTGGCGATCATCGTGCGCAGGTCATCGAGGTTGATCAGCGGCAGCTTTTCGTCGGCCGCAACTTTGAAGGCGATATTCAGCACGCCTTCCTGCACTTCGTTGAGCTCAAGCAGGCGCGACAGCAAGAGCGGTCCCATGTCGTGGACGGTGGCGCGCACGGGATGCCCGCTCTCGCCGAACACGTCCCAGGCGATGCACGGGTACGCCTTGCTCTTGAAGGCATCGCCGAGCCCCACCTCGGCCGCGCGCTTGACGAGGAAGTCCTTGGCCTCGCCGACGGCGGCGATGCCCGACAGGTCGCCTTTGATGTCGGCGGCGAACACCGGCACGCCAGCGTCCGAAAAACCCTCGGCCAACACTTGCAGGGTCACGGTCTTGCCGGTGCCCGTCGCGCCGGTGATGAGGCCATGCCGGTTCGCCAGCTTGAGTTCCAGGAACTCGGGTTTAACGCTCTTGCCGATGAAAATCTTGCCTTCCTGCAGTACGGTCTGGCTCATCTGTCTCTCCGGGCTTGGCGGCAGCCAATAACCACTGTGGCTCGTCGTTGCGACGACTCGCGCATCCAGGGCACGTCAGGCTCTTGGCATGGGGGCCTCGGGATTGCAAACCGAGGTTGCATGGCACACTTGGCGGACGTCAACATCTGACTGCACATCTGAATGCACGGCCGGCAACACATTACGCTGCAGTGGCGCCATCGCCACCTACAACCTGCGGCAGCAGGCGGCGGAGATGACGAAAGTGGGTCATTTTTGCATGTGCCAGAAATGGCCAGCGCGGCGCGGACAAGAAAAGGCCGCCGCGGATGGTGCCGCGACGGCCTGTTTGTTGTTTTCGGATGCGTTCGGATGATTTCCGCTTGGATGGCGTGGATTAGAAATCCATACCACCCATGCCACCCATTCCGCCCATGCCACCGCCGCCGCCGGGCATCGGCGCATTCCCGCCCTTGGCCGGCAGGTCGGCGATCATTGCTTCCGTGCTGATCAGCAGGCCGGCGATCGAGGCCGCATCCTGCAGTGCGCAGCGCACGACCTTGGCCGGGTCGATGACGCCCTGAGCGATCAGGTCGCCATACTCGGCCGTCTGAGCGTTGAAGCCGTAGCTGTACTTATTGTTTTCGAGAATCTTGCCGACGATGACGGCGCCATCCTCGCCTGCGTTCTGGAAGATCTGGCGCGCCGGCCACTGCAAGGCCTTGCGCACGATGTTGATGCCGACCTTCTGGTCCTCATTTTCGGTCTTGAGATGCTCGAGCGCCTTGATGGCGCGCAACAGGGCGACGCCGCCACCCGGCAGGATGCCCTCCTCGACGGCCGCGCGCGTGGCGTGCAGCGCGTCGTCGACGCGGTCCTTGCGCTCCTTGACCTCGGTCTCGGTGGCGCCGCCAACCTTGATCACGGCCACGCCGCCGGCGAGCTTGGCCAGCCGCTCCTGCAGCTTCTCGCGGTCATAATCCGACGTCGTTTCTTCGATCTGTGCCTTGATCTGGCCGACGCGCGCGGCGATTTCCGCCTTCTTGCCGGCGCCGTCGACAATGGTCGTATTCTCCTTGTCGATCGTCACCTTCTTGGCACGGCCGAGCATGTTGAGGGTGACGGTCTCGAGTTTGATGCCGAGGTCCTCGCTGATCAGCGTGCCACCGGTGAGGATGGCAAGGTCCTCGAGCATCGCCTTGCGGCGATCGCCGAAGCCCGGCGCCTTGACGGCGGCGACCTTCAGACCACCGCGCAGCTTGTTGACGACCAGCGTGGCCAGCGCCTCGCCCTCGACTTCCTCGGCGATGATCAGCAGCGGCTTGCCCGTCTGCACCACCGCTTCCAGGATCGGCAGCATCGACTGCAGACTGGAGAGCTTCTTCTCGTGGATCAGGATGTAGGGGCTCTCGAGGTCCGCGAGCATCTTTTCGGCGTTGGTGATGAAGTAGGGCGAGATATAGCCGCGGTCGAACTGCATCCCCTCGACGATGTCGAGCTCGGTCTCCAGGCTCTTGGCCTCCTCGACGGTGATGACGCCCTCGTTGCCGACCTTCTTCATCGCCGTGGCGATGATTTGGCCGACCTCGGCGTCGCCATTGGCGGAAATGGTGCCGACCTGGGCGATCTCCTCGTTGGAGGTGACCTTCTTGGATTTTGATTTCAGCTCGGCGACGACGCAGGCCACGGCCAGATCGACGCCGCGCTTCAGATCCATCGGGTTGGCGCCGGCCGCCACCGATTTTGAGCCTTCCTTGACGATGGCCTGGGCGAGAACCGTCGCCGTGGTGGTGCCGTCGCCGGCGATGTCGGAGGTCTTGCTGGCAACTTCGCGCAACATCTGCGCGCCCATGTTCTCGAACTTGTCCTCGAGCTCGATCTCCTTGGCGACCGTCACGCCGTCCTTGGTGACGCGGGGTGCGCCATAGCTTTTCTCGAGCACGACGTTGCGGCCCTTGGGGCCGAGCGTCACCTTGACGGCGTTGGCGAGGATATCGACGCCGCGCAGCATACGCTCGCGGGCATCCTGGGAGAATTTGACGTCTTTGGCGGCCATTTGATTGAACTCCGAATGCTGTGATGGAACTTTCAAGCGTGAGTGGTGAGTCGTGAATGGTGAGTGGTGAAGAAGTGATTTGCCGCGACGGCGCTGATCACCGACTCACCACTCACGACTCACGCTTTCTTCAGGCGGCAGCGCGTACGCTGATCTTGCCTTCGATGACGCCGAGCAGATCGCTCTCCTTCATGATCAGGAGATCTTCGCCATTGATTTTGACCTCGGTGCCCGACCACTTGCCGAACAGCACCGTGTCGCCCTTCTTCACGTCGAGAGGGACGAGCTTGCCGCTTTCGTCACGGGCGCCCGGGCCGGCGGCGATGATCTCGCCCTGCATCGGCTTTTCCTTGGCGGTATCGGGAATGATGATGCCGCCCTTGGTCTTGGTATCTTCCTCGATGCGGCGTACGACAACCCGGTCATGCAAAGGGCGAAACTTCATGGCATTAACCTCGTCTGCTGAATGAGCTGGTGCTGTGTGCGATGGGCGAGGTCGGCTGGATCGCCGACCCTCGCACCGGGATGACGCCCCGCGCTCGGCCAATGTGGTCGCGCGCAACGGGCAGGTCCCATCGCGGCTATATGGTGGAAGCTGTTAGCAGTGTCAATGCTTGAGTGCCAATCGCCAGATGGCGCAGGCCGATGGATCGCGGATTGACGATCGCGGACTGAATAATGACGGGCCTTGCCGCCCAGGCAACTTGAGCGGACCGCGGTCACGTGCCAATCATGGCTCCACCAACAGCGGCCGGTCCGACCGCAGTGGCCGTGCCGAGGCAACGATGGAGGAAACACAATGGACAAGAAGATTTGGGACAAGGGTCTCGCCAAGCGCAAGGAAGTTCTGGGCGCGGAATACGTCGAAAAGAACATGGCTTCGGCCGACGATTTCAACAAGCCATTCCAGGACTTACTGAATGAATACTGCTGGGGAACGGTGTGGGGCGATGAGCGGCTCTCCAAACGCGAGCACTCATTGATCAACCTCGGCATGCTGGCAGGCATCAATCGCATGCACGAGTGGGAACTGCATCTGCGCGGCGCCATCCGCAACGGCATCACCAAGGACGAGATCCAGGCCGTTTTGCATCAGATTGCGATCTATTGCGGCGCGCCCGCCGGCGTCGAGTGCTTCCGCATCGCGCGCAAGGTGTTCGACGAGATCGAAACGCGGCGCTAGTCCTTTGTTTGTCGCATTTTCACCGCCAAACCGGTGCCCACTTTGACGGAAAATGCGCTAGAAGCCGCGTCCTGGCCCGACCTGCCGCTCAGTGCCGGGCCAGCAATGCCTTTTTGATCGTGCTGATCTCGACGGACGAGCACTCCACCTTGGAGTGCCGCTCGATCAGCCGGCCGCGCCACAGCTCGACCCATTGCTGGCCATAGGTGTCGCGGCCAAAAACGACGCGATCACCTGAATTGACGCGATCGAGAACGTAACTGACATTCACCACCGAAACCTCCGCACTTGCACTATCAAGGCAACTTTCACTGCGGGAATTATTTCAGCCGGCGTTCATCGCGTCCCAGGAAACGGTGGGTTATGCACACAATCCACAGGCTGCGGGACAAATGGCTGCGGGATAATGGGCTGCGAGACGGGCACCGCGCGCGAGGCGCGTGTGCAACACACAAGGCAAGACGCCTCAGCGACATCTTGCGCTGGGTCGCACTTGAATGAGCCGGAACGCTAGCGCTGGGCTGATGGCGCGCCGAGCCGGGTGCGAAAGTCGTCATAACCAAAACGGCGCAGCACGCGATAGCTGCCATCTTCGTCGAGCATGGCCAGATCGGGCAGCGGCGTGCCGTTGAACGTCGTGTTCTTCACGAATGAATATTGCATCATGTCGGTAAAGACGAGGCGATCACCGATCGCCAGCGGCGTGTCGAACGAATAGTCACCGATCACATCGCCAGTCATGCAGGTCTTGCCGCCGAGGCTGTAGGTATGCGCCTTTTCGTCCGGCTCGCCCGCGCCGATGATCACCGGCTTGTAAGGCGCCTCGAGCACGTCGGGCATATGCGTCGAGGCCGAGGTGTCGAGGATGGCGATATCGGTTGCGTTCCAGTGCAGATCGAGCACGCTGGTAACGAGATAGCCGGCATCGACGACGAGGCCGGCGCCAGGCTCCAGGATCACTTCGACATTGAACGTGGCGCGGAAGGCCTGGACGGCGGCAATCAGCTTGGCCACATCGTAACCCGGCTTGTTGACGAAATGTCCGCCGCCGAAGTTGACGGTTTTGACGCGACGAATGTAGGGCGCAAACTCGCGGGCAACATGCTCGATGAGGCCGACCGAGCCGCCATGCAGGCTCTCGCACAGCGCGTGCGTGTGCAGAATATCGATCTCGCCCCAGGGCAGCTTGTCGATCTCGGCCCGCGTGGTGCCGAAGCGTGAGCCCGGCGCGCAGGGGTCGTAGAGGGCGCCGCCCAGGGTGGCGCTCGAGTAGCCTGGATTGATGCGGATGCCGACCTTTTTGCCGGCGGCCTGGACGGTGGCGAGGTGGCGCGTGATTTGTGCCGGTGAGTTGAAATAAATGTGGTCGGCCAATCCGACCAGCCGCTCCACCTCGCCCGGACCATAGGCCGGCGCATAGACGTGCACTTCCTTGCCGAATTCATCGCGGCCCAGCCGCGCCTCGTATTCGCCCGACGCCGTGGTGCCGTCCAGCGTCTCGCGCAGCAGCGCAAAGACATCCGGCATCGCCCAGGCCTTGGTCGCCAGCAGGACCTTGCAGCCCGCCTCGCGCCTGATGCGCGCCACAGTGGCGAGGTTGCGCTTCAGCGCCGCCACATCGAGGACGTAGGCGGGGGTCGAGATGGAGGCGGGGAGGTTTGGCAGCATCTGTGCGGAGCCCTTGGGATCGTCGGGAAACCGGCTTCATGAAGTTCGGCTTCATATAGGCGACAGCGGCCGACTGTGATAGATTTCCAACATGCCGCAAGATAGCCCAGGCCCATTGGCCACCTACGCCGATCTCGAGGCCGTGCCGCCGCACCTCGTGGCCGAGATCATTCAAGGTCGCCTCGTCACGCATCCACGGCCGCGGCCCAGGCAGCTCAATTCGGCGTCGGTGCTGGGTGCGCTATTGTCTGGTCCGTTCCAACTCGGCCGGGGCGGTCCTGGCGGCTGCTGGATTCTGGACGAGCCCGAGTTGCATCTCGGCGACGACGTCGCGGTTCCAGCTCTCGCCGGCTGACGCAAGGAGCGGATGCCTTCGCTCCCCGAGACCGCCTGGTTCGGCATGGCGCCCGACTGGCTGTGCGAGGTGATCTCGCCCTCGACCGAAGCCTACGACCGTGGCGAGAAACGCGACATTTACGCCGCGCACGGTGTCCGCCATCTCTGGCTGCTCGATCCGGACCAGCGGCTGCTCGAGACCTTCGCGCTGCACCAGGGCAAGTGGCTGCTGCTCGCCACCTATCGCGACGCGGCCGAGGTTGCTGCGCCGCCGTTCGAGATGGCGCCGTTCGCGCTCGATCTGCTCTGGGCGGATTGAGCGCCAGAGGCAGCTCCTACAGCTTCTTCACCTCGACGGTGAACGTGACCTCGGCCGCCTTGCGCTCCCGGCCGGCCCGGCTGATCGTGGCGCCGGTCCTGTAGGTCGAGGCGAAGCCCGCGACGCGACTGCTCCTCGTATTCACCGTGAAGTCGAGGTCGCGCTTGGCATCGAGCTTGTTGACATCGACGGGATCAGTCTTTGTGGCATCCTTGTCCAGAATCTCCAGCTTGATCTTGTGCTCGCCCGCCGCCACACGCTTCACGATCTTCCAGTTGGGCCGGATATCGTCCTGCTGGCGGACAGCTGGCGTGGACAGTGCCTCGCCGGCGATGGTGACGCGGGCGAAGAAATCGGCCTTGGAGAACACGTCCATCTTGTCGACCGCCTTGACGCGGCTGATGGTGACGGTGATCTCATGCGTAATGGCCTGCGCCACGGCATGCGACGACATCAGCGTGGCGAAAGCCAACGGCACGGCTGCTGATGCCGCGGCAAACAACATCGTGCGGACTGTGTGGGCTCCACGAGCTACGTTGAACATGATCGACTCCCAAACAACGAACCAAGATCCATGGCACTCCCGGCAGACGTGCAGTACCGCCAGGGGAATGAGGATACAGCACCGAAGCCGACCCCTGGCCAAGACTAGCATCAATTTGAATGACTTACTTCTCGATCTTGGAAATTCGTCGCAGAGCCGTGGCCGCACGGCACCACGACCGTATCATGGACGACCTCACGTCTTGACCGCAAACAACTCCTTCTGGCTCGCTTCAGTGATCTCCTGCATCACCCAGGGTAGGCCCTGCTTGCCGATCTCGTCCATGAACGGCTTTGAGGGCAGCTGCTCGACGTTGAACACGCCGTCACCCTGCCAATGGCCCTTGAACAGCATCATGGCGCCGACCACGGGCGGCACGCCGGTGGTGTAGGATACGGCTTGCGCCCCGGTCTCCTTGTAGCACTCGGCGTGCTCGCAGACGTTGTAGATGATCGCCCGCTTCGCCTTGCCGCCCTTCTTGCCGGTGAAGATGCAGCCGATCGAGGTGCGGCCAGTATAATTCTCGCCGAGCGAGGACGGCGCCGGCAGCAGTTCCTTCAGGAATTCCATGGGAATGACCGGGTGCCCCTTGTACATCACCGGGTCGATACGGGTCATGCCGACATTCTGCAGCACATCGAGATGCTTGATGTAATTGTCCGAGAACGTCATCCAGAACCGGATCTGCTCCAGGCCCTTGATGTTCTGGACGAGGCTTTCCTCCTCCTCGTGATAGATCAGGTAGCTCTTGCGCGGGCCGACCTGCGGATAGTCGACCATGCAGGCGATCGACAAGGCGTCGATCTCGATCCACTTGCCCTTTTTCCAGTATTTGCCGCGCTGGGTCACTTCGCGCAGGTTGATCTCGGGATTGAAATTGGTGGCGAACGCCTTGCCGTGGCTGCCGTCGTTGCAGTCGACGATATCGATTCCGGTGATCTCGTCGAACAGGAACTCCTGGGCATAGGCGCAATAGATGTTCGACTGGCCGGGATCGAAGCCGCAGCCCAGGATCGCCATGATGCCCTTGGCCTTGTAGCGGTCGTGGTAGGGCCACTGCCAGCTGTAGGAAAACTTGGCTTCCTCGCGCGGCTCGTAGTTGGCCGTGTCCATGTAGTGCACGCCCGTCTCCAGGCAGGCGTCCATGATCGCCAGATCCTGGTAGGGCAGCGCCATGTTGATGACGAGATGCGGCTTGACCTTGCGGATCAGCGCCACGGTCTCGGCGACGTTGTCGGCATCGACCTGGGAAATACCGATTGGCGTCTTGCAGCGCATGGCAATGTTTTCACAACTCACCAGTCGCCGGGACGCGAGGTGGACGTGCTTGAAGACGTCGCGGTTCATTGCGCATTTCTGGGCAACGACCGAGCCGGCCGCACCGGCACCGATGATCAATACGCTGTCCAAGGCAGTTCCTTTCGAGGCTGGGCCGATGCTGGAGTAATCGCGGCGGACGGCCGGGGCCCTCGCGGGCTCCGCTCGCACTGCGCTGACTAGAGCGTTTTCCACTCGAATTGAATCAGGGGAAATCGCTCTAGTCTTTTGTTTGTCGCATTTTCTACGCCAAACTGGTGCCCACTTTGGCGGAAAATGCTCTAGCGCCCACCGGCGCCAAATTCAACCGCCGAACACTTCGCCGGCACATTCCGTCGGCTAGCGAGCCCGCAAGGACAGGCCAGCCGATGGCCTCAGCGCAGGCGCAGCGCCTCGATTTCCGCCTCCTCGAGCGGCCGCGCCGCGGCTGGGCTGAGCATTGGCACACCGTGGCAGATGGGATAGGCCAAGCTGGCGGCACGGCTGACCAGCTCCTGGCGCGCCGCGTCGTAAATGAGCGCCATTCTGGTCACCGGACAGACCAGCAGCTCCAGCAGCTTGGGATCTGTGCGCTCGGCGGAAACGCCCACCGCGCGCTCTTGATCCGGGTCGATGCGATGCTGATCCACTGGGGTGCTCACTGCAATCGCCCTCGGGTATTGCCAGCGTGTCCCGCCGCCAGCTCCATCTTGGCGAGCGCCAGCAGAACGTCGGCCCGCTCCTTCAGCGTCACCGCCTCGAGCAATGCCTGCTTTTCTTCCGGACGGTAGGGGCAGACAACCGACAGCGCATTGACCAGCTGTTCAACGCCCGATTGCTCGATCGCCTCCCAGTCCGCTCGCATCCGCTTGGCCTCCAGGTAGGTCTTGAGCACGCCAAGCAATGTGCCGCGATCGACATCCTGGGCGCCGGCGCCGCGCTCCAGGTCCAACGCAAAGCGTTGGTAATCCACGCGAAACTTGCGATAGGGGGTCGCCACATCGAGTTCATCCAAGATCGCAAAGCGGCAAATGCCGGTCAAGACGATCTGGATGCGGCCGTCGGCCAACTCCTCAAAGCCGGTCAGGCGTCCGGCACAACCGATGCCGCGCAGCCGCACGGACTTGCCGGCCGGACTCTCCGCTTCGCTCTCCACGTCCGCCGGCTGGATGATGCCGAGCAAGCGATTGCCGGCGAGCACGTCGTTGATCATATCCAGATAGCGCGGCTCGAAGACATTGAGCGGCAACGTGGTCCGCGGCAACAGAATGCAGCCCTGCAGCGGAAACACCGGCAGCTCGGGCGGCAAGTCGTTCACCGTTCTGGTGCGATCGGTCGCTGCCACGATACTGTATCCTTCCGCATTCGACGTGATGGCGCCCGCCGCCTGGCCCGCGGGGGACGTGCGCAAAGTCTCAGGAGAACATCAGCGACGATAGACGCCGGCGGCCATCGAGCGTGGCTTCGTCCTTGGGACCCCAGGCCTCGAACAGCTGCACGAGCTGTTTGCGCGCGCCCTGCTCGTTCCAGTTGCGATCGCGCCGGAACAGGTCGAGCAGATGGTCGATGGCCTCCTGCTTGGCGCCGCGAGCAGCCAGCGCCACCGCCAGATCGAACCGCGCCTGATGATCGCCTGGATTGGCGGCGAGCCGGGCCTGCAGCTCGGCGCGATTGTCCTGCTGGCCGGCCATGCTGGCAAGATCGAGCGCGGCCCGGACGCCGGTCACCGCGGCCGCATTGCGCTTGTCGGGCGGCACCAGCTCGATCGTCTGCTTGGCGCGCGCCACGTCGCCGCTCTTGAGGTAGCAGTTGGCCAATCCGGCCAGGGCCTCGACGTGCTGCGGGTCCTCCTCCAGAACGCTGGCGTAGATTTCGGCGGCGGTCTGTAAGTCGCCTTCATCCACGGCCTGCTTGGCGGCCGCAACGGCTTCGGCCAGGTTGACGGCCTCCTCGCCGCCGATCAGGCGGTCGACAAAAGCCCTGACCTGCGTTTCGGTCTGCGCACCCGTGAAGCCGTCGAGCGGCCGGCCGTCGCGGAAGGCATAGACCGTCGGCAGCGACTGGATGCGCAATTGGCCGGCCAAGGCTGGATGCTGGTCGATGTTGATCTTGACCAGGCGGACCTTGCCGCCATGGCTGCGCACCACTTTTTCCAGGGTTGGCGTCAACTGCTTGCACGGCCCGCACCAATCGGCCCAGAAATCGACAATCACGGGGACCGACTTGGAGGCTTCCATCACATCCTTGGCAAAGCCGGACGTGGAGGAGTCCTTGATGATGTCTCCTGCAGGGCTCGCCGCCGGGCTTGCGCCTGGCTCAGCAGGCTTCTTCAAACCGAAATCCATCGTCTTTCTCCCACGGCCTCGATTGGCCATTGACGTAAGCATGCGCCCCGACATGCGCCAGGGGAAACTGCATCAGTGATACGCATCACCATCGCCGCCGAGCGCGACGATGCGTGGCTCATGACCGCAGGCGCGAATGAACCGCAAAAGGTCGTCACGCGCAATGTTCGTCGTCGCGGTATTGGCCAGTGGATGGCAGTTGACGCTGTCATAAACCATCAGGCGAGCATCGATCACCACACTGACGCGCTGGCTGTGGTCGTTGATCAGGGCTAGGGCCGTGACCGAGCCGGGCGGCACGCCAAGCACCTCCTGGAGCAGTGCGGCAGTGCCAAAACTCAACCGGGCCGAGCCCAGAACCGCGTGCAAGGACTTGAGGTCGATCCCGGTCCGCCCCTCGGCGACCAGGAGAAACAGCTTGTCCTTCTTGTCCTTGAGAAACAGGTTCTTGGTGTGCCCACCAGGGAGCTGCCGTTCGACCGATGCACTTTGTGCCACGGTGAAGACCGGCTCGTGCTCGATCGTGCGGCTGGTGATGCCAAGCTCGGCCAGACGCAGGAACAGCTGCTCGCGGGTCGCAGGCATGTGGTTCAGCCCTGTGCAGGAAAGCCTGGCAATGCAGGCAGGCTCGCCGAGCGAATGCCGATGGCCTTGAAGCGTGTGCCCATGCCGCCGGGCGCGATCAGGCGGGCGACGCCGGCTTCAATGGTGGTGGCCTTTGCGGGGTTGGCTGCCATCAACCGCGACGCGCGTTCCACGATCCCCAGCGTGCCGAGGAATTCGGCCTGGCTGACGGGGCCATCGACGCACACAAGGTTGCCGCCGCCGGCCGTCAGGCAGGTCCTGGCAAAGGCTTGGAAATCGACCTGTGCCGACAGATCGACCTCGCCTGGCGCCCGCAGCGGGCAGGTCGCCCCATGCCCGGCCACGGCTTGCAGCGTATCGCCGAGCTGCGTGCGGGCGTGCCCATAATCGATGAACAGCGCGGCCAAGGGCGCGCGGCCGGCAAAATCAGCCAGCAAGCCTGCAACGGCATGGGGATCCGAGCACTGCTCGAAGATGTCGCCGTCCTGCGCATCGGCGGGCGGGGCTAGGGCCGGCGCACATGCGTCGATCGGCATGCCGCGCCCGAAAACCAGGTGATCCGTCACATCGAGGCCGATCGTGCGCTCGTGCCAGCGGCCGTCCTCGTAGACATGCTGGGTAATGCCTTGGGCGTCCAGGAACTCATTGGCCAAGACGATGGCTGGATGCGGGCCGATTGCGCCGTTGCGGCCGAACGCCTGCAGTGCCTGTTCGTGCCATGCAATCGGTGAACCGCTGTCGCGCAGCGTCTCCTGCTGCATCGCGCGCAAGCCGGCATGGCTTTCCACCAGGTGCACTGCGGCAGCCCGCTGGAACCTTGGCACCAGCCGCGCCGCCCGCAGCGCATCGCGCATCATGGTGCCGCGTCCTGGCCCCAGCTCGATCAGGCTGACGCGCTCGGGCGACCCCATCTGTTGCCAAACGACGGCGCACCACAACCCGATCAGCTCACCGAATGCCTGGCTGATCTCAGGTGCGGTGATGAAATCGCCCGCGGCGCCGATCGCGGCCCGCCGGCGGTAGTAGCCATGCTCGGGATCGTGCAGACAAGCCTGCATGAACTGGGCGACCGTCATCGGGCCCTCGCGCCGGATCCGCTCCTTGAGCTGCAGCGCCAGCGGCGTGTCAGGCCGCGGTTTTGGATCGGCGTTCATGCCATCCTGGCCCGATCTCGCGCCTTGGCGAGAAACCACAAGCCGAGCAGGATCATGGGAATCGAGTAGGTGATGCCCGGCGTCAGCGGTCCCACCGTGAAGGCGTGCAGCGGATCAGGCTGGCGGAACAGCTCGCAGAACGAGCGGGCAAGGCCGTATCCGACCAGGAATGTGCCCGTCACCAGCCCAGGCGATTGCAGCCCGCCTCGCCGATGCGTCAGAACGCGCAGTACCAGCGCCAGCACCAGACCCTCCAACGCCGCTTCATAGAGTTGGCTCGGGTGCCGCGGTATCGGTTCGATGGTCTCGTACTCGCGCATGCGGGCGGCGTCGGGAAACACCATGCCCCACGGCACGGTGGTCGGCCGCCCGAACAGCTCGCCATTGATGAAATTGGCAAGCCGCCCGAAGAACAGACCGATCGGCACCGCCGCCGCGCTGACATCCATCACGCTCGAGACCTGCAGTCCATGCTGGCGCGCGAATAGCCAGATGGCCACGCCGCATCCGATCAGCGCGCCGTGGAAGGCCATGCCGCCTTTCCAGATCATGAAGATGTCGAGCGGATAGCGCAGATAATAACCCGGCTCGTAGAACACCACCGAGCCGAGCCGGCCGCCGATAATGACGCCGAGGGTCATGTACAGCAGCAGATCATCGACCCGCTCGATCGGGAAGGGCGCCTGTCCGGACGCCCACAAGCGCGGCTGCTCGATCAATCGGCGGATATAGAGCCAACCGAGCACCAGGCCGGTCAGATAGGCCAGGCCGTACCATTTCACGGTCAGCGGCCCGAACTGGAGGGCGACCGGATCGATGTTGGGGAACGGCAATGCCAGGAGGCTCATAGCGTGTTGGTTCTCTCGTGATGGACGCACGAGATGGCCCGCCGGAGCCTAAAGTGTCAATGCCGGGCCAATCCGCCTGCTTCACAGGGTAAGAAATCGACGCCTTGCGGCTCTCGCCGCGCACCACCATAGTAAGATCGATCGGTCTAGCCGCTATCGCGCGGACGCGCCGCCGGCCCCGGCAACATCGCAAAGGACGCCTCGGCCATGACCCAGTCCAACAATCGATTGCTCGACGAGCTGGCCCGCATGATGACGGATGCGGTCGGCGCCGCCCAGGGCGCCCGCCGCGAGGTGGAAACCGTGATGCGCGGCCAGGCCGAACGCATGCTGCGCGGCATGGACCTCGTGCAGCGCGAGGAATTCGAGGCGGTCAAGGCCATGGCCGAGAAAGCGCGGGCCGAAAATGAGCGCTTGGAGTCGCGGCTGGCGCTGTTGGAGGCCGAGCTGTCGCGGCTCGAGCCAGCCGCTTCCCACGAGCCCGCATGAGCATTGACCACGGATCAATCGGGTTCAGCGGGTGCCGCTGAGCACCGGCGCGACTCGGCGGCCCGCGGGTGATGGGTCTGCGATTGTCCACGCCCTTTCTCTGATCAACCCTCAGCTTTTCCCCAGCTTGTCCCAACAAAGGCGGGCTTGCACCTACAGTTTGCCACGATCACCGTGGACAATGTCGGCTTGGGCGTGGGCCGTGCTTGCAACGGATCAACCGGTGGTGTTGACGTTGCAATACACGGGGGACGACACGATCGCGCATCATTCGGACGTCGCCGCGGTTCCAAGTTTGGTTTGAAAACCGCGGCTCGCACAAATCGGATGACTGGGCGGCGCAACTGACGTGAGGGAAGACGGGCATGGGAATAAGTGAGCTCGGTCACAGTCGGACCAGCAATCCGATCGACCTCGTCGAGCAGGTCGCCGGCAGCCATGATTGGGCGATTGACCGCACCAGCGAGGACGAGCTGACGCTGGTCGTCGCGGGCAGCTGGGCCGATTACCACGTTTCGCTCAATTGGCGGGAAGATCTGGAAGCGCTGCATATCGCCTGTGCTTTCGAATTCAAGGTGCCCGACAATCGTCTCAGCGAAATCTACAAGCTGATCGCGCAAATCAACGAGCAGCTCTGGGTCGGACACTTCGACTACTGGAGCCATGAAGGCCTGATCATGTTCCGTCAGGCCTTGATGCTCAATGGCTCGATCGTGGCGCCGCCGCAGTGCGAAGCGCTGCTGCGCGCCGCGCTGGAAGCCTGCGAGCGCTACTACCAGGCCTTCCAGTTCGTCGTTTGGGCCGGTCGCGACAGCCGTGAAGCCTTGGCCTCGACCATGTTCGAGACGGAAGGCCGGGCTTAACCAGAGTTCGCAAAAGTGTACCTTGCGGGTTTGCGATAAAACTCTGCGAAAGCAAAGTCCTAAGCAGATGATTCGTTGGCCTTCCAACGAAAATCTGCTTAGACCGGCGCGCAGCCAAACAAGCCCTCGGCATCCGTCGCGTACGGCGAGCAACCGGTAGTGCATGCAAGCACAGCGCATGCGCCGCGCCCGGGCAGACTCCGTCCAAAGTGGCAGGTCTGGCCGAATTGGCAGGTCCGGTTGGCGCGGGCAGGTTCACGCGCCATTAAGCACTTCGTTAACAAAGTTCTGTCAGCGTTTGCCCTGGTTTCGAGCGACATCAGGGAGACGAGGGCATGTTGCGGGATGGTCTCAAGCAGGTCGGGCGCGCGCGGTTGACCGGTTTGCTGGCGATGTTGGCGGTCGTTGTCAACGCACCGGCGGCCATCGCACAGTCGGACGCGGCCGGCTCCCAGACCGCGGCAGCCGAAAGGCCCGCCGCAGTGCTGCTGGCGCAGGCCGATCCATCGGGCAAGCCGGCGGTCGTCAGATATTCGCAACGCACCAGGGGCGCCAACAGTGCGGGGGCCAACGCGGCTAATGCGCCGTCGGAAGCCTTGGCGACGGTGTGCACGGCAGGCTGCAACCAGCCGCCAGGCACGGTCATCCATGTGCAGACACAGCAGCAGCCGGCATCGCTGCTGGCGGACGCCAGCATGATATCGCCAAACCAGGCCGCGCCGGACGCTCGCTGCGTTGCCGCCTGCGATGACTCAAGCTCCACGCGCGGCGATGGCCCCTACAGTGTCGATGCCACTTACCGGTCGAATGGCGGGGTTGCGGAAGGTGGCACGAGGACTCAATCGGGTGATTGGATGGTGCGCATCAACCGCGACCGCTCCTCGCCGGAGCGCCGGTAGTATTCCGGCCCATCAAAGCTGCACGGTGCCTTTTTCCTTGGCTTTGTGCTCGGGCTCGACGTGGATCACCACCTCGGCGCCCTCGATGTCGGCCTCCAGCGCATATTCGAGGCGGTCACAGATGACGTGGGCTTCGCTGACCGTCATCGCGCCGGGGACCACGAGGTGGAATTCGATGAACATGGCTCGTCCAGCGTGCCGCGTGCGAATGTCATGCACCTGCAGGGCACCGTTGGCGTTGGCGGCAATCAGCTCCTGAATGCGCCCCTGGATCTCGCTGCTCGCCGCTTCATCCATCAGTACACTCAGGGACAGCATGCTGATCCGGTAGCCGGCCCATAGGATGTTGAAGGCGACGGCGATGGCAATCAGCGGGTCGAGCAGCCGCCAGCCGGTGATGGCGACGAGCACGACACCGACGAGAACGCCGATCGACGTGGCGACGTCCGTCAGCAGATGCCAGCCATCGGCAGTCAGCGCCGGCGAGCGCCAGGTCCGGCCACCGCGGATCAGGACATAGGCCCAGGCCGAATTGATAGCGGTGGCGAGCCCGTTGATCGCCAGTCCTTCCCATGGCCTGTTGACGAGCCGCGCCGACTGCAGCGCAAGCCAAGCCTCGTGCATGATCGCCAGCGCCGCGACGACAATCAATGCGCCTTCGAGCACGGCGGCGAACAGCTCGGCCTTGTGGTGGCCGTAGGGGTGGTGCTTGTCGGCAGGCCGCTGACTGACCCTGATCGCCAGCAGCGCGACAATGGCCGCCACCAGATTGACGACGCTTTCCAGCGCGTCCGAGTACAACGCCACGCTGTCCGTGCGCAGATAGGCCAAGTATTTGATGGCCATGACGATAAGGGCCACGGCGATGCTGCCGCTGGCGACAGCCGTCAATCGCGCGGTCCTGGGTAACTGCTCAACGGTCATTGGGCACTTGGCGGCTGGTTGCTGCTTCGGGCGCCTGCTCTGTGGCAGAGGCCGGCGCCCGAAGCCAGCCCGATTTGCAAGCTGCCGCCTTCAGGATCACCACGTGCCAGTGTCACGCCGGGTCTACCCACAGATTTTACACGTCCGTCATCTCGCCGAGACGAGGCGAATCAGACGATGGGTCAGACGCGTTTTCAGGGCTTTCTCGTGCGCCACAGGCGCCGTGCATCCGCGCAGCAACAAAGGCTTTTCCGCCATGGCAAACTTTACGACCCACATCGGTGCCGGCACCGTGGTCTCCGGCGTGCTGGCGACACTCACCCTGGCCGCCGATGTGGTGGCGCCGGAAAATCTCGTTGCCGTGACGATGGCGGGCGTTCTGGGCTCGGTGCTGCCTGACATCGACCTGAAGGACTCGCGGCCAAGCCGAGCCTTGTTCTCGGGGCTGGCGGTGTTCCTCTCGTTCGCGGTGCTATTCACGCTGGCGACGCGCTATTCGATCGCCGAGCTCTGGGTGCTGTGGCTTGGGACCCTCCTCGCTGTGCGCTATGGACTGCATGCGCTCTTCCATCATCTCGCCGTTCATCGCGGAATTTGGCATTCGCTGCTTGCGGCCATATTCGCCGCGTGTTTAACGGCTGTGGTCTTCAAGCATATGCTCGGCCGGCACGAGGGTGTCGCCTGGCTGGCGGGCGGCTTCATGCTGATCGGCTATCTCGTCCACCTCCTGCTCGACGAGATCTACTCCGTCGACGTCATGGACACGCGCGTCAAATCCTCGTTCGGCACGGCCATGAAGCCGATCGATCTCCGCCATCCGGCAGCGACGGGCACCATGCTGGTGGCCACCGTGCTGGCCTTCTACGCGGCGCCGCCGATGAAGAGCTTCGTCGATGGCATGTCGTCGAAATCGCTGTGGGCCGGGTTGCACCATCGCCTGCTGCCCGACGGCAAATGGTTCGGCGTGATCACCCTGCCGTTTGGCGTGGTCAGCGCGCCGCTGGCGCCAGGTCCGGGCTCTGGCATCACCACCGGCACCCTTCCCGCACGTGCCGACAGCGCCAAAGGCGCCGGCAAATAAACGATCGTGCCGCCGTGTGCCCCGTGGCGATTGCCGGCACGCCGTCCACGGCCCTGGGCTCTATAGGCTGGCAGCGACGGGCTGTTGCGATTTGAGACCGGCGAGAAACGTGGTGACAAGGTCGTCGACCAGGGCGTTGGCGGACTCGGTCGTGACGGTCGACAGCTTGTCGGCCGTCGACAATGACGTAATGCCATGCACGCTGGCCCATAGCACGCGAGCGGCCCGCGCGACGGTCGCCTGTTCAGCGCTCGGCAACAGCGGCGTCAAGGCTTCCTCGACGCGGCCCATGAGACCTTCGAGTTTCTCCTGATACCATTCCGGCATCTCCACTCCCGCCGGCAGGCGGTGCTCGAACAGCAGGTTCCAAAGCCTGGGATGGTCATGCGTGAACCGCAGATAGGCGCGGGCCAGCTCATGCACCCGCCGGTCGGGGTCGCTGCTGGGGATCAGATCACTCAGGCGGCCTGCAAGCGCATCGAGCAGCCGGGCTTCCACATGCACGATCACGTCGTCGAGATTTTCGAAGACATTGTAGATCGTGCCAGGTGAGTAACCGATGCGCTTGGCGATTTCCCGTGCCGACAGGCCGGCCAGTCCGCCAGCCTCGATCAAGGCTTCGGCGGCATCGAGGATCAGCTCATGCAACTGATGCCCCGTATGCGCGGATCGGCGTCCCATGACCAGTCCGGTCTCCTGTCGTGCAGCGTTCAATCATGCCAGCGTGGTCACTCGCACGATATCGATGCCGCCGCATGTCGTGAAGGTCTACAATAATCAGTTTCGCGGACTCTGATGGTTAGCTGAGCGGCCGATCGATGGTCGTGGGATGTCCTTATGTCGGATGAAGACGAACAGCGGGTGACCACGTGGACCTTGGCTGCCATCAAGGCGCGCAACATGGCCCTCGAAGGCTATTGCGAGTCGCAGGGGTGCCGACAGTTCTATGTATTCAGTATCGACGGATTGATCGAGGGCTTCGGCGCCGAGTGGCTCGTTCCCGAGATCCTTCCGATTGCGTGTCAGGAGTGCGGCGGGCGACTGAAGTTCAAGCTCGCGATGGTGCCGCCGGAAGTGTGAGCTGCCGTTGCCCGCGATGACGAAGTGGTTTGTGGTCGTCGTGCTCGTTCCGCTGGTTCTTGTCAGGACTAATTTTCGCAGTTTCCTTAGCGCACAGCCGCGTGCGGCAGGGACGCGCCGGCCGAGGCGGCAAGCCGCCCCTCTATTGCGCGCCACTGCCGCGGCAGCCAACATCACTTCTGCGTCGGCACGCCCCTGATGCTGGTGATGTAGACGTCCTTGGAGTCGGCGAGGTTGGTCATGCCGATCAGCTTGGCCATCTCCATCGCCTTCTCGACCCACTCCGGTCTCAATTCGCCGGTGGTCGACAGTTTCAACAGATTGCCGTCGAGCTCGGCCTCGGCGATCTCCGGCGCGATCTCGTCGATCTCGGCGATCAGCTTGATCGCCGCCGCGCGATCGGAGCGCAGCGATTGCAGGGCGCCGAGCACGGCGTTGGTCACCCTCTGCAGCAGCTCCGGTTTCTCCGTAATCATCTTGTCGGTGGCGAGCCAGATGCCGGTGGCGTGTGGCGGTACCTCGGCGCCGAAGTCGATCAGGTGCCTCGCCGTCTTTTCGTGCATAACGCGGAACGTCAGTGGCGAGTAGAGCACCACCGCCTCGACGTTGCCCGACAGCAGGTTCGGCACCAGCCCACCGCCGCCCAGCGGCACGCGGGTGAAGTTGACCTTCTTATCCGCCATGGTCCACTGCGCCAGCAGATCGGAACCCGAGCCGGCCGAGGTGATGCCAACCTTCTTGCCTTCCAGATCCTTGACGTTTGTGATCTTGGAGTCGGCTTTCACCATCAGGTACCAGCCGTAATAGCCGAGCGCGGCATTGGCGAAGCCCTTGGTCATCACGCCCTTCTTGCGACCGGCGGCGATGATGGCGGCCGAGCCCAGCGAGATGTCGGCGGCGCCGGCAGCGACGGCCTCGAAGGCCTCGGCGCCGCCGCGGTAGACGGTCAGCTCTGCCTTGATGCCCTCCTTGGCGAACAGCCCCTGACGCAGCGCCGTCTCGGTGACGATGGTCGGGTAGTAGGTCTTGGTCGGCAGCGCAATGCGGACCAGGTCCTGCGCTTGCGCCCGTGTGGACGGCAGGCTGGCACAGAGCCCTGCCGCCAGCACGCAGGCCGCAAGCACACCGCGGCGTAGCCAAGACGTCTTATCCCACTGAGCAGACATGTTACTCTCCCGTTTTGGCGCGTCTGGTCGAGGCGTGCGCGTCACGACCAACCATGGACAGGCCGCGCGGACTTTGCAACCCTGCTGGCGGAGCCCGAATGCGGCGGGTGCTCGAGGGCCGTCCTTCGGCTATGCTGGGCCGCAAGGATGACTTCAGGATTGCGCCATGCCAACTCCAGTTGAGCGCGTTGCCACGTTCCGCGCACTGCACGCACGCCCCGGGGCGTTCGTCATTCCCAACCCTTGGGATATCGGTTCCGCTCGCCTGCTGGCCTCCCTCGGCTTCGAGGCTCTGGCGACCACCAGCGCGGGCCATGCCTGGAGCCGGGGCCGGGCGGACGGTTCGATCGGCCGCGACGAGGTGCTGGCGCACTGCCGCGAGATCGCGGCGGCAACCGACCTGCCGGTCAACGCCGACCTGGAGAAATGCTTCGCCGATGCGCCCGAAGGTGTGGCCGAGACCATCCGGCTGGCGGCGGCGACTGGGCTCGCCGGCGCCTCGATCGAGGATGCGACCGGCGACAAGGCAGCACCCATCTACGATTTCGCGCTGGCCGTCGATCGTGTGCGCGCCGGCGTGGACGCCAATCAGGCGGTGCGCGTGCCAATGCTGATCACCGCGCGCGCCGAGGGCCTGCTACACGGACAGATGGACCTCTCCGAGATCATCCGCCGGCTGCAGGCCTTCGAGGCCGCGGGCGCCGACGTGCTGTATGCGCCGGGCCTCGCCAACCTCGCCGACATCCGCGCCGTGACATCGTCCGTCGGCAAGCCCGTCAACGTCGTCATGGGCCGCTGGAACCCGAACCTGACGCTCGCCGAGCTGGCCGATGCCGGCGTCAAGCGCGTCAGCGTGGGCGGGGCCTTGGCCCGCGCGGCACTCGGCGGCTTCCTCAGGGCCGCGCGGGAGATCAAGGGGCAGGGTACATTCACCTACGATGCGACGTCGGCGTCTTCGGCCGAACTCAACGGCACGTTCGGCAAGTTGGAGATATCATGACTGGACGACGGGCAGGCAAAAGCGTGTTCTGCAACCAAGACAGTCACCAGTTGTGCTAGAGTGTCGTGCTTGAGCTTTCACTGAAGTTGCGCCATGAGCCGCCAAGAGATCATAGAAGCCATCAAGGCCCAGGAACCCGCCCTCAAGCTGCAGGGCGTGGCGCATCTTGCGCTGTTCGGGTCGCGCGCGCGGCGATGCCACGGCAGACAGCGACCTCGACGTGATCATCGAGACGGTACCAGGACAGCGCTTCTCGCTGCTCGACCTTTCGGGCGTCGGCCTGCTGATCGAGGACACCGTCGGCATCCCCAGTCAAATCGTGCTGCGCCGCTCACTGCCGCCAAAATTCGCGACGCGAATCCGGGACGATCTCGTCGAGGTGTTTTGATGGCAAAGCCAGAGTTGGCGGATCGAATTGGCCATATGACCTGACTTCAACCGCAGCCTCCCGAGGAACCCAATGTCATGACCAATCGGCTCGCAGGCAAGACGGCGTTCTGCACCGCATCTGGCGCCGGCATCGGCCGCGCCACGGCGATTGCATTCGCGCGCGAAGGGGCGAGGGTGATCGCCTCCGACATCGACATGGGCAAGCTCAAGGGCCTCAGTGAAGCCGGTATCGCCGAGACGCACATTCTCGACGTGCGCAATACCAAATCGGTGCAGGACGTGGCAAAGCGCGTCGGCCCGGTCGACATCCTGTTCAATGCGGCGGGCTACGTGCACCACGGCACCGTGCTCGACACCGCCGAGGAGGCCTGGGACCTGTCCTTCGACCTCAACGTCAAGTCGATGCACAGGACGATCCAGGCCTTTCTGCCGGGCATGCTGACCAAGGGCCAGGGAGCGATCGTCAATATCGCCTCGGGCGCCAGCTCCGTGCGTGGCCTGCCCTACCGTTACGCCTACGGCGCCACCAAGGCCGCCGTCATCGGCCTGTCGAAAGCGGTGGCGGCCGACTTCATGAAGCAGGGCATCCGCTGCAACGCCATATGCCCGGGAACGGTGCAGTCGCCCTCGCTCGACGACCGCATCGCCACGCTGGCCAAACAGCAGGGCAAGCCCGAGCCCGAGGTGCGCCAGGCCTTCGTCGACCGCCAGCCGATGGGCCGGCTCGGCACGGCGGAAGAAATCGCCATGATGGCGGTCTATCTCGCTTCCGACGAGGCGGCTTTCACCACCGGGCAGATCTTCATCGTCGACGGCGGGTTCGCGTTATAATGGTGTCTGGCGGGATGTCAGACACCGGATCGACAGCAACGAAAAACGACAGGGAGGATAACATGCGACTTCGGAATTCCACGGGCGGCTGCGCCTGGCGTGCGCTGCTCGGCATTGCCGCCCTGGCCGTGGCCTGGCCGGTCTGCGCCCCGGCCCTGGCCCAGGACAAGTGGCCGTCGCGGCAGGTCACCGTCGTTGTCCCCTACCCGCCCGGCGGGATCGCGGATCTGGTCGCCCGCCTGATCACGCCCTCGCTCGAGAAGGAGTTCAACCAGTCGTTCGTCATCCTGAACAAGGCCGGCGCCACTGGCGGCATCGGCGCCCAGTTCGCAGCAGGGGCTGCGCCCGACGGCTACACCATCATGGTGACGCTGATCGGCATGTCGACGCTGCCCGCCATCGCCGCCGCGCAGGGCAAGCCACCTATGTACACGCGCGAACAGTTCGCGCCGATCGCGCGCCTCTCCTCCGACCCGTGCGTGATCTTCGTGCAGAAGTCGGCGCCCTGGAACACCTACGCCGAGTTGATCGCCGACGCCCGGAAGCGGCCGAACGAGATCATCTATATCTCGACCGGCCCCTACGGTCCGACGCATCTGCCCATGGAGATGCTGATGCAGGCGACCGGCACCAAGTTCCGGCATCTGCCGACCACTGGCGGGGCCCCTGCCATCACCATGCTGCTGAGCGGCGGCGGGCATATCTTCTTCTCGGTTCCGGGGCTTGGCGTACAGCATGTTGCCTCGGGCGCGTTCAAGGTCCTCGCCGCAGCGAACCCGACCCGCGTGCCGGAGTTCCCCGACGTTCCGACCATGAAGGAGCTCGGCGTCGACATGGAATACTCGGTCTGGTCCGCCATGTTCACACCGGCAGGCGTGCCGGCCGAGATCAAGCGCGCGCTCGATGTCGCGGTGACGAAAGCCGCCGCGGATCCGGCGGTCAAGGCGATGTTCGCCAAGTCCGGCACGCCTCTCGCCCATCAGAACGCAGCGGATTTCCGCACCTGGTGGGACCAGGACACCCAGCGGCTCGAGACCATCATCAAGAAGATCGTGGCCGCCGAGCAGAAGTGATCGGGCGGTGTCCGACGTTTTGCGTCGGACAGCGTCACGTAGTCGGAGCAAAGGTGTCTGACAGGAATGTCAGGCACAACCATCCCGGAGCCCCCGCATGCCAGCTTCCATCTGCACCGCCTGCGGCACCGAGTATCCACCGGGCGACAAGGCGCCGGCGCAGTGCATCATCTGTGAGGAGGAGCGCCAGTACGTGCCCCCTGCCGGCCAGAGCTGGACCACGCAGGCCGCCCTCGCCGTCAACCGCCGCAACAGCTTCCGCGAGTATGAGCCCGGTATCATCGGCATCGGCACGGAGCCCGCCTTCGCCATTGGCCAGCGGGCCATCCTGGTTTGCACGCCCAACGGCAACATCCTATGGGACTGCATCTCACTGCTCGACGACGCCACGATCACACTGATCAAGGCCCTCGGCGGATTGCAGGCGATCGCCATCTCGCACCCGCATTTCTACACGACGATGGGGGCGTGGAGCCGCGCCTTCGGTGGCGTGCCGATCCACCTGCATGCGCGCGACAAGGCCTGGATCATGCAGCCCGACCCGGCGATCAAGCTGTGGGAGGGCGAGACGCTGAACCTGCTGCCGGACGTGACGCTGGTGCGCTGCGGCGGCCACTTCCCCGGCGGCACCGTGCTGCACTGGGCCAATGGTGCCGAGGGCCGCGGCGTCGTCTGCGCCGGCGATATCCTGACCGTTGCGACGGACCGCAAATTCCTCACCTTCATGCGCAGCTATCCGAACTTCATTCCGTTGTCAGCCAAGATTGTCCAGGGCATCGGCGCCGCATTGGAGCCGTTCCCGTTCGAGCGCATCTACGGCCACTATTTCGACCGCGTCATCGAAAAGAACGCCAAGCCGGTGCTGGGGGCGTCGGTCAAACGCTACGTCGATGCGATCAGCGGCAAGTACGAGGGCGAATAGGGCCTTCGCCGCCGCGAAGCGGTGTGGCCGTTAAAGTCGATCTGTAGGCTGGTTGTTGTTTGGGATCAGTTGTGTGCATCCCATGGACCGCATGGGGCGGAGGCAACCACGCCGCGTGACAGGCTCACCACGAGTCGGATCGTCGAGGGCGCGGGATGAGGCAGTAGGAGCATCCGGCCAACCTCAAAGGTCCAGCTCCGTTTGGTTGTCCGGGTCCTCACGCGATGCCTTCTTGAACACCGAGGAATCGATCAGCGGCGCACGCGGGCGCTGGCCTTCGAGCAACGCCTCGATGGTCAGGATTTGCAGGCGCGGATACTGCTTGCCTTCGTGCTTGAAGAAGCCGCTGGCAGCCGCCTCGGTCAGCATGGGTTGGGTCGGCTCCGTGAGCGTCAGAAAGATGCCGATCGCCGCCTTCTCGCGCTCGATGGTGCCTTTGAGGTCTCGCACCATGCCGACATTGATGTTCTTGCCGCCCTTCACCGAGATGATGGCCCGCGCACTCTCCTTTTTTCCAAGCCTCAAATAAATGATGCCGTCGATGCCGGCATCGGCACCGCCCTTGCTCTTGTAAGGCTGGGCATCAGGAATGAGTGAGACGACCCACCGCTCGAACTCGAACTTGTTCTTCTCGGCCAGTGCGCGGGCGCCGTCGAGGTCCTTGGGAACGCCGTGGGTTTCGAATCGGATTTTCGGAAATGCTTCGCGCAGGCGACGATCGACAAGCGCTATAGCGAGATGTGTGATGTCGATGCCGATCCACTGCCGTTTCAGCTTTTCGGCGGCGTGGACGGTCGTGCCGCAGCCGCAGAAGGGATCGAGCACCAAGTCGCCCTCATTGGACGACGCCATCAGGACGCGTTCCAACAAAGCAAGAGGTTTTTGAGTTGGATAACCAAGGCGTTCTTTAGACATCGGTGCAATGATCGGAATATTCCAAACCGCGTTCATCGCGACAGCGGACTCTTCATTCTCAACCTCTTGAGTCGGGTTTCTATTCCCTGCCTCGTCGAACGTAACCTTTTGTTTGGCGCCCTTCCAACGCTTTTGCGAACTTTCAGTCGGTGGCTGCATTAAAACATTGAATGTGGCTGGCTGCTCCATCTTGGAGTAGAAAAACAATATATCGTGCATCCGTTGAAATCTATTGGCCTTAGTCGGCCAACGCCTATAGCTCCACACGATTTCATTTTGGTAGTTGCGCTTTCCAAACACTGCATCCAGCAAAATCTTCAAATAATGGCTCGCGGTCGGGTCGCAGTGCAGATAGAGGCTCCCGGTCGGCTTCAGCACGCGATGCAGCTCGATCAACCGTACCGCCATCATGGCGAGATAGGCCATCATGTCGTTCTCGCCGAGGAAGCCGCGCATGGCCTCGAGCATCTTGGCGGCACTGGTGTTGGAGCCTTTCAACACCTCCCAATAGGCCTGCTCAGCCGCCTCGTTCCAGTGCCAGGTGTCCCCGAATGCCTCGATCTGCGCCGCCGAGTGCTCGCCCGACGGCGCTCGGAACAGCACGTTGTAGGTCGCGTTCGAATTGAATGGCGGGTCGAGATAGATGAGGTCGACGCTCTCTTCCTCGAGGCTGTCGCGCAGCACCTCGAGATTGTCGCCATAGTAGAGCTGGTTCACCATCGCTGCCCCTTCCGTCTCGATCTTGGCATCAGCATTTTAGAACAATACGGGAACAAAATGCAAGACCAAGTGTGCCTGTAAGGGACTAGCTGATTCACACGTGGCAGGAGGCGTCAGTCGGTTCCTGCCCCCAACTTGAATGTCGCCATCGAGGCACGCCCCGCCGCAATCGACCGCCACCTGCGACGGCAACCCTGCTCTGCCGGCCCCCCTCAGCTCTCCTTCAACGCATGCGCGATCACCTTGCGCATTACGCTCGGCAGCGCCTGGGAGGGCAGATTGCGACGCGGCACCCACGTGCAGCGCGCAGCGTCGGCCCAGAAGGTCAGCGTGGTGTCGGCTGGCACGACCGCACGATAGACCATGAGCTCCAGCCGGAAGTGGGTGAAAATATGCACGACGGAGCCGGGTACCGGCCACCAGTCTCCGCGGGCAGGTGCAGTGCGCAGAGCCTCGTCCGCCGACATCCATTCGTCGAGCCAGTTGGTCGAAGGCACTTCCATCATGCGGGCGAGAAGACCGGTGTGCGGGCGCTGCCTCAATAGCACCTGGCCATCTTCCCTGAGGGCCAGAAAGGCCACGCCATACCGGTTGGGCCGTGCCTTGCGCGTCTGCCGTCGCGGCAGCGTCGCCTCAATGCCCGCGTCCCGGCCGGCGCACTGCGCCGACAGCGGACACATCAGGCACGAGGGCCGCTTTGGCGTGCAGATCGAGGCGCCGAGATCCATCATCGCCTGGGCAAAGTCACCGGCCCGGCGCGCTGGCGCCAACGCCGCCGCCAGACGCCGCAATTCCGGCTTGGCCGCCGGCAGCGGCGTTTCAACCGCAAACAGGCGCGCCACGACACGTTCGATATTGCCATCGACGGGTGCTGTCGCCTCGCCGAAGGCAATCGCGGCAATGGCGGCCGCGGTATAGGGGCCAATGCCCGGCAGCTTCAGCAGTTCGGCTTGCGTGGCGGGAAACCGGCCAGCAAATTGCTCGACAATGGCGCGTGCGCAGGTGTGCAGATTGCGGGCACGCGAGTAGTAGCCAAGCCCTGCCCAGGCGGCGAGAACTTCGTCGACGTCGGCGGCGGCCAGCTCGCCGACGCTCGGCCAGCGCTGCAGGAATCTTTCGTAGAAGGGAATAACGGCCTTCACCGTGGTCTGCTGCAGCATAATTTCGCTGAGCCAAACGCGATAAGGGTCGGCAGGCTGTCCCGGCGCCAGCCGCCATGGCAGCGACCGCCGCTCCACATCGTACCAAGCCAGCAGTTCCGGAGCCGTATCCGGTCCGGCCGAGACAATCTGCAGTTGCCGCCGCGCAACAGCGCCCATCACAGTTCCTCTTCGGACGACGAGCCGCGAATCATTTACGTCATGTTAAGCAACTTGCGTGCTGGTGGAAATGCTTGGAGGCAACTCGAGCCCATGTCGAGATCTTTGATGCGCCCCGCGCCGACGGGCAAGTTCACGATGCAAACGGCGATGCCAAAGGACGCGACGCCCGCCTTCGGTTCGCGCGCCGGATACGTCGCCGCCAAGGCGGTCGGCAGCTTCGTGCCGCGGCTGACCCGCAAGGCCTTCGAGAAATATGGCTTTTCAGCCGCCGCACTGCTCACGGATTGGGCCGACATCGTTGGGCCGCGGATGGCTGCATTCACAATGCCGGAGCGGCTCAAGTGGCCGCGCTCGGTCGATGCCTACGGTGGGGTCGAGGCCGGCGGCGAGGGCAGACCCGGCGCCACGCTGATGCTCAAGGTCGACGGTGGACGCGCGCTTGATATCGAATATGGCAAACGCGAGCTGATCGAGCGCATCAACCGCTATTTCGGCTATCGCGCTGTGGCCGAGCTGCGGATCCTGCAAGCGCCCGTGACGGCGATGAAGCCGCGTGACGTGTTGACGACCCAGCGCCGGCATGCGCCCCGCCCATTACCCTCCACCGATCTCTCCGGCATCACTGACACCGGACTGCGAGCAGCGCTGGAGCGCATGCGGGTGGGGATCGCATCCGCCAGATCGCGCTGATCGCCCGACCGCGCGTTCGCAAACACCGGGCCGCACCACGTCAACCCGGCGCGCTGCCGCCATTCTCGGACAGGCGCATCATCGTCGCCTGTAGCAGGGCGCAGGCGAAGGTCGCCGCGGGAGAGACACACTCGACCTCGGCACGGACAACAGTCATGGTCTTGCCGGCGCGCATGACATGGCCTGTCGCACGCAACAGGTTGCCTGACGCTGGCCGCATGAAGTTGATCTTGTACTCGACGGTCAACACTTCGCTGCCGGCCGGCATCAGGCTCAGCGCGGCATAGCCGCCGGCATTGTCGGCGATGGCGCCGACGATGCCGCCATGAAACAGGCCGTTCTGCTGGGAGATGCTGGCGGCATAGGGCAATTCGATCCGCACGCGCCCCGGCGCGACGTCTACCAACCTGGCGCCGATGGACGTCATCAGTCCCTGACGGGCAAAACTCGCGCGCACCACCCGTTCAAAATCGGGATGGGCGGGCTGGATCATCGAGCCGGCCAACGTCTCGTCCAATGTCATGGCGCTTTCCCGAGCTGGCACTCAGATCGCCACATGACATATCAGCGAGCGCGATGCGACTATATTTGTCCGGGGCTGACGTGCTCCAGTCGTGGCTTTATAACAACCTTAGCGTGCGTAGATATACTTATACACGCACATTCAATGAAGGCGACCTCACGGCATCAGCGATGGCTGCAAGGTTCGCGACGGTTTGCTTTGCGATCCTTCGTACTTGGTCAGGCGGATCAAGGAGGCGGCTCCGGCGGCCGCCGAGACATCGGCGCTTGGGCCTGCATGTGAAGGTCAAAGGATGGCGGAGGCTAGTCCTGCTCCCACGGCGGCGGCACCTGGGTCGATCGAAGGCACACAGAGGGTCGCGGCCCTGCTGTTGGCGATGGGCAAGCCGCTTGCCGATCGCGTCCTGAAATATTTCTCCGATACCGAGATGCGTCATGTTGTCGAGACGACCGTCAATCTCGGCGCGGTGCCGCGGCTGGCGATCGATAAGTTGGTTGATGAGGTGGCGGCGGCAATCGATCTGGGCGCCGATATTCGCGGCGGCACGAATGACGCCGAGCAACTGCTTTCGGGCCTGGTGCCGCCCGAGCATCTGGCCTCGATCATGTCGAGCGTGCGTCATGACGGCCAGCACTCCGTCTGGCAGCGTCTGACCGAGATGCCCGAGCCGACTGTGTCCCAGTTCCTTGCCAAGGAGCATCCGCAGGTGGCGGCGCTGGCGCTTTCCAAGGCCGGCTCGGCCACGGCCGCGGCCGTCCTGTGCCAAATGCCGGGATCTGCCCGCACCGAGGTGGTTCGCCGCGTTCTTGCCATCCGTCCGGTCACTGAGATTGCACAGGCCCTGCTCGAGCAGGGCATCCAGGACGAGCTGTTGGTGAAGGTTTCCAAGGAGACCGGTCCGCCCGTCCATGTGCGCGTGGCCGACATCATCAACAAGATGGAACGTCAGCAGATGGATGAGGTGCTGAGCGATCTGGAGAAGAGGCGACCCAAGGATGCCAAGCTCGTGAAAGGCTTGCTATTCACGTTTGACGATATTGCACGCCTGGCGCCCGCCGATCGGGTCAAGCTGTTCGATGGCGTGCCGGCGGAGCGTACCATCCTGGCCCTGCAAGGCGCGTCGGCGACGATGCGTGAGCTGGTCCTGTCGTCGGTCTCCTCGCGCTCGCGCCGGATGATCGAGCAGGAAATCGCCAGCGCCGCCAACACGCCGCCGCGCGAAGTCATGAAGGCGCGCCGGTTTATCGCCGATCTGGCGCTGGAGCTGGCCGAACGCGGCCAGATCGAAATCGCCCAGCAGGATGGGCCAGTGGAATAGCGATTGCTGGTGCGGCCCGGACAGGCAATGCTGCCAGCCGAGGTTGCTCAGCTCCCCAGATTGAACACGCGTGTCGGCTTGAATTCGCCTTTCTCGACCTCGCCGAGGGCAATGATGCGGCCCTTGACGGTGGCATAGATTGGACCGGAAATGATCGGCGCGTCGCGACCTCGGATCAGGATCGGCTGGCCGCGCGCCAGCGAAGCGGCATCCGATTGGCTGACGGCGAGTGCCGGCACATCGTCGAGCGCGGTTTCGATCGGCCGCAACATGCGGAGGACGGCGTCGGGCCCCTCGGCCTCGGCCATCTGGCGCAGCTCCTCGATAGTCACCGCGTCGTCCTCGCCAAATGGGCCGACCTCGGTGCGCCGCAATGCCGTCACGTGGCCGAAACAGCCGAGCAGCCGGCCCATATCGCGTGCCAAGGCGCGCACGTAGGTGCCCTTGCCGCATTCAGCCTCGAAGATGCCTGTGTCGGCGTCGGGCGCGGCAACGAGGCGGAACTGATCGATCACCACGAGCCGCGGCTCGAGGTTCACGTGCTCGCCCTCGCGCGCCAGATCATAGGCGCGATTGCCGTCGACCTTGATGGCGGAAAACTGCGGCGGAACCTGCATGATCTCGCCGATGAATTGCGGGAGAAGCCCTTCGATCAGCTCACGTGTCGGCCGCTCAGAACTGGTACGGACCACCTCACCTTCGGTGTCGTCGGTCGTGGTTTCCGCCCCCCAGCGCACTTCGAAGCGGTAGGCCTTGGCGCCATCCACCACGAACGACACGGTCTTGGTCGCCTCGCCGAACGCAATCGGCAGGATGCCAGTGGCCAGTGGATCGAGCGTGCCGGCGTGCCCGGCCTTCTGCGCATCGAACAACCTCTTGACGCTGCCGAGCGCCTGAGTGGAGGTCTGCCCCGCCACCTTGTCGAGGATCAGCCAGCCATGAACGGGGCTACCCTTCTTGCGACGTGCCATTTGGGTTCCAGTGCAGTGGGTCAGATGGTCAGATGGTCAGGTGGTCAGTAGTGAAGTGAAGGGGTGACTTCTGAACCACCTCACGCTTGCTGGCCAACTGACCATTTCACTTCTTCTCCACATCGCGCCGCACCGCCGGGCTGTCCAGCAGGCGATCGATGCGGCTCGATTCCTCGAAGCTGACATCTTCCTGGAAGCGAATGTCCGGGGCAAACTTCAGGTTGACGGCGTTGGCCAGTTCGCTGCGAATATGACGGCGATGGCGATGCAGCGCTTCGATCACCGGCGAGATGTCCTCGCCGCCCAGCGGCATCACGTAGACGGTTGCCATTTTGAGGCTCGCCGACATGCGCACCTCCGAGATGGTGATGATGTGAGCCGCTAGAACATCGTCGTGGATCTCGCCGCGGATCAGCATTTCCGCCAGCGCATGACGCATCGATTCGCCGACGCGCAACATGCGCTGGCTCGGGCCGGCGGCTGAATCGGCGCCAGGGCGCGACGTTTTTTTGGCCATATCTTGCCGCCGCGGGATCGGACCGCCAGCGTCCCCTGGATGAGATCAGAGGCGCGTCTGTAGCAGGCAAGCGCCGGGAACCCAAGCGGAAATGCTGGTGTGGGAGCGGGCCGGCGTTGGCCGCTGATGTGGTGGTCACCCGGCGATCTTGGAGAAGTCCGCCACCCGCAGCGTGGTATCGCGGATTTCGGACAGCAGTTTCAGGCGGTTCTCGCGCAGCTTGGCGTCGGGCGCGTTGACGGTCACCTTGTCGAAGAAGGCATCGACCGCGGGGCGCAGCTCGGCCAAGGCCCGCATGGCGCCGGCAAAGTTCTCGACGTTGATGGCGGCGACCGTGTCCTGCTTGACCTCGGCGATGGCGGCGGCAAGCGCCAGTTCCTCCTTTTCGGTCAGCAGCGCGATGTCGGGCTCGCCGGCGTAGGAGCGCTTGTCCTTCTTCTCCTCGATCGACAGGATGTTGGCGGCACGCTTGACTCCGGCCAGCAGGTTCCGGCCGTCCTCGGTGCCGAGCAGCTGGCCCAATGCCTCGACGCGCCGCACGATCAGGGCGAGGTCGTCCTGTCCGGGAAGCGCGAACACGGCATCGATCAGGTCGTGGCGGGCTCCCTGCTCGCGCAGGTGGACCTTCAGGCGGTCGGCGAAGAAGCCAATCAAATCATCATAGGGACGTTCACCGCTCTTCTCGATACGAGCTTTTTCTGCCGCACGGCGTAGCTTGTGACCTGGGTAGATCCTTTCTAGCGCATCATCGTAAGGATCGCGGGCCTTGTCTAGAACGCTGTGGAGCGGCAGCCTCAAATCATTCTCCAACAATATCCGCACCACCCCCAACGCCGCACGCCTGAGCTGATAGGGATCGCCCGACCCCGTCGGCTTCTCGCCTATTGCCCAGAAGCCCACCAGCGTGTCGAGCTTGTCGGCCAGCGCCACGGCGATGGCGCAGGCGTCGCCCGCCTCCTCCTTCGGCACGGTATCCGAGGGGCCCTTCGGCTTGTAGTGCAGCTCGATGGCGCGCGCGATCTCGGGCTTGGTCCCGGCGACCTCGGCGTAGGTGCGGCCCATCAGGCCCTGCAGCTCGGGGAATTCGCCGACCATACCGGAAACAAGATCGGCCTTGCAGAGTTGCGCCGCGCGGCGCGCATCCGCCGGGTCGGCATCGACCGCGCCGGCGATCTGGAAGGCGAGTTCGGCGATACGCTCGACGCGGTCGCGCTGCGTGCCCAATTTCTCGTGGAAGGTGATGCCGGACAACTGGCTCGCCATTTCGTCCAGCGGCCGCTTCAGGTCCTGGTCCCAGAAGAACTTGGCATCCGACAGCCGTGCGCGGATCACCTTTTCGTTGCCGGCGATGATGGCCGCGCCATCGTCCTTGGCGATCAAGTTGGTGACCAGCAGGAACTTGTTGGCGAGCTTGCCGGACTTGGGGGCGCGCAGCGAGAAGCATTTCTGGTGGTTCTTCATGGCTGTCATCAGGCATTCGGCGGGCACCGCAAGGAAGCTCGCCTCGAAGGTGCCCATCATCACCGTCGGCCACTCGGTGAGGCCGGCATTCTCGGCCAGCAGCGCGTCGTCCTCGACCAGCTCGAGGTGCGCCTGCTTGGCCAGCGCGCGCGCCTGCTCGGCGATGCTGCTGATCCGCTCCGAGGTGAGGATCATCACCTTGTGCGCCTTGAGCTTCTTCCAGTAGTCCGCGGCGTCAGTCACCTCGAACGGCGTGTTGCCGTGGAAGCGATGGCCGCGCGTCGTCCGCTCGCTCACGACGCCCGCAAAGGAGAACGGCACGATGGCGCCGCCGAGCAGGCAGACAATGGACTGCAATGGCCGCACCCAGGTGGCATCGCCCGAGCCCCAGCGCATCGCCTTGGGCCAGGGGAACTTGGCCAGCACCGCCGGCACCACCTCGGCCAGGATATCCGCCGCCGGCCGGCCCGGCCTGTCGATGCGGGCGACATAGTAGTCGCCCTTTTTCTCGTCCTTGACGATCTGGGCCTCTTTGATCGAGGCGAGGCCCGCGGCCTTGAGGAAGCCGGCCAGCGCCTGCTCGGGCGCCCCGACGCGCGGGCCCTTGCGCTCCTCCGACACCCCCGGCGACACGTCCAGCAGCCCGTCCGCCAGCAAAACCAGGCGGCGCGGCGTGGCATAGGCATGCGCCTCCGTCGTCGTCAGCCCCTGCGCCTCGAGCCCATCCAGCACCAGCCGCCGCAGGTCCTCGGCCGCGCGCACCTGCATGCGGGCGGGGATTTCCTCGGAAAACAGTTCGAGCAGCAGCTGGGCCATGGGTGGGTCTCGTGCGTTGTCTTATGGAGCCGTTCCTTGTAGCGCCGAGGTGGCCGGAGGCGAAGCTGGAAGTCAATGCTGATGCAACGGTGCCCGGCACGGCCGCGCAGCAATTCTCAATGTGACGGATTTGGCAGTGACATTGGCAAAAAATGCATTTGAAGCGAGGGAGGGTTGCGGCTGACGGGACGGGCGTCAGCCGCCGAGCACGGCGGGCGGCGGTTTTCCTGCGGTCAGGGTCTGGACCAGCAGGGCCCAGGTCGGGAACACCAGATAGGTCGTGATGACGCGCAATTCCTC
>CAZCGE010000071.1:0-24483 GCA_964498125.1 uncultured Devosia sp. | reverse complement strand
TGATGTCGGCTCGTTCCCAGCCAATGCCTTCGGCCTGCACGACATGCATGGCAACGTCTGGGAGTGGGTGCAGGATTGCTACAAGGAGAGCTACGCCGGGGCGCCAACCGACGGCCGATTCGTTCCAGATACGTCCGGCTGTTCCCGTGTTCTTCGCGGCGGCTCCTGGCGCGACGATCCGCAGGACCTCCGCGCGGCGCGGCGCAACGGCGACACTCCGGGCTACCGCGACAACTACTTGGGCTTCCGGGTTGCGAGGACGTTAAATCCTTGACCTTTATCTCTTTACGTCCTGAGCACACCGGTCGATCCGGGCCGCTGCTCTTCGCGTTCCGCCGGAGGCGGGCCAATTTTTTTGCGCCCGGCATGGGCACCGACTTGGAGGTGAATGCCTCCTGGTGAGCTGGTCATGGCGAGCGCGGCACCGCCGAGCGTCGGACCGTGAGGCCGGCGTGAAGGAAGCGGGAAACGAAGCTGCGGGCCGACGGACCGGAACGGCGATGCCGGGCGCGCGTCCGATCGCAGTCAGGCCACCCCCGGCCAGTCTCATCCTGATTGTCGCGCCGCATTACAGGAAGCGAAGGCTGCGACGTGGCGGAACGTTTCGAATGCGAGGCCGAGGCGGCAATTTCCAAGCAGGGTGACTGGGTAGAGCCCGAGGGGAGGTGGCCTCGCCCGCCAGAGCCAACGCGATCGCGGAGTGCGGACGCGAATTTTGGCCCGTCGCTCACAATTCTACTAAGCCATTGAAAACATTGGTGAGCGGGGCGGGTATCGAACCCGCGACCAGTTGATTAAAAGTCAACTGCTCTACCACTGAGCTACCCGCCCGAATTCAATTGCCGTCGTAGGTCAGGCAGGCTGGGTCAAGATTGATGGGCTTGACGGCCGCACTGTCGGCACTGGCTACGTCGTGCTTTTAGGTAAGGCCCGCGGCACGGTCAAGACAAACGGAGTGGGGGCCGGCAACACGTGCATGTAGGTTGGGTTGAGGCGTCCCCGGCTCGCGGGCCGGGACAAGCCTTGACGCCGAAGCCCAACAAGCTTGCACCACGCCGTTGGGCTTCACTCGGCTCTTCCGTTGCATGCCTCCGGCATGACTCTTCCGTTGCATGCCTCCGGCATGACGGCGCCTCCCCCGGATCCAGTCCGGGGGCCAACCTACGATTCGATGATTGTTGCGTGGTGCCTCAGCCTCGGCCCGGCGTCACAGTTGCCGCGCGGCCCGGAACGACACCAGCCGCCGACCGGCCTCGTCCCACAACCCGAAGCGCACGCAGGCGAGGCTCTGCGCCAGCGTCAGACGCCTGACCTGGGCCAGTTCCGGGTAGTCGCGCAGCACGTGCTGCAGCCGGTAGAAGGGGATCTTGCTGTAGAGATGATGCACATGGTGCACGCCGATGTTGGCGGTGAACCAGCGCAGCACCAGCGGCAAATCATAGTGCGAGCTGCCATAGAGCGCCGCATCGTGCAGCTTCCAGTCGTCGGCCTCGGCCCAGAACGTCTCCTCGAACTGGTGCTGCACATAGAACAGCCACACCCCCATCGAGGAGGCCAGCAGCGTGATCGGCAGGTGCACGAGCAGGAACGGACCGGCGCCCATGAAGTAGATCGCCGTGGCGACGGCGACGGTGATCGTCGCATTGGTCGCCATCGCGCTCATCCAGTACTGCCAGCCGGCGCGCATCAGGCCGAACGGCAAACGATGCTGCAGGAGGAAGAGCCAGGCAGGCCCCAGCCCGAACATGACGACGGGATGGCGATAAAGACGATAGAGCAGGCGCCGCCACGACGGCAGGGCCCGGTATTCGCGCACCGTCAACAAATCGATATCGCCGATGCCGCGCTTTTCCAGGTTGCCCGAGGTGGCGTGATGCACGGCATGGCTGCGCCGCCACACATCGTACGGCGTCAGCGTCAAGACGCCGATGACGCGGCCGACCCAGTCGTTCGCCGCCTTGCGGCGGAAAAAGGCGCCATGTCCGCAATCGTGCTGGATCATGAACAAGCGCAGGAGGAAGCCGGATGCCGGAATGGCGAGGGCCAGCGTCAGCCAAACGCTGACCGAAAGCGCCATCCAGGCGCCGATCCACAGCGCCAGCAGCGGAACGCCGGTAATGGCGAGTTCCAGCACGCTGCGACGAAGTTCAGGCTCGCGGTAGGCGGCGAGAGCCTGCATCCAGTCGCGAGCCGTGGTTTCGGCCGGCTGGGTGAGTGTTGGGTTCAATCCAGTTCTGGTCCCTGTTGTGTGTGACGGTATTTCGGCGCTTCTGATGACATTGGGTCGCCGCTCGCGCGCAAAATCGCAGAACGTTCGCGCAAGTGCAACGCGGCAAGACGAACCATGCGGATGAGGGCTGGTCAGACTCGCGCATTTTGTCCAGTCGCAATCGCCCCATTGCTGGCAGCAATTGATCGCACTGTGCTCTTCTGGCCCCACTCGAGAGCACGGATTGGCGGCACTTGTCGTAAACAGGTGGCTATTTTGGGGCGCGCGGGGACTCTTGGCGTAGACTGGCGGGCCTAAGCATACATTCGTTGGTTGCCCAACGAATGTATGCTTAGATTCCCTTGCTTTCGCAGAGTTTTATCCCAAAACCGGGAAGGCCACTTTTGGGAACTCTGCTTAGGGCCAAGGAGGCGAGCACGTGATCATCCGAATCGAAGCAAACCACCGTATTCGCCTTGAAGTTCCGACCAATTTCCGCACGTTCAAGGTCGCCTGCGACGCGCCCGAGGCGAGGTACTTGGACGTGGCCGGCGCCAATCCCTCCGTCCTGAAATTTGCTGATGCCAAGACGGCGTGGGTGTCGATCGCGGCGCTGCGCGGCTGGGAGGGCCTCGCCAACGACCAGGCTTGGCAGGATGGGCTCAGCGGCATGATCAAGGCGGCGGCGCCACATGGCTGGATCTCGGCCGACCAGCGGGCGATCAAGGCGCACGTCGAGTGGACCGGTTAGGCGCAACACCTTGGCCCGGTCGTATCGGACGATTTGCCGCTCCAATTACTTGTATATCGCGCCGGGCGAGATGATGCCGTGCGCACGCCTGGGCTATGTTCGGGATCATGTGCCGTCGTCGCCGCGAAGCGAGGTACAATTTTGCGAACTCTGCTTAGCCAGAAACGGGGAGTTTGAATTCATGGGGACGATCTGGGCGGCCGTCGGTCGATTTTTTGGTCCGGCACAGAATGAGAAATTCACGTTCCTGCTGCAGCAGCTCGCCGACACGGCGATGGCCTGCGCGGCGCATTTCCGGGTGACCGCCGGCCAGGACCTCCAGGGGATCATCGACTTCGAGCATCGCGGCGACGGGATCGTCGACGAAATCCACGAGCTGCTCGACAATTCGTTCATCGTCCGCTTCGACGTGGCCGATACGATGCGGCTCACCGACGATCTCGACAACGTCATCGATGGCATGCGCAAGGTCGCCTATCACATCGACATCTACAAGCCGCTGCTGACGACACTGCGGCCGGAGGCGATGCAGTTGTTTGCCGTCGCCGAGCGCATGATCGGCGGCGTCAGCGAGCTGGTGGGCATGATGGAGAAAAAGCTCGTGCTCGCCCGAGTGCGTGAAAAGGCGCGGCTGCTGGATGAGTCGGAGGCGGAAGCCGACAAACTGCTGGCCGATGCGGAGCGCAAGCTGGTTGCCGAGTACAGCCCGGCTGGCGCCAACCGGCTGGAGTTCATTGCCTGGGCGAAGCTCTTCCAGTTGCTGGAAGATACGACCGACGAGGCCAATCACTGTGGCAAGCTGATCCTCTCGCTGGCCCGCAAGGAAGCTTGACATGGAGTGGCTGACACTCGCTCTTGCGGTCGCGCTGTTTACCGTGCTGGCCGCCGAATTCGTCAATGGCTGGACCGACGCACCCAACGTCATCGCCACGGTAATCTCGACCGGCGTCATGTCGCCGCGCTTGGCGATCATCATGGCGGTCGTACTCAACACTGTCGGCGCCATGGCTGGAACCGCCGTGGCCGCCACGGTCGGCAAGGGCATTGTGGCGGCGGACGCCATGACGCTGCCGGCCATTACGGCGGCCATGGTCAGCATCATTGCCTGGGGCAGCCTCGCCGCGTACCTCGGCATCCCGGTTTCCAAATCGCACGCCCTGCTGGCGGGACTTGCCGGGGCGGGCCTGGCAGGCGGCGGCTGGGCCGCGCTGCAGTGGACCGGGTGGCAAAAGGTCGGGATTGGCCTCATCTGTTCCTTGGGCCTCGGTTTTCTCGGCGCCCTCGTCATAGGCCGACTGGTGATCGTGCTGGCGGCCAATATGCGGCCGACACGGGGCAAGATCGTCTTCGACCGGCTGCAAATTATTTCGGCGGCGTTCATGGCCTTCAATCATGGCCTCAATGATGGCCAGAAGTTCATGGGCGTTTTCGCGCTGACGATGCTGGCGGGCGGCGCGACCAAGGCGTTCGAGATCCCATTCTGGGTAATGCTCGTGTGTGCGCTGACCATGGGGATCGGCACGAGCTTCGGTGGCTGGCGCATCATCGAAACCGTCGGCACGAAGTTGACGCGCATCAGCTCCTGGCAGGGGTTCGCCGCGCAAACCTCGGCATCGTTCACCATTTGGGGCGCTTCCCAATATGGCATTCCGCTCAGCACCACACACACGATCACCACCGCCATCGTCGGCGCCAGTGCATCGCGCCGGATCTACGACATCAGGTGGAGCGTCCTGCAACGCATCGTCTTGGCGTGGTGCATGACCTTCCCCTGTTGCGCCGCGCTGGCGTTCGTTGCCGCGCTGCTGGCCAATTGGCTGAGCCGCTGAGCGGGTTGACGCGTGCGGCACCTCTTCCCAGGCACACGCGGCAGGTCTAGGCGGTCCCTGGGTGCTCGCGCGGTTGGATTACAGATGCCTGTTGGCAACAGCTCCTCAGATATTGACGAATAATTATTGGTTGGCTGTCACACGAATCACGTAGATTCGGTCTGCGGTGGGCGTCATAGCCCCGCCGGGTGGCGTTCAGTTCAATGCGTTCTCAGTAACTGAGTGCAACTGCTGGTGCGCGTCAGAGCATGGAGTGGCGACAGCCCTTGCCGTCTCTGCAGCAGAGCGAAAAGAACGGCCTTCGGGCCGGTCGGATGCAAGGCGGCTCCAGAACAGGCCCGCCCGAGGGAGCATTCGACGGATATCGTCTCCCGCACCTGTCCCCTTGCCTGTTCAAACTCACCACGCAACCTCGAAGCGCGCCTGTCTGCGTGATCACTGTAAGGCCAACCCTGGCCGAGCAGCGGGTCGGTCGTGCGCGATGTCGTGTAGGGCCGCATGCGCGGCAGCGTGGCGCAACAACCTAGATGGAGTGGCCGATGCATAAGCCCCGACATCCGCGGTCTGTGTCAATTTCGAGTGCGCAGTTCCGTGTTGCTTGCACCTTCGATTCTGAAGCCAGTCAAATGGAGCTGCTGCTCTGGCGCCTCAAATCCGCACACCCTCCAAGTAGGTCTTAAGTCCCTGCTGCCGGCAGGGTGTGCGACCCCGGCAGCCGGCCACGACCTCGACAAAGGCCAGCCCAAGCGGCTGGCCTTTCGCTTGATGGCGCGCGCAACACTTTAATCGGACAGCAAGATTGGCACGCTAAAGTCGACGCGCCTTGGGCCAGTATCGCGTGGGGAATTGCTTTGTCCGTGTCCCGTTTCTGGTCAGCCAACAGCTCGGCTGCCGCCGCCTCGCCTGTTGCCGCCGGCGCTCCCGCGCTGGCTCTGAAAGGGCTCAGCAAGGCCTTCAAGCGGCCCGCCGTCGATCGCCTCGACCTGACCATTGCCGCCGGCGCGTTCTACGCGCTGCTCGGCCCAAACGGTGCCGGTAAGACCACCAGTTTGCGCATGGTTGCGGGCCTGCTGCCCGCCGATGCCGGCAGCATCACGATTTTCGGCATCGATGCGCGGCGTTTTCCGGTCGAGGCCAAGCGTGTCACGGCCTGGCTGCCCGATGAGCCGATGATCTACGACAAGCTGACACCGCTGGAATATCTGGCCTTTGTCGCCGGGTTGTGGAGCGTCGACGTGGGTCGCGCCCGCGGCAGCGCCATCGAGCTTCTGCAGCGGCTCGGCCTGACAGAGCATCGCGACGAGCGCTGCGAGGGGTTCTCGCGTGGCATGAAGCAGAAAGTGGCGCTCGCCGGCGCGCTGATCCACGATCCCAAGCTGATCATGCTCGACGAGCCGCTGACCGGCCTCGATGCCATGAGCGCGCGACAGGTGAAGGATATCCTGGGGGACCGCGTCAGGGCCGGCTCGACCATCGTGCTGACCACGCACATCCTGGAGGTGGCCGAGCGCCTTGCCGACCGCATCGGCATCATCTCCAAAGGGCAGCTTGTCGCCGAGGGCACGCTGCATGAGTTGCAGGACCGGGCCGGCGGCGGGCATGGCAGCTCGCTCGAGGAGGTGTTCCTGGAGTTGACGCGCGAGCCGGAGCTGGCGGCATGACGATCGCGGCCGGCTCACTGGCCTGGTTTATCGCTCACGACGCGCGGCTCAGCACCAGACGTCTGGGCGATCTGCTGTCCAACCTGACGCCTGCCAAACGGCGCTTGGTGCTCATTCTGGCGGTCATCATCGTGCACGCCGTGGCGTGGCCAGTTGCAAGTTTCATCGCCGCGGCGGAAGCCGATGCGGATCGCAAGGGGCTGCTGCTGGGTGGGCTCATCGCCGTGCTCGGTTTCGCCACGTCCTGGATGCTGGCGCAGTCCTTGCTCAGCGTCACGCGCTCGCTCTATGTGCGCGGCGATCTCGATCTCATGCTGTCGGCGCCGCTGCCCGCCGGCAAAGTGGTGGCCGCGCGGATGCTTGGCCTTGCCGCCGAGAATTTCGGCTCCAGCGCTGTTTTCCTGCTGCCGATCGCCCATGCGCTGGCCCTGCAAGGCCATCCGCATTGGCTTGGGCTTTATCCGCTCGTTCTGGCCCTGGCATTGATCACGGCGGCGATGGGCCTTGCCGGTGCGCTCGCTCTGTTTGCACTGATCGGTCCGCGTCGGGCCCGCACGGTCGCACAAATCCTTGCCATGCTGATCGGTGCTGTCGTGGCTCTCGGCATCCAAGCCATCGCCGTGCTGCCCTCGGACCTCAGATCAGCGCTGCTCGGCGGCCTCGATATGGGCGCACTGGCGGTGGCGGGCCCATTCGATCACGCCATCGCGACGGTGTTGCATGCGGCCCGCGGCGATATCACGGCGATCGTCGTGCTGCTGGCGCCGGCAGTCGCACTCTTTGGTCTCGCCGCCGGCACGCTGGGACCGGCATTCACATCCAGCGTGCTGCGTTCGGCTGGCGCCGATCTCACTCCGCACAGGTCCGCCGGCCGGCATCGCCAGACGCGCTTTCGCGCCGAAGCCAGCGCCAGCATCCGTGCGAAGGAACTGAAACTGCTGACGCGCGATCCCTGGGTGCTCGGACAACTGTTGCTGCAGATGGTCTATACGCTGCCCGTGGCGCTGATCTTGTGGCGCAGCGGAGTCGGGCAGGAGAATCCGGCCGTGGCCTTCACGCCCTCCCTGGTGATCATCGCGGCACAACTGTCCGGCTCGCTCGCCTGGATTGCGATTTCCGGCGAGGATGCGCCCGAGTTCATGGCGACGGCTCCGGTGACGCGGGCAGCCGTCGAGATGCGCAAGCTCGAGGTCATCGCCATGCTGGTCGGCGGTCTGCTGCTGGTCCCACTCGCCGTTCTGACGGTCAGCGCGCCGCTGGCGGGATGCGTGGCCCTGCTGTTCTGCGCCGCGGCCAGCATCTCGTGCGCCTTGATCAATCTGTGGCATCCCACGGACGGCCGCCGCCGCGCCTTCATGCGGCGCCATGCGCAGTCGAAGCTGATTGGCCTGTTCGAGCACACGCTGCTGCTGCTGTGGGCGATCGGCGGCGCCGTGGCACAGATCAAGCCGGTGCTGGGCCTGTTGCCGGCCCTTGTTGCCGGCCTCGTGCTGTGGGTTGCATGGCGGGTGCTGGCGCGCCGAACCCCGCCGGCCCCAGCGCGCGCGACATTTTCAGCACCCGCCGGCGCGATGCCAGCGGCATCGGCCTGCATCCCCGCAACCGCCCAAGGCGTGGCCACCAGCCGAGGCTGACGGCTCATACCGCCAAGCGGAAGGATAGACACTTCGGCATTGTCCGCTTGGCGAGGCCGCAAGGCGGCCCGGCGCGAGCGCCGTTCTGCGAAAGGTGAGACCTTCTTCGGGTCGAACCTTTCGCTGGAGGGTGTGAGTCACATGGCATCGCGCCGCGTCTCGCCTGAGGCAGGCGCGGACTTGGCGGCAGCCCCGAGAGAAACCGCGCCGTGCCATCCGACCTGCGCGGAGGCGCTGCGAGAATAGGGGTTGGCGTCGTGCGCGAAGTGGTGTAACGCACCGACCTGTAACGCAATTGCCCATCACGACATGCCCAGATGGCGGAATTGGTAGACGCACTAGTTTCAGGTACTAGCGCTCACAAGGCGTGGAGGTTCGAGTCCTCTTCTGGGCACCACTTTCACAAATACCCGATCGTTTCCAGCAACCAAGACGTATCACAGGGGCCCACCTTAACCGACGTTCGAGACGGTCTAGGCCTGCGGTTGGGGTGTCTGGGATCCATGCCCCGAACTGTGATGCGGCATGACACGGCTCCGCCGAACGCAATTGCACGTCACTGACAGTTTTCTGACCCATCTCGACGTTATACTGCCGCGCCCAGTTTTGGGCGGCATACTCCACAGTGAACGGATGGCGAACTCGATCGACGCCACACGCACGCCGTCATGGCCGCGCCGATGCGGTGCACGGCATCGCATCGGGACCAGGCGGCCACCCATGACAACGAGGTACGCATTCGCTGCTGCAGTTGATGTGGGTACGGAGCAACGCTGTTGTTTGAGACACGGCGTGGCTTGTCCTTGATTCCACTCCCGGCCATACCCCTGCTGAAACTTGCCGTGGGTGGCCGCCTAGTCCCTCGACGCCGCTGGCGCGACGTCTCGGCGCGGCCATGACGGCAGTGGGAGCATCGGCGTCGCGGACGGCTTCCAAACCCGGCCCGCTGCCGGCATGCGTCGACGTCAGCGATGTCGGCAGCTATCGGAGGGACCTGCGGACAAAGAGTACCCAAGGTGAGTGGATGGCCCGTTCACAAGAACGTTAACGATGGCCGCTCTCCACCTTCTGCGTTCCGGTGCTGAATGAATTGCGGGCTAGGCGCCGAAGTGTCGAACCCGACCCAACTAACCGGATACTTGCATTTGCGCGGAGCAAGGCTCCGATGCGAGTTGGTCTGTAAACAGACTGAATATCGGATCTGTGCCGGCAGGCCGCAGCATGCGTGCGCGATTGTTAGCGGTTAAATCGGGTTGGCGGCTCGGTCGGCGGCCTTCAAGGGTGCGCGGGCCTGGTCGCCGACGGCGTCGAGCGCCTTGCGCAGCAGCCGCAGCAACGTCGCGCGCTCCTTGTCCGACAGGCCGGCGAGCATGGCCGCCTGGATCTACCGCACGATCGGCGCGTTCGGTTTGCCGAGCCACCGTGTCGCCTCCTGATGTAGTATGGAAGCCACAACCCGCAAGCCAGCAGGAGGAGCGCGCATGACGAGTCAGCTTGGAACCCTCGAGGAGCTGCCGCAGGATTATCGCGATGCCATGAGCCGGGCCGGAGTGGGACCGCTGTGGCCGCAGATGCGCAATGCGCTGCCGCACGATGCCCCTAAGCCGGTGACGAAATCCCATCTGTGGGCCTACCAGGACGTGCGCCCGCTGCTACTGCGCGCCGGTGAGTTGACGCCGGTCGAAAAAGCCGAGCGGCGCGTGCTGTTCCTCGCCGATCCGGGCCGCGGCGGCAGCATCATGCAGGCGACCTCGACGATCTACGTCGGCCTGCAGCTGTTGTTACCTGGCGAGGCCGCGCCGGCGCACAAGCATACGCCGAGTGCGGCGCGGATCGTCGTCGAGGGCGAGGGCGCCTACACCGTCGTCGACGGCGACAAGCTGCCGATGCACGTGGGCGACCTGATCCTCACCCCGGGCGGCTGCTGGCACGATCACGGCCATGGCGGCAAAGGGCCGGTGATCTGGCTCGACGCGCTCGACCTGCCGTTGTTCGTCTATCTCGAAGGCTCCTACGCCATCGAGGCGCCGCTGCAGGCCCCGCGCAACCGGCCGGATCCCTCTGAGGTCGAATACCGCGCGGCCGGTCTGGTGCCGGCGCGCCGCCGCGACAAGGCGCTGCCGCCGGCCTATCCGATGATGCGCTATCCCTGGGATCGCACCGAGGCGGCGCTGCGCCGGCTCGCCGAGCATAGTGGCGAGGCCCTGGTCGAGCTCGACTTCGTCAATCCCGAGACCGGCCAGGGCTGCCTGCCGACGATGGGCTTCACCGCGATGATGCTGCAGACCGGCCAGGCGGCCAGGCCGCTGCTGCGCTCATCGAGCGCCGTCTACCATGTGGTATCCGGACAGGGCGTCACCCGCGTCAACGGCCAGGTGCAGCGCTGGAAGGCCAAGGACAGCTTCTCCGCGCCGGTGTTCGCGGCCATCGAGCACGAGGCGAGCGGCGAACCCGCCTTCCTGGTGCGCATTCATGATGGCCCGCTGCAAGAGAAGCTCGGCTATTACGAGGAGCGCGCACGATGAGCACCGCAACCCCAATGGCTCTGCTGTTTCCGGCGCAGCCGACGCCGATCGTCCCGATCGCGGGCGAAAGCCGCGGCTACCCCGTGCACCGCATTTTCTGCGTTGGCCGCAACTATGCCGAGCATGCCAAGGAGATGGGATTTACGGTCGACCGCGAGGCGCCCTGGTATTTCCTGAAGCCCGCGACCGCGATCGTGCTGTCGGGCGCCAAGATCCCCTACCCGCCGGAGACGAAGAACTATCACTACGAGATGGAGCTGGTGGTCGCGCTCGGCAAACCGGCATTCCGTGTCGGCGTCGAGTCGGCGCTGGATGCCGTGTACGGCTATGCCACCGGCCTCGACATGACACGGTGCGACCTGCAGATCGCCTCGCGCGAGAAATCGCGCCCCTGGGACCTCGGCAAGGCCTTCGAGCAGTCGGCGATCATATCGACGATCACGCCGGCAGCGCAGCTCGGCGCCATCGGACCGCAGCGCATCGCGCTCAGGGTCGGCGACACGATCAAGCAGGACGCGCACCTGTCCGATCTGGTGTGGAGCGTGCCCGAGCTGATCAGCCACTTGTCCCGTTTCTATCATCTCGGCCCCGGCGACCTGATCTATACCGGCACGCCGGCGGGCGTGGGGCCGGTGCAGCCCGGCGACAAAATCGTCGGTGAGATCGAGGGGCTGGCGCCGGTGGCGCTGGAGATCGGGCAGCCGGAGTAACACGCCAACACCCGGTGGTCCGGGAATTCGCCGCAACGCCGGCGAAAGGGAGGAAGGCATGCGCGTCCACGGCTACTTCCGCTCGTCGGCGGCCTATCGCTGCCGCATCGCGCTCAATCTGAAGGGCGTGCAATCCGACTTTGTCTCGGTGCACCTGCGCAAGGGCGATCAGCGCTCGCCAGGCTTTCTCGCAATGAACCCGCAGGGACTCGTGCCGGCGCTCGAGGACGGTGGCCGGGTGCTGACCCAGTCGCTGGCCATCATCGAGTGGCTGGACGAAACGCATCCCGATCCGCCGCTGCTGCCGCGCGATCCGTTCGACCGCGCGCACGTCCGCGCGCTGGCCCTGTCGATTGCCTGCGACATCCATCCGCTGCAGAATTTGCGGGTGCTGAAGCATCTGAAGGCGGACCTCGGCCAGGATCAGGCTGGGCTGGATCGCTGGTGCCGGCACTGGATCGAGCCGGGGCTAGCGGCGTTCGAGGCGACCATCGCCAGCTCGGGCACTTCCGGCGCCTTCTGCTTCGGCGATGCGCCCGTCCTCGCCGATATCTGCCTGGTGCCGCAGATGTTCTCGGCAACCCGCTTCGGCGCCGACGTGAGCAAGCTCACGAACCTGCGGCGCATCGTGGCCTCGTGCGAGGCGCACCCGGCCTTCGCCGCCGCCCATCCCGCGCGCCAACCCGATGCCGAGGCTTGACGTGAGCTGAGCAACCGTCGTCTTTGCCATGGATCTGAAGGACCTCGCGCATGTCGAAAGATCAGCCTGTTCTCATTGCTGGCGGCGGCATCGGCGGCCTGGCGACGGCGCTCGGCCTTGCCCAGAAAGGCTATAAAAGCCTCGTGCTGGAGCGCGCGCCGGTGCTCGGCGAGATCGGCGCCGGCATCCAGCTCGGGCCCAACGCCTTCCATGCCTTCGACTACCTCGGCATCGGCGACGAAGCACGCAGGATGGCGGTGTTCGTCGACAAGCTCAGGCTGATGGACGCCATGACCGGCGAGGACATCGCCGTGGTGCCGCTCGACGAGCCGTTCCGCGAGCGGTTCAAGAATCCTTACGGCGTCATTCATCGCGGTGATCTGCATGGCGTCTTCCTGCGCGCCTGCCGCGAGAGCGCGCTGGTCGAGCTGAGGACTGGCGCCGAGGTGACGGGCTACGCGCAGGCTGGCGGCGGCGTCCACGCGCTGCTGAAGGGCGGAGAAAGGGTCGCGGGTCGTGCGCTGGTAGGTGCCGATGGCCTCTATTCGAAGGTGCGCGAGCAGCTGGTCGGCGACGGCGCGCCGCGCGTGACGGGACACACCACCTACCGCTCCGTGATTCCGACCGACGAGATGCCAGAGGACCTGCGCTGGAACGCGGCGACGCTGTGGGCCGGACCGAAATGCCACATCGTGCACTACCCGCTGTCGGGCTGGAAAGTGTTCAACCTCGTCGTCACCTACCACAACAACGCACCGGAGCCCGTGGCCGGCAAGCCCGTCTCGGACGAGGAGGTGATGCAGGGATTCACACACGTGTGTGCCCGCGCCAGGAAGATCATCGAGCACGGCAAGGACTGGAAGCTCTGGGTGCTGTGCGACCGCGATCCGATTCTCAATTGGGTCGATGGTCGAGTGGCCCTGCTCGGCGACGCCGCCCACCCGACGCTGCAATACATGGCGCAGGGCGCCTGCATGGCGATGGAGGACGGCGTTTGCCTGTCGCACGAGGTCGAGGCCGCCAGCGGCGATTTCGAACGTGCATTCGAGGCCTACCGCGCCAAGCGCGTGCACCGCACCGCGCGCATCCAGATCCAGTCGCGCCTGATCGGCGATCACATCTATCATCCCGACGGCGCGCATGCTTCACTGCGCAACTCGCTGATGCGCGCCATGTCGGCCGAGGACTACTACGACAGCCTGCAGTGGCTCTACGGCGGCACCGGCCTCGTCGGCGGCGCCGGAGCGGCGGCATAATCGATGCCGAGCTGGCGGCCGGGGGACCTGTCGTCGCTGAATTCAATGAAACGCAATTCGTGGAAAGCCAAAGGGAGAGAAACCATGAAGTCCACTCGCAGAAACCTCATGATCGGCGCCGGCGCTACGCTGGCAGCCCCGTTCGTCGTCACCGGCGCCCGCGCGCAAGCGCCTGTCGTCACGCTCAAGTTGCATCACTTCCTGCCGCCGGTCGCCAACGGCCACGCCAAGATGCTGGCGCCCTGGGCCAAGAAGGTCGAGGCCGACAGCCAGGGCAAGATCAAGATCGACATCTACCCGTCGATGCAGCTCGGCGGCACGCCGCCCCAGCTCTACGATCAGGCGCGCGACGGCGTCGTCGACATCGTCTGGACCTTGCCGGGCTCGACGCCGGGCCGGTTCCCGACCACCGAAGTGATGGAGCTGCCGTTCATCATCGCCACCAAGGGCATCGTCAACGCCAAGGCGGCGCAGGAGCTGGCCGACACTTATCTCAAGGACGAGGTCAAGGACGTCAAGATTCTGTCCTACTGGGCGCACGACGCCGGCCACATCCACGCCAACAAGCAGGTCAAGACGCTGGAGGATCTCAAGGGCCTCAAGCTCAGGAATCCGACGCGGCTCGCCGGCGAGGCGCTGAAGGCGCTCGGCGCCACCTCGATCGGCATGCCGGTGCCGCAGGTGCCCGAGAGCCTGGCGCAGAAGGTGATCGACGGCGCGGTGGTGCCGTGGGAGGTGGTGCCGGCGATCAAGGTGCACGAGCTGGTCAAGTTCCACACCGAGATCACCGGCTCACCGGCGTTCTATGCCGCGAGCTTCTTCCTGGCCATGAACAAGGCCAAGTACGACGGCCTGCCGGCCGATCTGAAGGCGGTGATCGACAAGAACTCCGGCATGGCCTTCGCCGAGCTCGCCGGCAACATGTGGGACACCGAAGCCGTCCGCATCCGCGACATGGTCGAAAAGCGCGGCAATACGATCACCATCCTCAGTGCCGAGGAGAAGGCGCGCTGGATCAAGGCCACCGAGCCGGTCTACGCGGCCTGGATCGAGCAGGTCAAGGCCAAGGGCCTCGACGGCGCCAAGCTGATCGAGGTGGCCCGCGCGCTGGTCGCCAAGCACAGCAAAGGTTAGGCCAGAGCTGACAAGAAGAGCGCGTGGCGCAGGCCCCCCGGCCACATACTGGCGGTCGGGGGCGGGGCGGCCATCGCGCCGCCGACGGGGGGAGGGTTGACCATGAGCATGAGCGAGCTGCCCGTCGAGGCGGGCGGACAGATGGCTCGGCCGGAATCCGGCATTGAACGGATCACCGGTGTGATCGCAATTCTAGGCGGTCTTCTGGCGCTGGCGGTGGCGCTGCTGGCAACCACCAGCGTGGTCGCCCGCTGGCTGTTCAATGCGCCGATCGACGGCGATTTCGAGTACGTCAAGATGGCGACCGCCGTCGCCGTGTTCGCCTACCTGCCCTACACGCAGGCGCGGCGCGGCAACATCATGGTCGACACCTTCACCGGCTGGCTGCCGGCGCGGGCGCGCGACTTTCTCGATGTGTTCTGGGACCTCGCCTACGCGGCGTTGATGGGCTATGTCGCGTATTGCCTGGTGTTCGGCACGCTCGACGCCGTCAGGAGCGGCGAGACGACGATGCAGCGCCAGCTGGTGCTGTGGCCGAGCATCGCCATCTCGACCGCGCTGTGCATGCTGCTGGCGGTGACCGCCATCGTTACCGCGCTGCGCCTGATGCGGCGCCATGGGAGCATCAGCCCCGGGAGCATCACATGAGCGGTATCGCCATTGCCCTTTTTGGCTTTGCCGTGATGCTGGTGCTGATCATGCTCAGGGCGCCGATCGGACTGTCGATGCTCATTGTCGGCGCCGCCGGCTACACCACCATGTCGGGCAGCACGGCGTTCTTCGGCTACATGAAGACCAACGCCTATCACCAGTTCGCCAACTACACGCTGTCGGTCATTCCCTTGTTCATCCTGATGGGGGCGCTGGCCGAGCGGGCCGGCATCGCCAAGGCGCTGTTCAAGTCGGCCGAAGGCGCGCTCGGCCGGTTCCGCGGCGGGCTCGCCATGGCGGTGATCGGCGCCTGCACGGCGTTCGGCGCCATCTGCGGCTCCTCGGTCGCCACGACAGCCACATTCGGCCGCGCGGCGCTGCCGGAGTTGTTGAAGTACAAGTACGATGGCGGCTTTGCGACGGGAACGATCGCCGTCGGTGGCACGCTCGGCATTCTCATTCCACCGTCGGTGATCCTGGTGGTCTACGCCATCACCACCGAGCAGAACATTGCCAAGCTGTTCCAGGCGGCGCTGATCCCGGGCCTGATGGCGGCCTTTTTCTACTGCATCACCATCGCCATCGTCGTGCGTCGCAACCCCGAACTGGCACCCGACAGCGTCAAGGTCGCGGTCGAGCGTACGCCGCAACCCTGGTGGCCGAAGATCCTTGGCGGTGTGGCCCTTGCCGGCATTGCCGCGCAGGTTGTTCGTGGGCAACTGGCCTGGGACAACACCGCCGTGTTCGCCGGGCTTGCCTTGCTCGTCATGTTCGTCGACGTGGCGGTGATGCCGGCGATCATGATCGCCGTCGTCGTGGTCGGCGGCATCTATGGCGGCGTCTTCACGCCGACCGAGGGCGCTAGCGTCGGCGCCATCGCCATGCTGGCGGTGGGCTTGGCGCAGCGCTCGCTCGGCTGGAAGGACATCCTAGAGGCCATCCGGCAGACGGCGGAGACCTCGGGCATGATCTTCATCATCCTACTGGGTGCGGAGATATTCGGCGCCTTCCTGGCGCTGTCCCGTCTGCCGACGGTGGCAGCCGAGATGATCGGTGGCTCCGGCCTGTCGCCCTATGCCGTCCTGATCGCCATGCTGGCGTTCTACATCCTGCTTGGCGCGGTGATGGACGAGCTGGCCATGATCCTGCTGACGCTGCCGGTGTTCTTCCCGGTCATCCAGGCGCTCGACTTCGGCATGACGCCCGACGAGGTCGCCATCTGGTTCGGCATCCTGGTGCTGATCGTCGTCGGCATCGGGCTGACCGCGCCGCCGATCGGCCTCAACGTCTTCGTCATCTCGTCCTTGGCGCGCAACGTGCCGATCGCCGACACCTACCGCGGCGTGCTGCCCTTCATCGTCGCCGATTGCATCCGCCTCGCGCTCTGCGTCGGCTTTCCCGCGTTATCATTGTGGCTGGTGAGACTGCTGAACTAGAGCGCTTTCCACTCGAATTGAACCAGGGGAAAGCGCTCTGGTCCTTTGCTTGTCGCATTTTCCAAGCCAAACCGGTGCCCACTTTGGCGGAAAATGCTCTAAGATGCGTGCATGAACACCACCACCAAAGTCCGCACTGATGCGCGCTTCAGCGTCGAGGAATATCTCGCGTGGCTGGAAACGCGCCCGTCGGAGGAGCGCTGGCAGCTGATCGATGGGGTCGCGATGATGATGACGCCTCCGACGATAAGGCACCAGGATATTGCCGCAAACCTCCTACTGGAACTCAGAATGCATGTTCGCAGCGCGGCGCTGCCCTACAAAGTACTGCATGAAGTCGGCCTGATCGTGCCGGATGTCGCTCTCTTTCGACCCGAGGCGGACGTCGGAGTTGTCGACGCGGACGTCGATCCCGAAAGCTCATTTGCCGATCGCTTCTTCCTCGCCGCCGAAGTCCTGTCCGAGAGCAACAGTGACGCCGATGTCGAGATCAAGCGGCAGCGTTATCAGCTGCATCCCGACAACAACTACTGCCTGATCATCAGCCAGACCGAGGTGCGCATCGAGGTTTACGCCCGCGCCGCCGGCTGGGAGGCTGTCATTCTGACTGGGCTCGACGACATGCTGGCATTGCCGGAACTGGGCTTCGCCTGCGCCGTGCGCGACATCTATCGCGACACGCCCCTCGCGCCACGGTGACAAGCCGCGGCATTCGCGCTATCCCGCGCCACCATGCTGCACATCAATGACCTCTCCTATCGCATCGAAGGCCGGCCGATCCTCGACGGCGCCACGGCCGGCATCCCCACCGGCCATAAAGTCGGCCTGATCGGCCGCAACGGCACCGGCAAGACAACGCTGCTGCGCCTGCTCGCCGGCGAGATCAGCGGCGATACCGGCACCATCACCGTGCCGCGCGGCTCGCGCATCGGCTATGTCGCGCAGGAAGCCCCCGGTGGCGAGGATACGCTGATCGCGTGGGTGCTGGCGGCCGACACCGAGCGGGCGAGCCTGTTCAGCGAGGCCGAGACGGCCACCGATCCGCACCGCATCGGCGAGATCCAGGAGCGGCTGGTCGACATCGACGCGCATGCCGCGCCCGCCCGCGCCGCCGCGATTCTGGCCGGTCTCGGCTTTGACGAGGCCGCCCAGAACCGGCCTTGCCGCGAGTATTCGGGCGGCTGGCGCATGCGTGTGGCGCTGGCCGCGATCCTGTTCCTGGAGCCCGAGTTGCTGCTGCTCGACGAGCCGACCAACTACCTCGATCTGGAAGGCACACTTTGGCTCGAAAGCTACCTCGAGCGCTACCCGCACACCGTGCTGATGGTCAGCCACGACCGCGACCTGCTCAACCGCTGCGTCGGCGCCATCCTGCATCTCGAGCGTGGCAAGCTGACGTTCTACACCGGCGGCTATGACGATTTCGAAGCAGCGCGGCGGGCCAGGTTCGACCTCGACCTGAAGCTGAAGAAGAAGCAGGACGAGCAGAGGAAGCACCTGGAAGCCTTCATTATCCGCTTCAAGGCCAAGGCGACCAAGGCGGCGCAGGCGCAAAGCCGCGTCAAGGCGTTGGCGCGCATGCAGCCGATCGCGGCGCAGGTCGAGGACCGCGTCATTCCGTTCCTGTTTCCCCAGCCCGCCAAGATGCTGGCGAGCCCGCTGATCCGGCTGGAGGATGCGGCGGCGGGTTACGCACCCGGCCAGCCGGTGCTGAATCGATTGAACCTCAGGATCGACCAGGACGACCGCATCGCGCTGCTCGGCCAGAACGGCAACGGCAAATCGACCTTCGCCAAGCTGCTCGCTGGCCGGTTGCCGCCGCTGGGTGGCACGGTGTGGGGCGTGCAGAAGGTGACGGTCGGCTATTTCGCCCAGCACCAGCTCGAAGACCTCGACGAGCGCGCGACGCCCTACACCTACATCGCCAAACTGATGCCGGATGCCACCGAGGCGCAGAAGCGGGGCCGTCTCGGCAGCTTCGGTTTTGGCGCCGACAAGGCCGATACCAAGTGCATCAACCTGTCGGGCGGCGAGAAGGCGCGGCTGCTGTTCGCCATCACCGCCTTTCACGGGCCCCACCTGATGATCCTCGATGAGCCGACCAACCATCTCGACATCGACAGCCGCGAGGCGCTGATCCACGCGCTCAACGATTACGAGGGCGCGGTCATCCTGATCAGCCACGACCGGCATCTGGTCGAGGTCTGCGCCGACCGGCTCTGGGTGGTGCGCGACGGCACCGTGAAGTCCTATGATGGTGATATGGCGAGCTATCGCACCGAATTGCTGTCGCAACGCGGCGTCAGGGCACGCCAGCAGCGCACATCTGGCGCCGCTGGATCGGAAGCCAAGGCAGACCGGGCCGATCAGCGGCGCGAGGCAGCCCAACGCCGCGCCGAGCTGGCGCCATTGCGCAAAGTCGTGCAGACCGCCGAAAAGCGCATGGAAACGCTGACGAGCGAGATCGCGAAACACGACGCGGCACTCACCGATGCAGCGCTCTATACCCGTGATCCGGCCAAGGCCCAGAAGCTGTCGCAGGAGCGCGGCCAGCTCGCCAAGCGCCTGGCCGAAGCCGAGGAAGCCTGGCTTGCCGCCAGCGAGACCTACGAGCAGGCGGCGGCGGAGGGTGTGGCGTAGACGTGGACCCGGTCGGAGCAAGCGCTCTTGCGCGAGGTCCGACAATGCCGGGCGATGCCGTGTCGGACCTCGGCCTATCGGCCTCGCTCCGACCTACAGCGTACCCCACACATGCAAAAGGGGCCCCCGGCGGACCCCCTTGTGCGAGACAACCGCGGATGCCGCGAGGGCCTCCCGCGCGCCGGCTGCTAGAACTTGTGCGCCATGCGCTCGCGCTTGGTGTCGAGATAGCGCTTGTTGTGCAAGCTGGCCGGCACAATCACTGGAATCTGCTCGACCACCTCGATGCCTTCCAACCGCAGCGCCTCGACCTTGGCGGGGTTGTTGGTGAGTAGACGGATTTCCGAGAAGTTGAGATCGAACAGGATCTTGGCGGCGAGATCATACTCGCGCGCATCGATCGGGGCGCCGATCTCGACGTTGGCGTCGACCGTGTCGTAGCCCTGGTCCTGCAACGCGTAGGCCCGGATCTTGTTGACGAGGCCGATGCCGCGGCCTTCGTGATACGGCAGATAAATCAGCGTGCCGTTGGGCCGCCTGATAACCTGGTCCAGAGCAGCCTGCAGTTGCGAATAGCAGTCGCAGCGCAAGGAGTGAAAGATGTCGCCCGTTACGCAGCCGCTATGGACGCGGACCACCGGCGTGGCAGCCGCCTCGATACCCTCGCCACGGTTGACAAGAACCATGGCCTGGTAAGTCGGATCCGCACCCTGATAGGCACGGGCTTCCAACTTGTACTCTCGCCCCTTGAACTCGATCGGCAGTACGGTTTGTACCGACCAATCGACGTCTAGCCTCACAGATTTCAGTGCACTCGATTTCATCGATCTCTCCAAATCGGTATGACGCCGCGCTGGTCCCCCCGAGACCTAGTCGTAAAGTCGAAGGCAGCGCGATGTCTCGCCCGCAGAGGCTTACTGCGCCCCGTCTGCGGCGACATTGCGGTGTTCTAGATCATATTTTGACACTCTGCGAGTGACGACGTGCTGGGTGTTATTGCCGCAACTGCCAAGATCTCTTTTTATATCAATGATTTATCTCAGCTTGGCGCGTTGCAGGTAGGCCGACGGCCATCCGCCATACGCTGCGGCATCACCCTATGTAGCATGGCAGCCGCAATATGTATGCAGCATGAACAAGCAAATCTTGCGTCTCCCAGACCTGATACAGACCTGATTGGGGGTGTTGACCCACGCCAACCGTGGAGCAGCGATGCCGGCGTCCTGTCAGCAGCGCGCATTAAGGCATCGCCTCGCGGCCAGTGGTCGTGTTAACAACGATCAACTGATGGAAACGCGGATAGAATTCGGAGGAACGTCCACATGTTGAGCCGTCGCCACGTATTGGCCGCTGCCTTGAGCATCGGTGCGGCCGCTGCATTGGCTGGCAGCACGGAGTTGCAAGCGCAATCCATGCCAAGCCTGCAGATTTTTGTACCGGCGGCGCCCGGCGGCGGCTGGGACCAGACTGGCCGCTCCATCGAGCTGGCTCTGCGCACGGATGGTTTGGTCAAGGACTTCAAGTTCGAGCATGCGCCCGGCGCCGGTGGCGCGGTGGGCCTGCCCAAGTTCCTCGGCGCCAAGAAAGGCCAGAGCGACGCGCTGATGGTTGGCGGCATGGTCATGGTCGGCTCACTGATCGCCAACAAGAGTCCGGTCAAGATGACGGATCTGACGCCGATTGCCCGCCTGACGGGCGAGGCCGAGGTGGTGGTGGTGCCGGCTGCATCGCCGTTGAAGTCCATGAAAGAGCTGGTGGAAATGTTCAAGGCCGATCCCGCCAAGGTGTCTTGGGCCGGCGGTTCGGCGGGCGGCACCGACCACATCCTGGCCGGCATGATCGCGCGTTCGGCGGGTGTCGACCCCAAGAAAGTCAGCTATGTCGCCTATGCCGGCGGCGGACCGGCGCAAGCCGCGCTGCTCGGCAACCAGGTGACGGCGGGCATCTCCGGTTACGGCGAATTCTCCGAGCAGATCAAGGCCGGCAAGCTGCGTGCGCTCGCCATCTCGTCGGACAAGCGCCAGCCCGGCATCGATGTGCCGACGCTCAAGGAGCAGGGCATCGACGTCGAGCTGTTCAATTGGCGTGGCGTGTTCGGCGCGCCTGGGATTACCGCCGAGCAGAAGAAGGCGCTGATCGATCTCGTCAGCAAGATGGCCAACGGCCCGACCTGGAAAAGCGAGCTCGTGAAAAAGGACTGGACCGGCATTCTGCTGACCGGCGATGATTTCGGCAAATATCTCGACTCCGAGATCGTCCGCATCACCGGCATCCTGACGGACCTGGGTTTGGCGCAGAAATGATGGAACGTGGACGGGGTCAGACCCTTGGGTCTGACCCCTCGGGGAACACCGGAGCCTCATCAGGGGTCAGACCCAAGGGTCTGACCCCGTCCAGCAAACCCGCCCGGGACGACGTGGCATTGGGGCTCGCCGTCCTGGGCTTTGCTGTCATCGTCGGCTGGCAGACGTCGCTGATCCCGCTCAATGCCATCTACGCCAAGGTCGGGCCGAGCATCATCCCGTGGATGGTGACGGGCATGCTCGGCGTGCTTGGTTGCGCCCTCACCCTGCAGGGCTTGCGCGGCGGCTGGGCGCACGAAACGGAGGCCGGCGCCCTCGACTGGCCGTCCATGGCGTGGCTGCTGGCGGGGCTTGCCGCCAACGCCGCCTTGATCGATCTCATTGGCTTCATCTTGGCCTCGACGCTGCTCTTCACCTTCACAGCCCGCGCGTTCGCCTCGCGCCAGCCGATCCGCGATGCCGCCGTCGGTCTGGTGTTGGCGCTGATCTCCTACGTCGGTTTCGACAGGCTGCTCGGCTACAAGATCGGCTCGGGCCTGATCGAGAGCTTGATCTGATGGAAACTCTCGGCCTCTTGGCGCAGGGCTTCGCGGTGGCGCTGACGCCGATCAACCTGCTGTGGTGCCTGGTCGGCGTCACGGTCGGCACCGCCGTCGGCGTGCTGCCGGGCATCGGGCCGGCGCTGACCATCGCGCTGCTGCTGCCCTTGACCTACAAGGTCGACGCCACCGCGGCCTTCATCCTGTTCGCCGGCATCTATTATGGCGCCATGTACGGCGGCTCGACCACGTCGATCCTGCTCAATACGCCCGGCGAAAGCGCCACCATCGTCACGGCGCTGGAGGGCAACAAAATGGCGCGCAATGGCCGCGCCGGTGCCGCCCTCAGCACCGCGGCGATCGGCTCATTCGTGGCCGGCACCATCGGCACCATCGGCCTGACGTTCCTGGCCGCGCCCGTGGTCGACTTCGCCCTGAAGTTCGGCCCCGCCGAATACTTCTCGCTGATGATCCTGGCGTTCGTCACGGTCTCGGCGGTGCTCGGCAACTCGGCGATCCGCGGCTTGACCAGCCTGGCGCTCGGCATCTTCCTCGGCCTGATCGGCATCGACCTGCAGACGGGAGCCGCGCGCTTCACCTTCGGCGTCACCGAGCTGCTCGACGGCATCAACGTCATCGTCGTCGCGGTCGGGTTGTTCGCGGTCGGCGAAACGCTCTACCTCGCGGCCCACAAGAAGCCGCAAGGCGGCGAGGTGATCGAGGTAAAGGACTCGATCTGGATGAGCGCCGAGGACTGGGCGCGATCCTGGAAGGCCTGGATCAGGGGCGCGCTGATCGGATTTCCCATTGGCGCCATGCCGGCCGGTGGCGCCGAGGTGCCGACGTTCCTGTCCTATTACGTCGAGAAGAAACTGTCGAAGCACCCCGAGGAGTTCGGGCATGGCGCCATCGAGGGCGTCGCCGGGCCGGAAGCCGCCAACAACGCGTCCGCCGCCGGCGTGCTGGTGCCGATGCTGGCTCTGGGGCTGCCGACTTCGGCGACGGCGGCGATCATGTTGTCGGCGTTCCAGAGCTACGGCATCAATCCAGGGCCGATGCTGCTACAGTCGCAGGGCCAGCTCGTGTGGGGCCTGATCGCCAGTCTCTACATCGGCAACGTCATGTTGCTGCTGCTCAATCTGCCACTGGTCGGTCTCTGGGTGCGGATGTTGAAGATCCCCGAGCCGCGGCTGTACGGCGGCATCCTGGTGTTCGCCACCATCGGTACCTACGGCATCAGCCGCTCGGTGGTTGATTTGCTGCTGCTGTATATGATGGGTGTTGTCGGCTTCTTCATGCGCCGATTCGATTTTCCAACGGCGCCGGTGATCATTGGCATGATCCTGGGGCCGCTGGCCGAGCAGGAGTTCCGTCGCGCCATGACCATCTCCAATGGCGACCTGATGATCTTCCTGCAAAAGCCGTTGTCGCTGGCACTCCTCGTGTTGGCGGCGCTGGCTGTCCTCAGTCCTGTGATCTGGCGCATGCTGCGCCGTGATCGCCAGCCCGCGTGATTTCAGTGTCGAGCCATCGCCATGCGCCGTGAGCTGAAAGCCCAAACCGAAGCCTTGCAGCGGCATTGCGATGCGATGGCCGATCGGCACATGCGCGAGCTTTTCGCGGCTGAACCCGGCCGCTTTCAGGCGTTCTCGCTGCGGGCGGCGGGCCTGCTGCTTGATTATTCACGCAATCGGATCACGGCGGAGACGATGGCGCTGCTCGGCGCATTGGCTGAGGCCGCTGGTGTCGAGGCCTTGCGCGAGGCCATGTTCGCCGGCGAGCCGATCAATCTCACCGAGGGCCGCGCGGTGCTGCATACCGCCCTGCGGGCGCCCAGGAGTGCGCGGATTGTCAGCGGCGGCCACGATGTCGTCCCAGACGTGCACGCCATGCTCGACAGGCTGGGCGACTTCGCCGAGGCCATTCGTGCCGGTCGCGAGCGCGGCGCGGGCGCGCTGCCATTCCGCGACGTCGTCAACATCGGCATCGGCGGCTCGCACCTGGGACCCGAGCTCGTCACCCGCGCGCTGTCGCCCTATGGCGATGGGCCGCGGCTGCATTTCGTCGCCAATGTCGATGGCGCGCACCTGGCCGACACGCTGGCCGGGCTCGATCCGGCGACCACGCTGTTTCTCGTCGCCTCCAAGACCTTCACCACGATCGAGACGATGACCAATGCCCGATCGGCACGGGCGTGGCTGGTGGCCGCATTGGGCGAAGGCGCGGTCGGTGCGCATTTTGCCGCCGTCTCGACCAATGCGCCGGCGGTGCAGGCCTTCGGCATCGCGCCCGAGCGTACGTTCGGGTTCTGGGACTGGGTCGGCGGGCGCACTTCCGTGTGGTCGGCCGTCGGGCTGCCGGTCATGATCGCCATCGGCCGGCGGCGCTTCGCCGCGTTCCTGGCCGGCGCACATGCCATGGACGAACATTTCCGCTCGGCGCCGCTCACTTCCAACATGCCGGCGATCTTGGCGCTGCTCGGCATCTGGTACCGCAATTTCTGGC
>CAZCGE010000070.1:0-7554 GCA_964498125.1 uncultured Devosia sp. | reverse complement strand
GAGGGTCCAGTGCTCCATGGTGTCGTTGTTGTGGTTCATCCACTGTGTGTTGCAGGCGTCCTCGAAGCGGCCCTTGGCCTTGTTGTGGCCGACGTAGGCGGCGCTGAAATCGAGCGAAGGGAACAGGAACGGTGACATCCTCGGCGCGGATTTGATGATCTCGTGGGCGATCGGGCTGAAGGGAAAGGTGTGCTGTGTCGAGTTCTTGGTGATCGCCACCGGCAGTGTGATCGTCATCTCGTTCCCGTCGATCCAGTCCCACCGGAGGCCAGAGACCTCGCTCAGACGCTGGCCGGTCATGATGAGTAGCGCGACGATGTTGCCGAAGGGGAAGGGGAATTGTTGCGCGACGTGCCAGACGAGACGTAGTTCCTCATTGCTAAGCACGCGGTCGCGGGACTTCGGTGAGTAGGGTAGGGACATGCCGTCGAGCTGGTTGTGCTGGATCAGACGACGCTGTTGTGCAAACCGGAACAGCATGCGGAAGGCAACGAAGGCGTGGTTGGCTTCCATCGGAGTCGACGCGAGATTATCAAGGACCCGATCGATCTTCGCATGCGTGATGTCACCGATCTTGTGCGCCAGGAGTGGAGTGAGGTGTCGTTTGAAGATGCGACCGTACTCGGCGATGGTCGACGGCTTGTTGTTCTGCGTCGTGCAGCGTACCCGGAAGAAAAGGTCGATCAACTCTTGCAGTGTCGTGTTGCTGCCGGGCTTGTGCTGTCCCAGTGTGACCTTGGCCAGCATTTCCTTGGCCTGCTTGCGGGCGGCCTTGAGATCGAGAAGGGGATAGCGGCCGATCGTGACACGGCGGCGGTCGGAGCCGTACACGACCGTCCATGTCTTGGTGCCGCCGGGGGAGACGCGCAGGCCGAAGCCGGTCACGCCGTCCCACAGTGTATATTGAACAGGGCGTGGTTTGGCAGCGCGGACGACCACATCGTTTAGTCTCAGCATAGTCTCAGAAAATCCATGCGCTGAGGGGGGAAGGCATGGATCGAGTTGAGCAAAGAAAGTTTGAAATTTCAAGCAAAATCAGCAGGTTGAGGTTCGCTATGAGCGACTATGAAAATTGCCTTGCAAATTCTCTGACTCTGCCTGTCTAGGTTCGAATCCTAGTTCCCCAGCCAACCCCGTACAGAACTGCGAACCGCGCCAGTATTGCCGAGGCAGCATGCCGTGCTGGGCGCGCTTGAGCTACTCGAACGCGATAGCGAAATCGCCACCAATCATCATTCTGCCAATCAAGACGTCTAAGGTTCAGTGCGACGGTCCGCCTTCACTGCGAAAATTTGCTTCATGTCACTTTGAGTTCGCCCTCAACGAACAAGGCAAGCCACACCGTAGGCAGGTCGGGGTCGGTCCATTCGACTCGGTGCCGACAATGCGCGGGCAGCAACAAAGTATCGCCAGGTCCCAGGGTGATCGCGTTCGGCTGATCAGCGATCCTGATGCGGGCTTTTCCGGTTAATAGCGTCACCCATTCGGATTCCGCCTGATCGTACCAAAACCCTTCTGGCGACGCCTGCCCGAATGAGACAATGCGCTCCACCCGAACGCCCTTGCCCGTGACAATCGTCCGGGAAACTTCAGCATCGCGCGCCGAAGGTTCGGAAACCAGCAGGTTCAATCCAAGTCGCGTCATGCAGCAGCCTATCAGAGCGCATCAATACTGCATGTTATCTTGGACTTTTCCCGGAACATTGCCAGCATCATGCGGGAAACCCCATCCCCCGAAGCATCTTCGACACATTAGGCAGTTCAACGCCCAGCCGAGTCGCGGCTGCCGTTTGCGTTTACTTGAGGTCGTTCAATGTCGCCGCGCCCTAGCGCAGTTCAAAAATTCCATGACGCTTGCCGACGCGCACGCCGCATTCGGAACATGCGCGCCCTGCCGCTCATTTTAGCGCCGCCGGGTAGGATGCGCCTATAATGTACCCCGCGCCCTGGATCGGATCATGCGAGACCACACCTCATGCTTGAACATGCCGCAACGAACCCGGTCCTGGTGGCGCGTGCACTGCGCGATTTCGGCGACGGGTTCATTGTCGTGCTGCTGCCCGTCTATCTGACGACGCTGGGTATGGGCGCCTTCGAGATCGGGCTCGTGGCGACGCTGGCGCTGCTCGGCTCGGCCCTGATGACGTTGGGCATCGGCCTGATCGGTGCGCGGGCCGACCAGCGCAAGCTGCTGATGTTCGCTTCGGGCGTCATGGCGGCGACCGGCGTGGCCTTCGCCTGTTCCAGCACCTACGCCGTCATCATGCTCGTCGCCTTCGTCGGCACGATCAACCCGTCATCGGGCAGCGTCAGCATCTTTGCGCCCTTGGAGCACGCGGTGCTGTCGCGTTCGGTCGCCGACGCCGAGCGCACCCGGATGTTTGCGCGCTACAGCCTGATCGGCGCCCTGGCCGCAGCCGTCGGTGCGCTGGCATCGGCAGGCCCCGATGGGCTGGCCCGGCTCGGCCTGTCACAGGCATCGGCACTGCAGGCCATGTTCATCGTTTACGCCGTGCTGGGGGTGGCCGGTGGACTGTTGTATGCACGCCTCCCCAAGGACAAACCCACGGCGGCGGAAAAGCCGGTAGCCGCGCTCGGGCCCTCACGCGGCATCGTCTACAAGCTGGCGGCCCTGTTCAGCATCGATGCCTTCGCTGGCGGCTTGGCGGTGCAGTCGCTGGTGGCCTTGTGGCTGTTCAACAAGTTCGGGCTTTCCCTGTCTGCGGCGGGCATTTTCTTCTTCTGGACCGGCGTGCTGTCCGCATTCTCGTTTCCGGTCGCGGCCTGGCTGTCGACGCGCATCGGCCTCGTCAACACCATGGTGTTCACACACATTCCATCGAGCCTCTGCCTGATCCTGGCGGCGCTGTCGCCAAGTCTCGAGCTGGCGCTGGCGCTGCTGCTGGTGCGCGCGGCGCTGTCGCAGATGGATGTGCCGACACGCTCCTCCTACGTGATGGCGGTTGTGACACCGCCTGAGAGGCCAGCGGCGGCCAGTGTCACGTCCGTGCCGCGCAGCCTTGCCGCGGCCGCCGGACCCGCCATCGCCGGCGCGCTGTTCTCCGCCGGCCATGATGCCTGGCCGCTGGTGCTCTGCGGGGTGCTCAAGATTCTCTATGACCTGGCGCTGCTGTCAGCCTTTCGCCACGTCAAGCCGCCGGAGGAACAGGCCAGCTCCTGATGCCGGTGTCGTCGCTCGCAAATGCCGGGGTGCCGATGATCGCTCGCCGCCGGGTATGCCTCAGCCGGCGGGCGGGCGCAGGAAACCGTGCAGCAGTCGCAGCGTTGCCTCCGGTGCTTCCTCCGGCACGAAATGGGCGCTGCCCTCGACGCTGGCACCGGTGACGTTGTTGCCGACGGGATCGAAACTCGCCTGCATGATCGGGCCGAGCCACTGCGCGCCACCAATCGCCAGGATCGGCAAGGTCAGCTTGGTCTTGGCCATCTCGATGTTGTCGGCCATGTTCTTGAAGATGGCGCGGTAGTAGGCAAAGCCCCGGTCCATCGCGCCCGGCTTGGCATAGGCGCCGACGTACTCGTCAACGTCCGCCTGCGTGAAGGTCCGGGCGAAATCGGCCGAGCGCGTCCGCAAGATGTACTCGATATAGGTGCGCTCGCGGCCTTCGGTCAGCGCGGCGGGCAAGTCGGGCAGCGCATTGAAATAGAAATGCCAGACCTTCATCACCCGTTCGGGCGACAGCATATAGGCGGCGGGGCCCGCCAATCCCGGCACGGCGGCATCGATCACCACCAGCCGCTCGATCATGTCGGGGGCCAAGTGCGCCATCGGGTAGCCGAGCCAGGCGCCGATGTCGTGGCCGACGACATCGCAGCGTGAAATGCCGAGCTCGCGCAGCAGCGTCAGGATCGCAGCACCCACCGTGCGGCTGTCGCTGCCCGCCGGCAACGGTTCGCCGGCACCCAACGCGGGCGGTTCGACGACAACGACGCGATAGCGCTCGGCGAGCCTGGGGAAGACGTGCCGCCAGGAATTCATGGTCTGCGGCCAGCCCGAGATCAGCACGACCGGGTAGCCCTTGCCGGCCTCGGCAATGTGGAAGCGGACGCCGCCGGAGGTGACGAAACGCTGCGCGGCCTTGAGTGTTTGGCCCGCGGTCGTGCCGGAGGCGCGCAAGTCAGTCGTGCCGGAGGCGCGCACGTCGCTCGTCCCGGAGGCGCGCACGTCGCTCGTGCCGGAAGCGCGCAAGTCACTCGTGCCGGAGGCGTTCACGTTAGATGTCGATGCCATCACGTTCTCCCTCATCTGTGCCAGCGATTGCGCTTGCAAGGCCTATTGAGCGATCGTTAACTAGGTAGCGACAGCGGTCAAGCGCTGCGCAACGGGCCAACAGCCCACTGAGATGGAAACGCACGGATATGGGCCAGAACTTCACATTGGTGGTGAACGGCGAATCGCGCGCGGTGGTGGCCGACGGCGCAACGCCGCTGTTGGCGGTGCTGCGCAATACGCTTGATCTCAAGGGCACGCGCTTTGGCTGCGGCCTCGAGCAGTGCGGCTCCTGCATGGTGCTGGTCGATGGCACGCCCGCCTATGCGTGTACACTCGAGCTTGCAACCGCCAACGGCCGTCAGGTGACGACCATCGAGGGTCTCGGCACGCCCGAAAGACCGCATCCGGTGCAGACCGCCTTCATCGAGCTGCAGGCTGGCCAGTGCGGCTACTGCCTGTCCGGCATCATGATCGAGGCCAAGGCGCTGCTCGACCGCAATGCGAGCCCGAGCCGCGCCGAAATCGTCGCCGCCCTCGACAAGCACCTGTGCCGGTGCGGCGCGCAACCACGCATCATCCGCGCGGTCGAACGCGCCGCGGTGCTGATCCGCCAAGCCGACGGCAAGGGAGCCTGACCGCCATGCTTTCCAATCAGCTTCCCGACAGCCTGCTCGACAACCCCAAGCTCAACCAGTGGATCGGCTTCGAAGCCGGCGGACGCGTGCGCCTGGCCTCCGGCAAGGTCGAGATCGGCCAGGGCATCGCCACGGCGATCATGCAGATCGCCGCCGATGAGCTCGACGTCGAGCCACACCAGATCCGCCTGATCGCGGGCCACACACAGACCTCCCCCAATGAAGGCTACACCTCGGGCAGCCGCTCGATCGAGGCGGGCGGGGCCGCGGTGCGGCTGGTCGCCGCCGAGGTGCGCCGGCTATATCTGGAAAAGGCCGCCTTCAAGCTCGGCTGCAAGGTTGAGCAGTTGACCGTCGTCGAGGGCCGCATCCTCCTGGGCGGCGCCGCGACAGGTCTCGACTATTGGACGCTGGCCGGCGAGGTCGACCTGGACCGCGCCGCCACCGGCACGGCGCCATTCAAGCCGAAGGCGGAGCGTCGCTTCATCGGCAAGAGCCTGCCGCGCGTCGATCTGCCGGGCAAGGTGTTCGCCACCAATGCACCTTTCATCCACGATCTGGCGCCAGAGGGGCTGCTGCACGCCCGCGTCCTGCGCCAGCCATGGCCCGGCGCCGAACTTGCCGCGCTCGATGAAGCCGCGGCCGTGCGCGCAGGCGGCGGGCTCGGGCAAATCCTGCGCCTCGGCAATTTCGTCGCCGCCATCTCGCCCGACGAGACATCGGCGACCAAAACGCTGGAGGCGGCCGCGCGCCTGGCCAAGTGGCAGGGCGGCAGCCCGCTGTCGTCGGAACAGGCCAGTGCCGCCTATCTCGCCACCCTGCCGAGCAAGGATCGCGTCATCGAAGCCGGCAAGCCGACGCCCAAGGCCAAGAGCGTCCAGCGGCTCGAGGCCACCTACGCCAAGCCTTACATCGCCCACGCTTCCATCGGCGTTTCCTGCGCGCTGGCACGCCTCGACGGCGACAAGCTGACGGTGTGGAGCCACTCGCAGGGCGTGCATCAGTTGCATGCCGGCCTCGCCAAGACGTTGCCGCATCCCGCCGACAAACTGGTCGTCGTCCACATGCACGGCTCGGGCTGCTATGGCCACAACCCAGCCGACGATGTCGGCTTCGACGCGGCGTTTATCGCCAAGCATTTTCCCGACCGGCCGGTGCGCGTGCTGTGGAGCCGCGAGGACGAGCTGACGGCCGGCCCGCTGCAATCAGCCATGCAGATCAAGGTCGCGGCCGAACTCGACCAGCAAGGCCGCCCGCACGACTGGTCGGTCGACCTGTGGAGCGGCACGCATGGCCAGCGCCCGTTGATGTGGGGTGGCGCCAATCTGATCGGCGCCTATGCGCTGCCCAACCCGCCGCCTCAACCCGAACTGCAGGACGTGCCGGATGGCGGCGGCGGCGGTGGCGTGCGCAACGCCGTGCTGCTCTACGATTTCCCGCAGAAGATCGTGCACCACTTCGTCGCCAAGACGCCGGTGCGCACCTCCTCGTTCCGTGGTCTCGGCGCTTTCGGCAACGTGTTCGCGCTGGAAAGCTTCATGGATGAGCTGGCGCTGGCGGCGGGGCAGGACCCTGTGCGCTACCGCCTGTCCCTCCTCTCCGATCCGCGAGGCCGAGCCGTGATCGAGGCGGCCGCCGCCATGTCGGGCTGGCAGGATGGGCTGCCCGCCGGCACCGGCACCGGGCGCGGCATCGCCTTCGCCCGCTACAAGAACCGTGCCGGTTTCATCGCGCTGGTCACCGAGGTCTCGGTCGCGAACGTGGTGCGGGTCGACAGGATCTGGGGCGCCGTCGATTGCGGCCTCGTGATCAATCCCGATGGCCTGCTGAACCAGATCGAAGGCGGCATCGTCTATGCGCTGTCGTGCGCGCTGAAAGAGCGGGCGCGCTTCGAGGATGGCCGCAACGTCTCGAATTCGTGGGAGACCTATCCGATCCTGAAGTTCTCCGAAGTGCCTCGGATCGAGCTGAAAATCGTCGAGCGCCCAGACGATCCGCCGCTCGGCGCCGGTGAGGTCTCGCACGGACCTGTAGCGGCCTCGCTGGCAAATGCGGTTGCGCACGCTCTCGGCGTGCGTATCCGCGACCTGCCCTTGGATCGCGAGACGATCGTAGCGGCCCTGGCAGCAGATTGAGCGGGAACAGCGCCATGACGACGATGACTGCAAAAAGGAAGGCGCGCAAAGCAAGCGCCGCCAGCGGCAAGCGCAAGGCTGTCGCGAGCGCGCCTGCGAGGCGGGCCAGCGGCGCGCGCCGCCGGCTGACGCCCGATGACCGCCGCCGCCAGATCCTCGATGCGGCCGTCAGCTATTTCGCCGAGGTCGGTTTCGACGGCGGCACGCGCGACCTCGCCCGCCGCCTCGGCGTCACCCAGCCGCTGATCTACCGCTACTTCCCGTCCAAGGAAGACCTGATCCGGCAGGTCTACGAGGAGGTCTACCTCGGCCGCTGGCGGGCTGAGTGGGAGGTGCTGATCGCCGACCGCTCACTGCCGCTGCGCGACCGCCTAGTGTCCTTCTACCGCAGCTACACCGAGGTAATCTTCGCGCCGGAATGGATGCGCATCTATCTGTTCGCCGGCCTGCGCGGCCTCGGCATCAACCGCTGGTGGATCACATTCGTGGAGAGCCACGTCTTGCAGCGGATTGCCGAGGAGCTGCGCCTTGCCAGCAAGCTGCCGCCCGCCGA
>CAZCGE010000069.1:0-27067 GCA_964498125.1 uncultured Devosia sp. | reverse complement strand
GACTTCACCCCTCGATCCTCGAGACCGGGCACTTCCCATCCCGTTACCGCGCGCTCCTGCTCACATCACTTCCCACCAATCCGCCAACCGCTGTTCCCCGCGCGCCACAGGCTGGCGCGTAGCGCCTTCGTTCGCTGACCCATGGCTTCCGTGCCGTGGGGCACGCGCATGCACGATGGCGTCCGAAGGTGCTGCGGACATCGGCCTGACCATCGCCTCTCGCCTGCCGCTGCCCCTCACCCTGACCCTCTCCCCGTGCAAGTGCAGAGCACGGGGAGGGAGCGCGCGCGCCTCGCTCCGTCTCCTTCGGCTCACCTCGACACCGCACGCCATGCCGCGCAAGCGCGCCGTGATCGTCACTTGCACCCCTGGCAGCGGACACGCGCGTGGCGTCACGCGAACGAGCGATGGCGTGACATCGGCGCCGACGATTGGCGGCCTCGGTGCTCCCTCACGCAAGCCGTCACGCGATCCATGGGTGACTGACCTGCCTGCCGTGGGCTGCAGGGTGATTCAATGCATTCCTCTCATTCCGTCATTCCGGGCGAGCGAGGCCACTTCAGGCCGAGGGAGACCCGGAACCCAGCGCAAGACTCGCGCGAAGCGCTGCATCATGCCTTGCCCGCCTGTGGCAAGACATTTGGTGTGCTTCGCACGCTTCTTTTGCTGGGTTCCGGCTCTCGTCGCCGCTGAAGGGCGGCTTCTCGGCCGGAATGACGGTGTGAATTGAATTGCTCGCCATGGACAGGGGGACAACCCATCGGCGCTAACATAAGTGCGGCGGCGGTGCCGCTTGTACTCCCCTCCCCCTTGCGGAATTCGAACGGTTGGTGTGAGGGGTCTGACCCCACTCAGCCGCCCACCGCCGCGAAAGTTATCCCCGCCCCTCTCCTCTCGCGTATCCTCCCGCCATCTCGCCGCATACGGACAGGACCCGGGAACGTGCTGGGTGATCGGGAGCGGGGAGAGCATGCCGGGTACCCTTGGCGATGTCAGCGCGGCCAAGAGGGATCGCTGCCGGCGGGGAGAAGGAACCCCGTTCAACTTCGGCCTCACTCAGGATGCGGCCGAAGGATGGTAGCCCCGGGATCCGAATAGGGGGCCCGCCCCCGTGGCATGCACGTGGGGTGGCGGGAGCCGCATCCACACAACTCAAATAGCGAGGCCCCGCCGCCCCGCCGTCCTGTTATCCATGCCCTCGAGCGGAAACCGCTGCGGGGCCGACGGCGCTGGCCGACGGGTGTGCGTAGCAACCGTGTCGTTGTCAGCGTGGCGTTTGCGCTTTGGCGCATCGGCACGTAAGCTGCCGGCATCAACAAGACTGGCGCCGACAGGGAGGACTTCAGCCATGCGAGGATTGGCAGCCCGTGCCGCCATGGCACTGACCGTGCTGGCACTGACCTCGAGCGGGGTCCTGAGCGGGGCCTTGGCCCAACAGGCCTTCCCGGTGAAGCCGATCAAAGTCGTCGTGCCCTATCCGCCGGGCGGCGCCACCGACATTGTGTTGCGACTCTATGCGCCGGGCGTCAGCGAGATCCTCGGCCAGCAGCTGATCATCGAGAACAAACCCGGCGCCGGCACCAATCTGGCCGGCGAGCTGGTCGCCCGCGCCGCGCCAGATGGCTACACGCTGTACGTGGCGAGCTTTGCCTCGCACTCCGTCAACCGCTGGCTGTTCAGGAAGATGCCCTATGATCCGGCCAAGGATCTGGTCGGCGTGGCGATGGTCTCGCGTTCGCCGATGTTCCTGTGCGTCAAGCCCGGCTCGCCGTTCAAGACCGCCGCCGACATCATCGCTTACGGCCGCGCCAACCCCGGCAAGCTGACCTACGGCTCGACCGGCAACGGCTCGCCCAACCACATCTCCGGCGAACTCTTGAAGCACCTGGGCAAGTTCGACGCCGTGCACGTGCCTTATCGCGGCTCGGGCGAGCTGCAGCCCGACCTTCTCGCCGGCCAGATCGACTATGCCTTCGACGGCGCCATCATCCAGCATCACCGCTCGGGCAAGCTGCAATGCATCGGCACGGCGAGCGGCCAGCCCTGGCCGACGGACCCCGAGTTCCCGACGCTGGAGTCCTCGGGCGCGCCGGGCTTCGATCTGTCCGCCTACTTCGCCGTCACCGCGCCGACTGGCACGCCGGCGGACGTGCTCGAGAAGCTCAATGCGGCTTTCCTGAAGGTGGCGAAGACCGCGGAGCTGGCCGAGAAGCTCAAGGTGACCAGCGCCATCCCGTTCCCGACCACGGTCAAGGAGACGCAGGACTTCCTCAACGACCAGCTGGTGCGCTGGGAGCAGATCATCAAGGCGTCCGGCGCCAAGGTCGATTGAGCGGACGCGGGAGCGGAACAAACCCATGATGGCGAGACGAAGCGCGCTGGTGTGGCTTTGGTGCTGTTGGGTCCACGCCTGCTCGCGCTCGCCGTCGCGCACGCACAGTTGCCCATCCGACAATTCATCAGCTTGAAATATAACACAATGTGCGATACATGAGGGGCGCGCAAGGGGGCTTCGGTGCAGGTCTACAAGACCAAGGGGTTCACACGGTTTGCCCGGCGCCATAGGATCGAAGATGTCGCGCTGTGTGATGCGGTCTCTCGCGCCGAACGGGGATTGATCGATGCGGACCTCGGAGGCGGTGTCATCAAGCAACGAGTCCCGCGCCCAGGACAGGGGCGTTCCGGCGGCTTTCGCACGATCGTTTTATATCGGACAGAAGAGCGAGCGATTTTCGTCGACGGCTTCGCCAAGAGCGACCAAGACAACATCGACGACGCTGACCTGGCGAGGTTCCGCGCACTGGCCTCAGAGTTCCTGGGATACAGCACAGCGAAAACGGAAAAGCTAATCGAAGCCGGAGCCTGGACCGAGGTGGAATGCAATGGCTGAGAAATATGCAAGCAGGATCGCCCGTGTCGTGCACGGTGCGGCCGTCGATGCTCGCAAGGCAGGGGCAATGAGCAAGACGACCATGCACAAGTTCGATATGCTGTGCCTCGCAAAGGTCGACGAGCTGTCGGCCAAAGAGATCCTGGCGCTGCGTGAGCGCGAGAATGTCAGCCAAGCTGTTCTCGCGCGACATCTCAATGTGACGACGGGGCTCATCAGCCAATGGGAGCGCGGAGAGCGCCGACCGAGCGGTCCCGCGCTCACTCTCCTGTCTCTCATCAAGCGCAAGGGGCTCGAGGTGCTGGCCGAGTGAAGAGCCAGCTGAGGCAAACAGGGGGAGAACGAGAAATGAAGAAGCTCTACACTTGCATCGTCCCAGTCGTGCTGACCCTGATCGGGCTCATGCCGGCCACCACACTCGCCCAGCAGGTCTACCCAACCAAGCCGATCAAGATCGTCGTACCCTATCCGCCGGGCGGCGCCTCCGATATCACGACGCGCATCTACGCGGCCGGCATCGGCGAGATCCTCGGCCAGACGGTCGTCATCGAGAACAAGCCGGGCGGCGGCACCAACATCGCCGCCGAATCTGTGGCTCGCGCCGCGCCCGACGGCTACACGCTGTATGTCGCCAACTTCGCCTCGCACGCCGTCAACCGGCATCTGTTCACCAAGCTGCCGTTCGACCCGATCAAGGACTTCACCCACGTCGCCATGATGATCCGTGCGCCGATGTTCCTGTGCGTCAAGCCTGACTCGCCGTTCAAGACCGCCGGTGAGATCGCCGCGTTCGGCCGCGCCAATCCCGGAAAGCTGACCTACGGCTCGACCGGCAACGGCTCGCCAAATCACATCTCCGGCGAACAATTGAAAACGCTCGGCAAGTTCGACGCCGTGCACGTGCCCTACACCGGCTCGGCCCAGCTCAACGCCGATCTCCTCGCCGGCCAGATCGACTGGGCGTTCGACGCCTCGGTGATCGCCCATCACCGCTCCGGCAAGCTGAAATGCATCGGCGTGTCGGCCACTGAGCGGTGGGCAACCGACCCGGACCTGCCGCCGATCGCCGAGACCGTGCCCGGCTACAACCTCGTCAGTTTCTTCGGCATCGTCGGGCCGGCGAAGGTTCCCGCCGAGATCGTGCAGAAGCTCAACGACGCCTTCGTCGCCGTCGCCAAGAAGCCGGAGACGGCGGAAAAGCTGAAGATCACCGGCGTCGTGCCTTACCCGGCCTCGCTGAAGCAGACGCAGGACTTCCTGACCGATGTCGACCAGCGTTGGGGGCCACTGGTCAAGGCCTCGGGCGCCAAGGTCGATTGAGCTGTTGGATTGTTATGAGCTGGCACCAACCACCCCAGGACGGCGCCTGGCGCGGCGTCCACCTCGCCTACCTCGCCGGGATGGGTCAACGCGCCTGGCTGCACTGCTCGCAATGCGGACACGAGGACACGGTCGCGCCGGCCGATCTGGCAGAGCGGCATGGCTTGCCAATGACGCTGCCGCTGTTGGCGATCGCCCGTCGCCTGGTCTGCAGCCGGTGTGGCGCACGCAAGGCGCAGTGCTGGCCAGAACCTTACGCATTGCCCGCCAAGACCATCGACGACGTGCCGTAAGGCCTGTGGACAACCCGGCCGATGCGGCACAACGCCCCAACGCGGCGCGCGGACCTCGATCGGCTTCGACTTGAAGCGGAGGGGCCGTTGCGATACCAGGGCATCAGCACCGGCCCGACGGGCTGGCGAATGCACTGGGGAATTGCAATGAGCATCGATACCTCGGGCGGACATCCCGCCATGGACTACAAGCAGCACACCGAAACCTATTCGGTCTTTGTCCGCGGCACGGTGATCCTCGTCGTCGGGGTCGTGCTGCTGTTGGCCGGAATGGCAATTTTTCTCGTATAGCCAGCATCCGACAAGCCAACTGGCGTAACTTCGCCGCCAGACTCGAACATCGCCGCCTGACTCGAATGGGTCATTCCCGTGCGCTGTTCAATCTGCTCCGTCAACAACGGACACCCCATGGTCACCATCGCTGTCACAGTTGAGAGGCCCGACGAGCCGCGTTGCGCGATATCGCCCGAGACCGTCAAGAAGCTCGTCGGTCTTGGTTGCGTGGTGCAGATCGAGACCGGCACCGGCATGCGCTCGCGGTTCTCGGACGAGGTGCTGAAAGCCCAGGGCGCCACGATTGCCGCCGACGCCGCGGCCGCCCTCGCGGGCGCCGACATCCTTCTCAAGGTGCGTCGCCCTTCGCCGGCTGAATTCGGCGCGCTCAAGTCGGGCGCACTCGCCATCGCCATGCTCGATCCTTACGCCGATCGCGGGGGATTGGAGGCGATGGCCGTAACGGGCGTTTCGGCGTTCAGCATGGAGTTCATGCCGCGCATCACGCGCGCGCAGTCGATGGACGTGCTGTCGAGCCAGGCCAATCTCGCCGGCTACAAGGCCGTGGTCGACGCCGCCGCCATGTTCGAGCAGGCGCTGCCGATGATGATGACGGCGGCGGGCACAGTGCCGGCGGCTAAGGTGTTCATCATGGGTGTCGGCGTCGCCGGTCTGCAGGCCATCGCCACCGCGCGCCGGCTCGGCGCCATCGTCACGGCCACGGATGTGCGGCCGGCCACCAAGGAACAGGTGGCCTCGCTCGGCGCCAAGTTCATCGCCGTCGAGGACGAGGAATTCAAGCAGGCGCAGACGGCGGCCGGCTATGCCAAGCCGATGTCGGCGGAGTACCAGGCCAAGCAGGCCGAGCTGGTGGCCAGCCACATCAAGACCCAGGACATCGTCATCACCACGGCGCTGATCCCCGGCCGGCCGGCGCCGCGCCTGATCACCAAGGCCATGGTCGAGAGCATGAAGGCCGGCGCCGTCATCATCGATCTTGCCGCCGAGCGGGGCGGTAATTGCGAATTGACCGCGCCCGGCAAGGTCGTCGAGGCCGGCGGCGTGCGCATCTGCGGTCCGATCAATCTCTCGGGCACGGTGCCGATCAACGCCTCGAGCCTCTATGCCAAGAACCTGCTGACGTTCATCGAGACGATGATCGACAAGAAGGACAAGACGCTGAAAATCAACTGGGACGACGAGATCATCAAGGGCACGCTGGTGGCCAAGGACGGCGTCCTGGTGCACCCGAGCCTGACCCAGAAGGCGACGTGAGGATTGACCACATGACGAGCAGTGTTTCCGGCATGTCCGCGGCGAGGATCATCGCCCGCATCTTGGCGGGTATCGGCCTGCTGCTGCCCACCGCCGCGCTCGCGGCAGGTGGTGCCGGCGGTGGCGAAGTTGCCCCGTTCGTTTACCAGTTGATGGTGTTCGCGATGGCGATCTTCGTCGGCTACTACGTGGTGTGGAGCGTGACGCCCGCCCTGCACACACCGCTGATGAGCGTCACCAACGCTATTTCATCCGTCATCGTCGTTGGCGCGCTGTTGGCGGTCGGCATCGAGGCCATCACGTCCGGCACCACGCTCGCCCGCATCTTCGGCTTCCTCGCCCTGGTGATGGCCTCCGTCAACATCTTCGGCGGCTTCCTCGTCACGCAGCGGATGCTGGCGATGTACAAGAAGAAAGAAAAGTGAGGCAGTAGGCAGTGGGCAATAGGCAGTAGGCGACGAACGAGCCTTGCCCGATTGGCCACTGCCCACTGCCCACTGCCCACTGCCTATTGCCTACTGCCTACTGCCTTCCTCCCGGAGCCCCGCCCCCATGTCCGCCAACCTCGTCGCCCTGCTCTATCTGGTCTCGGGCATCCTGTTCATCCAGGCGCTGCGCGGGCTGTCGAGCCCGGTGACCTCGCGCCAGGGTAATTTCTACGGCATGCTCGGCATGACGATCGCCGTAGTAACGACGCTCGGCGTCTCGGCCCCACAGCAGCCGATAACGTGGGTTTTGATCCTCGGCGGCCTTGGGCTGGGCGGCGCGATCGGGGGCTACACCGCCCGGCGCATTCCGATGACCTCGATGCCGGAGCTGGTGGCGGCCTTCCACAGCCTCGTCGGCATGGCCGCGGTGTTCGTGGCGGCCGGCGCCCTTTACGCACCTGAAGCGTTCGGCATCGGCCTGCCGGGACGCATCGCGGCAGCGAGTTTGCTCGAGATGGCGCTCGGCGTCGCCATCGGCGCCATCACCTTCACCGGCTCGGTGATCGCCTTCCTGAAGCTGTCGGCACGCATGTCGGGCAAGCCGATCATCCTGCCGGCCCGCCACGCCATCAACATCGGCCTCGCCCTGCTGCTGGTCACCCTCGTCTATGCCTTCTGCATGTCGGGTGGCAGCGGCCTGCTGTTCTGGTCGATCACGGTCGTGGCGCTGGCGTTCGGCGTGCTGATCATCGTCCCGATCGGCGGCGCCGACATGCCGGTCGTCATCTCGATGCTCAACTCCTATTCGGGCTGGGCCGCCGCCGGTATTGGCTTCACGCTCGGCAACATCGCGCTGATCATCACCGGGGCGCTGGTCGGCTCGTCGGGCGCGATCCTGTCCTACATCATGTGCAAGGGCATGAACCGCTCCTTCATCTCCGTCATCCTCGGTGGCTTCGGCGGCGAGGTGGCGGGGCCGTCCACAGGCGGCGAGCAGAAGCCGGTCAAGATCGGCGGCGCCGAGGACGCGGCCTACATCCTGAAGAATGCCTCGCGCGTGATCATCGTGCCCGGCTACGGCATGGCGGTGGCCCAGGCTCAGCACGCGTTGCGCGAGTTGTGCGACAACCTGAAGAAGGCCGGCGTCGAGGTGAAGTACGCCATCCACCCGGTCGCTGGCCGCATGCCCGGCCACATGAACGTGCTGCTGGCCGAGGCCAACGTGCCCTACGACGAGGTGTTCGAGCTGGAAAACATCAACTCCGAGTTCGCCCAGGCCGACGCCGTCTACGTCATCGGCGCCAACGATGTCGTCAATCCGGCCGCCGAGGACGACAAATCCTCGCCGATCTACGGCATGCCGGTGCTGCAGGTGTGGAAGGCTGGCACGGTGCTGTTCAACAAGCGCTCGCTGGCGTCGGGCTACGCCGGCATCGACAATCCCGTCTTCTATCGCGACAACACGGTGATGGTGCTCGGCGACGCCAAGAAGATGACCGAGGAGATCGCCAAGTCGGCGGCGCATTGAAGGGTGAACGTTGCGACCGCGGCGCCCGAGCCCAGTGGCGGGTACTGGGCTGAGCCGCCGCCATTGTGTTGCCCTGCGCAAGACCCAGGGTGCCTGACCCAGGGCGCCTGATCAGGAGCCCGCGCGCCGCTCAACTGGACATCCCGCCGCATGCGTTCGTGGTCCCGCCGTCACAAGATCTTCATTGGGCTGCTGGTCGCCCTGCCACTGCTTGCCTACACCGCCGTTTGCCTCAAGATCGCCTACGAGCAGCGCAGCATCCTCTTCAAGACGGTAGACGGTGGCGCGTTGGTGGCCGGGGCCGACAATGTCGTGCCCGGCAGCCAGGCCGTGTCAATTTCCACAGCCGACGGCGAACGGCTCGCCGCCTGGTACGTGTCGCCGGCCAAAGGCCAGCCGGTGATGCTGTTCCTGCACGGCCAGGGCGGCCGGCTCGCCGTGCAGACCAATCGCTGGCGCCGTCTCCGCGAGGCCGGATTTGGCGTGCTGGCGATCTCCTATCGCGGTTATCCAGGATCGACCGGCAAACCGACGGAGGAGGGCCTGGCCCTCGATGCCCGCGCGGCTTACGACTGGCTGCGCCAGCGCCATCGCGCCCGCGACATTGTCGTGCACGGACATTCTCTGGGCTCAGGTGTCGCGGTGCGGCTGGCAACGGAAGTCGAGATCGGCGCGCTCGTGCTGGAGGCGCCCTTCACGGCGGCTGTCGACGTCGCGGCCGAGCGCATGTGGTGGTTGCCAGTGCGCTTGTTCATGCTCGACCAGTTCCGCTCGCGCGAGCGCATCGGGCGGGTGCAGGCGCCGGTCTTGATCATTCACGGCGACAACGACAGCATCATTCCGTTCGCGCACGGCGAACGATTATTTGCATTGGCGCGCGACCCCAAGCAATTCGTGCGCATGCCGGGCAGCGACCACAACACGCTGGCGCGGGATGGACTGTATGAGAAGATCGAGGCGTTCCTATCGGGGTTGAGGTGACAGCCGCGCCCGGCCATTCGGCCGGGAACCTTCATCATGCGCACGTTGACCGCAGGGACATCAGAAAGTACGAAAGCGGCTGAAGCCCAAAACGGGGGGAAGGGGCGCATGCACATGAAACTTTCGCGATCGCTGGCGGCCGAGTTGCTGGGCACCGGACTGTTGGTCGCCACCGTGGTCGGCTCGGGCATCATGGCGGCCAAGCTCGCAGGCGGCAACGTCGCCATCGCGCTGCTCGGCAACACGCTGCCGACCGGCGCCATCCTGGTGGTGCTGATCACCATCTTCGGGCCCATCTCGGGCGCGCATTTCAACCCTGCCGTCAGCATTGTCATGCTGCTACGTGGCGAGATGTTCCTTGGTTGGACCGTGGGCTACGTCATGGCGCAGGTCGCCGGCGGCTGTCTGGGCACATGGGTCGCCCACGTGATGTTCGACCTGCCGGTCATCCAGTTCTCGACCACGGCGCGCACGGGCCTCGCGCAATGGTTCGCCGAATTCGTCGCAGCCTTCGGCCTGCTCGCCACCATCATCGGCTGCGCGCGCTTCAAGCCGGATTTCATGGCGACCGCCGTGGGGCTCTACATCACGGCGGCTTATTGGTTCACCGCCTCGACATCGTTCGCCAATCCGGCGGTCACGTTTGCCCGGGCGCTGACCGACACCTTCGCCGGCATCGCCCCCGCGCACGTGCTGGACTTCGTCGTCGCCCAGCTCCTGGGTGCTTCAGCCGGCGCCTTGGTCATGCACTGGCTGGTGCATCCGGACCTTGACCGCTGACGGCATCGTTGCCGAAGGCGGTGGCCCTTCCGATCTAATCCGACTAGGTTTTGCCGCCCTTTGCCGAATTGGAGTCGCCATGCCAACGCATTACAACATCACCATCCTGCAGACGCGCGCCGGCGCCCCGACGCGTGCCTTCAAAGGCATCGAAGGCTGGCTCGGCCGCACCAAGACGCGCGGCACGTTGCTGGCCTGCTGGCACGCCGACATCGGCAACATCAACCAGATCCTGCTAATGCATGGCTTCGACAGTCTCGATGCCTTGCACGCCGAGCGCCAGGCCTGGGTCATGAGTGGCGACCGGTTCGGCGCGCCCGAGGACGTGACCGGCATGACCATGCACTGCGGCCAGCAGATGACCGGCGTGCCCGAAATCGAGCCAGGCAAGCTCGGGCCGATCTATGAGGTGCGCACCTATGTGATGCAGACGCACGACTACGCGCGTGGCAAGCAGGCCTGGGCCGATGCGATCCCGGGCCGATCGGCGGTGACCAAGCCGCTGATCCTGATGTGGAGCCACGACGGGCCGGCGACGGGTCTGGTGCACATCTGGCCCTATGCCAGTGTCGAGGAGCGCATGCAGACGCGGCGCAAAGTGATCGAGCTGGGCGTGTGGCCGCCCAAGGACGGCGCGCGCCACATCGTCTCACAGCAGTCCGACATCTTCCTGCCGGCACCGTTTTCGCCGCTCCGCTAACCCCGAGCAAAGCCACATGAGCGATCTTTTGACACGCTTCCGCGACCGCCTGCCGCCGATGATGCGGCTGTTGGGCATGGATTTCGTCGTAGTCGAGAAGGAGCGCGTCGTCGGCCAGATGCTGGCCAGGCCCGAGTTGGGCAATGGTCACAACGTGCTGCACGGCGGCGCGTTCATGGCGTTTGCCGATCACGTCGGGGCAATCGGCACCGTCGTCAATCTGCCCGAGGGATGTCTCACGTCGACGATCGAGAGCAAGACCAACTTCTTCGCCCCGGGCCGCATCGGCGACATGCTGACGGCGGAGTCGGTGCCGTTGCATCGCGGCCGACGCACGATGGTCTGGCAGACCCGCATCACCGGCTCGGACGGCCGGCTGCTCGCCATGGTGACGCAGACGCAGATCGTTTTGCCGCCAGAGCCGAAAAAGGGCGGGGCCGGCTGAATGGCCCGATTGGAATGGCCAGATTGGCTTGACCAAATCGCCGCGTCGGATACCCTTTATCGGCTTCGACGACCGGAAAAAAAACGGAGGACGTGAGCCAATGGCCAACATCACGCTGCTCGATATCGAAGACCTGAAGAAAACCAAGCTCAAGCCCTATGTCGAGACATCGCTCGAGCACCGGGCGCCCGACCCAGGCTTCCACGCCGTGATGGGGCACAACCTCGATCTCGCCGAAGCCATGTTTCAGGCTTGGTATGAAGTCTTCAATACCGGCAAGATCCCGCACGCGCTGAAGGAAATCATCCGCGTGAAGCTGTCGCGCGCGGCGTCGTGTAGTTATTGAGGCAATGTCCGGTCTGCTTCGGCGAAGCGACAGGGACTGAGCGAGGAACTGCTGGACGAAGGCATCAATGCATTCGGGAGCAGCAGCAAGTTCTCCGAAAAAGACAAGATGGCGATCCGCTACGTCGATGCCATCGCCAGCGCGCCGGAACTCCTGGATGACGCGTTCTACGCCAGGATGCGCCAGCACTACTCGGACGAGGAAATCGTCGAGCTGGCCATCTTCAGCGTCTACAACACCGGGTTCCACACGTTCTTCGGCACGCTGAAGTTCTATCCGCTGTTCTCGCCCGATGGACGCCTGGTCAGCCAGGAGGAGTCGGAGCGGCTCTATGGCGCGGCGCCAGGTTCACTGCAAGAGGCGGGAGCGTGAACATGAGCAAACCACACGTCGCGCCGCTCGCCCTGAGCGACATCAAGGACCCAGAACTGCTGCAGTTGCTTGACCAGTGCGAAACGCTCGGTGTGCCGGATCAGGGGCTGGTGCGCATCATCGCGCGTATGCCGGGCATGGCCAAGCGCACGCTGCGCATGCTGCTGCAGAGCTATGCGGAAGGCAACGTCGACCACAAGCTGAAGGAGATCATCCGCGTACAGCTCGCACGCTTCGTCGGCGACCCCTACTTCGCCGCGCTGCGTTCGAAAAAAGCGCAGGCCGCCGGGCTGACCGAGGCCGAGATCGACGCCGGCTCAGGCGATTATGACGATTCAGCGCATTTCACCGAGGCCGAGAAGTGCGCGCTGCGCTATGCCGAGCAGATGTTCCTCGACGCCAGCAAGGTCGACAAGGCGTTTTACGATGAGCTGCGCACGCATTACACCGAGCCGCAGATCATGGAACTCGGCTCCTTCATCGCCTTCCATTACGGCATCATCCGGCTGTCGCGCGCGCTGGGTGCGGTACCAATGCGGCAATCGGCATGACCAGATACGAGCCAGCAATGCCGCATGTGCCGCGGAGCCTGTCGCGTTGGGCTGCTCTGGCCGCCGCCCTGCTGATCGCGGTCTGGGTCGGCCCAGTGGCGGCCCAGGGCCGCTATCCGGATCGGACCGTGAAGATTATCGTGCCGTCGTCGGCCGGCGGCGGCACGGATCTGATTGCGCGCATCCTGGCGGACTATTTTGCGCGCACGTTCGGCCAGGGCTTTTTCGTCGAGAACCGCGGCGGCGCCGGCGGCATCATCGGCATCGATGCCGTCGCCAAGGTGCCAGCCGACGGATTGACCTTGCTGGTCACCGCCAGCCCGATCACCATCAATCACCTGACGGCGAAAAACGTGCCGTATGCGGTGCTCGAGGATTTCGCGCCGATCTCCCTGCTCGTCACGCTGCCCAACATCATCTTGGTGCATCCCTCGGTGCCGGCGGCAACGCTGGCTGAGTTCATCGCCTTGGCCAAGGCCAGGCCCGGCGAGTTCACCTACGCCTCGGCGGGCGCCGGCACCAACCCACATTTCGCCATGGAGCTGCTGAAATCGATGGCGGGCATCGAGCTGCGCCACGTGCCCTATCGTGGCGGCGCGCCAGCTTTGAACGACACGATCGGCGGCAGCGTGCATGCCAACATCGCCAATATGCTGGTGGGCAAGCCGCAAGCCGAAGCCGGAACCGTTCGCGCACTGGCCGTCACCGGCCGCAGCCGCGTCGACGGCCTGCCCAATGTGCCGACCATGGCCGAGGCCGGCTTTCCGGGCTACCAGGCCTCGCAGTGGTATGGTCTGCTGGCGCCAACCCGAACACCGGTCGAGATTGTCGACAAGCTGCAGCGCGAGACGGCGCGCGTGCTTGGGCTGGAAGAGGTCAAGAAAAGGCTGGCGCACGATGCGGCTGAACCGATTGCCAGTACGCCGGCGGAGTTCGCCGCCTTCCTCAAGGACGATGTGGAGCGTTGGACAGCGGTGGCGAAAGCAGCTGGCATACGGCCCTGAGGCGCGGTCGCTGGCCGCCTCGAGCTGACGCCCCGGTGATAATGATGCTAACTTCGTACATAACCGCACCGATCACTGGAGCTTCGACCCTGCAGCTTTCCTCCAAGATATACGATGTGGACGACTTCGCCGCGGCGCAGGAATTCTTTCACGCCAACGGCTGGACCGACGGCTTGCCCGTGGTGCCGCCAACGGCGGATGCGGTGCAGGCGATGCTCGACTGGGCAGGCATGTCGCCCGATCAGCTGATCGGCATCGAGCCGGTCCGGGCCCAGCCGGTGACCGCCGAAAAGCTCGCCGTCAATGCCGTGATGGCAGGTTGCTTGGCCGTGCATTTTCCAGTCGTCGTCGCAGCCTTCACCGGCATGCTGCACGAGGATTTCCTGCTGCATGGCACGACATCGAGCACGGGCGGCATGGCGGTGCTGGTGATCGTCAATGGTCCGATCCGCCGGGAGATCGGCGCCAGCGGCACGTTCAATGCCTTGGGATCGAGCGATCGCGCCACGACCGCGATCGGCCGCGCATTGCGCTTGGCCCTGATCAACATCCTCGATGTCCGCGCCGGCGGCATCGACCGCTCGACGCTCGGCCATCCCGGCAAGTTCAGCTACTGCGTCGCAGAGGACGAGGAGGACTCTGCCTGGCTGCCGCTGGCGGAGATGCGCGGCATTCCCAATGGGCTGTCGGCGGTGACCGTGATGGCGGCGGGCGCTCCGCGCCAGATCATGAACGAGTGGACGACCAAACCCGAAGAGATCCTGGAGACCTTTGCCGCTGAGATGCGCGCCAATCAGCGCCACTATTCGATCCATGCCGGCAATTACGCCGTCGTCATTGCCAAGCAGCTGCGCGATCATCTGCAGGCGGCAGGTTGGAGCAAGGCGGACGTTGCTCGATTTCTCTTCGAGCGGGCGCGGGTCAAGCGCAGCGAGTGGGCCGACGTCGGCAAAGGCGCGGTGGTGCGCGACAGGGGCGACAGCGTCTATCCCGCGCTCACCTCGCCCGAGCATCTGCTGGTGGTGGCCGCTGGTGGTCCGGCCGGCGGTTTTGGCGCCGTGATCCCGCCCTGGCTCGGCGAAAAGGCCCGTGCGGTAACGGTGCCGATCGGCGCTTGCATCGACTGCTGAGCCGCTTCGATATCGGGACCATTGCGAGCCCCTGCCTGCCGAGACCTGGATCGTCCCTCGTTCATTCCATCGTGCCATCGACCGTGCGCTGGCGACACAGTGCGCCTGGTCACGAAGGCGACCCGAAGCGAACAAGCCCGGCGGCGAAGCGCGGCAAACCCGCATTGGTCATCTTCGTCAGGTGCTCATCGATCGAGAGGGGCGGATTCTTGAGCCGCGCGCGCATCGCGGCGACGCACGCCAGCATACCCTCCCGATCACGACCGAGCAGGTCGAGGAGAAAGGCATCGGGGTGAACAGCGGCGATGCCGCGGGGGGAGAGGCTGGAAGCGGGGAAATGCTTGAGGTTGAAGGTGACGATGATCGAGCATTGACCATGGATGGCCGCGGCCAGCACATGGCGGTCGTCGGGGTCGGGCAGGGTGAGTGCCGCGATCAATGGCTCGAAGCCGGTGACGAGGGCGTCGGGCACGGCCCTGTCCATGGCGCCGCGGCGCTTGTCGAGAGCGTGGCTGGTTCGCTTTGGATCGTTGCGCAGGAGCGCATTGCCCCACTCGGCGTGGATGGCATCGGTCCAGCGTGTCCGGAACACACCATCACGGGCGGCCTGAATGACGATGTCGGTGACGGTCATCGAGTAGAACACGTTGGCGTCGATGAGGGCGGTAACCGCGGCCACGAACTACTCGAGCCCCAGCTCTTGCTCGACAGCCACCAGTTCGTCGAGGGCCTCGTCGGTCTCGGCATCCGAGCGGCGCTTGTAGGCCATGAGGTCGTCGAGCCGGATGCGATGGTGAGTGCCGACCTTGCGGACGGGTAGCTCGCCTTTCTCCAGGAGGCCAATGACAAAACCGCGCGAGACGTTGAGCAAATCGGCCGCCTGATTGGGCGTCAACTCGTGGTCGAGGGGAACGACGGCGACGGGGTGGTTTTGCGCCAGGCTGGTCAACATTTGCCGGATCAGGTCGAGGGCCTGCTCGCCCAAGGGCAGCTCGTGACCGGTGGCGCGGTCGAGCAATACAAACCCGGCACCGGGCCGATCCAACTCGTGGATCGCTTTCCGGGCGAGAGCGACCGTGGCCGGGGTAGGAGACACCGGCTGGTTGTAGGCGCGGATGCTCATGGGTTTGGTTTCCTTCCCGCTTGCATCTTGGGGGGGCGTGGGCGCAAAAGTCAATATCTGACATATCTGACATTCAAGGCGAGCGAAGGGCGCGCATCATGACCACGTGCTCGGTTGCCGCCAGGGATGGCCCGGTTGATCCGCGGATGTCACGCTGCCCATTAGCGCTTGCGTCGCTTGTGGTCCTTCGGCAGCATCGGTTCGGACAACCGCGCCATCCCGAGGAGATTTGCCATGACCATCAGCGTCCTGGACCCCACGCACGAGGCGACGGCCCCCGGTGCCAAGCCGGCGCCGCGACCGACCTCGCTCGAAGGCGCCACCATCGGCATCATCTCCAACGGCAAGAGCGGCGCCAAGGGTTATTTCGCCCACCTCGAGCGGATGCTCAGGGACGAGATGAAAGTCGGCAAGGTGGAGCTGCGCGTCAAATCCAACTTCAGCGCTCCCGCCGACCGCCACATCGTCGACGAAATCAGCCGCTGGCGCGCGGTCGTCACCGGCGTCGGCGATTGAGGCAGCTGCTCGTCGTGCAGTTTGCATGACAGTGTGATCGCCGAGAAGATGGGCATCCCGGGCCTCGCCGTGATGACGACGCGGTTCGTCAGCGCGGCCAATCTGATGAGCCGCGTGCTCGGCATGCCCGACTACCCCTTCGCCGTCATCGACCACCCGATCAGCAGCGCCACGGACGCGCAACTGGAGGCCATGGCGCGGGCGACGATGGCGGAGGTACGTAGGCTGTTGCTGCGGGGGTGAGCCCGAGAATCGATTGGCGGCGGGCCCGAGGCGCGCGCCCGCCACTCCTCACCCCGGCCCGGCATTGCCCTGCAGGTATGCCATCGCCGCCTCGACGCCGCCGGGGCGATGCGGGATGCCGCAGACAGCCATGCCCATCTGCACGCCGGCCAGCGTGCCAGCCACCAGCAACTCGTGAAAATCGCCGAGATGGCCAATACGGAACACCTTGTCGTTCAAGGGACCGAGCCCGTTGCCGAGCGACAGGTTGTAGCGCTTCAGGATCTCGGCCCTGAGGTTGTCGGCCGAATGCCCGTCGGGCAGCCGCACGGCCGTCAACGAGGACGAATAGTCGTCGGGGTCCTGGCATTGCAGGTCCAGGCCCCACTGCCGCACGCAGCGCCGGGTCGCCTCGGCGGCGCGCGCGTGCCGGGCGAAGACGTTGTCGAGACCCTCCGCCTGGAGCAGGTCGACCGCCACCTTCAGGCCCTGCAGCAGGTTGGTGCCGGGCGTCGAGGGGAAGAAACCCTTTTCGTTGCTCGCCAGCATCTCCTGCCAGTCGAAGAACGCACGCGGCAGCTTTGCCGTTTTCGATGCCGTCAACGCCTTGTCGGAGATGGCGTTGAAGCCGAGCCCGGGTGGCAACATCAGGCCCTTTTGCGAACCGCAGACGGTAACGTCGACACCCCACTCGTCATGCCGGTAGTCCATCGAGGCGAGCGACGACACGGTATCGACCAGCAGTAGCGCGGGATGCCCGACGCGGTCGAGCGCGGCCCGCACGGCCTGTACGTTGGTGGCGCAGCCAGTCGACGTCTCGTTGTGCACGACACACACGGCCTTGATGGTCTGGCCCTTGTCGGCGGCGAGCCGTGCCTCGATCTTGCTCGCGTCGACGCCCGCGCGCCAGTCGCTGGCAATGAGTTCAGTTTCGATGCCGTAGCGCTTGGCGAGCCGGCTCCACAGCGTGGCGAACCAACCGGTCTCGTACATCAGCACGTGATCGCCGGGCGACAGCGTATTGACGAGCGCGGCCTCCCAGGCGCCGGTGCCAGAGGTGGGGTAGATCAGCACTGGGCCTTTGGTCTTGAAGATGGCGCGGATGGCGACCAGCACATCCTTGGCGAGCGCCTGGAATTCGGGGCCGCGGTGATCGATGGTCGGCTGCGCGATGGCCGCCAGCACCGGCAGCGGGCAGTTGGTCGGACCGGGAATTTGCAGAAAGTGGCGGCCAGGTGCGTAAGCCATGTGTTCCTCGTTGAAGTGACGCGACCATCTGATTAAACCGCGACGGGTGTCTGGCAGTCGCAATTTTCAGGCATCTTGATTGCGCGGTCGCGACTATACAAGTCCTATCCGGATTGGCGTGCGGCGAAGCCGGCGCGTGATGTGACGCGACCCAGTTGGGAGGACGGCGAATTGGGGCAGGTCGGGCAGATCAGTGATCGTGGCGTGGTCCGCATCGATATCGCACTCGAGCGCCGATTGAAAGCCGCGCTCGCCGGCGAGGTGCGCTTCGATGCCTTCACGCGCGGCCGTTACGCCACCGACGCCTCGATCTACCAGGTCATGCCGGCCGGCGTGGTGTTTCCCAAGAGCAAGGCCGACGTTGCGGCGATTCTCGAGATTGCTCGTGCGCACGCGACACCGGTCATCGCCAGGGGTGCTGGCACCTCGCAGAACGGCCAACCGATCGGCCGCGGGCTCATCGTCGATTTCTCGCGCCATCTCGACCACGTGCTGGCCTTTGACGCGACCGCCGGTACAATCTCGGTCGAGCCGGGCGTGGTGCTGGAACGCCTCAACGCGCGGGTGCGGCCGGCGGGCTGGTTCTACCCGGTTGAGCCCTCCACGGCCAGCCGCTGCACCATCGGCGGCATGACCGGCAACAACTCCTGCGGCGCGCGATCCCTGCGCTACGGCAAGATGGTCGACAACGTGCTCTCGGTCGAAGCCCTGCTGGCCGATGGCAACACGCTGCGCGCCAGCCGCACCAGCAATCTCGTCCTCGACGCGAGCGGCAGCCCGCGCGCCATCGCCTTGGCCCAGGCCATGACCGCGCTCGCCGGCCGGGAGCGGGACGAAATCGCGCGCATGTATCCAACAGTGCAGCGTCGCGTCGGCGGCTATAATCTCGATGAGTTGGTGGCCCCGGCACCGAACCTGGCCGGCTTGCTGGTCGGCTCGGAGGGCACGCTGGCCGCCTTCACCGAGATCACGCTCAAGCTGTCGCCATTGCCGTCGCATCGCGTCATGGGCGTCTGCCACTTCCCGTCGTTCCACCAGGCCATGCAGACGACGCGCCACATCGTCGACCTCGGGCCGGTGGCGGTGGAATTGGTCGATAACAACATTCTGGTGCTCGGCGCCGATATCCCGCTGTTCCAGCGCACGCTGAGCGATATCACGCGCGGCAAGCCGGAATGTCTGCTGCTCGTTGAATTCGCCGGGCCCGACCTCGGCGCTCTGCACGCCGATCTCAGCCGTCTCGAGCAATGCATGGCCGATCATGGCTGCCCCGACGCCGTCGTCGAGGTGCGCGAGCCTCCCCGCCAGCGCCAGGTCTGGGACATGCGCGAGGCTTGTCTCAACATCATGATGTCGATGAAGGGCGATGCCAAACCCGTATCCTTCATCGAGGACTGCGCCGTGCCGCTGGAGCATCTGGCCGATTATACCGTTGCCATCACCGACCTGTTCGCGCGCCACGGCACCAGCGGCACCTGGTATGCGCACGCCTCGGTCGGCTGCCTGCACGTGCGGCCGATCCTCGACATGAAATCCGAAGGCGGCGTTGCCGCCATGCGAGGCATCGCCGAGGAGGCCTGCGCCCTCGTCAGGCGCTTCAAGGGCTCCTATTCCGGCGAGCACGGCGATGGCATCTCGCGCTCGGAGTTCATCGTGCCGATGTTCGGAGAGCGTTTGGGCCGCGCCTTCGCCGAGGTGAAGTCCGCGTTCGATCCAGACAATCATCTCAACCCCGGTAAAATCGTCGATCCGCCGCGTTTCGATGACCGGGCGCTGATGCGCTTCCCCGCCGGCTACACGGCGAGCGAGCCCGTCAAGCCGGGCCTCGACTGGTCGGAATGGGGTGGCTTCGGCGGCGCCGTCGAGATGTGCAACAATAACGGCACCTGCCGCAAGCTCGGCGAGGGCGTGATGTGTCCCTCCTATCGGGTCACGCGCGATGAAACCCACGTCACACGCGGCCGGGCCAATACGCTGCGGCTCGCCATCTCCGGCCAGCTTGGACCGGACGCCTTCACGGACGCCGAGACGAAAGCCGCGCTCGACCTGTGTGTCTCGTGCAAGGCCTGCAAGCGCGAATGCCCGACTGGCGTCGACATGGCGCGCATGAAAGTGGAGTTCCTGCACCACTATCGCCAGCGCCACGGCCTGACGCTGATGGACCGGCTGATTGCCTATCTGCCGCGCTACGCGGGCGCAATCTATCCGTTGGCGCCTCTTCTCAACCTGCACAATAAGCTCCCCGGCCTTGCTCGCCTCGCCGAGGTGGTGCTGGGCATTGCACGCCAGAGGTCCCTGCCGACTTGGCGGCGGCCCTGGTTCGATACGGGGCTGCGGTCCGAGCCAGCGGAGGTCCGCGGCGACGGGCTGGACATCATCCTGTTCGCCGACACTTTCAATCGCGCCTTCGAGCCGGAAAACCTGGCGGCTGCGCGCCGTGTGCTGACCGCGTGCGGCTACCGTCTGCATACGGTGGCGCCGGCCGACACCGGCCGCGCCCTGTGCTGCGGCCGCACGTTCCTGGCCACCGGATTGGTGCAACAGGCGCGCGAGGAAATCGGCCGCGTGATTGCGACACTCTCACCCTATGTGGCGCGCGGTGCGCGCATTGTCGGTCTCGAACCCTCCTGCCTGCTGACCTTGCGCGACGAAGCCCTGGCCCTGCTGCCAGGCCACGAGGCCACCGCAGTTGCGGGAGCGTCCCTGCTTTTGGAAGAGTGCCTCGCCGCGGACCTTGCCGCCGGTCGCATCACACCTGAATTTCGCGATCAAGCCGGGCGCATCGCGCATCTGCACGGCCATTGCCACCAGAAGGCATTTGCAGCGATGGGTGCGGTCGAGCGCGTTCTCAACGCCATTCCGGGTCTCGACGTGCGCAGCATCGAGTCGAGCTGCTGCGGCATGGCCGGCGCCTTCGGCTACATGCGGGAGCATTACGAGGTGTCCCTCGCCATGGCCGAACTCAGCTTGTTCCCGGCCCTGCGCAAAGCATCGGCCGATGACCTGGTAGTCGCCGACGGTACCAGCTGCCGGCACCAGATCGCCGACGGCCTCGGCGTCGAAGCCCTGCACGTCGCGCGCGTGCTCGATTCAGCACTCGCACGCCGCAACTGAATGGGTGCCGGCAATCGTCGCTGGATGCCTCCAGAGCCGATGACGACGCTGCAACCGGGCAGGTGGCCGACAACACCAAGACGTCGTCGACCGTGATGGACGTCGCATCGGCGATGCCGTTCAAGTCGCCGGCTTGTGCCTATCACGCTCAACCGTTAAATCGGTGGCCCGTACCCCGCCAGGCTGCGGCGGCAGTAGAAAGGATTTTCCATGTTCGATCCCGAAAAGCCGCCGGCACTGTCGGTGACGCGCTGGTTCAACAGCAAGGAGCCCCTGTCGCTGGAGAACCTGAAGGGCAAGGTCGTCGTCGTCATCGCCTTCCAGATGCTGTGCCCGGGCTGTGTCGAGCATGGCCTACCGCAGGCGCGGCGCCTGTCGCAGCAATTCCGCAAGGATGAGGTCGCCGTGATCGGGCTGCACACCGTGTTCGAGCATCACAAGGCGATGACCGCCGATGCGCTGGAAGCCTTCATCCACGAGTATCGCTGGTCCTTTCCGATCGGCATCGACGAGCCCCACGGCAAGGGGATGCCCAAGACCATGGCGGCCTACGAGATGCAGGGCACGCCGACGATGCTGCTGTTTGACCGGCAGGGCCGGTTGCGCCGGCATTATCTCGGACAAGTGGACGACATGCGGCTGGCCGCCGAAGTCATGGGCCTGGCGATCGACGACGCGGACGCCGCCCGCGATGCCTCGGTCAAGATCGAGCGCAAGCTCGCCGGCGTGTTGGTCGACCCGGCCGGCGATCATGAGCACCAGCATCATCATCACGACCACGATGGCGCCTGCTGTGGGCATGATCACGATCATGATCACGCGCATCACGACCATGCGCACAGTGGCGGATCGAAGCCGCGCGTGTAGGTCGGGTCGAGCCCTTCGCGAGACCCGACGGCCCGGAATGCACGTTGCATGTCGGGTCTCCCCCGGATCAAGTATCCGGGCTCGACCCGACCTACGCCGATTCCATAACCGGCCCGAACGCCGGCGGCGGGACGCGGCGCATGCTGGCGGCTTCGTAGGCGGACGCGACCTTCAGGATGACATCCTCCATGCCGGGCTCGGCGCGGAACACGAGACTGAAGGGCAGGCCGGGCTCCGGCAGCTTGGTCGGCACGGTCGACGGCGTCGGCTCATAGCGCTTGCTGTCGGCCGAGAGCTTGAACACTGGGTCATATGCCGTCTTCACGTAGCCGGCCGGGATCAGCACTTCGGTCAGGCCCGCATTGGGGCCATAGAGCGACTCCGGCGTCAGATTGTGCGGCAGCCCCGGCTGGCCTGCGCCGCCGATGATGCCCGGCGGGAACGGCGTATGCACACGCACCAGCGCGTCGAGCTTGTTCTCCAGGATGACCATCATGTCGACGCGCCTGAGCAACTCGCGCAGCATGATGCGCTCGTTGACGCCTTGCCGGCCATCGAGCGGATTGCGCGGATCGGCGATCTCCTGCCAGTTCCTGAAGGCCGAGCGCTGATCGTCGCCCCAGAACTTCGAGCGTCTGTTCAGCTCGGCCCAGGTGCTTAACGTCTCGGTATAGCCCTTCGCCTTCCAGTCCTGCGCCCGGCGCGACAGATACTGCGAGATGTGGAAGCGGAACGTGTTGGCCAGCTCCTGGTGCTGAATGGTGGCGATGTCGAAATTGACCGGCGGTGGGATCGTGCCTTCCGCCAGACCGACCAGGTAGTCCATCGGCTGCATCGCGCCGGTGCCGAAAAACCTGCCCGGCTGAAATTCGGTGCGCACGATCGCGGCGGCGAATTCCTTGAATAGCGGTTCGCCCTTGCCATCCAGCCGGAACAGGATGTCAGGCATGAACACCGGCACCAGGCGGCACAAGGCCTGCTGGAAATCGACGGTCATTTTCTCGACTTGCGGATCGGGAGTCCACCAGCGGTGCCTGGACTCGACCAACGTGGCGCCGAGCGCGTCGCCGAGAATATCCTTGATCTCATTTGCGCCGGCCGTGACGATCGGCACCTCGGTCATGGAGCCGGGTGCGTGCACCATCGACTCGCGGACGACGCCGAGGCGGACACCCTTCAGCGAGCCGCGGCTGCCGGTGTCGCGCACGTGGCTGGCATAGGGCGTCGAGAGAACCGACGAGCGTGGCACCGTCGTGTAGGGATCGCGCGGATCGTAGTAGCCGGTGTCCTTGTCTTTCAGCGCATCGACAATCTTGGCGCAGTCGGCGATGCGGCGCGCATGCACGCCGGTCCGATCACAGTAGATGTCGGCGCCGATGGCGCCACCGTCGAAGCCGATCATCGCCTTGTGCGGCAGGATCAGGCAGACGGCGTTGTGGTTCGATGGCCCGCGGCAGGAGGCGCGTGTCTCCTCGCCGAGGCTCGCCATGACGAGGTTGGTGGAGACCGACAGCGCCGAGCCGGAGCTCGAGCCGAGCGAGGCTGAGCGCGTGGTGTCGTATGGGTTCGACGGGTTGCCACCCCACGTGCTGCGCTGGTAGCCGAGCGTGGAGGGCAGCACTTTCTCCGGCTCATGCCGGCCGCCGGGATCGCCGGCGCGGCCGTTGTACTCGGTGCAGACGGCCTTGGCGTAGATGATGGCCCCCTTCTTCCTGAGCTGCTCGACCAGGATGTGGTCGCGCGCGGGACAATCCATGTCGTAGGCGGCGTCGCCACCGCCCGTGGAGCGCATGTCCCTGGTGTCGAACGGGTCCTTGAAGGAGAACACGACACCATGGAGGGGCAGCGCCTGCAGGTCGGGGTTGCGGCCATACTTGGCGTCGAGCGCGGCAGCCTGCTCGAGCGCGTCCGGCTGCTGGCGGAAGAATTCGCAGACCGGTGGCGCGCCGGGCGGCAACGGGCCCTGCGAGGGGTGGCGGTCGAGTTCACCCTTGCAGGTGACGGAGCGCTCGCCGCGAATGTTGAGCGTGGCCAGCGCATTGACCCGACCGGCATTCGGGATGCCGACGATCATGCCGAACTGCTGATGCACGCTCGGATCGGAGGCGGTGGCCTCCATGCGGCCGAACTCGAGCGGTGGACCCTGATATTGGTCGAGAGCGGGTAGCAGCTGGGACGCTGGCACGGTGTCAGTGGGGAATTGCAGTGGTGCGCCGGCCCGGACGGTGCCCGGCACGGCGGCGACCGGCTTGCCGTCCCTGGTCATCAGCATGCTCGACGGGCCGTTGTAAGCGCGCGCGCGGGCGATGTATTGGCCGATCACATCGACACAGCTGGTGCGGCCACCCCTGATGGCGGCATGCAGGTCGGCGATGGTGGCTTCTTCGACGTGGAACGCCGTGGCGCTTGCTGCTTTTTTTGCTGCCATGGTCGCACGTCTCCCCAACTGGCCTTGATTTCTTGTGTTCAGGCGGATTTTCGGCGGTTGCCGAAGCATCGTATCCGGTTACTGATCCGTATCTGGGTCTTCAGCGTCTCGCAGCGCGATGGTGCTCATTTCGCTGACCGCGACCTTGAGCGGTTGGAGCTCGAAACGAACCACGCGCAGCACAACGTCCGAATTCACTTGAAAATATTCGTGCCGCAGGACGTTGCCCATGCCCTCGATCGCGCTCCATTCGATGTGGGGATACCGGGCGCAATCGGCATTGGGGAGAAATCGGACAGCCTCGGTGATGACTTGCAGACAGCGCTCGATGGCGGGCATGCGCATTTTGTCCTGCAAGATGAGCGCCTCGCCCAGGTCGCCAGTATAGCTTTCGATCTCCTCGATTGCCGACAGGATCTGACTGCAGGCCTCTGGCGGTCGAGGGGTCATCAAAGGACCTGCACGGCTTCGCGGGTGATTCGAGTCCGGCTCGCCTCGGGGATGCTGTTGGCGGTTGTGACGTGCACGGCGAGGCCCGTCACCGCCTCGATCAGGTCCTTGATGCCGGCGAGCGCGACGAGCGAGAAGGTGCTGTCGCGGTCGTACTCGACATAGATGTCGAGGTCGCTGTCTGGCCGGTTGTCCCGCCGGGCACGGGAGCCGTATAGAAACAGCGCTGTGACGCCGCGGCCCCGGATCGCATGGGCATGGTTGCGGATCGCAGCCGTGACGGCTTCGACGCTCGTATCCTGGATTGCTGCAAGGCTCATGAATGAATTATGCCACGCCGATGCAGGCCCGAGAAGTGGCTGTCCACGGTCAGGTCACCATAGACGTTTCCATGGCCCCGACGCACAGAATCGACCTCACTGCCTCACAAACGTCAGCGACGCCCACAGGCTCGACCAGTGGGCTTTCTCGCCCTTGGCCGGCTCGCTCATGTACACGGCATTGAGCAGATATTCGCCAGCCAGCGGCAGCTCGGCGATGGCCCGGCCGTCCGCGTCCGTCTTGAGGCTGCGGGGCGAAAGCGGGTCGGCGCGGTTGAACACCTTCAGGGTTGCGCCGGCCAGCGGACGACCGGCAAGCAGCACACGCACCGGCAGACCCTCGCCCGGCGCCAGCTCATAAGGGTTGCGTTCGGCGACGATCTCCAGCGGCAGGCCGACCGCCTTGTCACTGCCCTGCCCATGGCCAACCTTGATCAGGGCCTTGGTGCAGCGGGCATAAATCTCTTTGATTTTCACCGCTGGCTTGTCCGCCTGGCGATGGGCCTCAAGGATGTGATCGAGCCCTTCGTTGCGTGCACTGGCCTCGAACTTGGCGAACGTGTCGAACACCACGTCTTCCGGTGCGCCCTGGTAGACGACGATGGCCAGCCCAGGCACGGCAAACGTGAATTCGGCGGCGGGATCATCGCCCTCGATCGCCTTGATGCGGTGCTCGCCGCGGCTGTCGATCACGGTGAAACGGCGGGCGCTCTTGCGCAGATACGGATAGCTGTCACCGAGGAATCGCTCGCCATTGCGAAACACGATCGGCACGGACTGCGATACCTTGGGTTTGTAATCGATGACATCGAGCCAGAATTCATGCGCCTCGGCACGTCCCGCAAATTGGGCGCTGCCGGTCAGCAGGGCGCCCGCGACCATCAAGGCGGCAACAAGCCGCGGCTGTGGCGCTGCTCGACGGCGCGCTGGATCATGCATCCGTATTGGCCTCTTGCGTCCTCGTGGCATAGATTGCCGGCAGCCTACCGTCGATCGACGCCGCCAGCTACGGGGATATTGAGCATGCGGTTTTCCCACAATTGGATGGCTGTCGCGGCCGCGCTGCTCACCGTCCAAGCCGCCTGTGGAAGCGCGAGCGCGCATGAGATTCGGCCTGCCATCGTCACGGTCGCATTCCCGGCCCAGGATCGGGTCGAGATCAGCATCACTGCGAACCTCGAAGCGCTGATGGCCGGCATTGGCCCGCGGCACAAGGACACCAATGATGCGCCGGAGGCGGCAACCTACAACAGTCTGCGCGCCCTGCCACCCGATGCGCTGGCCGAGCGCTTCAGGGCGTTCGCGCCAACCTGGCTGGATGGTCTCAGCGCCGCCTTCGACGGCACGCGCGTGCGCCTCGATCTGGCATCGGTCGCGGTGCCCGATGTCCACGAAGCGAGCCTTGCCCGCATCGCCACGCTGCGACTGGCGGGGACGCCGCCAGCTGGGGCCAGCACCTTCCAGTGGACGTATCCGAGCCGCAATGGATCGAGCGTGCTGCGGACGCGGAGCGCCTCGGGCGAAGTGGTGGCGGTTGGCTGGCTCAGGGACGGAGAGACCAGCGAGCCCGTGCCGGTGGGCGGCGCCACGGCCAAGGTTGCGCTCCTGCTGTTTGCGGAATATGCGGCGATCGGCTTCACCCACATTCTGCCCAAGGGGCTCGATCACATCCTGTTCGTGCTCGGGCTGTTTTTCCTGAGCGCACGGTTGCGGCCACTGTTGGTGCAGGTGACGGCCTTCACGGTGGCCCACTCGATCACACTGGCGCTGGGTCTTTATGGCATCGTCACCCTGTCGCCTTCCCTGGTCGAGCCTTTGATCGCGGTGTCGATCGTCTACGTCGCCGTCGAGAACCTGCTGACGCCCAACCTGACGCCGTGGCGGCCGCTGATCGTGTTCGGCTTCGGCCTGCTGCACGGCTTGGGTTTCGCTGGCGTTCTGCAGGAGGTGGGCCTGCCGCGCGCCGACTATGCGCTGGGTCTTGCGGCCTTCAACATTGGCGTCGAGGGTGGCCAGCTCGCCGTTATCGCCTTGGCCTGGGTGCTGGTCGGCGCCTGGTTCAGCGGCCGGACATGGTATCGCCATCGCGTGGTCTGGCCGGTGTCGGCGGCGATTGCCCTGATCGGCGCCTACTGGACGATCGAGCGCATGATCGAGGCTTAGGCTGGCAACATTCGGATGTTGTGACTATCGAGCCCAAGACTGTGGCGCACGGGGCACAGGAGGTCAGGAAACGCCATCGCGCAAGCCGCAAACAGCCAAACTTTCAGGCGTGGCGCCCACAGGCGAGTTCAACAATGATTGCGCCAGCTTTTCGTTTTGGTTAAAGCAAACATGGGGGGAAGGGCGGAGACACGATCTGCTAAGCCGCCGTTTCGCCCTCCCGAGGTATCAAAGGAGAGAAACGATGCGCGTTCTGAAGATTGCACTGGCCGTCATGTTCATGGCTGCCGCCTCACTCAC
>CAZCGE010000068.1:0-65142 GCA_964498125.1 uncultured Devosia sp. | reverse complement strand
AGTACCCGCCGTCAGAAGAGAGTGAGTCAGGAAATCCATCAACGCCGTCATGCCGGCGGAGGCCGGCACCCACGTTTGCTGGCAGCACATACGGCCCACTCGACGAAGAACGGTGCGTGCAGCTTGCGCATCGCCCCATCTCTCACGCACCGTTCGCTGCAGCCTGTCGTCGGTCCCGGCCTTCGCCGGGATGACGGCGGTGGGTGTGTTAGCCATTTGTGATTCCGGGTACTAGGGCCACGGTCGGGCCGTACAATCCCATTGCGTCGTCCAATGCGCAAGCGCCGCTGACCCACCTGCACGACAGCGCCGGGTTGGCCGGCGGCCTCTGAGTGCCGGCAGCTACACCGGCTCTCCGCGCAGCAGCCGTGGCACGTCGCCCGTCACGCCGGCGGCTTCGGCGACCAGCCAGCGCTGCAACGTCGGGATGCGATCGACGAGGCCGAGGCCTAACTCGCGCGCCGAGCGCAACAAGGTCTGGTCGTTGGAGAAGATGCGATTGAGGCTGTCGAAGGCGGCGGCCGAAACCGCGCAGTCGAAGCGGCGCCAACGCTCATAGCGCTGCAGCACGATCGGGTCGGCGAAATCGAGGCCGAGGCGGGCGCCCTCCGCCACCACCTCGGTCAGCGCCGCAACATCGCGCAGGCCCAGGTTGAGGCCCTGACCGGCGATCGGGTGCACGGCGTGCGCGGCATCGCCGACCAGCGCCAGCCGCGGCGCCACATAGGACCGCGCCAGATGCGCATCGAGCGGCCAGGACCGGCGCGGCCCGGCCAAGGCCAGCGTGCCGAGCCGGCCACCAAAGCGCTGCTCGACCTCGGCCAAGAACTGGGCGTCGTCGAGTTCCAGGATGACGCTGGCGCGGACCGCATCCTCCGTCCACGTGATGCAGCAGCGGTTGCCGGTGAGCGGCAGGATCGCGAACGGCCCAGCCGGCAGGAAGTGCTGCACGGCCCGGCCCTCATGTGGGCGCTCGTGCGCGACGGTGGTGACAATGCCGGTCTGCGGGTAGCGCCAGCCGACCACGCCGATGCCGGCGGCCGCGCGGATGCGCGAGCCGCGGCCGTCGGCGGCAATCAGTAGCGAGGCCGTCAGCCGCTCGCCGTCAGCCAGGGTCACGGCGACCCGCGCGTCCTGGGCCTCGAAGTCTGCCACCTGAGCCGCCAGGCGCACGATCGCGGGGTCGGCGGCGGTGATCTGCTGCAGCGCCGCGGTGAGGCGCTGGTTCGGCACGATGTGCATGGCCGGCTCGCCGCCCTCACCCAGACTCGCATCGTAGGTCAGCAGCACGGGCCGAATGCCGGCGCCAAGGCTCGAATCGGTGATCTCGACGGCTGAGACTTGCTGGCACGCATCGCCGATCAGCGGCCACACGCCCAGCGCCTCGAGCATGCGCCGCGAGGACGCCGAGATGGCGGAGGCACGCGGATCGGCCGGCCCATCCGCGCCGCCGCCGGCAACGGTGCGGTCGATCACCGCGATGCGCGCCTCAGGCCCCAGCGCCTGCGACATGGCCCGCGCGGCGGCCAGTCCGGCAAAGCCGGCGCCGGCAATGAGGATGTCGAACTGTCGGGGCGTTGGCGCTCGTGTCATGGACCTTGCGGGACGGCCTATCGCCGGTGTACGGCGGATGGACAAAGTGCAGCGCCTCGATCCCTATCCGGCCGACGACGACCCGGAACCAGAAACAAGCCACCATGCCGAAAAACAGCCAGGCCACCGCCACCGGCCAGCTCCTGTCATTACTGGACCTGGAGACGCTGGAGCACAACCTGTTCCGCGGTCGCGGGCCGAAACAGGGCTGGCAAAGGGTCTATGGCGGCCAGGTGCTGGGCCAGGCCCTGGTCGCCGCCGTGCGGACCGTCGATGCCGACCGCCGCGTGCATTCCCTGCATGGCTATTTCATCCTCGGCGGCGATCCGGCGCATCCGATCGTCTATGACGTGGAGCGCATCCGCGACGGTGGCAGCTTTACCACGCGCACCGTCAAGGCCATCCAGCACGGCCGCCCGATCTTCATCATGAGCGTCTCGTTCCACAAGTCCGAGGAAGGGTTCGCCCACCAGGGCGAGATGCCCGACGTGCCGCCGCCCGAGAGCCTGCCGAGTGAGAAGGAGCTGCTGGCCAAGCTGGTCGCCCACCTGCCGGACAACATGCGCAGCTATTGGCAGCGCGAGCGGCCGATCGAGGTGCGCCCGGTCGACATCTCGCGGTATCTGACGCGCGAGCGGCGGACGCCGCCCACCCAGCACGTCTGGATGCGGGCGACAGGGGTGCTGCCCGACGAGCTGTCGCTGCATCAGTGCGTGTTGGCCTACGCCTCGGATTTCACGCTGCTCGATACGGCCTTGATCGCCCACGGCAAGCTGCTGTTCGACAGCGACATCCAGCTGGCGAGCCTGGATCATGCGCTGTGGTTCCATCGGCCGTTCCGCGCCGACGACTGGCTGCTCTATGCGCAGGACAGCCCGAGCGCTCACAGCGGACGCGGGTTTTGCCGGGGCAGCATCTATACCCGCGACGGCATTCTGGTCGCTTCCGTGGCACAGGAAGGATTGATGCGCACCCGCGCGACACAATTCGTGGTCAGTTAATAGGCAAATCCATAAATTTGCCTAATATTAAGTCAGCGCAGGGGCGCCGGGATACATGCCACCCGCGGAATGCCGGATTTTATTCAGCGTTTACAACGCCAAATTTGCCGGTGCCCGACTTGGCACAACTCTTGATCATGCGTTTACCAAGCCGCGGCTCAACCCGCGCGCCGACGCTCGATCCGTGACGTCGCGGGTTCTGTCTTCGAGCGTCATTCGAATTGGAAACCAGGCCTGATAGGGGTGTCACAATGAAACTCATCACCGCCGTCATCAAACCATTCAAATTGGAGGAAGTTCGCAGCGCACTGACCGACCTCGGCTGCCAGGGCATGACCGTCACCGAGGTCAAGGGTTACGGCCGCCAGAAGGGGCACACCGAGATCTATCGCGGCGCCGAATACGCCGTCAGCTTCCTGCCCAAGATCAAGATCGAAGTCGCCGTCGCGTCCAACCTGACCGAGAAGGTCATCGAAGCCATCAGCAAGGCCGCCAAAACCGGCCAGATCGGCGACGGCAAGATCTTTGTCTCGGCCATCGAGCACACCGTGCGCATCCGCACCGGTGAGGTCGACGACAACGCACTGTGAGCCGGCGCTCAGAGCCATAACCGACGTCATACCTATATCAAGGGGAGTTACTCTAATGCAGTCGAACACGACAATTCGTTGGTGCTTAGCCCTGGCGGCGGCCAGTGCGCTGGCGATGGCCGCCGCACCGGCTTTCGCCGCGGCGCCCGTGCCCAACAAGGGCGATAGCGCCTTCATGTTCACCGCCACCGCGCTGGTGTTGATGATGATCATCCCAGGCCTGGCGCTGTTCTATGGTGGCCTGGTGCGCACCAAGAATATGCTGTCGGTCCTGATGCAGGTTTTCGCCATCACCTGCGTCGTCTGCATCATCTGGGTCGTGTACGGCTATAGCCTGGCGTTCACCAACGGCGGTGGGATCAACGACTTCGTCGGCGGGTTCTCCAAGGCGTTCCTCAGGGGCGTCAATCCGGAGTCGGTGGCCGCGACATTCTCCAACGGCGTCGTCATTCCCGAGTACCTCTACATCACCTTCCAGATGACGTTCGCCTGCATCACGCCGGCGCTGATTGTCGGCGCTTTTGCCGAACGCATGCGTTTCCCGGCCCTGCTGCTGTTCACGGTGCTTTGGGTGACGTTCGTCTACTTCCCCATTGCTCACATGGTCTGGTACTGGGCCGGCCCCGATGCCCTGTCCGATGCCGCCAAGGCCGTTGCCGCCGCCTCGGGCGACGCCAAGAAGAAGGCCGAAGCCGCCCTCGAGCTGGTGCAGGCCGACGCCGGCATGGCGTTCCAATGGGGCGCCATCGACTTCGCCGGCGGCACTGTCGTGCACATCAATGCCGGCATCGCCGGCCTGATGGGCGCCCTGGTGCTCGGCAAGCGCGTCGGTTATGGCCGCGAAGCCATGCCGCCACACTCGCTGACGATGACCATGATCGGCGCAGCCCTGCTGTGGGTCGGCTGGTTCGGCTTCAATGCCGGCTCCAACCTGGAAGCCAACGGCACCGCGGCGCTGGCCATGATCAACACCTTCGTCGCCACGGCAGGCGCTGGTCTCGCCTGGATGTTCGCGGAGTGGATGGTCAAGGGCAAGGCCTCGCTGCTGGGCCTGCTCACCGGTGTGGTGGCAGGACTGGTCGCGGTCACGCCAGCCTCGGGCTATGCCGGCCCGATGGGTGCGATCGTGCTCGGCCTCGTCGCCGGCGTCATCTGCTTCATCGCCTCGACCTCGATCAAGAATGCGCTGGGCTATGACGACAGCCTCGACGTGTTCGGCGTGCACGCGGTCGGCGGCATCATCGGCGCCATCGGCACCGCCATCCTGGCGAGCCCGGATCTCGGCGGCACCGGCATCCTCGACTACACGACCAAGCCGGGCGAGGCGGTGGTTGCCACTTACACGATGGGCCCGCAGCTGATCATCCAGGCCAAGGCCGTGCTCTTGACCGTGGTCTGGTCCGGCGTGATCTCCGCCATTCTCTTCAAGCTGGTCGATGTCATCATCGGCTTGCGGACGGCCGAGGAGAAGGAGCGCGAGGGCCTCGATATCACCGAGCACGGCGAGCGCGCGTACAACTACTGAGGGTGCCAGGGGTCAGACCGCCCTCTTCTTGCCCGCCTCCGGCGGGACGGGTCTGACCCCGACCTTGGCAGTCCCCCAACATTCGAGCACCCGTCTCCCTATGTGTGCTCCCACCTGGAGGCCCTGACCCTGTCAGGGCCTCTTTTTTTTGCCCATCGCATGGCTCTGAAACCGCAATTGTGCGAGAAACGGCGGTAAAAGGGCCAATGCCAATGACTGTTGCAAAATCCACCGACCCGCATCCCCCGCTGCACGTCTTCTCGACGCTGGCGACGCAGGTGGCCTGGCCTGAACTGACGCGCCGCTTCAAGCTCATATCGGGGCGCGGCATCACCGACCTGTTCGGGCCGACCAATGGGCTGATGGTGCGCATCGACGCCGGCGAGACGGCCGATGTCGCCATCATCATCCAGCAGTCCGCGCACGAGCTGGTGGCGCGCGGGATACTGACGGGCTGCACGGATATCGCCAAGTCCTATGTCGGCCTGGCCGTGCAAGCCGGCGCGGCGAAGCCCGACATCGGCACGGTCGAGGCGTTGACCGCGACACTGCTCGCCGCCCGCTCCATCGCCTACTCACGCATCGGCGCCAGCGGCATCTTCTTTTCGGGCCTGATCCAGCGGCTGGGTATTGCCGACGAGGTCAACGCCAAGGCGACGATCATACCTGGCGGCTTCACGGCCGAGCGCGTGGCGAACGGCGAGGTCGAACTGGCCGTGCAGCAATTGAGCGAGCTGAAGGCGGTGGCCGGCGTCGACATCGTCGGCCCGCTGCCGCTGGAGCTGCAAGATCCCGCCGTGTTGACCGCGGGCGTATTCACCAGCTCCGACAAAACTGACGCCGCGCGCCAGCTGGTCACTTTCCTCGCGTCCGCCGATGCCCGGCCGATCCTGCGGGCGTCGGGGCTGGAGCCGGTGGGTGGGTAAGCGGCGGAGCAGTCTGAGCGTGACCAGCTCCGGGATCAGATCAGCGACCACTCCATCCCGGATGCTGAAACTGGGGAAGGATACGTGATGGGCCGAGTGCAGACGGTGCCGTAGGGTGCAATAGCGCAGCGTATTGCACCGCCACGCCCGAGGTCGCGCCACTGCGGTGCAATACGCCCCATTGGGCTATTGCACCCTACGGAATCGTCGCCCCCGCCGCGCGCCAGCCCGCTGCGATCGCTTCGTCCTCGCTGCAGAACCAGCGTTCGCCGCGCGCCTCGTCGACCTTGACCTTGCCGTACCAGGGGCTCCACGGCGCGTGATAGATGTGGCCGCCGCGCGAAACGTTGCCCTTGATGGCGCAGCCTTGCGGCGCTTCCTGCTCGGCGCGTTTCCAGCGCCGTTCGCGGTAGACCCACGCCGGCTCGGCCTCGCCCTCCCAGATGCCGAGCCGCCGCGCGCGGGCCTCGGCCTCCGCTTCCTCATAGCTGCGCGAGTATTTGAGGAAGGCCCAGGCCATGCCGCGGCGCACCATCTCGGCGTTGAGATCGAGGCCGCCGGCGAAGCAGACGCCGAGGATGCGGTGGTACTTGTCGCGGCCGCGCGGCGCGCAGGTGACGTCCTGGCCCTGGGTCATCGCCACCAGCGCCCGCGTCGCGGCCTGCCCGCAGTCCCAGCTCCCGACCCACTTGCGGCCGCAGGTCTGGCTGGATTCCGGCGCGTCGATGCCCTCCAGGCGCAGCCGTTCCCCCGCGATCTCGATGGTATCGCCGTCGATGACGCGCACCGGACCCGTCAGCGCCCCGCTAGCGGCGACAACCGGCTGGAACATCAGGGAGAGAAAGAGTCCGCCCACCAGCGCCACAGCCACAGGTTGACGAAACGAGTATTTTCGGCTATATTCGCGCATAGGTTGAATATGCACGATTCGCCAGGCCGTTTCGAGGACTTTTCAAGGTCTTTCAACCGCCCGTTCGCGCCGAATCTGTGGCAAAAGTTGTAACGGCGCTCCGAATCAGATGATTCGGGCGGTGGCGTATCGTCTGCGGGGCGCAACCGACTTGGTGCGCCGCAAGTCCAATCCATGCTAAAAGATACTCATGAACGATCATGTCAAAGCACTGTTCGACCAGGCTCGCATCCTGACGGCGCCCGAGCGAGAGGAGCTTGCGGAGCTATTGTTCGAAACCCTGGAGCCCAACCCGACAATCGAGAAGGCATGGGGGGAAGAAGCGCGCCGACGCTGGGATGAACATATCGCCAGCGGCGCTTCGACAATCGACGCTCTCGAAGCCGTCGATGACGCGCGAGAGCAGCTCAAGCGCCGCAGCGGGACATGAGACTGAGAATGATGCCGCTAGCCCGGCAGGAGATGCTGCGGGCCGCACGATGGTATGAGCGCAAGCGCGACGGTTTAGGCGATCGTTTCTTGGACGATGTTCGCGCAGGTCTGAGGTCGATCCTGGAGTTCCCAGCCGCGCATCCTCCACTCGAAGCACCGATTCGCAGAAAGCTTCTGAGTGATTTCCCTTACGCCCTGATCTATCGCCTCGAAGTCAACGAGATCGTCGTCATCGCCGTCGCGAATTTCAAACGGCGACCCGGCTACTGGCGCCGCCGAAGCACTGCGTGAAATGGCCGACTTGCAGCGTGCCCCCTTCGTGGCTGACATTTGCCAAGTCGCCCCACGCTTTGTGCTGCGCTCCAGGGCTTGCTACAATTAAGGCCATGACGCCGGCTCCCCACGTCGAGAGCTTGACCCACCAGGAGACACGTCCATGAGCGAAGCAGCAGTCACGCCGAAGGCTGAGCAGAAGCCGCATGTCGAGCTCCCCCACGTCGAGCTCGATGTGCTGAAGGCGGCCAAGGCCTGGCTCGGGACGGACGGCGAGGTGGCGCTGGCCACCGTCATCGAAACCTGGGGCTCGGCGCCGGTGCCGATCGGCGGGCAAATGGCCATCGCCAAGGACGGCCGCTTTCAGGGCTCGGTGTCGGGCGGCTGCATCGAGAACGACATCATCGTCGAGGCCGAGGACGTGCTCGGCAGCGGAAAGTTGAAAACCCTGTCGTTCGGCATCGCCGACGAGACGGCCTGGCGCGCCGGTTTGCCGTGCGGCGGGCAGATCAAGGTACTGGTCGAGCGCTTCGACAAGAGCGGCGCCGCGGTCATCGACCGGGCGATCGGCGCACGCGAGACGCGGCGGGGGCTCGTCATCCGCACCGAACTGAAAGATGGCCAGCGCCAGGTGTTCGAGCGCGCGGACGGTGTGCCGCCCGAAGTGGCCGACCGGTTCCGCTCAGGCGAAAGCAAGCTTCTCGCCGCGCCCGAGGGCGATGTCTTTCTGCAGGCCCTAGTGCCGCCGGCGCGTGTCGTCATCGTCGGCGCCACGCACTTGGCGCAGCTGCTGTGCGAGCAGGTCAAGCTCGCCGGCTACGAGCTGATCCTGGTCGATCCGCGCACCGCCTATGCCGCAGACAGCCGCTTCGCCGGCGTACGCATGATCACCGAGTGGCCGCAGGATGCGCTGCCGGCGATCGGTCTTGATCCGTACACGGCTGTGGTGACGGTGGCGCACGTCGGCCATATCGACGACGAGGCGCTGAAGGTGGCGCTGAAGGCGGAGTGCCTCTACATCGGCGCGCTCGGCTCGACGCGCAACCACGCCAAGCGCACCGAGCGCCTCAAGGAGGCAGGCTTCACCGATGCCGACGTCGCCAAGATCAAGGCGCCGATCGGCATCGACATCGGCGCGCAGACGCCAGCCGAGATCGCGGTCTCGATCATGGCCGACATCATCCGCTCACTGCGCGGCACCAAGAAGGGCGGCAAAGGTGTCTGACATCCTGTCAGACACCGCTGCGACGCCGGTGCCCAAGGTGTCTGACCAGAGGTCAGACACCTTCGTGACCGCCATCCTGCTCGCCGCCGGCTCCTCGCGCCGGTTCGGGGCGGACAACAAGCTGCTGGCCATCCTCGACGGCAAGCCGCTGATCCGCCACGGCGCGGAGGCGTTGTGCGCGGCCGGGCTCGGCGAGGTGATCGTCGTCACCGGCCCCGATGCCGATCGTGTCGGCGCGGCGTTGGCCGGGCTCGCCGTGCGCTTGGTCCATAACCACGACCATCTCGCCGGCATGGGCGGCTCGGTGGCGGCCGGCATCCGCGCCACATCGCCATCCGCACGCGGCGCGCTGGTCTGCCCCAGCGACATGCCGCGGCTCAACCTGGAATTGATCGGGCGGCTGATCGATGCGTTTACGGCCGGGGACTGCCAGTTGATCGTTTATCCGAGCCTGCCCGATGGCAGCCAGCGCAACCCCGTGCTGTGGCCGGCGCGCTTGTTCGGCGCGCTTGCGGAATTGAGCGGCGAAATGGGCGCCAAGGCCGTGCTGCAGGCGCACATGGCCGAAGCCGTTGCAGTCCCAGCCGAGCCAGCCCCGTTCCTCGACATCGATACGGCGGAGGACCTGGCGCGGCAGGTGGCTCGAAACAGTGCCGGAACCCAAACGGGTTGAGGCACGCCACTGGCCCCCTCGACACCCTGCATGCCAGCCAATCGCGGCTTGTCCTTGACGGTGAGCGCGGCGCGCCGCACCAGTTGCTGGCGTGCGCAGGAAAGCAGAGCAGAATGACCCGCCAGCACATCGAGACGACGTTGCGCGCGACAGCCGCCAGTCTGGCGCTGCATGTCGCCCAACTGACGTTGCGCGCCGGGCTGACCTTCGCTGCAGCCGCCGTGGTTGGTCTGCTGATCGCGTTTTATCCCGCACCTGCCGGCGCCCCGCCCAAGGCGCTGCTGGCCCTGGGCCTCGGCAGCTTCACCGTCATCCTGTGGGCTACCCAGGTCATCCCGCAGCCGCTGGCCTCGGTGATTTTCATGGCGCTGGCGTTGATCACGGGCGCGGGCACCATCAACACCGTCATGACAGGTTTTGCCTCGAATGCCGCCTGGCTGGTGCTGGGCGGCCTGCTGATCGCCACCGCCACCGAACGCACGGGTTTTGGCCGCTGGGTGGCGCGCAAGTTTCTCGGCGGCTTCCAGGGCTCCTACCCCAGCCTGATCCTCGGCATCCTGATCGGCACCTCGGCGCTGAGCTTCCTGGTGCCCTCCAACATGGGCCGCGTCGCCATCACCGTTCCCATCGTCATGGCGATCGCCCGGGAAGCCGGCTATGCGGAAGGCTCACAGGGCTATACCGGCCTGATCATCACGGCCGTGCTGGGTAATTTCACCACGGCGCTGGCGGTGCTGCCGGCCAATCTGCTCTCCATCATGATCGTCGGCACCGGCGAGGCGATGTACGGCGTCCACGTCAGCTACGTGCGCTGGCTCGTGCTGTGCGGGCCGGTGCTCGGGCTCGCCAAGGGGTTCCTGGTCTGGGTCCTGATCCCGCGCCTCTACCCGGCGCCCCCGCCCAACGCCCTGCCGGCGGTGGCGACATCGAGCGGCGTGCTCAGCGCCCAGGCGATGCGGGTCGCGGCCGTGCTCGCCATGGCCATCCTGCTGTGGGCGACCGATGTCATCCATGGCGTCAGGCCCGGCTGGATCGCGCTAGCCGCCGGCATCGTGCTTTACCTGCCGCGCATCGGCGTGCTGCCGACTTCGGAGCTGCTCGAAAAGCAACGCCTGCTGATCGTCGTCTGGATCTCCGGCGTGCTGGCGCTGAGCGCCATGTTCTCGGAAACCGGCGCCAGCGCGCTGCTGTCGGCGGCCCTCGGCAAGCTCGCCGCCGTCGAGGGCAAAAGCGCCACCTACGGCTATTTCGCCATCGCCTACCTGTTCTCGCTGGTGACGCTGGTCGCCACCATGGGCGGCACGGTGCCAACCATGATGGCGGCGGTCGGCGGCATCTCGCAGGCGACGGGATTGCCAATCGAGACCGGCATGGTGGCGCTGACGGCGGGCGCCACGGCGCTGTTCCTGCCTTACGTCGCGGCACCGATGGTGGTTGGCCTCGCCATCGGTAAGGTCAGCCAGAACACGGCGGCCAAGTTCACGTTGTGGAGCGCGGTCATCTCGTGGCTGACGATCATTCCACTCAACGCGCTGTGGTGGCGGCTGATCGGCGCGATTCCGTAGGGTGCAATAGCCCGACAGGGCGTATTGCACCGCCTGGATATAGCGGCGGCGGAATACGCCCGCCCCCTCACGGGCACGGATGCCGGTTGCCGTCGTAGCCCAGGTAGGTGCCGGTGCGTGGATTGTAGGAGCGGAAGCGGCGCATGCAATAGGCAACCGCATCGTCCTCCTCCCGCTCGATGTAGACCCGCGGCGGCGCGGCGTAGTAATAGCTGCGCCCGTAATAGTAGGGGTCGTCGTAGTAGCGCTGCGCCAGCAGGGATCCAACGATGACGCCGCCGACAATGCCGGCGCCGATGCCCCCGCCGCGATGGCCACGATGGCGGAATTGAACCGGCTCGACGCTGCTCGCAACAGCACTCTTCGCCGCCGTTAGGGCTGTCACGGGTGCGGCGAGGCTCGCCGTCGATGCCGAACTCACGCTGGCCAGCAGCAGGACTGCGACAGCCACCGAACGCACTGGAATCCGCATGGGGGTTGCTCCCTTTCGAAATCGAGACCAGACATGACCCGCGCGCCGGGAGTGCGACAGATCACATCATCCGCCTGTGGCAGACTGATGTCGATACGCGGCGCCGCGGTAACAATTTGTAAGAATATCATGGAACTGCACCAGAGGGGAGCATGAAGAAGCCTAGTGCCGCGAGGAGCGCCGTCGCCGTCCCCGCGCGCCAGCTGCCGCATGCGGTGGGCCTGCCGCTACCGGCCTACCAGACCGAGGGCGCTAGCGGCCTCGACCTGATGGCGGCCGTGCCGGCCGACGCGCCCGTGACGCTCGCCCCCATGGCACGCGCGCTGGTGCCGACCGGTCTCGTCTTTGAACTGCCGGCGGGCACCGAAGCGCAGGTGCGGCCGCGCTCGGGTCTCGCCATGCGCCATGGCCTGACCGTGCTCAACAGCCCTGGTACGATCGACAGCGACTATCGCGGCGAGGTGCAGGTGCTGCTGATCAATCTCGGTGAAGCCCCGGTCACCATCAATCGCGGCGACCGCATCGCGCAAATGGTGGTGGCGCCGGTGACGCGGGCGCGCCTGGAGATCGTTGTAACACTGCGCGAGACCGAGCGCGGCGCCGGCGGCTTCGGGTCGACCGGCACCGGCAAAACCAGGGCCAAGGCGTCGCCAGCGCGGAAAATCGCCAGCAAGGTCGCCAAACCGCCGCCCGCGAACCGGTGAAGAAAAGCATGAAAGTTGCCTCGCGCGCCGCTGGAAGCAAAGGGGTTGCCCGGCGCGCGCCAACGCAGGGTCGCGACCGCCGCTGATCACGTCTTCCTCGACAAGGGGTTTGCGCGGTTGCCAGTTTGAGACATCATGGTGATGCTGCTACAGGCGCGCTAACAACCGCAGTGTGCGCGGCCCCAACCCAGGAACGGCAGGACACCCTATGCCTGATACCCCAAAGTCTGACACCCCCGAGATCAGGACGCTGGCGACGACCCAAAGCTGGGGGCGTGGCCGGGTCTATGACAACATCGCCGAGACCATCGGGCATACGCCGCTCGTCCGCCTGTCGAAGATCACGCTGGCGGCCGGCGTCAAGGCCGAAATCCTGATGAAGCTCGAGTTCTTCAACCCGCTGTCGAGCGTCAAGGACCGCATCGGCGTGTCGATGATCGACGCCATGGAAGCGGCGGGACGCATCACGCCCGGTAAATCCGTGCTGGTCGAGCCGACCTCGGGCAACACCGGCATTGCGCTGGCCTTCGTCGCCGCCGCGCGCGGCTACCGGCTGATCCTGACCATGCCGGAGACGATGACGCTGGAGCGGCGCAAGATCCTGGTGCACCTGGGCGCCGAGCTCGAGTTGACGCCCGGCCCGGCCGGCATGGGCGGCGCCATCGCGCGCGCCGAGGAAATCGCCAAATCGATCCCCAACGCCGTCATCCCGGCGCAGTTCGACAACCCGGCCAACCCGCTGGTGCACGAAAAGACGACAGCTGAGGAAATCTGGCGCGACACCGGTGGCAAGGTCGACGCCATCGTCGTTGGCGTCGGCACCGGCGGCACGTTGACCGGCTGCGGCCGGGTGCTCAAGCCGCGCATTCCGGGCTTGAGGATGATCGCGGTGGAGCCGACCGGCAGCCCGGTATTGTCGGGTGGCCAGAAGGGACCGCACAAGATCCAGGGCATCGGCGCCGGCTTCGTGCCCGCGGTCCTCGACACCACGCTGATCGACGAGGTCATCAAGGTGCAGAACGAGGATGCCTTCCAGGCCGCGAAATTGCTGGCCAAGACCGAGGGCATCCCCGGCGGCATCTCGACCGGCGCCAATCTCACCGCGGCGCTGTCCCTGGCTGCCCGCCCCGAGATGGCCGGAAAAGTCATCGTCACCTTCGCGCCCTCCTCGGCCGAGCGCTATTTCTCGTCCGACCTGTTCGCCGATCCGGCGCCGTAGGGGTGAGCGCATAAAGCAGCCCACCTGAAGACGAACGATCGCATCATGCGCGATAGCAAATGCCCGCATCCGTGGGTGCGGCACTGACGCGTCGTCGCGCGCTGATCATTTGATTCAGTAACTGCTCCGTCTTCGCCAGAGCCGCCCCCTCGAATTGGAGGACGTCGTCCCGAGGCCTCAACACCACCAAGTCACCCAAGGTACCCCTCCCAGTGCCGACTCAACCCCTGGGGACCTCATACAGACTGTGGCGAAAAAAACAAGTGGTTTTTACTCAGTTTTTTGTTGTTTGTTCACGTGAAACCGCTTATAGAACACACAACGGGCGCAGGCTGCCCGTTCAGCAAAGGGGAGAAGGAGCGCATGTCCAAGCAATTGTCATTCGTCGTCGACGATGAGACCATCGAACTGTTGGAGCAGCTCAAGAAGGATCTGAAGGCTGCGACGACTGCTTCTGTGCTGCGCAAAGCTTTGGCCCTGACGCAACTTGCGGTGGAGCAAGTCAAAGACAAGTCTGGCAAGTTGAAGGATCCGATGGCCACGGTCACACTGCGTGCCAAGGGCGACAAGCCCGGTCAGGGCGAAACCAGCGTCGCGCTTCGGGCTTGAGCTGATGGCAACGGAAGATGACAAGACTGGGACCAAGGAGGGCGGCCAATGGCCTCCTCCCTTGGATCCGCCGGATATCCGTCTCAGTGCGAAGGAGGAGGGCATCCATTTGGAGCGCCCTGGTCTCAAGGAGCAGGTTGCCGCGCAAGTGCTGGACTTGTTCTCGATGTCTCTAAAAAGCACATAATTTTTCGCAGGAGTTCTCATTTTGATCGACACGGCTTTCATCGCGTTCAAGGTCATCACGCCAGATCAGCGTCTGATGAAGGATCACATCATCATGACTTTCGTCACCGCGACCGTCGTCCAGGTTGGAGCCGCCGTTGCCGCTATTGTATTTGCTGTATTCAAAAGCGAACCACCCGACAAACCTCCGCGTACTTGATCGCTCAAAACCAACTCCCTCTCCGCGTTCCCGGACAACCGCGCCGCAAGGGTGCGTGCAGCACTCACTGCCGTTCCGGGCGCGGTTTCCAGGAAGGCGGTGGGGAGGGAGAAGGGCGGGGCTCGTGGAGCACTTCTTGTTCCGCGTCGCCTGAGGCCGTGGTGCCCGGAGACCCAGCCGGAATGCAAAGGCGTCTTGCCGGCGCGCGTGGGCTCGGCCTAAGCTGGCATCGGCCCGCCGGATCGGCCAGTGTGCCGTGCCTGCCATCATCGATAGGGAGATCGGGACCATGCTCGGGTTCAAGAAGGATCAAATGGTCTGGCTCGTCGCGATGCTCTTGCTCGCGATCACGATCAATCCCATTCTCAAGGCCTTCGGCCTGCTGCCTGCTGACGTTTTCCGCAGCCTCGGCATCCTCTTCCCTGGCTTGCCCCAGATCGTATTCGGGCCGCTGATCGCGCTCATCTCGCTCGTCTGTTTCATGAAGACGGGCAATTGGCTCGTGTTCCCGATCATCGGCATCGCGCGCGCGCTGTCGCTGAGCTTGGTTTTCCCCGCCAATATCGAGCATGGCGGCACCGGCGTGGCGGGGATTGTCGCGGGCTTCGTGGCGGCCTACCTGTTGCGCGATGCCGGCCAGGTGCAGCTCGGCAGGTGGCTGCCGGCGCTGGCGGGCCTCTACGCCGGCCTCTATGTGCTCGGCAACTACGCCACGACCCTGATGTTCGGCCCAGCAGCACAGACCAGCATCATCCTCGGCTCACTGCAGATTCCCCTGCTCATCCTGCTTGGCAGCATCGCCATCAGCATGCTGTTGGCTGCGGCAGCCACCCGCACCGTGCGCCTGACCGCCCGCTGACAGGCCCATGGGACGCCGCGCGGTGTCTCGGCCGCAGGCGACCCGTGCCGCTCACGATTGGACGAGCCGAATGGAAATTCTGACCGCACGCTTCGGCTTCTGCATCGGCATCGCGCGCGCCTACCGCGGCTTCGACAAGCTGGCCGCGCGGACGGCTGCGACCTTGCATGTCGCGCACCAGAATGGGGCGGGAGAGTTCGATACCTTGGCCCGCATCGAGCGCCAGGAGCCCGAGCTGCTGGCCCAGTATCCACATCTGGCCGGCGTTGCGGTGGCGAAGGACGTCGACACGCTCGGCGCCGGCGACCGGCTGGCGCTCGGTTTTCACGGCCTGCCGCCGCGCAAGAAGGCGGAACTGGCGGCGCGCGGGGTGGACCTCGTCGATGACTTGATGTGTCCCTTCATCGCCAAGCTCGACCGGGTGGTCGAGCGGATGGCCGGCGAGGGCTTCGACATTGCCATTGTCGGGCACCGCGACAACCACCACTGCCGCACCGCGCAACAACTGGCGGAAGAACAGGGTCGGCAGTGCCACGTGATCGAGACGGCGGCCGACATCGCCGACATTCCGACCACCACCGAGCGGCCGCTGGCGCTGGTCGGCCAGGTCACCGGCAACACCGTGACATTCGCCGAGGTGATCGCGCGGATGCAGCGCCTGCCGCGCCCTGTCAAAGTCGTCAAGACGATGTGCTCCGACTCCCACACGCGCCAGAAGACCGCCATCGAACTGGCCAAGCAAGCCGATGTCGTGCTGCTGATCGACGACGGCGGCGGCGCCGCGGAGAGCGTGTACGAGGTCTGCGCACGGACCGGCGCGCGCATCCATCGCATCCGCGCCAAGACAGACGTGCGGGCGGAGTGGCTGAAGGGGGTGGGCACACTCGCCATCATCGGCGGCATCCTGGTGCCCGATTGGACGATCGACGAGATCGCCGCGCACGCCCGCGCGCTTGGCGCCGCGTCCGCGCTTGCTTGACCCAACCTACGTGACGCGGCTGCTGGCCAAGCCAGGGGCCGATCGATATGCTCCGCGCCAAGCCGGGCTGCCGCCACGGGCGCCCAGCTCTTCATCCGCGCCGGAAAGGACTTGTCCATGGACTACGCCTACCTTGGCAACAGCGGGCTCAGGGTCTCACGCATCTGCCTCGGCACGATGGACTTCGGCGACGGCATGGACGAGACGACGGCGCAGCGCGTGATCGACTCCGCGCGCGAGGCCAAGGTGAATTTCGTCGATACGGCCGACGCCTATACCAATGGCGCCGCCGAGACCATGCTCGGCAAACTGATCGCCAAGGATCGCGACCAGTGGGTGCTCGCCACCAAGGTCGGCCAGCAAGACGGCCCGCCGCACCGCAAGCAGGGGCTGTCCCGCCGCTGGATGCTGCAAGCCATCGACATGAGCCTCGAGCGCCTGCGGACCGACTATGTCGACATCTACTACATGCATCACCGCGACCGCGACACGCCGCTGATCGAGAGCATCGAGGCGATGCGCGACATCATCGCCAGCGGCAAGGCGAGCTACTGGGGCTTCTCCAATCATTATGGCTGGGAGATCGGCGAGATCATCCGGCTGTGCGAGCAGACCGGCACGCCGCGCCCCGTCATCGCCCAGCCGATGTACAACATCGTCATGCGCATGGCCGAAAACGACTACCTGCCGGCCTGCGCCAATTACGGCATCGGCGTCGCGCCGTTCTCGCCGCTGGCGCGCGGCGCCCTTTCGGGGAAATACCGGCAGGGCGGCGAACCCCCAGCCGGCAGCCGTGGCGCGCGCGGCGACCAGAGCCTGCTGACGCGCGATCTCAGCCCGCAGGTCTACCAGGTGGTCGAGGCCCTGCGCGCCCATTGCGAGAAGCGGGGCATGACACCGATCGATTTCGCGGTGCGGTGGGTGCTCAACAACCGCACCGTGTCGAGTGTCATCGCTGGACCACGCACGCTGGAGCAGTGGAACGCCTACCTTGGCGCCCTCAAACACACTTTCACCGCCGAGGACGAGACGCTGGTCGACAGCCTGGTGGCCAAAGGCCATCCGGCCACACCGGGCCTGATCTGGAGCCGCCATCCACCGTTTGGCCGCAAGCCGATCGTTGGCTGAGCCAACCGATCGGCTTGATCGGCGCAGGGGTCGCGAACCGCCTGGCCACGGGGCGCAGCCGCCGAGCGCTGATCCGCTGTCTTTGTGGCTGGAATTCTTGCCTGCGGCGCCACCGCGGAGATGCGCCCACGCGCCGCGCGCTGTATAAGGCCAGCCAAATTCAGGGCGGCCAAGCTCAGGGCGGCCAAGTTCAGGGGGCATGTGTCAGATGACAGAGTCGGTCTGGAGAAAAGCGTTCCCGGTTTCCTGGGACCAGTTCCATCGCGATGCGCGGGCGTTGGCCTGGCGCCTTGCCGACAAGGGCCCCTTCGAGGCCATTGTCTGCATCACACGCGGCGGGCTGGTGCCGGCGGCGATTGTCGCGCGCGAACTGGAACTCCGGCTGATCGAGACCGTGTGCGTCGCCAGCTACCACGACTATGCCAATCAGGGCGAGCTACGCATCCTCAAGGACGTATCGCCATCGATCAAGGCGGTCGGTGATGGTCGCGGCAAGGGCGTGCTGGTCATCGATGACCTGACGGACACCGGCAAGACGGCCCGAGTCGTGCGCGAACTGCTGCCGAATGCGCACTTCGCCACGGTCTACGCCAAACCGCAGGGTGTGCCGACGATCGACACCTACATCACTGAAGTCAGCCAGGACACCTGGATCTATTTCCCCTGGGACATGGGGCTGACCTACCAGGAGCCGATTAGTAAGGGCGGCAATTAGCTCGCCGCCCGCTGGCTGATGGCAGGCGAATCATCTATCGCTCGGTGTGGCGAATTGCGCCTGCGCCTGCGCCAAGATCGTGATGCCCAGCACCAATCCGCTCGATCCGACCAACTACATGACGCTGCTCGATGGCTACCCGGTCTGGCATACCGGCAGCAGCCAGATCACGTACTCGTTCCTGAGCACGGTGCCAGGCTATTATGAGCCGGCGCTCGGGGGAGCCTACTATTGGGTCGGCGACGATTTGATTGCCGCCGGCGCCAGCGTGCTTCCCAACCCGTCGCAGCAGACCCTGATCCTCCAGGCCATCGCCGCCTACAACGAGGTGGCCAATATCAACCTGGTCCCGGCCGGGTCGGGCATCGGCGACATCACGTTCGGCGCCCTCACCTCATGGGATACTGGGCTGTTCGGCTTCGCCTAGCTGCCGGGTTATCTCGGCTGGCCAGATGTGTGGGGCGATGTCTGGCTCAACAACAGCATGGCGATCATCAAGCACCCGACGCTGGGCGACGAAGGCTGGGCGACCATTCTGCACGAACTCGGCCATGCCCTGGGTCTGGTGCATCCCTTCGACAACGTGCCGTTGCTCAATGCCAGCCTCGACACAAATCAGTACACGGTGATGTCGTACGACCCGCATCCGGCCTCGGCCACCGTCTGGCCGGTGACGCCGATGCTCTACGACATCCAGGCGTTGCAGAGCCTCTACGGCGCCAACATGAGCACGCGAGCCGGCAACACGGTCTATTTTGGCGCGAGCCCCGGTCACGTCTACACGCTTGCCGACCACGGCTCGATCATCCTCACCATCTGGGACGCCGGCGGCATCGACGCCATCGACGCGGCCAATCAGACCGGCGCCGTGAAAATCGATCTCAATGCCGGGCATTATTCCTCGATCGGCGCATTGACCAATAACGTCGCCATCGCCTTCGGCGCCGTCATCGAGAATGCCAAGGGCGGCAAGGGCAATGACATCCTCGTCGGCAACGATGGCGCCAATGTGCTGACCGGCGGCGGCGGCAACGACAGTCTCAATGGTCAAGGTGGTATCGACGCCGCCAATTATGCCAATGCCGCCGCGGGCGTCACAGTCTCGCTGGCGATCACCGTTGCTCAGGCCACTGGTGGCGCCGGGTCGGACACCCTCGCCGGGCTCGAGAATCTGATCGGCAGTGCCTATGCCGACACGCTGATCGGCAATGCCGCGGCCAATATTTTGCTCGGCGGCGGCGGCAATGACAGTCTCGATGGCGGGGGCGGGGTCGACACGGCGAGCTATGCCGGCGCGGCGGCGGGCGTTACTCTCTCGCTTGCGATTGGTACGGCCCAGGCCACCGGCGGTGCTGGCGCGGATACGCTCGCCAGATTCGAGAATCTGCTCGGCGGGGCCTATGCCGACACCCTCACCGGTAACTTCGCGGGCAACACGCTGTGGGGCGGCGGCGGCTCGGATCGCCTCAACGGCAACGGCGGCAACGACGTTCTCAGCGGCCAGGGCGGCAACGACACACTGGGCGGAGGCCAGGGCAACGATCAGCTCTGGGGTGGAGCCGGGGCCGACTTTTTTGTGTTCAGTACCGCGCTGAATGCAACGAGCAACGTCGACGTCATCCGCGATTACTCCGTTGCCGATGACACAATCAGGGTGGCGCACGCGATTTTCACCCAGGCCGGTGCGATCGGCCCACTCGATTCTGGCGCATTCCAACGGTCCGCGGCCGCACTGGATACCTCCGACCGCATCATCTACCAAGCCGCCTCGGGCGCGCTGTTCTACGACGCCGATGGCACCGGCGCGACGGCGCAGATCCGGTTCGCCACCCTCACCCCCGGACTGGTGCTGACCTTCGCCGATTTCGTCATCGTGTAAGCCGGGCCGGCCCAAACAGCCGCGCGCGCCAGGTCTGCCGCCAAACCTGCTGACAAGTGGCCCGGAATGCCCGATAAGGAGGTAAAATCAAACCGCCGCAAGGACATGTCCCATGAATATCGGTTCGCTCGAGCACGTCAACGTGCGCACCGCCAAGCTCGCCAAGATGATCGCCTGGTACGAGAAGGTGCTGGGCATGCGCAGCGGGTGGCGGCCCAATTTCCCGTTCGGCGGCGCCTGGATGTACTCCGGCGACAACAAGCCGACCGTGCACCTGGTCGAAGTCGACAAGGACCAGCCGGAAGGGCTGCGGCTCGAACACTTCGCCTTCTCCGCCAATGGCCTCAAATCCTGCATCGAGCGCTGCAAGGCCGACGGTGTCGAGTACGAGCTGAACGCCGTGCCGGATGCGCGTATCGTGCAGGTCAACGTCTACGACCCCGACGGCAACCACATCCACATCGACTTCCCCGAGCACGAGGCCGAGGGGTTGCAGGCCATTGCCGGCTTTACGGGATTGCCGGGCCGGATGTGAGGGGTCGCACCGCCACCATCCGTGAGGGTCATCTCCACATCGCGGTCCGCCGCGTTCTGTCCCCGGCGCAATGGCGCGCGTCCAGGAGAACCGCCAGGCCACCATGCTCACCCTCTCCCTCATGCGCCACGGCAAGTCGAGCTGGGACGATCCCCGGCTCGAGGACCACGAGCGCCCGCTCGCCAAGCGTGGCGTCAAGGACGCGACCAGGATCGGCGCCTTCATGGCCGAGCACGACCTGAAGCCCGACCTGGTCCTGTGCTCGAGTGCGGTGCGCGCACGGGCAACGTTCGTGCTGATCCTGAACGAATGGGGTGGGCCGCCGCCGCAAACGCAATTCGACGACGAGCTTTATCTTGCGCCGCCCGTGCTGCTGCTGTCGCGCCTGCACGCCGTCAAGGCCAGCGCGCGGCACGTTCAGCTGCTCGGCCACAATCCGGGCCTGCACGCCGTTGCCCTCGAGCTGATCGGCTCGGGCAATCGCAAACTGATCGGTACGCTGGCAAAAGGCTTTCCGACGGCGACGCTGGCGGTGCTGACGTTCGAGGCCAGCGCCTGGCGCGAGGTCCGTGCCTCGACAGGGCGGCTGCGCTTTTTCACCACGCCGAGCTCGCTCAACTGAGCCCAAGCCGCGGCTCGCGGGGCCCCTGCCGGGCTTGCCGGCGGCGGCGCGGGAGGAACGGTTGCACTTGGCCCACCCGATAAACACGTCAGCGAAACTCGATCGGCACCGTGTAGGTCAGATCACTGCGCAACGCGCCGGGCGGCGGCGCGGGAAATGTGGCCCGCCGGAACAATCGCAAGGCCGCCGCGTCGACCAGCACATCTCCGCTCGCCTCGGCGATGTGCACCGCGGCCAGGTCGCCCTCCGGCGTCAGGGCAAAGGTGACGATGACACGGCCGCGCCGAGCCGGTGGCGCTTGTGACAGCTTGGCCCGCTCGAGCGCCTGGCTGATGGCGATGGAATACCGCTGCACCGCGCCGGGGCTGGCAGCCGCCTTGGCGCTGGCGTCGGCCAGACCATCGGCGCCGCGCGAGGCAACCCCGCCCACAGGCGGGGCCGGCGACTGCGGTATCGGCTGCTCTGTCTGCCGTGGCGTCGGCGCGGGCTCGGCCCGAACCGGATCGTGCGCAGGGTGCATCGCCGGCTGCATGGAGTCCTGAACAGCCTCCGCGGGCGCGACCGGCGCCGGCTGCGACGGGGACATGGCGGCCTGCCGCGGCTCTGCCATCGCGCCGTCGACGTCGGCGACCGTCCGGGCCGGCGCGGCGCTGGTCTCGATCGGCGCCGGCGTCTCACGCCTGTCGAGCACGGCGGCGGCGACGATGTCGACGCCTATGGCATCGCGCATGGCGCCGCCTCCACCAACGGCCCCGACCGAGGCGAACTGCTGCAGGGCGGCAGCGGTCAGGACGACATGCACCACCACGGACACGGCAATGCCCGCAGCGAACAATGCTCCATAGGCATCGCGCCAGCGACGTGCATCGAACTCGCGGTGTTCCGGCAGCAGCGGCGCCTCCATGCAAATGTCAAACGGCCACTCTGCGAACTTGCAACCGGAGACGCAGCCGTCAAGTCAATTCGAGCGAGCCAATATCCATGGCAGTGCACGGCCCACTCAGGTCATATGCAGCAGTTTGCCCTGCACCTGGATCATGGCGCTGTCGATGTTGTGCATGGTCTCGTCGATGCCCTGGATCTCGCGCTCCAGCTTGCCGATGTCGACGTTGGCCGCCGTGCGCGAGAACAGGCGCGGCACCGCCGTGATCACGTCGAGCGCCGCGCGCAGGCGGGCGGCAAGCCCCCTCTTGCGTGTCTTGGCGCGGCTGGCGCGGTCCTTTCTCGCCTCCGCCGCCTTGCGCTGCCTCACCAGCGTGCGCCTGAGCCAGGTCAACTCCTTCTTCTTGTGGCGCAGCTCCTTGATGGCAGCCTTCGCCTCATTGGCCGACGCCGGCGCCACCATCACGGTCGTGCCTTCGATCGTCACATAGCGGGTCGGTGCCGGTATCATTGGTTCACGTCGTGATGCGCTGACATGGCAACGTAGCATAGCACCGCTGCGACGGCGCAATGATGGTCAAGTCACGCTCTGATGATCAAGTCTGGCGCGGCTCGAGACAACGCCAAAAGAGGTCTGACTCCATGTCTCCACATGCGGCGGGCACCGGGGCGGCTTCGGCATTCAGCGCGTGGTCAGAAGGATGCCGAGGATGATCAGCATCAGGCCGGCGCCATACCGCAGGCTCAAGGGCTCGCCGAACAGCGCCCAGGCCCCGACCGGCACCAGAATGAAGCTCAGCGCCGCAAAAGGGTAGGCGACGGATAATGGCGTGGCGCGCAAGATGGCGAACCAGAGCACGGTCGCCCCGGCATAGAGGCCAACGGCGGCAAGCAGCCAGCCATTGACCAGGGCGTACGGCAGGGGCCGATCGCCGGCGCTATCGGCGGCAACCTTGAACAGCATCTGACCGGCGGTCATCAGCACGGCAAAGCCGATCAGCAGCAGATAGCGCATGGTCATCATCCGTCCAAAACATGCCTTTTCGAGTGGCAGCCGCGCCATCGCATTGACGGCGCGGGCGGCTTCAACGGCGTGGCTACTGGGACTGAGGCGATAGGCCGAGACGGGCGCAGATCTCGCTGGCCACGCGCCCCGGACTCTGGCGCACCGAAATTGTCACGGGACGTTCGTCGGCGACTGGAACTTCCAGCGCCGCGAACTGGCTCCGCAGCAGACTTGTCGGCATGAAGTGCCCCTTGCGTCGCCGCAGCCGCTTCGCGATCAGGTCCTGATCGCCCACCAGATGCACCAGTCGGACCGCCGGCCGGCCGGCCAACAGGATATCCCGATAGGCTCGTTTCAGCGCCGAGCACGAGACGATGCCGCAATGCCCCTCCGCTAACCGCACATCCATCCATTGTCCGATGGCGGCAAGCCAGGGCCATCGGTCATCGTCGCTCAGCGGCAGCCCGCGGCTCATCTTGGCGATATTGGCGGCGGGGTGAAAACTGTCGGCATCGCGGAATGGCCAGCCCAGCGCGCCGCACAGCTCTTCTCCCGTCGTCGACTTGCCGCAGCCCGAGACACCCATCAGCACAATGATGAGGGGCGTCGGGTTCGGGTTGGCGTTGGCGCCCTCGTCAGGCTGCATGGGTTCAGACTGCATAGGTTCAGACTGCATGGCTCATGCCTTGTCCGACTCGCGGTGGCCGCCAAAACCGGCACGCATCGCCGAGAGTATCTTATCGGCGAATGTCGTGTCCTGGCGCGAGCGGAAACGGGCGAACAGCGCCGCCGTCAGCACGTGCGCGGGTACGGCCTGCTCGATGGCGGCCTGGACCGTCCAGCGGCCCTCGCCGGAATCCTCGACGTGTCCAGAGTAGGCGGCGAGTTCCCCGTCCTCGGCCAGCGCCGCCGCCGTCAGATCGAGCAGCCAGGACGTCACCACACTGCCGCGCCGCCAGACCTCCGCCACGTCGGCAATATCGATTTGCAGCTTCTGGTCGGCCGGCCGCGCCGGGCTCGACGCCCCTTGCAGGATGTCGAACCCCTCGGCCATGGCTTGCATCATGCCGTACTCGATGCCGTTGTGGATCATCTTGACGAAGTGTCCGGCGCCGTGACCACCAGCATGCAGGTAACCCTGCTCGACGCGCGGATCGCGATGTGCGCGGCCGGGCGTGCGCGCGATGCCACCGAGGCCTGGCGCGAGGGCTGCAAAGATCGGGTCGAGGCGATCGACCACGCGCTTGTCGCCGCCGATCATCAGGCAGTAGCCGCGCTCCAGTCCCCAGACTCCGCCGGAGGTGCCGACATCGAGATAGTCGATGTTGCGCTGGCCGAGCGCGGCGGCGCGGCGGATGTCGTCCTTCCAGAACGTATTGCCGCCGTCGATGAGGACATCGCCCTTGTCGAGCAGCGGCTGCAGCACATCGATTGCCGCTTCGGTTGCCTTTCCCGCCGGCAGCATGAGCCAGAGGACACGCGGCCGGTCGAGCAGCTGGACCATCTCGGCAAGTCCGGCGCACGTGCAAGCGCCCTCGGAGGCAAGTTCGTTCCCCGGCCCTGACGCATGATCAAAGACCACACACGCATGCCCGGCGCGCAGCAGCCGACGCGCGATGTTGGCGCCCATGCGTCCGAGTCCGACGATTCCGATTTGCATGACGCCCCGTTTGATTCACCCGACCGTTCGCGGCCGAAGAAGAGCCATCAAGCCGGACTTGTCAACGCAGGCGTCAGCCGCGCCGCTTCAGTGCAGCCGGTAGTCGGCGGCGAGCAGCTTCAGCTCGGCCGGTTGAATGAGCCCGTGGTGGGCGACCCTCACCTTGTAGAGCGGGCCTTCGAGGTTCTTCTTCCAGTAGTCGAGGAAACTCATGAGCTTGGGAAATTTCGGGTGCAGATCGTAGTCCTGCCAGATGTAGGATTGCAGCAGGGCGGGATGGTCGGGCATCCGGTAGAGGATCTCGGCAGTCGTCAGGCTGAAGCCCTTGATCTGCGCCTGGAAGTCGCGGTCAGCCATGGTGGTCTCCTGCAAGGACCGACCACGGATGATACGCGCGATTCGCTATGAGTAAATTAAAAACTTCATTAAATTCAGTTTGTTAGCAGCATTGACCGGTGAGTGCTGACAGCGCGCCCGCAGCATGGTCGGGGTCAGACCCTGCGGGTCTGACCCCATGTGCCGACCTGCGACTGTTGAACGCGGGGTCAGACCCGCGGGGTCTGACCCCGCTCAATCAAATCCCCAGATAGGTGGATTTCGTCTTCTCGTCGGCGTCGAGGTCCTTGGGCAGGCCGGAGTAGACGACCTGACCCTTGCTCATGATGTGCACGTGGTCCACCAGCTTCAGCGCCAACGCCGCGTTCTGCTCCACGAGCAGGATCGAGAGCCCCTGGCGCTTGAGTTCGGCGATCGCCTCCCACAGGTCCTGGATGATGATCGGCGCGAGGCCCTCGGAGGGCTCGTCCATGATCAGGCAGTCGGGGTTGGTCATCAGCCCGCGGGCGATGGCCAGCATCTGCTGCTCGCCGCCCGACAGCGTCTTGGAGCGCTGGTCGCGCCGCTCCTCGAGGCGGGGGAAGAGTTTGTAAACGCGCTCGAGGGTCCAGCCATGGCGCTCGGGGCTGCGCTCGGCGACCAGCAGGTTCTCCTCGACGCTGAGCGTCGGGAACACACGCCGGCCCTGCGGCACGAGACCCATGCCGCGCCGCACCGTGGCATAGGAGGTCATCTTGGTGATGTCCTCGCCCTTGAAGACGATGCGGCCGCGCCGCGGCGGGTTGAAGCCGACGATCGAGCCGACCAGCGTCGACTTGCCGACGCCGTTGCGGCCGAGCAGGCCGAGAATCTGACCTTGCTCCAGTTTGAGCGACAGGCCCTGCAGCACGTAGGCCTCGCCGTAGTAGGTGTGGATGTCCTCGACCTCGAGAATGGCCATGACTCAGCCGGTCCCCAGATAAACTTCGCGCACGCGCTTGGAGTTGCGGATCTGATCGACTGGGCCCGACTCGAGCACCGCGCCGAAATGCAGCACTGAGATGTGGCTCGCCACGTCGAAGACGACGTCCATGTCGTGCTCGATCAACAGGATGGCGAGCTTGGGATCGAGACTGTTGAGGAACGCCACCATCTCGTGGGATTCGCCCTCGGACAGGCCGGCCGCCGGCTCGTCGAGCAGCAGCAGCTTGGGGTCGCTGGCGAGCCCCAGCACGATCTCCATCTGGCGCTGCTCGCCATGCGAGAGGTAGCGCATCTCGGTGTCCTTGCGTTCGAGAAAGCCGGCCCGCTCCAGCAGGTGGTGCGCCTTGTCGACCACCTCGCTGTAGGACGTCAGTGATCGCCACATCACGAACTTGGAGGCGCGCAGACCCTTGATGGCGAGCAGAACGTTGTCGAGCACCGTGAGCTTGGGAAACAGGCTGGTGATCTGGAACGTGCGCGCCATACCCAGCGCCGTGCGCTTGTGACTCGGCCACTTGGTGATGTCGTTGCCGAACACCAGGACTTGCCCGGAGGTCGGCGGGAAGATGCCGGTGATCTGATTGAACAGCGTCGTCTTGCCGGCGCCGTTGGGGCCGATCACCGCCTGGCGGTCGCCGGGCATGATCTTCAGGTCGACATTCTTCGTCGCCTGCAGGCCGCCGAAGCTCTTGCACAGGTTTTTCAGTTCCAGTGCTGGAACGGCAGCGTTGCCGGACGCGGGTTGGATGTTCACTCGGTGTCTCCGGGGTCAGACCCTGCGGGTCTGACCCCATGCTCCAACGGCTCGATCGGGGGATGGGGTCAGACCCGTCATGGCGCAGCCATGCTCCGCATGGACGGGTCTGACCCCGGCACCAGCTCAACACCCCGTGCAGGGCGGGAAGTCGCGGCTATAGACCGGCTGGGCCAGGAACTTGTCCTTGCCGTAGGTCCAGAACTGGCTGACGTTGGGATAGGTCTTGATGACCGTGTTCCACAGCTCGTCCTTCTCGTAGCCGAACATCTTCTTCTTCTCGACCTTCTTGATGTAGATGTTCTGGATCGGATTGCGCATGTCGTCGAACGACACCGGCCCGCGCAGGGTATCGAACTTCATCGCCGACAGGTCCTTGACGAACGCTTCCGGCCCCTGGAACTTGCCGCCCCACTTCTTCATGACCTCGTGGATCATCAGGCCGGTGGTGTAGTTGTTCTCCGAGTAGTAGGACGGCACCTTGCCGTACTTGGCGCGGTACTTCTTGACGAACTCGGCGTTTTTCGGCGTGTCGAGCGCGGCGGAGTAGTGCAGCGCCGAGACATGGCCGATGACGCCGTCGTCCATGAACGGCAGCACGAACTCGTCATAGCTGGTCCCGCCGCCGAGGATTATCAGCTTGATGCCGGCGGCCGAGACCTGTTTGGGGAACTGCAGCGGCATCGCGCCGACCATCAGCGAGAAGATGGCGTCGGCGTCCTTCTTGAAGGTTGGCAGGTACGGTCCGAAGTCGATGGTGCCGAGCGGTGGCCAGACCTTCTGGATGACCTTGCCGCCGCAATCCTCGAACGCCTTCTGGAAGCCGCCGACCACCTCGTGGCCGAAGGCATAGTCGGCGCCGACCGTGATGACTTTCTTGTAGCCGGCCTCGCAGGCCCACTGCCCCAGGGGATGGTGCGGCTGCGAACTCGACCAGCTGGTGCGGATCAGATAGGGGTACTGCGCCGACTGGCGCTGGGTCAGGTCGTCGGCCGCCGGGATCGACGGGATGTAGACCACCTTCTCGCGCGTGCTGATCGGGGCCAGCGCATAGCCGACCGAGGCCAGCACGCCGCCGATCAGCAGGTGCACCTTGTCCTGGCGGATCAGCTTCTCGGCCTTGAGAACGGCGACCGGCGGCTTGCCCTGGTCGTCCTCGATGATGATCTTGACCTTCATGCCGGCGAAGTCGTGCTTGACCTCCTCGAGATACATTTCCATGCCGTTGGACATGTCCTTGCCGGTGGCGGCAAGGGGTCCCGTCAGCGTGGCGATGAAACCGATGCGCAGCTCTTCCTGAGCAGCACTCGGGGTGGCGCCGAGCGACAGCCCGAGCACGGCGATGACGCCTGTCAGCGCCGTTGCGATGAACGTCTTCAGTGATTTCATGGGTTCCTCCTGTTGTGGCCTTGGTGGCTGTCCCGTTTCATATCTGCCTGTCTTTGCCGGGACAGCAGGTCGTCGCTTGCCTTTAGTGCGTCGACGCCGCCGGCTTGGCTGCCGTGGCTGCATCGGGTTGAGCGGATCGTGCGGCGCGGATGCGCGCCGGCAACGCCATCAGTCCGCCCGGAAGATACAGGATGGTCAGGATATAGACCACACCAAGCACATACTGCCACCACGGCACCAGCGTGCTAAGGTACTCGCGCAGCGCGAACACCACCGCGCAGCCGATGACGGCGCCGATCAGGGTGCCGGCGCCGCCGAGCACGACCATCAGCAGGGCGTCGACCGACATCGTCAGCACCAAGTCCTCCGGGCTGATGATGCCATTGGTGTGCGCCCACAGCACGCCCGACAATCCGCCGAACGCACCGGCGATGACGAAGGCCAGATACTTGTGCAACCAGACATTGTAGCCAAGGATGCTCATGCGCAATTCGCGCTCGCGGATGCCCTCGAGGCTGCGCCCGAACGGTGAGCGCGTCAGCATATAGAGAGCAATCAGCGAGACGGCGAAGAAGCCGAACGCGACATAGAACATCGTCACGTCATGCGACAGCTTGAGGCCGAAAAACTCCGGCTTCCGCGGCATGTTGATGCCGTTGTCGCCGCCGGTCAGCGAGTTCCAGCGGTAAGCCAGCCCCCACACGCACTGGCCCAGCGCCAGCGTGATCATCAGGAAGTAGGTGCCGGTGGCGCGGATCGCGAACAGGCCGAAGAACGCCGCCAGGGCGGCGCCGCACAGCATGCCGAGCGGCACCACCACCCAGAAGGTGGCGTCGAGGCCGAAGCCGTATTTGGTCGCCAGGATGCCGGTGAGATAGGAGCCGATGCCGAAATAGGCCGCCTGTCCCATCGAGGCGAGCCCGGTGTAGCCGAGCAGGATGTCGAGGCTCATGGCCAGGATCGCGAACACCAGCACGCGCGTGGCGAGCAGCAGGATGAAGGAGTTGGTGAACGGGATGATGATCGCGACGACTGCCAGCAGCGCGGCGACGATCATGATTTTCTGGCGTTGGGTCATGGCGCCGCTCACTCCCGCCCGAACAAGCCAGTCGGCTTCCACGCCAGGATCAACGCCATCGGCGCATACAGCGTGAAATACGAGATCTCCGGGAACAGCGCCTTGCCGAGGTTGTCGGCCAGCCCCACCACCAGAGCGCCGACGGCAGCGCCGCCGAGGCTGCCCATGCCGCCAATGATGACGACGGCGAACGCCAAGGGCAGGATCTGGAAGTCGAGGCCCGGGTAGATGCCGAGGAAGGCGCCGCCGATGACACCGCCGAGGGCGGCCAGGAAGGCGCCGAGCCCGAAGATGAACATCGAGATGCGCGAGGTGTCGATGCCGACGCCGCGCGCCATCTGCGCGTCATCGACGGTGGCGCGCACCGCGGCCCCCATGCGCGTCTTCTCCATGGCGAGCCAGAGGGCAAGGCCGATGATCGCCGCGATGGTGATCATGAAGATGCGGTAGACCGGCATGTAGAGATCGCCAATCACCAGCGTGCCGTTGAGATAGTCCGGCGGCTTGATGTCCATGTTCTCGCCGCCCCAGATGTCGAGCGCGGCCTGCTGGAACAGGAAGGCGAAACCGACGGTCAGCAGCACCTGCCGCAGCGGGTCGAAGCCGATCTGGCGCAGGAAGAGCCGCTCCATCAGCAGGCCGATGACGGCGATGGCGAGCGCGGCAACCGGGATGGCCAGCCACCACGAGCCGGTGAATTTGATCACCGACAGGGCGACGTAGCCACCGAGCAGGAAGTAGGCGCCGTGCGCCAGATTGACGATGCGCATGACGCCGAAGATCAACGACAGACCGGCGCCGAGCAGAAACAGCAGCGCGCCGTACGACAAACCGTTGAACAGCTGCGTCAGCCAGAAATTTAAGTTCACCAACCTCCCCCTAGGATGATCCAGCTCCCCGAGCGCGGCACGAACCTAGCGTCTCGGGTTCAGTGCCACAAGCTGCGATTGGCGATAGCGTCGGCGTGCGCCATTTTGCCCTCAAGCCTGATACGATTTGGCGAACGCCTCGAACGCCTTGCGGTCGAATGTGTTGGCCGCGTCGATGATCTCGTTTGTGTACAGCTTGGTGACGTCGGTCACTTTCTCGGACACTTTCGGATTGAGCTGGCCCATGAACTTGACCGAGGCCTCCCACTGTTCGCGCCGGGTGACGCCCATGCGCCGGTCGGCGACCTGGTCTGGCTGGAACCACTTGTCGCGGCGCGTCGCCAGGATCCGCAGCATGTCGTCCATGGCTTCCTGCTCGCTCTTGCCCTTGGGCTTTGATTCCGGGAACAAGTCCCAGTGCAGCAGCACGGCGGCACGCGGATTGAGCGCGGTAAAGATCTGACCCTTGGCGATCGCCCGGAACAGGCCGGCATAGGTCGCCTTGCGCTTGTTGAAGTCGGCGATCGACACGGCGTAGGAGTTGCCGAACAGATTGTTGGCGGTCTCCAGGTTGGGGATTTGCCGCAGCTTGAAGCCGGCGATCTCGATGCGCGTGAATTCGACATCCCAAATGGCGAGCGCGGCGACGGTGTTGGTGTACAGCGCCTGGCCAGCCGGGCCGCCGGCGCTGACCGATACCCACTCGACGTCCTTTTGCGGATCGATGCCGATCTCCTTGAAGGCGGCCTGCAGGAAGAAGTAGCCGCTGTCGCCGGGGCCGCGGATGCCGATCTTCCTGCCCTTGAGGTCGGCGAGCGTCTGGATCGAACTGTCGGGCTTGACCACCACGCCGTTGTGGATGCGCGGCATCCACATATAGGCGCAGGTGACGCCGAGGTTGGGATTGTCCGCATAGGGCGGCAGCATCGTGCCGGGCGCGATGGTGGCGAATTCGATCTGGCCGGTCGCCAGCAACTGCAGCGGCGTCGAGGTCGAGCCGGAATTGATGATCTCGAGATCGACATCCTCCTGCTTGTACCAGTTGAGCTTGGGGTGCATGCCGATCGACTGGAACGCGACCTGCGCGTCGTTGACGCCGGAGGCCAACCCGACGCGCATCTTGGCCGGCGCCGCGCGCACGATGGCTGGCGCAAACACGGTGGCGACGGCAGTCGTGCCCACCACTTGGGCAAATCGGCGTCTCGTCAGCATGGTTTTTTCCTCCACGTCGCCAAGTCTTATTGTGCCGTGCGCGATCGCCCGGCGACTTGGCCGCCAGTCTCGCCAGCCCAGCGCGACGTGTCCAGAGGAGAATGCGTGGAGCATACGTGGGCGTCAGCGCACGTGATGCCGCTCAATTCGAGCGGTTATTGCGGGCGAGGAACCGCGCGGTCACGCGTGGGTTGTCTCCGGCAAGCCCGCGGCGACGCGAGCCGCCGCGCGACTTCAGCGCGTCTCCACGATCAGGTCCGTTGCCTTGCCGGTTTCACGGCTCAGCGGTTGGTCGGAAATGATCAGCGACGAGCCGGTCCTGATGAGACCGTCGAGCTTTTCCTTCACCTCGGCGGACAATTGCAGACGGTCGAGCGCCGCGGCGGCAGTCGGCGGACCAAACCCGGATGCGGCGTCGGGGACTGTGACGGCGCTCCAACGCACCGGCTCGCCGGCCTCTTTCATCGCCAGCACCGTGAACACGTGCGTTCCCACCGGCACGTCCGGCGTATCGAATGCGACCGGCGCATCGAACAACGGCTCGAACCCCTGGCGGACATAAAGCTTGCCGGTCTTGCGGCTGGCGAACAGGGATACGGGTCTCTCCAGTTTCACCAGGTCCCGGCGCGCCTGCTGCAACGCTTCCTCGGCGTGCTTCAGGCGCGGCGTGCTCGCCTCGTGCAGGCGCTGGACCTCCAGGCGCTCGGCCTCGGCCGTCGCTAGGTTGCCGGCGATCTGTTGTAACGCCTCGGACTTGGCGCTGACCTCACCTTGTGCGGCGCTGACGCCGTGCCGGGCCTGGACCAGACCCAGAAACAACCAATCCTCGACCTGCATCCGCGCCGCATCGCCAGCATGGTCACCGGCCGTGCGCAGCATCGTCGCGTGCCGCTGTGCCATCATCTCGGTCTCGGCCGCCAGGCGGCGGGCACTAGCCTGCGCTATGGCAACTTCGGCACGGCCGCGCAGATGGGCTTCGCGCGCCTCTCGGACAGTGCCCTTCGCATCGGCCAGGCGTTGCGCGGTGGCGGCCTTGGCGGCGCGTGCTTGCGCCAGCGCCGTCACCCGCACGGTAATGTCCTGCCTTGCCTTGCCCAACAGCGACCTGGCTGGCAGTTCCGGGCGCACGTCTGTGGCCTCGCCCTGGGCAGCACCGGCGTCGAAAATGGCGCCGAGCCGCATCGGCGCGCCCGGCAGCATGTGCGCCGCCCTGGCCGGCGTCGCGGATGCCCCCTCGGCCGGCGCCAAAGCCGTCAGCAGCGGGTGATCCAACGCCACCGGAACGACGTCGGTCTGCGCAATGATGACCCTGGCGCCCATGCGGGTCATGTCATAGAGGCGCGGCGCGAAGTCCCGCGGCATGCGCACGCACCCATGCGAGGCGGGATACCCCGGCAGGTGACCGGCGTGCATCGCCACGCCCGACCAGGTCAGGCGCTGCATGAACGGCATGGGGACGCTGTCGTACAAGTTGGAGTAGTGGACCCGCGCCTTTTGAATGACGCTGAAGATGCCGGTCGGCGTCTCGTGGCCGCGCTGGCCGGTGGAGACGGGTACACGCACTATCTGCTCGGTGCCGGAATAGACGGTCAGCTTCTGGTCGCGGATCGACACGACCAGGGTGAGCGGTCCATCCGACAGCGGCAGCGGCCGAGCAGGCTCGGCTTTCGCTGCGACTTGCTGCAGCCGCTCGCGGCCCGCGGCTCCAGCTTCGGCCGAGAGGCCCCCACCGACCAGCAGGCCGGCGAGCAGTGCTGCCGCGGTGCCACTGCAACGCGTGTGCGGCTTGTGGACGGTCTTTGAACTGGGCATCGACGACTGTCTCTTCGGCTGGTGCACCCCTGATGTGCTCAAAGTGCCAGAAATCAACTACTTCAAAGTTTACGCGCCGACCATACTTTAGCGTTTAATTGACCACGCGACGACGAAATCTCAACCTCGCCGCTGCACAAAATCTTCCCTGCATGCCGGCGTGCACCAGCAACAAACCTGATTGTGCCGACATTTGACGCGAAATGGACCGTTCCAGGCAGCGGCGCCCGCGGCGAAACCTTTGGGCGGCCCGCGCAAGGCGATCAGCAGCCACCTACTGGCGGCTGCCATGTGTGATTGACGGTCCCATGCTCAAGCGGAACCGGCGCTATCCGCCGCCCAGCTCTTCCGTGGTCCGCACGAACAGCGCGACGACGGCGAAGATGGCGGCGACCGTCAGGGCCATGAGCGTCGCGGGCGTGGCGCCCGAGCCGGCAAAGCGCACGAACACGTCGATGATCAACTCATACTTGAACACCGCGACGCAGCCCGCCGCGACGCTGCCCAGGCGGCCCAGCGCCTGCATGTCCTTGTCGCGCCGGCGGTAGAAGAAGAAAACCAGCAGCAGCGCCCAGGCGCCAAACGCGAACGTGAAGAAGGGCGCGGTGGCGCGGTAACCGGTGTCGACCGCGGAGCCATAGAGCAGGGCCGCCGACTGCAGGAAGGCGTGGCTCATGACGGGGTAGATCACCATCGCCGCCGCGCCGACCAGGATGCCACGCTCGATGCCCGGCAGATAAGCGGCGTAGTGCTTCTCCAGGGCCCGCCGCCGCACCGCCAGCAGAATGCTGATGGTCAGCAGCACCAGCATGAAGAAAATCTTGCCCGCCAGCACGCCGTGATGGACACGCCCCGTCAGGGATCGTTGCTCGGGCGGCAAGGTCATGGCTGCAACCGCATCGACGAACTCACGCTGCGCCCGGCAGCATTCGGCATCGGTGGCGAGTTGCGCGCCCGCGCCCAGCGGCGTCGAGGAAAAACAGAAACGCTTGCGCTGCAGGCTCGCCGGCGCCTGCTCGACCAAGGGATCGGCGCTGCAGGAGCGGGCGAGGTCCGACAGACCCATGCGCTGCTGGCTAACGGCGCGCACGTTGTTGGCCGCATCGAGAACCGGCAGCCGCCGGCACGACCGCGCCCCGCCGCAACCCGCCGGCGCACCCTTGTCGGCGATGAGGACTTGCGGGGCGATCTCGAACATCGAGCGCTCGCGCCCCGAGCTCAGCCAGGTCGCGAACCACACCGACACGCCGGCCACCACCACCAATCCGATCGAGAACCGCAGCCGCCCGTAGGATACCTGCTGCCAGTACATGTCCATGAACGCGCAGGCCGGCAGGTAGAAGGCGCACAGCGTCACGACGCCGAATGTCGGGAAGAAGATGAACAAGTGACTGTAGAATGTGGCGAGCGTCAGCCAGCCGGCGCCCTGGAACTCCCAGACCAGCACCGCTGTTGGCACGGCAAAAGTCAGCCCCAGCGCCAGAAACACAGCTAAGACAAACAGTCTCACGCCCAGTTGCATGCCCCACGCCCCATGACCAAGGCTCATCCACCCCGTCCAGGGTGCCGTCCACACATGACGGCTTGGATTGATCCGCCCTGGGCAGTGTCTGTCGCTGGCCCTGACACAATTCGACCACGGCGGCGTGTTGCTGTAAACTGGCAACATCGTGGCTGAGGCGCAGAGGGAGTTCCGGGGATGGCCGTGTTTTCGCGTACAACAGAGGATCAATTCAAGATTGGTGGCACTGGCTCGCCGCCGATCAGCGGACAGCAGTCGGCCCCGGTCTCGACCGTCGCGCGGGCGGCCAACGGCAACCTGATGGAGCGCGCCAATGCATCCGTCATAGGCCGCGACTTGGCCATCATGGGCCAGCAGATCGTCATCGTGACGCAGGGTATCCTGCAGGTTGACGGCGAGGTGCGCGGCGACCTGCGCGGCAAGGAAGTCATCATCGGCGAGCATGGCCGGGTCACGGGAACCGTGGCCGCTGAATCCGTGCAAGTGCGCGGCACGGTGCATGGCGCCATTCGCGGTATTTCCGTCACGCTGCTGCCGACCGCACGGGTCGAAGGCGATATTCACAACCAGACGTTGTCGATCGTCGAGGGCGCCATCTTCGACGGCCGGGTCCGCCGCCCCAAGGATGTCAGCGAGTTGCAGCCGATCCTCGACCCGACGCACTACATCAACAGCAAGGAAGAGACGCCGAAGCCGCCGATTTGATCGGGCTTCGCTTCCCCTTCAGCACTGGTGACGCAAAAAGGGCCGCCCCAGAGGACGGCCCTTCGTGAGTGGAGTTTGCCTGACGGCTCGAGCGCAGCCGGTACGTACCGCGGCTGCAGGGCCTCTCAGGTGCTATGGGGAGGATGCTCCATCATAACCGAGAGAAGCGATGCCTTGTTCAGCAAAGTCCGCATCTCACTCGACATCGGATCACCTCCTTCCGTTGGGTTGAAGCTGAGATCAAGGTGCCTGATTTGGCCTGATTGGGCAAGCGCAACCGCAACTTGGGATTTCCGGTTCGTCTCCCATTGAGCCTATTTGGTCACGCCCGTGATGCTCTGGCTCATGGCGCGGGGATCGCGCATCGGCCAGCGCCCGGCCTCGACCTGGGCAATGAAATCGGCCAGCGCGGCATTGAAGGCGGCCGGCTCCTCGATATTCACGGCATGGCCGCTGTTGGGCAGCACGATGAAGGCGGCTGCCGGCGAGGTGCGCTTGATGAACACGCCCGGCAGCAGGCAGGGCCAGTCCTCGTCACCACTCATCACCAGCGTCGGCACGGTCAACTTGGCGATCTGCGCCTCCAGATCGAAAATCGACGGCCGCTCGCGCTGCACGCCGAGTTGTGTCAGCGCCGCGCCCATGGCCGAATGCTCGCCGAGTTGCCGCTTGAACTCGGCGAAGCCGCGCGGGTCCTTGGCCTCGTACTGCACCCGCGTCGGCCCGTGCGCGTAGACCTCGGCGAACTTGGCCATGCCGTCCCTGTCCAGCCGCTCGGCGATCACCACCGCCTCCTGGCGGAATTTCTCGCGCTGATCCTTCTCCGAACCGTAGCCGGCGCCGGCCACCAGCAGCGAGCGCGCCCGGTTCGGATAGGTGAGGCCGAAATGCAAGGTTGCATAGCCGCCCATGGACAGGCCGACGATGTGCGCCTTGTCGATGTTCAGGGCGTCGAGCACCGCGCGGATGTCGTCGCAGGCGCGTGCCTGGGAGTAGCTCACGGGGTTTTCCGGCACATCGGAGGGCGGATAGCCGCGCGCGTTGAAGGCGATGCAGCGATGCCGACGCGAGAAGAACCGCATCTGCGGCTCCCAACTGCGGATATCGCCGGCGAACTCGTGCACGAAGACCATCGGCGTGCCGCTGCCGATGTCCTCGTAGGTGAGCTTGACGGCGTCGTCGGTCGTCAGATGGGGCATGGTCGGGGTCTCCGGTGGCGCGGAGCCCGACTTTACACCGATCCGCGGCCGGCGCGACCTTCACATCCAGCACCTCGCGGACCCGCGCTGGGCGCACTTGCCCACGCCCGAACTTGACGACGGCCCGACCGCGCATTTATCAGACAGCACAGGACCGCAAGGAGCGCCCATGGCCTACGATCCCGACAACCCATTCGCCAAGATCCTGCGCGGCGAGCTGCCGGCGACCAAGGTTTACGAGGATGCGCATACGCTGGCGTTCATGGACATCATGCCGCGCTGCGCAGGCCATACCCTGGTGATCCCCAAGGCGCCGGTGCGCAATCTGCTTGACGCCACGCCGGAGCAGCTTGGCCACTGCCTCGCCACCGTGCAGAAGGTCGCGAAGGGCGCCATGATCGCGCTCGGTGCCCAGGGCGTCACCCTCAATCAGTACAACGAGAGCGCCGGCGGCCAAGTCGTGTTCCATCTGCATGTCCACGTGCTGCCGCGCTGGGACGGCGTGGCGCTCGGACCGCACACCGGCAAGATGGGCGACATGGCCGCCATCGCCGCGACGGCGGAAAAAATCCGCACGGCACTGGCGGGCTGACGAACTCTCTGCGAGGACTTTGCGACATGAACCGCCCGAGTTTCGATGCCGCGCTGTCGCCCGTTCTGATCGCCGGCGCCGTCGCGGCGGCGCTGGCCGAGGACCTGGGGCTCGCCGGTGACGTGACGACGGACGCCTGCATCCCGGCCGAGGCGCGCGCCAAGGCCGTCATCGCCGCGCGCCAGCCGGGCGTCATCGCCGGGCTGGCGGTCGCGGAAGCCGCGTTCCGACACCTCGATCCCGCCGTGCGCTTCGAAGCCCTGAGTCCCGACGGATCCAACGTCGCCCGCGGCGCCATCGTCGCCCGCATCGAGGGCAGCGCGCGCGCCGTGCTGACGGCGGAGCGCGTCGCCTTGAATTTCATGGGCCGGATGTCGGGCATCGCCACGCTGACACGGGCCTACGCCGACGCCATTGCCGGCACCAAGGCGCGGATCATCGACACGCGCAAGACAACACCCGGCCTCAGGGCCTTCGAGAAGTATGCCGTGCGCGCCGGCGGCGGCATGAACCACCGTGTTGGGCTGTTCGATGCGGTCCTCATCAAGGACAACCACATCGTTGCCGCCGGCGGAGTTGGGTCCGCGATCGGGGCCGCCCGCGCCCGCGTCGGCCACATGGTCAAGATCGAGATCGAGGTCGACACGCTCGACCAGCTCAACGAGGCCCTGACGCACAAGATCGATGCCGTGCTGCTCGACAACATGAGTCTCGATCAGCTGCGCGAGGCCGTGCGCATCGTCGCCGGCCGCGTGCTGACGGAGGCCTCCGGCGGTGTCACGCTGGAGACCGTGCGCGCCATCGCCGAGACCGGCGTCGACCTGATCTCGGCGGGCGCGCTGACGCATTCGGCCCCGGTGCTCGATCTGGGTCTCGATTTCGAGTAGGTCGGGTCGACCCTCGCCTTCGCGAGGGCAGGCTCCGGAGACCCGACATTCACGGCAATCCGGCAGCTGTCGGGTCTCCCCCGGATTAAATCCGGGGTCGACCCGACCTACGGGCCGCCGACAGAACCCATTCATCTTATTCGCCGTTTTCGGCCACAATCGTTCCCCATCTGATAGCCTGTATCAGGACGATTACTCTGCCGCGCGGGAGGCTTGCCATGCAGATGATTGCCATCTGGGGATTGATCGCTATCGGCGCCTGCGTGATCGGCGGCATCGTCGCCGCGGCCAAGAACCGCAACCATTCGACCTGGGCGGCCTGGTGCTTCGTGCTGCCGCCGCTGCTGCTTGTCCTGTTGCTTCTGCCACGCAATCCCGGCCCGGCACCGCGCCAGTCGACCCTCGATGACGAAGATCGCGCGCAGACCTCTTGACGCCGCGCGCGCATCGCCCAAAGGTCCGCCCGTGAGTCTTGGCATCCAGCCGCCGGCGCTTTTATGCCCGCGGCACGATGCTCGCGGGAACCGAGGCCGATGCATAGCGAGACGGATCAACGACTTGCCGCACTGCGCTCCGTTCACCACGGCAAAATCGTCAGCGCGCGGGAGGCTGTACAACTGGTTCGCTCCGGCGACACGGTCGCCACCGGCGGCTTCGTCGGCATCGGTTTTCCCGAGAACATCGCGGTAGCGCTCGAAGACCGTTTCCTGGAGGGCGCCAAGGAAAGCCCGGACGGCATCGGCGAACCGCGCAATCTGACGCTGGTCTATGCCGCCGGCCAAGGCGACGGCAAGACCAAGGGTCTCAATCATTTCGGCCATGCAGGCCTCGTCGCCCGCGTCATCGGTGGGCACTGGGGGCTGGTGCCGAAACTGCAGGCGCTGGCTGTCGCCGGCAAGATCGAGGCCTGGAACCTGCCGCAGGGCGTCATCACGCATCTCTATCGCGACACCGCCGCCGGCAAGCCCGGACACTTGACGCGCGTCGGCCTGGGCACCTTCGTCGACCCGCGCCATGGCGGCGGCAAGATCAACAGCCGGACCGAGACCGACCTGGTCAGCCTGATGCAGGTCGACGGCGAGGACTACCTGTTCTATCGCGCCATCCCGATCAACGTCGCCATCGTGCGCGGCACCACCGCCGATCCCGACGGCAATATCACCATGGAGCGGGAGGCGCTGACGCTGGAGGTGCTGTCGATCGCCATGGCGGCGCGCAACTCCGGCGGCATCACCATCGTGCAGGTGGAGCGCATCGCCGAACGCGGCACGCTGTCGCCTAGGCAGGTGAAGATCCCCGGTATTCTGGTCGACTGCGTGGTGGTGGCGGAAAAACCCGAATACCACATGCAGACGTTCATCGAGCCCTACAGTGCCGCCTTCGCCGGCGAGATCCGCGTGCCGATGACGACCTTGGCGCCAATCGAGATGAGCGCGCGCAAGGTCATTGCCCGCCGCGCCGCGCTCGAAATCAAGGCCAATGCCATCGTCAACCTCGGCATCGGCATGCCGGAGGGCATCGCCGCGGTGGCCGCCGAGGAGAACATCATCGACCTGATGACGCTGACGGCGGAGCCCGGCGTCATCGGCGGCATCCCGGCCTCGGGGCTGAATTTCGGCGCCGCCGTCAACACCCAGGCGATCATCGACCAGCCCTACCAGTTCGATTTCTACGACGGCGGCGGTCTCGACATGGCTTTCCTCGGCCTCGCCCAGGCCGACGCCCAAGGCAATCTCAACGTCTCCAAGTTCGGGTCGCGGCTGGCCGGTGCCGGCGGCTTCATCAACATTTCGCAGAACGCCAAGCACGTCGTGTTCGTCGGCACCTTCACCGCCGGAAAATTGGCGGTGGCGATCGCGAACGGGCAATTGCGCATCGATGCCGAGGGCCGCTCGCGCAAATTCGTCGCCGAGGTGGAGCACCGCACCTTCTCGGGCGAATACGCGCTGAAGCGCGGTCAGCCCGTACTCTACGTGACGGAACGCTGCGTTTTCCGTCTGACGCCGGACGGACTCGAACTCATCGAGGTCGCCCCCGGCATCGACATCGCGCGCGATATCCTGGCGCACATGGAGTTCGAGCCGATCGTGAGAAACCCGGCGCTGATGGATGCGGCGATCTTCGAACCCGGGCCCATGGCGTTGCGCGAGCGGCTGCTGACCATGCCGATCGACAGGCGCTTCAGCTACGACACCAGCCTCAATGTGCTGTTCATCAACTTCGAGCGGCTGGCCATCACCACCGAGCGCGACGTCAGCCGCATCCGCGCCGAGGTGGAAAAGCACGTGCGCCAACTCGGGCACAAGGTCTACGCCATCATCAACTACACCAACTGCGTCATCGCCCCGGCGATCTTCGAATCCTACGGCCGCATGGTCGAAGGGCTGGTGCGTGACTACTACCTCGACGTGACGCGCTACGGCACCAGCGGCTTCCTGCGCATGAAACTCGGCGCGGCGCTGGAGGATCGCGGCATGGCCAGCCACATCTACGAGAGCGCCGACGATGCGCGACGGCATCTGAAGGATCAGGAGAGGAAGGGGCGGGGGTGAGCAAGAGTTGAACGCCGTCCGCTGATTTCGGTCAGCAGCCTGGAAAGGCTTCCCGCCCGGCGCGCGCATTGTTCGTGCCCATTCTTCGTGGTTGACCATGCCATGAATGGAGTATATACTATTTGTATATACTTCAGTGAAGATGGGCATCCCCACCACTTTCCATGGCTGGAGTGGAGACAATGTCGACTGGTTTCAAACGTTCTCTCAAGGGCTCGAAGCGAGCGAAAGGCCCCAACCGGAACCGGCCGGCCTTGCCCAAAACTGGCAGGGTGGCTGGACCGAAAGCCGCTTCTGGCGTCGCGACGGGGGCCGCGCAGTACGCGCGCTTATTCAAGAACGGCGGCAGCCAGGCTGTGCGGCTGCCCGCTGAGTTTCGCTTCGAGGGGATCAACGAGGTCCGCATTAGGCGCGATCCGCTCACCGGCGATGTGGTGCTGTCGGCGCGCAAGCGTACCGGCGCGGAGTTCCTGGCGCTGCGTGACAAGTTGGGTCCCTTTGCGCCGGACGATTTCGACGTCCTTCGCGACCGCGATCACCAGCAGACACGCGTTTTATTCGACGAGGACGCCTCGTGCTGATGCTCGACACGGTTGCGGCCAGCGACCTGCGCCTTGGTTTGCCCCACCTCGATCGTCTGCTGCGCAGCGAAGAGCGCGTCGCCATCTCCGCAATCAGTGCCGGCGAACTGTTGTTTGGCGTCGCCAAGCGGCCGGAACGCGAGCGGCTTGCGACGTTTGTCTCTGAGATTTTGGACACGCTCGACGTACTGCCGTGGAGCGTGGATACGTCCCGCACCTATGGCCGCGTGCGCGCTGATTGCGCGCGGCGGGGGCGTTCGATCGGTCACCTCGACATGCTGATCGCCGCCCACGCGCTGTCCTCTGGCGCGCGTCTCGTCACACGTGACAAGGCGTTCGCCAATCTCGCGCTCGAGGAACTGATGATCGTCGGCTATTAAGGAGGTTATTGACGGTGGATCACCCGCAATACCGCTAAACTCTCAACTCCTTCGAGCCTTCGCCGATTGCATGGAAGTACCGATGCGCGCTTCGCTTGGAACCTTCGACTATATCATCGTCGGCGCTGGATCGGCCGGCTGCGTGCTGGCCAACCGGCTGTCGGCCGATCCCGGCGTGCGCGTCCTGCTGCTGGAAGCCGGCGGCGACGACGACTATCACTGGTTCCACATCCCGGTCGGCTACCTCTACCTGATGGGCAATCCGCGCGCCGACTGGTGCTACAAGACCGCCGCCGAGCCCGGCCTCAATGGCCGCAGCCTGAACTATCCCCGTGGCCGTGTGCTGGGCGGCTGCTCGGCGATCAACGGCATGATCTATATGCGTGGCCAAGCGCGCGACTACGACCTGTGGCGCCAGCAGGGCTGCGTGGGCTGGAGCTGGGACGATGTGCTGCCCTACTTCAAGCGCCACGAGGACCAGTGGGCGATCGAACCGTCCGGCTTCGACGGCGTGCACCAGCGCGGTGGCGAGTGGCGCGTCGAGCGCATGCGGCTGGACTGGGAGATCCTCGACGCCTTCCGCGCGGCGGCGGCTGAAGCCGGCATCCCCAACACCGACGACTTCAATCGCGGCAACAACGAAGGCTGCGGCTATTTCCACGTCAACCAGCGATCCGGCATCCGCTGGAGCGCGGCCAAGGGTTTCTTGAAACCCGTCATGCACCGGCCCAATCTGAAGGTCGCGACCCACGCTCAGGTCGAGCGGCTGATCTTTACCGGCAATCGCGCCACCGGACTCGAGCTGATCGTCGACGGCTTGCCGATGCAGGCGAGCGCAACCCGCGAGATCGTTCTGTCGGCTGGATCGATCGGCTCGCCACAAATCCTGCAGCTGTCGGGGATCGGCCCGGGGGATCTTCTGCAGGACCTCGGCATTGGCGTCCGTCGCGAATTGAAAGGTGTCGGCGCCAACCTGCAGGACCATCTGCAGATGCGCTGCGCCTACAAGGTCTACAACGTCAAGACGCTGAACGAGCGCTCGCACAAGCTGACCGCGCGCGTCGGCATGGCCGTGCAGTTCGCCTTGTTCCGCACGGGGCCCATGACCATGGCGCCGTCCCAGCTCGGCGCCTTCGCCAAGTCCGACCCCTCGCGCGATACGCCCAACCTGCAGTATCACGTGCAGCCGCTGACGCTGGCGAAGTTCGGCGAGCCGCTCGACCCCTTCCCGGCTTTCACCGCCAGCGTCTGCAATCTGCGGCCGACCAGCCGCGGCCACGTGCGCATCACCTCGCGTGATCCCGAAGTCCATCCCGAGATCCGGCCCAATTATCTGGCCACCAGCGAGGATCAGCGCGTCGCCGCCGACGCCATCCGCCTGACGCGGCGCATCGTCTCGCAGCCGGCCATGCGCAACTACTATCCGGACGAATTCAGGCCGGGGCCAGGTTACGACAGCGACGCGGATCTGGCGCGCGCGGCCGGCGAGATCGGCACCACGATCTTCCATCCAGTCTCGACCTGCCGCATGGGGAACGACGATCTTGCCGTGGTCGATCCTCAGTTGAAGGTTCGTGGCATCGACGGATTGCGGGTGGCGGATGCCTCGGTGATGCCGACAATCACCTCGGGCAACACCAACTCACCGACCATGATGATCGCGGAAAAGGCCGCCGCCATGATGCTGGCCGACCGGGCGCGGGGGTAATGGCAAGGGACGGATGGGGTCAGACCCCGCACACCGGAGGTCGACGCAGAATTCATAAGATCTTTGTGCGGGGTCTAACCCATTGGCGCTAACATAAATCATTTCACGTCGTCATTCCGGCCAAGGAGGCGCCCTTCAGCGCCGACGCGAGCCGGAACCCAGCGCGAGAGTCGTCCGAAGGACGCAATATATGGTGTGCTTCGCACGCTCCTGCCGCTGGGTTCCGGATAACGCTCGCTCCGGATCAAGTCCGGGGCTCGCGTTTCCGGAATGACGGGAGCAAAGTTAGCGCCATTGGGGTCTGACCCCGCCGCGGTCTGAGCCCCCTACTCCGCCGCGAGCTTGCCTTCGCCGGAGGCCTCGGCCGACACTGGGCAATCGGCCCACAGCAGCGTCAGCGCGGCCACCAGGTGGTCCATTTGCGCATCGGTGTGCTGCGGCTGCGGCGTGATGCGCAGCCGCTCGGTGCCGCGTGCCACCGTTGGATAATTGATCGGCTGCACGTAGATGCCGTACTGGTCGAGCAGCGTGTCGGACAGCGCCTTGCAGCGCACCGGGTCGCCGACCAGCACCGGCACGATGTGGCTCGGGTTATCGACGATCGGCAATCCGGCGGCGGCGAGCCGCTGCTTCAGAGTGCGCGCCCGTTCCTGATGCCGCGCCCGCTCCAGCTGGCTGACTTTGAGGTGGCGGATGCTGGCCAGCGCGCCGGCGGCCAGCGCTGGGGCAAGCGAGGTCGTAAAAATGAAACCGGAGGCATACGAGCGAATGGCGTCGCAGCAGGCACGCGAGGCGGCGACATAGCCGCCCATCACGCCGAAACCCTTGGCCAGCGTGCCGTTGATCATATCGACGCGGTGCATGACGCCATCGCGCTCGGCGACGCCGCCGCCGCGCGGTCCGTACATGCCGACGGCATGCACCTCGTCGAGATAGGTCAGAGCGCCGTACTTGGCGGCGAGATCGCAGATCTGCCCGATCGGCGCGATGTGACCGTCCATGGAGTAGACGGACTCGAAGGCGATGATCTTCGGTGTGTCGCGCGGCACGGCTTGCAGGTGCCGCTCGAGGTCGGCGACATCGTTGTGGCGCCAGATGCGCTTGGGCCCGCCGCCGTGGCGGATGCCTTCGATCATCGAGGCGTGGTTTTTCTCGTCGGAGAAGATGACGCAGCCGGGCATCAGCTTGACCAGCGTCGCCAGCGTCGCGTCATTGGCGACGTAGGCGGAGGTGAAGAGCAGGGCAGCCGCCTTGCTGTGCAGCTCGGCGAGCTCGGCTTCCAGCTCGACGTGATAGTGTGTGGTGCCGGCGATGTTGCGCGTGCCGCCGGAGCCCGCGCCGGCCTCGTCGATGGCCTGGTGCATGGCCGCGATCACCGCTGGATGCTGGCCCATGCCGAGATAGTCGTTGGAGCACCAGACCGTGATCGGCTTGGCGCCGTCGCCGGTGAAATGCTGTGCGGTCGGATAGGCGCCGCGGGCCCGCTTGATGTCGGCAAAGACGCGATACCGGCCCTCGCTGCGTACCACCGCCAGCGCGTCCTCGAACTTCGCCTGGTAATCCATCGACCAACCCTCGCGATACTCACCTGTCCTCTTAGACCGTTTTCAGCCTGACGGGCAATCCTCACCGCGTCGCATCGTAAATGCGCACCGGGCAGCCCCATGTGCCCGATCAAGCAAGCTTCGTGCCGTGATCAGCCCGCGCCATGGCCCAAAGACGACAACGCCGCCGGCGAAGGATTGCACAGCGGCGCCGGAATCGGCATTGTGTCAGATCAACCCAGTCCCATGCCGCCTCAATAGGCCGACGCCAGCGGGCCGAGACCGTCCTTGCCGTAGAGGTCGCGGCGGAACTGGACGACGCCATCCTCCGTGGCCCAGGCCGTGACATAGACGAAATACAGCGGCACCGGCTTCTTCAACGTCACGTCCTTGCGCTCGCCCGACTTCTTGAGCCGTTCGATCTGCTCGGACGTCCAGCCGCTGTCGTTGAGCAGCCATGCCGCCAGATGTTCGATGCCCTGCACCCGAATGCAGCCGGAGCTTGCCGCGCGGAAGTTGCGCCCGAACAGCGATTCCGAGGGCGTGTCGTGCATGTAGACCGAGTGGCTGTTGTGGAAGTTGATCTTCAGGAAGCCGAGCGGGTTCTCCTTGCCTGGTTGCTGCCTGTAACTGAAGTTGCGGGCGGCGCCAGTGGTGAAATTGACCTTCTCGGGATCCAGCTTGCGACCACTGCCGTCGTAGGCATCGATGCCGAACTTCACCAGCACGGACTGGCTGCGCTTCTCCATGTCCCGCCCCTTCGGCAGCAGGTCTTTTTCGATGACGGTTGGCGGCAGCGTCCACACCGGATTGAAATTCATCTGATGGATGGCCGAGCGCAGGATCGGCGTCGGTCGGTCGGTCTTGCCGACGACGCCGGAGTGGCGCGAAACGACACGTCCGCCATCGACCGCCTCGACTTGGGCCGCGGGAATGTTGACGACAACGTAACGCTTGCCGGTGCCGGCGCCATACTCCTGCAGCCGGGCGAGATTGGCCTTGAGCTGGCGCAGGCGGGCCGCGGCGGGCACGTTGAGCGCTGCCACGGTGCGCTTGTCGACGATGCCCGTCGGCGTCAGGCCGTTCGAGGCCTGGTAGCGCTTCACCGCCTTCTCGACGTAGAAATCAAAGCCCTCGGACAGCGCCGAGTCGTCCTTGAGATCGCCAGAGGAGAGCAGCCGTTGGCGCAGCATGGCGACGGCAGGATGCGACAGGCCAGATTGCATCTGCATGTCGGGGACGACAACCCATCCGCCCTTGTCGACGATCTCGGTATAGCGTTTGACGGCCGCCTTGGTGGCGGCGGTGTTCTCGGGCGCCAGCGTGGCGTAACCCTTGGGCGGATTCGCCTCCCATTCACGGATGAACGCGCGATCGGCCCCCTGCGGACGGCTGCTCGCATCCGGCAGACCGATGGCGGCCGCCAGCCAGGACGTGTCGGAGTCTTGCGCCCGCACTAAGCCCGCGCCAGCCACCTGACCAAGTCCGATCCACAGAGCGGCGAAGAGGAGGCGCGCGGCAGGTTTGCTTCGGCCGCCTGTTGGCAAAGTCGTCACTGTGTTGCTCTCCCCGTCCGCAAGTCCACCCAGTGCCACGCGCCGCAACACGATAGAATCAACTGGATCGTGGCACCATCCACCAACCCTATGGCCCAAGTGTTAACAGTGGGCAACCGGGGTGGCAATTCCGCGACATGAGCGCCACAGATCGTCATCAAGTGTGGCTCAAAAGCGTCGCGAATAGCCGCGGATGTCTTGACCCGCGCCGTAGGTCGGGTCGAGCCCTGCGCGAGACCCGACGAGTTCCAGTGGCGGCCATGACGTGTCGGGTCTCCCCCGGCCGCATTCAGAGGCCGGGGCTCGACCCGACCTCCTACCACTGCCGCGCGTTGGCGATCTCGCGCTCGCGGATCGGGCGGATGGCATCCGCCTCCAGGGTCACGACGTCGATCGTCTCGCCCTTCAGCGTCATGAATTCAACCTCGTAGGCTTTCTTGTCCTTGTAGACATGCACCACCGTTCCGAGGTCGCCCGCGGCAAGCCCCTCATTCGGCAGATCGCGCGTCAGCGCCACGACATCGAGATCGTTGATCACGGTCTTATTCACCGGCCCGCAAATCCGGTGACGAAACGGGGCACGTCTTCACCATCGTCGATGATCCATACGGTTCTGATGCCCGGAGCACGGCCGTCGGGCGCTGGCATCGGCCCTTCGATGACATATTTCACCCCGTGCGGCGAGGTTTGCAAGCGCTAGACCTCATTTGATTGGGCGTGCAGCGTGAGCGTGGCCAACAGCACGTCGGGAGCATCGAGCCGGACACCGAAATCAGCGAGGAACCGGGACTTGGCGCTGCCATCCTTATGCGTCGACGCCAACAGATAATCGACGATCTTGGCGCGATCGACCAAGGCGCGGTCGGCGTTGGGTAGCTGGGCCATTGTCGGGTGCCTACCGCGCGATCTCATACGCCGCCGCAGCATACCAGCGCCGCAATGCGTCAGCCCCTGGCACACCGGCAGAGGCCGTAGGTCGGGTCGACCCCGGACACTTGATCCGGGGGAGACCCGACGAGTTCCGGCATCGGCCGCGGAGCGCGGCAAACTTAGAGCTGGTAGCGAATCTGGTCGGTCCAGAAACGCTCCAGGCGCACCAGCGCGCGATTGAGCGTCTTGAACTCGTCGCCGGTGATTTGCGCCACGGCTTCCACGGACGTGAGCTGGCGCTGATACAGATCCTGCACCACGGCACTGGTTTCCATGCCCAGTTGCGTCAGGCTGACGCGCACGGATCGGCGGTCCGTTTCGGAACGCTTGTAATGGATATATCCCATGTCCACGAGTTTCTTCAGATTGTAAGAAACGTTGGAGCCGAGATAATAGCCGCGAGTCTTGAGCTCGCCCGCCGTCAGCTCGCCTTCGCCGATGTTGTAGAGCAGCAGCGCCTGCACACTGTTGAGTTCGACGCTACCGCGGCGATCCAACTCGTCCTTGATCACGTCGAGAAGCAGCCGATGCAGCCGTTCGACCAAGCGCAGTGCCTGCAGATACTCGCCTTTGAATTCCTCATCCACGACGTGCGCATTTTGGCGCGCCAAATTCAACGCAGCACTCATGATCCCGCCTCTGCCTGTTCGTTGCAGCGCCCCGGGATTATTTTATGTTTTCCGGGTTATGCAGGATTTTACACACAATCTATAAAACTTGGCTGAACTGGTAGAGTTAATTAAGACTAATTCCTTCACCAATTTCATGACGATCGATCAACGGCTTAAGATTGCATGTCGGCAGCGGCGCGGCCTGGCGCCGCGCCCGTGGTCATGACCGTTCTACATCTTCTCCATATACGGCGCCGGATCGATCGGCACCATGCCCTGGCGCAACTCGAAGTGCACCTGCGGCTGGTCGACCATTCCCGACTTGCCGGCCTTGGCGATGACCTGGCCGCGCTTGACGGTATCGCCGAACCTGACCAGGAGCTGGTCATTGTGGGCGTAGGCGGTCACCATGTTGTTGTCGTGGCGGATCAGGACCAGATTACCAAATTCCGACAACTCACTGCCCGCGTAATTGACGATACCGGCTTCCGCGGCGTGGACATCGGTGCCCATCGGCACGGCCAGGTTGACGCCATAGTTCTGCGTCCCGCCCATGCGCGGGCCGAACCTGGCGATCACCTTGCCTTTCACCGGCCAACGCAGCTTGCTGGTCAAAGGCACAGCCGGGGGCACAGCCGGGTTGGAGATCGCCGGCGCGGCCGGCTCGCGGTTGGTCCGAACCGGCTCCGCCATATCGGCGCCGCGCGGCGCCGATATGGCGTCCGTGACCGTTTCCGGCGCCACGGCGGCAAAGCGCTCGCGCTTGTCCGGTGCGGTGACGACAGTCTGTCGCCAACTGGCGACAGGCGCGGGCTCGGCACCGCCCGACGCAGCCGGCAGCGGATTTGCCGGCGCCTCGGCTACCGCGGCTCCTGGCACCGCGGCTCCTGGCACCTTGATGAGGGTACCCGGACGCACCTTGCGCGGGTCAGCGATGCCATTGACGGCCAGTAACTCCGGCAATGCGATCTTGTGCTGGCGCGCGATCCCATAGAGGGAGTCGCCGGACTTGATCGTATAGCTGCCGTGCCAGGTGCTGGCGGCCCTGGCGTCGGCCGGTACCGGTACTGGTGCTGAAGCCGGCGCAGCACCCTGCGGGCTGGCGGGTGCCGCCGACACGGGCCCGGGGCCCAGAGCCGCGACCGCTTCCGGACGGACCAGCGGCTTTTGCGGGCCTGGCCGCGCCGCGCGCTTGCCGGCTGGCAGATGCAGCTTCTGGCCCAGTCGCAGGTTGGGCGTCGTCAAGTCGTTCACCGACATCAATTCGGAGATCGAAACTTTGTGCCGCTTGGAGAGGGCATACAGCGTGTCGCCCTGCTGCACCTCGATCGCCTCGCCCTTGGCCGGAGCTGGCGGCACGCTGGCGGTGACCACCGCCGGGCCGTGACGCTGGGCGTCGGCCTGGATTGGGGAAGCAGCGGGCATCGGCGCGTCGGCCGCAGAGGCGCGCCGACCGGCCTCGCTCGGGGAGCGTTGGGCGACCGGCGGCAGGCCGCCGCCGGTGATCGGGCCAGATGGCGCCGCCCGCTCGTCGATCAGACTGCCGGCCCCCACATTCGCCTTGGGCGTGTGCGAGGACGCAGCGCTGCCAGGAAGATCGAAACGGGTGATGTCGGCGCTGCAGCCACCCAGCGCCATGGCGCCAGCAATCAGCAGCGCCCGAACAGGCCCGCGGCCTGCATGACCAAGTCGCCGGGCCGCACTGGCGACGGGCGAAGCGTTGGCATTACGAACGAAAGGCAACACGACTGGATTTGACATGTGACGCACCTCTACACATGCCGTTTACTAACGCCGGAAAGGTTAATTTAGCTTTAATGGCAACGGCGCTGACGTGGCCGTCCGCCGCGCGGCCTGCCTCAGCGCTGGCGCGCCAGCTGCTCGCTGAGCGCCTCGCAAGACGCGTGGTGCGTCAGGTTGACGTCGAGCGGGGTCACCGACATGCGGCCGGCGTAGATGGCGGCGAGGTCGGTGCCCTCGGCCGGATTGGAGCGGCGGCGCTCGAAGCCCAGCCAGAAATAGGGATTGCCCCAGGTATCGGTGCGCTTGTCGATGTGCAGCAGGTTCTGGTCGCGCCGACCTTGCACCGTGACCTGCATGCCGGCGACATCGCCGGGGTCGCGATCGGGAAAATTGACGTTCATCAGCACGCCCGCCGGCCACTCGGCCTTCAGCAGGCTGCGCACCGTGGCCGGCCCATGGTGCAGCGGCGTTTCCCACTTGATGCGGCCGGTGCGATCGAAGCCGGTGGCCAGGCTCATGGCAATGGAACGTACACCGAGCAACGTACCTTCGATCGCCCCGGCGATGGTGCCGGAGTAGGTCACGTCCTCGGCGATGTTGGCGCCGCGGTTGACGCCGGACAGCACCAGCGCCGGCGCTTCGCTCGCCAGAATATACCGCACGCCCATGATGACGCAGTCGGTCGGCGTGCCGCGCACCGCAAACATGCGTTCACTGACTTGGCGGCAACGCAGCGGCTCATGCAGCGTCAACGAATGCGATGCGCCGCTCTGGTCGGTCTCGGGCGCCACCACCCAGACGTCCTGCGACAGCTGCTCGGCGATCTCCTGCATCACTTTCAGACCCGGCGCATTGATGCCGTCGTCGTTGGTGACCAGAATGCGCATGACGATGCCAACTCCTTGTTTTATCGCGATTTTGTTTCACAGCGCCGGAAATTTTCTGTTTGCGACCCGCTCGAGTGCAGGATTTTTTTCGTTGATCACTCTGGCCGCAGGGTGATCCCCCGCAGGCATTCATGTCAATCGACAAGGGCGCGACAAGGGCGCAGCTGTCTGGTCTTTTGTTTGTCGCATTTGTCTCACGCCAAACCGGTGCCCACTTTGGCGGAAAATGCTCTTGTTCTTGACGCATCCGACCATGCGTGGTGCTGTCCCATGCTCGCATTCCACCGTTGGACCGACAGCACATGCAGCCGACGCCGACGCAATTCAGGTCAAAACCGATTGTCGCCGGCCAAGGCGAGGTGCTGTTGGCGGTCGAGGCCGCGTCTGTGCGATTTGGCGGCGTGCGCGCGCTGGACAACGTCACGTGTGCGGTCTACCGCGGCGAGATCTGCGGTCTGATCGGACCCAATGGCGCCGGCAAGACGACGCTGTTCAACTGCATCACGCGCCTCTACGCCCTTTCCGACGGCACCATCTCGTTCGCCGGCCGTCGCATCGACCAGCTGCAGCCCAGCCGCATCATCGAATGCGGCATCGCCCGGACGTTCCAGAATCTCGGCCTCTATCCCGGCATGACCGTGCTCGAGAACGTGGCGCTGGGCGCGCATCACCGCTACGTCAGCGGGTTTGTCGACACGCTGGCGCGGCCCCGGCGGGCAGATGCCGACGAACGCCAAATGCTGGCGGCATGCCGCGAAATCCTTGCCGAACTCGATCTCGAAGATGTCGCCGACGCACCGACCAGCAGCTTGTCGTACGGCACGCTGAAACGAGTCGAGATCGCCCGCGCCCTGGCGTCCCGGCCGCAGCTGCTGTTGCTCGACGAGCCGGCGGCCGGCCTCACCTACCAGGAGGTTGTGCGGTTCGCGAAGGTGCTCGGCCGGATTCGCGACATGTTCAACGTCACCCTGCTGCTGGTCGAGCACAACATGGGCCTGGTCATGGACCTGTGCAGCCGATTGCTGGTGTTGAATTTCGGCCAGCTGCTGGCGGAAGGCACCCCGGCCGAGGTCCGTGCCAACTCGGCGGTGGTGGCCGCATACCTCGGAGATGAGCCGTGAGCCTGCTGCATGCGCGCCGTCTCAGCGCCGGCTATGGCTCCATCTCGGTGCTGCGCGAGCTGGAATTCGCCGTCATCCAGGGGACCATCGTCGCGCTGCTCGGCCCCAACGGGTCGGGCAAGACGACGACGCTGCGTGCCCTGTCGGGGCTGATCGCAAGCCAAGGGACCATCATGCTCGATGGGCTCGATGTCAGCCGCACCAGCGCGGCCAAGCGGGTGCGGCTCGGCATGGCGCATGTGCCACAGGGGCGGGGCACGTTCAGCAATTTCACGGTCGATGACAATCTGGCGCTCGGCGGCTACTGCGTCGGCTCACAGCGCCAGATCGACGCCGACAAGGAGCGCTGGTACGCCATGTTCCCGCGCCTTGCGGATCGGCGCACACAGATGGCCGGCAGCCTCTCGGGCGGCGAGCAGCAGATGCTGGCGATCGCCCGGGCGCTGATGTCGCGACCGCGCATCCTGATGTGCGACGAGCCCTCGCTTGGCCTGGCGCCTGCCATCACGCAGGAACTGTTCGCGCTGCTCGGCCGCCTAAACAAGGAAGAGGGCATGACGATCCTGCTGGTCGAGCAGAACGCCCGGCTGGCGTTGCGCCTGGCGCATCGCGCCTATGTGCTGGAGAACGGCTCGATTACCGTGCAGGGGCGCGCCGAGAAGGTCGGGCAAAAGGCATCCGTGCGCGACGCCTACCTGGGGCATGCCTGATGCAACTGTTTCTGCAGCAGATCGTCGAAGGTCTCGCCTCGGGCGCGATCTACGCATCGCTCGCCCTGGCCCTGGTCCTGGTGTATCGCGCCACCCGCGTCGTCAATTTCGCCCAGGGCGAGATGGGCACATTCTCCGCCTACCTGCTATGGCAGCTCAATGTGTGGGGCGTGCCGGTCTGGCTGGGGTTCGTGCTGGTGGCGGCCGCGAGCTTCGTCATCGGCTCCCTGCTGTTTCGCTTCGCCATTCGCCCCTTGCAGAATGCCTCCGATCACACCCTTGTCGTCACCTGCATCGGCTTGTTCGTCGGCTTCGAGGCGATCTGCCTTTGGGTTTGGGGTTCGGATTCCCATGCCTTTCCGCGCATTTTTCCGGACACGGCCTGGACCCTCGGCGGCATTCGCCTGACCGCCAACAACCTCGGCGTGCTGGGCGTGCTGTGCGCGGTGGCGCTGGCCATTGCCGCGCTGTTCCGCTTCACCCGGATCGGACTCGCCATGCGCGCGGCCGCCGAGGAGCGGGAGAAAAGCCCCTTGGTCGGCATCGAAGTCCAGACCATGCTGATGCTCGGCTGGGGCATCGCCACCGTCGTCGGCTTCATAGCCGCCGCCATCGTCGCGCCGCGGCTATTCCTCAGCCCACCGATGATGCTGCCGGTCGTCATCTACGCCTTGGCGGCGGCGACGCTGGGCGGCTGGGACAGCCCGTTCGGCGCCGTTCTCGGCGGCCTGCTGGTCGGCGTGGCGGAGAGCCTTGCTGCGACCTACCTGCCGTTCATCGGCGCCGAGCTGAAGATCGGCGTACCGTTCCTGGTGATGGCCATCGTGCTGCTGGCGCGGCCGCAGGGCCTGTTCGGCACGACCTCGATCGTGCGGGTGTAGGCATGTCCATCCCCCTGCGCACCCGCCTCGCCCTGCTGGCCTTCGCCAGCGCGCTGCTGCTGCCTCTGGCATTGCCGAGCTTCATCATCTTCCAGCTCAGCATTGTGCTGACCTATGCCATCGCCATCATTGGCCTGAACATCCTGATGGGCTTCAATGGCCAGATCTCGATGGCACACGGCGTGTTCTTCGCCATCGGCGGCTATACGTCGGCGATCCTGGTCACGCACACCGGCATGCCGCCGTTGATCACATTGCCGTTCGCAGTCGCGGCGGCGGCGGCCCTTGGCTTCCTGGTCGGCATTCCCGCGCTCAGATTGCAGGGGTTGCAGCTCGCCTTCCTGACGCTGGGCCTGGCCGTGCTGCTGCCGCCCATGCTGCTGAAGTTCGACGGGCTGACCAAGGGCGCCAACGGCATCGGCTTCGCCAAGCCCAAGCCGCCCTTCTGGTTCCCCGGCAACCAGGACACCTATCTCTATGTCATCTGCCTCGCCAGCACGGGGCTCTGCGTGGCCATCGCCTGGCGGCTGCTGCGCGGCAACACCGGCCGGTCCCTGCAAGCCGTGCGCGACAATCCGCTGATTGCGGTATCGCTCGGCATCGATCTGACGCTGGTGCGGCTGGCGACGTTCACGGTGAGCGCAGCCTTCGCCGGGCTCGGCGGCGCGCTGTTCGCCATCATCAACGGCTATGTCAGCCCGGAGTCGTTCTCGGCCTTGAAGTCGTTCGACTTCGTTGCCGGCGCCATTGTCGGCGGCATCACCAGCATCTCCGGCGCCTTCATCGGGGCACTGTTCATCGTCTTCGTGCCGGAGTGGTCGGCGGACATCAATCTGGCGCTGGCCGGCGTCATCTACGGCGTCGCCCTGATCGGCATGATGCTGGTCGCACGTGATGGCGTGGTCGGAATGGTGCGGGGCGCTGTCGCGCGGTTGCGAGCCCGACGGGGATTGCCTCAGACGCCATCGGTCAAGCTTGCCAACAGGCGACGACGTGCGGCAAACTGAACGACAACACGACAAAACAGGGAAGGAAGCAGGCCATGAAACCGAGGTCACAGCGGACGATGCGAGCCGGGCTCACGCTGGCAGCGTTGGCCGCGGCAACCGGCGCCGCCACCGCCCAGCAGCCGGGCATCACCGACACCAGCATCAAGCTCGGCACGCAGGCGCCGATGTCGGGGCCGATGGCCATGATCGGCATGGTCGCCGACGGCATCGACCTGAAATTCAAGGCCATCAACGAGGCCGGCGGCGTCAAGATGGGCGACGGCAAGACCAGGAAGGTCGAGCTGGTCATCATGGATGACGCCAACGAGCCGCCGCGCACCGTCACCAACGCGCGCCGCATGGCCGAGCAGATGGGCGTGTTCGCCTTCGTCGGCAGCGTCGGGACGCCGCAGAACCAGGCCATCAAGACCTACGTCAGCGAGAACAAGATCCCCAACCTGTTCATCTACTCCGGCATCTACGAGTGGGGCGACGAGAAGCAGAACCCGTGGGGCACCATGCTGGTGCCGTCGTTCACCACCGAATCGGCGATCTACGCCAAGCACCTGATGGCCAACAGGCCGAATGCCAAGTTGGCGATGCTGCACATCAACACCGATTTCGGCACCAACTTCCTCGACGGCTTCAAGGCGGCGATCAAGGGCACCGGCATCACGCTGGTGGCGACGCAGGCCAACTCCAACAACGACCCGACCGTCGACACGCAGATGACCAACCTGAAGGCGTCGGGCGCCGACACGCTGCTGGTCGCCACCGCCGGCAAGGCCGCCGCCCAGGCGGTCCGCTTCGGCGCCGAGACGGGCTGGAAGCCGCTGACGTTCGTCACCTACGCCGCCTCCTCGGTGATCACGCTGCGGGCGGCGGGCCTGGACAATTCCAAGGGCGTATTGACCGGGCAGTTCGTCAAGCCGGTCGATAGTCCGCAATTCGCCAACGATGCCGGAGTCAAACAGTACAGCGCCGACCACGACAAGCTGAAGCCGCGCTTCAACAAGAGCGATTCGCTCGGGCAGATGGGCTATCTGATGGCCGACGCCGTGGTCGAGGTGCTGAAGCGCATGAAGCAGCCGACCCGCGAGGCGATGCTGGCCACCGCCCGCGACATGCCGGGCATCGAGCTCGGCCTGCTCTACCCCGGCATCAAGCTGACGACCAAGCCGGGCACGGATCAGTTCCCGATCGAGTCGATGCAGCTGTTCCAGTTCGACGGCGCCGCCTACCAGCCGGTCGGCGCGCTCATCGACTACGAGGGCAAGACGCCGAAATTGGAGAAGTAGGTCAGGCGGTCGGGGTCAGACCCTTGGGTCTGACCCCTTGTAAGGCGAGATGGTGCCAAACGAGGGGTCAGACCCGCAGGGTCTGACCCCGGCGACACACAGGGAGAATCGTCATGGACCTTGGAATTGCCGGACGATCCGCCATCGTCTGCGGCTCCAGCCGCGGGCTGGGCAAGGCCTGCGCGATGGCGCTGGCGGCCGAAGGCGTCGACGTCGTCATCAACGGCCTAGACGCCGAGCGACTGGCCAAGGCGGCGCAGGAACTCTCCGCCATCGGCAAGGGCCGGATCACCGCGGTACAGGCCGACATCACCACCGAGACCGGTCGCACCAAGCTGCTAGCAGCTTGTCCGAAGGCGGACATTCTGGTCAACAACAATGCCGGACCGCCGCCCAAGGACTTCCTCGCCATCGAGGAAGCGGACTGGATCGCCGGCCTGCAGGGCAACATGATCGCCGCCATCATGCTGACGCGCGCGCTGCTGCCCAACATGCAAGCGCAGCGCTTCGGCCGCATCGTCAACATCACCTCGGCGATGGTGACGACGCCGCGCGGGCACATGGGTATATCGTCGGGCGCGCGCGCCGGGTTGACGGCCGTCATGAAGGGCCAGTCGATCGACATGGCCAAGTATAACGTGACGATCAACAATCTGCTGCCCGAACGCTTCGACACCGACCGGCAGGTGTTCATGGCCAAACGCGACATGCAGCAGAAAGGCATCAGCTACGAGGCGGCGCGCGCCCTGCAGGTCGATTCCATTCCCGCCGGCCGGCACGGCAAGCCGAGCGAGTTCGGCGCCACCTGTGCGTTCCTGTGCAGCGCCCACGCCGGCTTCATGACCGGCCACAACGTGCATCTCGACGGCGGCGCCTATCCCTCGCTCGTTTGATCACCCAACCGAAAGGAAGACTTCGATGCCGGTGCCAAAGACGAATTACAAATCGCCATTCCGCTTCAGTCGCGTCAGCCACGGCGTATTCACCTCGCGCGACCTGAAAAAGTCGCAGGAGTTCTACACCGAGGTCCTGGGCCTGGTGGTCAGCCATACGGACAAGGACACGCTGTATCTGCGGGGCCTGGAGGAGCGTTCGCACCACAGCCTCGTCATCAAGCGCACGAGCGAGGCGCCAAGCTATGAGCGCGCCGGGCTGCGCGTGTTCGACGAAGAGGCCCTGGAGGCGTGCAAGCACACCTTCGACCAGCTGCAACTACCCTGCGCATGGGTCGAGCGGCCGTTCCAGGGGCGGACGCTGCATGCAACCGACATCTGCGGCACGCCACTCGAGATTTGCGCCACGATGGACCGGATGCCGCGCCTCGATATGGATGTGCCCAAGCACAAGGGCGCGCAAGCCCGCCGTTTCGACCACTACCAGATCACCGTTCCCGACATCGAGAAGGCGACGACGTTCTATACCTCGATCGGTTGCCGGATCGCCGACTACATCACCGCTGGCGGCCATCCGATCGGCGTGTTTCTGCAAATGAAGAACACGCCCTATGATCTCGTCTTCCTGGAGCGCGACGGGCCGGCATACCACCACTTCGCCTACATCATCCCCGACATCCAGGCGATGATGTGCGCCTGCGACGCCATGGGCGAGCTGGGCTGGGGCAACAACGTCGAGTATGGACCCGGCAAGCACGGCGTCGGGCACTCCTATTACGTCTACATTCTTGATCCAGATGGGCATCGCTGCGAGCTGCTGCTGCCGCCCGTGGTCTACATGGATGTCGATGACGAGCCGCACGTGTGGGATGTGGTGACGACCGAGCGCGGTACGCAGGCCTGGGGACTGCCGCCGCGCGAGTCGTGGTTCTCGCACCGCTCGCCGTTCAAGGGCGTCAAGGTCACGGCTCCGCCTGGGGGTGGCAGCCCGATGACGTTGGAGAAATATCTCCAGGTGGCGAAATAGACTGCAGGGTTGCGCGGGGCGCGCGGCGCAGGCTACGAGCGGCATGCCCCGCTTCACCCGGCCGCGGTGACCTTGCCAGGATCGGTTTGCAACCGGCATAGCAGGTCGCGCGCCGACCGCCGCAGCACCGGGTGAACCCAATCGGGGGCAACTTCGAGGAGCGGCCGCAGGACGAAGTCTCGGCGGTGCGCCTCGGGGTGGGGGAGAATGAGCTTGCCACGTCCGCGCCCACGCACCGGCCAGCCGACGACGCGCTTGCCATGACAAATAAGGTCGAGATCCAGCGGCCGTGGACCGTGCCTGGGGCCCCCGCTCCGGCGTCCAGCCGCCCACTCCAGCCGTTTGCAAAGACGCAGCAGCGCTGCTGGAGACAGGCCCGTCGTCACGGCAATTACAGCATTATGAAATTCAGGCTGCCTGAGAACCCCGAGGGGCCGTGTTCGCGAGACAGCCGACGCCGCCGCGATGCGCACGCCGTGCCGGTGCAATTCGATCCGTGCCCGCGCCAGCGCGGCGCCAGGCGGCCCCCAACGCCCCGCGACATTGCCGCCAAGTGCTAGCAGTATTGTGCTCATGGTGACGTTAAGATATTGTTAATCACAGCGATCGTAACAATCTTCAGCACTAGTGTTTGGCCTTACACCGGACCCGTGTTAAGTAGACCATTACTTACGCTCAGACCCGTGGTAGCCAGCGATTGAAGTATTAGCTCGAGCTGCCGATGCGGCTCTGCATGAGCTGTCTGCCGCCTGCGCACCGCGGCACCAGCACAGATGAGGTTAAACGAGAATGCATTTCTATCCTAACGAACGAATCGCACTGTTTGTCGACGGCGCCAATCTTTATGCTACGGCAAAGGCGCTAGGATTTGACATTGATTACAAGCGATTGCTTTTTTTGTTTCGCAATAAATGTCAGTTGGTGCGCGCCCTGTATTACACCGCGCTTGCCGAGGATCAGGAGTATTCCTCCATCCGCCCACTGATCGACTGGCTCGACTACAACGGCTACACGATGGTGACCAAGCCGACCAAGGAATTCACCGACAGCACCGGTCGCCGCAAGATCAAGGGCAATATGGACATCGAGCTCGCTGTCGATGCCATGCGGCTTGCTGATCATCTCGATCATATCGTGCTGTTCTCGGGCGATGGCGACTTCAGGGGCCTGGTGGCGGCGTTGCAGCAAAAGGGCCGGCGCGTCAGCGTGGTCTCGACATTGCACACCCAACCGCCGATGGTGGCGGACGAGCTGCGCCGGCAAGCCGATCAATTCGTCGATCTGGCCGATCTCGAACAATTGATTTGCCGCGATCCCGCAACGCGACCGCCACGCGAAGCCCGCACATTCACGCCGCGTGGGCAGTATACCTCGCGCGATCCGGTGACGCAGGGCTCCGACGTCGATCTTCCCGAAGATCTTTGATCGTTTGCCGTGGTGCAGTCGATACCTCGCGCCTTGGGCCAAGCCCGCGCCGATGCCCCGAGCGAGCCCCAGCCCGGCTGCACGCTGTGCCCGCGGCTCGTCGCCTTCCGCGCCGCCGCACGCAGCAAGCAGCCGGATTGGCACAACGCGCCTGTGCCCTCGTTCGGCGCCGGGAACGCGCGCCTGCTGATCGTCGGGCTGGCGCCGGGCCTCAAGGGCGCCAACCGCACCGGCCGGCCGTTCACTGGAGACTTCGCAGGTGACTTGCTGTATGCGACGCTGAGCAAATTCGGCTTTGCAACCGGCTGCTATGCCGCCCGCCCGGACGATGGGCTGACACTGGTCGACTGCATGGTGACCAACGCCGTGCGCTGCGTGCCGCCCGAGAACAAACCGACGCCGCAGGAAATCACCACCTGCCGCGGCTTTCTCGCCGCCCGCATCGCCGGATTGCCAAATCTCGTCGCCATCGTCGCGCTCGGCCGCATTGCGCATGACAGCACGCTGTCGGCGCTCGGCGCGCGCCGGGCAGCCTATCCGTTTGCCCATGGCGCCCGGCATATCGTCAGTCCACGCCTGACGCTGCACGACAGCTACCACTGCTCGCGCTACAACACCAACACCGGCCGGCTGACGCCGGCGATGTTCCATGCCGTGTTTGGCGACGTGCGCGCCACGCTGGATGAGCGTCCGCAGCAGGCGTGAGGCAGGGCTGCTTGTATCAGCCGACGTAGCCGTTGGCCTCCAGGTAGGCGAAGATGCGCTCGACCAGGGCATCCGGCTCGTCGCTGCCCCCCGACAGGTACACCTCGGGAGATGCCGGCAGCTCATAGGCCGAGGAGATGCCGGTGAAGTTCGGCAGCTGACCCGCGCGCGCCTTCTTGTAGAGCCCCTTGGCGTCCCGCTGCTCGCAGACCTCGAGCGGCGTATCGACGAAGATCTCCGCGAACTCGCCGGCGCCGAACAGCTCGCGCGCCATGCGCCGCTCGGCACGGAACGGCGAGATGAACGACACCATGACGATCAGGCCGGCATCGACCATCAGCTTGGCGACATGGGCCGCCCGGCGGATGTTCTCGACGCGGTCGGCGTCGGTGAAGCCCAGATCCCGGTTGAGGCCGTGGCGGATGTTGTCGCCATCGAGGATGAACGTGTGCCGCCCGAGCGAGAACAGGCGCTTCTCGAGCAGATTGGCGACCGTGGACTTGCCGGACCCCGACAGGCCCGTAAACCACAGGCAGCAGGGCTTCTGCCCCTTGAGCGTGGCGTGCGCCGACTTGTCGACATCTTGCGCCTGCCAGTGGATGTTGGTCGAGCGGCGCAGCGCATAGCGGATAAGGCCGCACGCCACCGTCTGATAGCTGATCTTGTCGATCAGGATGAAGCCGCCGGTGACCCGGTTGACGTCATAGGCATCGAAGGCCAGTGGCCGATCGAAGGACAGATTGCAGAAGCCGACATCGTTGAGCTCGAGCGTGCGGCCGGCAACCTCCTCGAGCGACTCCACCTCGACCTTGTGGCGCAGCGAGGAGATGGTGGCGGTGGCCGTCCGCGTCCCGCACTTGATGAGATAGGGCCGGCCCGGCAGCATCGGCTCCGGCGCGAACCAGATGATATGCGCCGCCACCTGATCGGCCACTTCGGGCCGGGCATCGGGCGAAGCAAGCAACTCGCCACGCGAGACATCGACCTCGTCGGCGAGCACCAGTGTCACCGCCTCGCCCGTGCTGGCGGCATTCTGGTCCCCATCAAAGGTCGAGATCTGCTTGATGCGGGTGGCGCGCGCCGATGACGCGACAATGACCGGATCGCCGACAGCGATGCGCCCACTCGCCACCGTGCCGGAGAAGCCGCGGAAATCCTGGTCGGGACGATTGACCCACTGGACGGGAAACCGGAAAGCCGTTTCGCCCGTGGCGCGATCGATCTCGACGGTCTCGAGATGCTCCAGCAGCGTCGGGCCCGAATACCAGGGCATGCTGGTTCCGCGCTTGACGACGTTGTCGCCCTGGCGCGCGGAAACCGGCACCGCGACGACATGGGGGATGCCAAGCTCGCGGGCGAATTGGCCGTAATCGGCGGCGATGCGCTCGAAAACATCCCTCGCGCCCCCGACCAGATCCATCTTGTTGATGGCCAGAACGACGTGGCGAATACCCAGCAGATGCACGATGCAGCTGTGCCGGCGGGTTTGCACCAGCACACCCTTGCGCGCGTCGATCAGAATGATGGCCAGATCGCTGACCGAAGCGCCGGTCGCCATGTTACGCGTGTACTGCTCATGACCGGGCGTATCGGCGACGATGAAGCCGCGGCGGGCTGAGGAAAAGTAGCGGTAGGCGACATCGATGGTGATGCCCTGCTCGCGCTCGGCGCTGAGCCCATCGACCAGCAGCGCCAGATCGAGGTCGCCGCCCGTGGTGCCGATCCGCTTGCTCTCCTCCGTCAGTACCTTGAGCTGATCGTCGAGCACGGCGTCGCAATCATACAGTAGTCGGCCGATCAGCGTGCTCTTGCCGTCGTCGACGCTGCCGCAGGTGAGAAAGCGCAGCAGCGTGCGCGGCGACGCTGCGACCTGGGACAGTTGCATGACGGGTGCGCGATCCTCAATGATAGGAGCGTCAACCCGGACCTCTGCTATCTTGGCGCGGGCCATCAGAAGTATCCTTCCTGCTTCTTCTTCTCCATCGAGCCGGTCTCGTCCTGGTCGATCAGCCGGCCCTGGCGCTCGGACAGCCGCGAGACCAGCAGCTCATCGAGGATATCCTCCAGCGACGTGGCCTCGGAACGGATGGCGCCGGTCAGCGGGTAGCAGCCGAGCGTGCGGAACCGGACCTGCTCCTGGCGCGGTGTCTCACCGGGCTGCAGGGGCAGGCGCTCGTCGTCGACCATGATCAGCGTGCCGCCACGGTCCACCACCGGCCGCTGCTTGGCGAAATACAGCGGCACGAGCGGGATGTTCTCGCGCACGATGTAGCGCCACACGTCGATCTCGGTCCAGTTGGAGAGCGGGAACACCCGCATCGACTCGCTCTGCCCGAGCCGGCAATTGAAGAGCCGCCACAGCTCGGGCCGCTGGTTCTTCGGGTCCCAGCGGTGCGCGGCGGAGCGGTGCGAGAAGACGCGCTCCTTGGCCCGCGATTTCTCCTCGTCGCGCCGCGCCCCGCCGATCGCGGCGTCGAACCCGTACTGGTCCAGCGCCTGCCGCAGACCTTGCGTCTTCATGACATCGGTATGCACGGCGCTGCCATGACTGATGGGGCCGATGCCTCGGGCAACGCCGTCCTGGTTGGTGTGGACGATCAGATCCAGATCCAGCCGCTTTGCCGTGTCGTCGCGGAAGGCGATCATCTCGCGGAACTTCCACGTCGTGTCGACGTGCAGCAGCGGGAACGGCGGACGCGAGGGATGAAACGCCTTCATCACCAGATGCAGCAGAACCGAGCTGTCCTTGCCAATCGAGTAGAGGAACACCGGCTTGCGGAATTCGCTCGCCACTTCGCGCAGGATGAAGATGCTTTCAGCCTCGAGTGCGTCGAGGTGGGTGGTGGATGTGCTCATATCTGTCCAGTTTGCCGTTGCCCGGATTCGCGCGCCGGCCAGCGGCCGTTGCCAGTACCCGGAATCACATATGGCTAACACACCCACTGCCGTCATCCCGGCGAAGGCCGGGACCCACGACAGGTTGCAGCGACCGATGCGTGCGAGATCGGCGACAAGCAAGCTGCTCGTGCCGTTCTGCGCCGCGTGTACCGTATTCGCTGCCAGCGCACGTGGGTGCCGGCCTCCGCCGGCATGACGGAGTTGATGGATTTCCTGACTCACTGACTTCTGACGGCTGTTGCTAGCGACGGCGAACCGGCCTGTCAAACAAGTTGCCTCCACAAGGCACAGGTTATGCCCAATTGGGTAGGCGCGATGGATCTTGGCCAAAGTTATCCCCGCATTCCGCCACGCGCTTAATATTCGGCCGTAGCAGAGTAGTGACCGGAAAAGCGACAAGCCAATGTCCCAGACGCCCCATCTGAACCTTCCCTATCTCGCCGCGGCGCAGTCGCAAAAGCACGTCACGCACAACGAGGCGCTGCGTGCGCTCGACGCTGTCGTGCAGCTCGCCGTCCTCGACCGCCACGCAACTGCGCCCCCCGCAAGTCCGGCCGATGGCGATCGCTACATCGTCGCCGCATCGCCAACCGGAGCATGGGCCGGACAGGCTGGAAAAATCGCCGCGTGGCAGGACGGCGCCTGGGCCTTTTACGCGGCAACCGAAGGCTGGCTCGCCTGGGTGGCGGATGAAGACAAGTTTTACGTCTTTGATGGAACGGCTTGGGGCGAGCTGCCCAGCGGCGGCGGCTCCGGCGCAAACCTTTCGATTGCGAACCGGACCGCATCGACGCTCGACGTGGTCTCCGATAGCGGCACCGACGCCACGGTGCCGGCCGCGACCACATCCTTGTCGGGTCTGCTGACCAGTTCTGACAAGAGCAAGCTCGATGGCATCGAGGCCGGCGCCGACGTTACGCCCGCCGCGCTGCAATCGCGCACGATGGTCGGCATCAATGCCACCGCCGACACCACCAACCGGCTGTCCGTCTCCAGTCCGGCCTCGCTGTTCAACCACGAGGGCGCCGGCCACCAGCACAAGATCAACAAGAACGCGGCGGCGGATACGGCCAGCATCCTGTTCCAGACCGGCTTTTCCGGCCGCGCCGAGATGGGCACGGCTGGCGACGACAATTTCCATTTCAAGGTCTCGCCTGATGGCACTGCCTTCACCGAGGCGATCCTGATCGACAAGACGACGGGCCTGGTTACCCTCACCAACAAGTCCGTCGGCAATGCCACGCTGGCTGACATGCCCACCGCGCGCCTCAAGGGCCGCACAACGGCGGGTACGGGCGTGCCGGAGGATCTTACGTCCGCACAATCCACTGCTCTGCTCGATCCCTTCACCAGCACCCTCAAAGGTCTCGCCCCTGCTTCTGGCGGCGGCACGGCGAACTTCCTCCGTGCGGACGGCGTATTCGCTGCCCCGCCTGGCGCAGGAGGTGGCGAGGCCAATACGGCCTCCAACGTCGGCACCGCCGGTGTCGGCGTGTTCAAGCAGAAGACCGGCGTCGACCTCGAGTTCAAGAAGATCAATGCCGGCTCGGGCAAGATCACGATCACGGACGATACCGGCAACAACGAAGTCGATGTCGATGTTTCCGAGGCCAGCCTGACGCTCGCCAACCTCGGCGGCTCGATTGATCTCGGCGGCGCCAAGGCGTCGGGCACTCTTGCCGCCGCGCGCTTTCCCGCGCTGACGGGTGACGTGACGACGACGGCGGGCGCCTTGGCGGCGACCATCGCCAACAACGCCGTCACCAACGCCAAGCTGGCGGATGTGCCGACACAGACGTTCAAGGGCCGCACCACGGCGGCGACCGGCGACCCTGAAGACCTGACGGTGGCGCAGGCGAAAACCCTACTCAATCTCACGGGCACCAACTCCGGCGATCAGACGATCACGCTGACTGGCGATGTCACGGGCTCCGGCACCGGCTCGTTCGCGGCCAGTATCGCCAGCGACGCCGTCAGCAACGCCAAGCTGGCCAACGTCGCCACGGCGACGATCAAGGGCCGCACCACGGCCGGCACCGGCGACCCGGAGGATTTGACAGCGGCGCAGGCCAAGGCGGTCCTGGCCATTGCGAGCGGCGATGTCTCGGGTCTGGCGGCGATCGCCACCTCGGGCAGCGCGGCCGATCTGGCGGCCGGCACGCTGCCAGCTGGCCGCTTTCCGGCGCTGACGGGTGACGTGACGACGACGGCGGGCGCACTGGCGGCGACCGTCGCCAACAACGCCGTCAGCAACGCCAAGCTGGCGGATGTGCCGACGCAGACGTTCAAGGGCCGCACCACGGCGGCGACCGGCGACCCTGAAGACCTGACCGTGGCGCAGGCGAAAACCCTGCTCAATCTGACGGGCACCAACTCCGGCGATCAGACGATCACGTTGACTGGCGATGTCACGGGCTCCGGCACCGGCTCGTTGGCGGCCAGTATCGCCAGCGACGCTGTCAGCAACGCCAAGCTGGCCAACGTCGCCACGGCGACGATCAAGGGCCGCGCCACGGCCGGCACCGGCGACCCGGAGGATTTGACAGGAACGCAAGCCACGACGCTGCTCGATGTCTTCACGTCAGGGCTCAAGGGATTGGCCCCGGCCTCGAGCGGCGGCACAACGAACTTTCTGCGCGCGGACGGGGTCTTCGCGGCCCCGCCCGGCGCCGGTGGCGGCGAAGCCAACACGGCTTCCAACGTCGGTACGACTGGCGTCGGTGTGTTCAAGCAGAAGACCGGCGTCGATCTCGAGTTCAAGAAGCTCAGTGCCGGCTCGGCCGCCATCACGATCACCGACGACACCGGCAATAGTGAAGTTGACATCGATATCGCCAGCAATGGCGTCACCTACGCCAAGTTGCAGGATGTCTCGGCGACTAGAGCACTTTCCACTTGATCTGGGTCGCTACCCGTATCCGGCGTGCCGAAAATAGTTGGCGCACTCGTCTGGTGCAAATGTCTTGATGAGCTTACCGACGAGCTTCATCAGCGCCGTGACGGTGCGTGCGGCACCTT
>CAZCGE010000067.1:0-31879 GCA_964498125.1 uncultured Devosia sp. | reverse complement strand
AGCCGGCTGGTTCCCTTCTGGCCGTCGGCGGTACTACAGAACGCCCAGCAGGCGCTGAACCAGTGCATGCAGACGACTTCCGGCACTCCCGACCCGGAGGCTCTCGCCAAGCGCGCCGCGGAGCTTGCCCAAGACGGTAAGATCGATCCGCTTAGCGGCCTTGGCGACGACAACGTCTACCTCTTCTCCGGCAACGAGGATCAGACCGTGACGCGGCCGGTCGTGCAGGCGGCGGAGAGCTTCTACCAGGAGGTAGGCGTGCCGCTGGGCGACCTCACGCTGGTGGCGAAGGAAGGCGGCCACGCCTTCATCACCGAGCAGGGGGGAGGTGCTTGCGGCCTCTCAGCCGCCCCTTACGTGAGCGACTGCGACTACGAGCAGGCCAAGGCCATCCTCGCCTGGATCTACGGTCCGCTGGTTGAAGCCTCCGCCGCGCCCGCCGGGCGTTTCATCCTGTTCGACCAACAGCCATTCGCCGAGCCCGGCGACGGCTTCGCCGACGAGGGGGTCGTCTATGTCCCGCCGAGCTGCGCCGAGCCGGGCTGCCGCGTGCATATCGCGCTCCATGGCTGCGAGCAGTCGCGGGAGGCGGTGGGGGACACCTTCATCAAGGAGTCCGGCTACGCCGAGATCGCCGACCAGAACCGGCTCGTCATCCTCTTCCCGCAGGCGAAGGCGATCACGGGGATCAATCCGCAGGGCTGCTGGGACTGGTGGGGCTATACCGGGCGCGACTACTTGACCCGCAATGGCGCCCAGATCGCCGCAATCCACAAAATGCTGCTGCGACTGGCGGCGCGATAACGCGGGCGGCGCGAGTTGCCGGGGGCGATCACCCGCCGCAGGAGTGTGCCTCAACCAGACCCGCACTGCGACGATGCGCAAGGTCCGCACCGGAGCTCGTTTGGTTATGGTTGGCAAGGGAGCCAACCCATACGCGCTAACTTTGGTCTGTTGGAGGGTACAACCTATCCTCTGCGTCCCCGGACAAGCGATCCGACCGCGAGGTCGGAGGGCGAAGATCTGGGGTCTTCACCCTTCTGAGATGGGGAAGGCCCCGGCTCTGCGCGGCCACCGCCGCTTCGGCCGGGGACGCAGATCGATAGGTAGCACCCTTATGTTAGCGCGTATGGGAGCCAACCCCGGTTGAGCCGGATGCCGGGTTCCATCCCGATTGCGGCGGAGGGCTGTATGAGACACACCGTTGCCGGCGCCATCAGGTTGGGCAACACGCCGGGAACGTCCGGGCGTTTGCCGACGCCGGGCGAGACTGTTTGCACGATGGCCGCCGTCGCCATGCTGGTCGTTTCGACGCTGGCGACGCAACTGGACCAGGGGGAGGCGGAGGTGGCCGCGGCGGCACCAGCGGTCCATGCGGCCGCCGCCGATGCAGGTGCCGCGACCTTCATCGGCTCCTACGGCGGCCTGCCCTATACGCACCCGAGCGACCTGACAATCAAACAACCCGGCGTTCATGAAGTCATCGTCAAAGACGTCGGCTGGGATGGCAAGCCCTTCAAGTCGCCGGTCTATTATGGTGTGCGCGTCGCCCACTGGCCGCAAGCTGCCACGCTCGGCGCCATGCTCGACTTTACGCACGCCAAGGCGATCTCCCGGTTTGCCGACACCGCCGAATTCCAGGGCACGTTGAATGGCGCGCCGGCGCCGGGCCGGGCCCGCATCGGCGAGATCTTCAGGCACCTGGAGTTCTCGCACGGCCACAACATGCTGACGCTGAATGGCCTTTACCGGTTGCCGCGGCTCGGCGCCAAGCTCGTTCCCTATGTGGGGCTGGGCGCCGGCATCGCCGTGCCGCATACGGAGATCGCGTTCGCCGGGGATCAGCGGCGAACCTACGAGTACCAGTACGCGGGACCCGCCGGGCAGGTCCTGGCCGGCGTCGAGATCCGCTTGCCGCGGATGGCGTATTTCATCGAGTACAAGTTCACGCTCGCCGCCTATGAGGCGCCGCTGACACAGGAGGAGGGCTGGCTGGCGGTCACCGACTTGTGGCGACAGGCGCGGCGCTGGCTTGCAGGCCTGCCGCCAGCCGGCGGCTACGCCCGCACCATATTGGCCAGCCATCAGATGATTGCCGGCGCCGGCGTGCGCATCGTGCAACCCGCGACGGTGGTGGGGCCGTGAAAAGGGGTCAGCCGAACACCAGCTGCGCTGACCCGCGATGACGAAAGCCGTCGCCCGCCGATGTAATCGCAGACCCTGCCTCTCGCGATGCAATGTTATAACGTTACATACCAAAAGAGGGGATGTGCATGGGCGGACCTGGGAAGTTTGCCCGGTACCGAGGTCTTGGCGCGTTTCTTTCGTTTCAGACCCATACGTGCTAACTTTGGTCTGTTGGAGGGTGCAACCTATCCTTTGCGTCCCCGGACAAGCGATCCGATCGCGAGGTCGGAGGGCGAAGATCCGGGGTCTTCACCCTTCTGAGATGGGGAAGGCCCCGGCTCTGCGCGGCCACCGCCGCTTCGGCCGGGGACGCAGATCGATAGGTAGCTACTTTATGTTGGCGCGTTTGGGGTCAGCCGCTCACCAGCTGCGCTGAGCCTCGATGACGAGAGCCGTCGCCCGCCGATGTAATCGCAGACCCTGCCTCTCGCGATGCAATGTTATAACGTTACATACCAAAAGCAGGGGATGTGCATGGGCGGACCTGGGAAGTTTGCCCGGCACCGCGGTCTTGGCGCGTTTCTTTCGTTTCAGACCCATGGGTCTGACCCCGTCCGATGGATCAGAACCGGCGTAAGAGCCGCTCCAGGTAGTCGAGTTCCAGCATCGGCCGGGTTTGCTCGCCAAGGCGGCGACGCAGCTCCTCGAGAATGTCGCGGGCGCGCTTGGCTTCGATGCCCGGAATCTCAGTAAGCCCCCCGTGCTCGGGGTTCTGGGAGGTCTCAGGCCGCGGCCGGCCGAGCGGATCGAGCGGCCCATCGAGCGCCGGCCCCTGCCCGAACCGGCCCGGCATCTGCTGCATCATCTGCTGCGCCATCGATTGCGCGCCCTGGCGCAGTTGCTCGAGTGCGCGCCCCTGCTCGCGGCCGGCATCGCCGAGTTCGCCCCGCTCCAACGACCGCTCCGCTTCGCGCATCGCCTCCTGGGCGCTGCCGAACTGTTCGGGCGGCTGCATGCCGAACTGGCGCAATTGCCGCTGCAGGCGACCGAGTTGATCGCGCAACTGTCCCTGCCGCTGCGCCATGTCGCCCTGACCCTGACCCTGGCCAGGTTCCTGGCCCTGACCACCCTCGCCCTGCTGGCCCTGCTGGCCCTGTTGGCCACGCTGGCCGCGCTGCCCCTGCTGCCCTTGGCCCTGCTGGCGCTGCTGGCCGAAGTTGTCGTCCATCAGCCGCTGCTGGCCGCCGATGATGTTGCCGAGCTCGTCCATCATCTGCATCATCTGCTGATTTTGTCGGCCCTGCTGACCCTGCTGGCCCTGGGCCATGCGGCCATTCTGCAGGCGGTCGAGCAGATCGCGCAACTGGCTCAGCATCTGCTGGGCGGCGTCACGGGAACCATTTCGCGCCATCTCCTCGATCTGGCGCATCATGCGCTCGAGGTCCTGCTGGCTCATCATCTGGTTCTGGTCGAAGCCGGGCGGCATGTCCATGGGCTGGCCGAGCTGATCGGCCTGCTGCATCATCTGCTGCATCAGCTCGGCCAGCGCCTGCCGCAGCTCTTGCATCAGGCGCTGGATTTCCTCGTCGGTCGCCCCATCCTGCAGTGCCTTCGACAGCTGCTCCTGCAGCTCGCGCATGCGGCGCTGTGCGTCGGACAGCGTGCCATCATCGAGCCGCAGCGCCACGTGCCAGAGCTGGTCGACGACGCTCTTGAAGCCGGCCCGTGTCGTGTCCCGCGACAAGCGATGATAGGCGGAGCGCAGTCCGAGGTAGGCTTGCGTATCCTGCCAGAAGCTCTCCGGCTCGAGGGTTAGGGACTCGAGCGCATCGAGCACCTGTGGACGCCAGCGGCTGTCCTCCACCAGCATGCGGCGCTGTTCGGCGACCGCGCGGGCGAGCGGCTTACGGAAGACGCGCGCCGGCAGCACCATTTCCACCGGCGTGCTCTTGCCGACCTGATTGGCGTGGTCCTTGGCCTGCAGGGTCATGATGACCTTGAGGCCCGTCCAGGGATGGGGGCCCAGCTCCAGGTGATGCTGCACGGTGTTGTCCTTGGCGCCGGCGCGCGGCAGCCGCAGCGGCAATGCTGGCGGCCGATCCAAGGGCAGGCGCGAACCTTTCAGCAGCCCCTCGCGCGCCCATGCGGTGTCCGGATCGCCGCCGCCCGACGGCGCCCGCTCAAGCTTGACCTCGGCCGAGGCGACGCCGTAGTCGTCCTCCACCTTGTAGGTCAGCTTGAGCGCGCCACGCGGCAGCCGTTCCGCGTCCTTGGTCAGCGCGATCTTGGGGGCTAAGTCAGGGATCACCTGGAACATCCAGGTGGCCACCACCGAGCCACCGACGGTGACACGCATCGTGCCGGACGTCTTGATCTCGAACTTGAGTTCGGCGGCGTCCTGCCCTGTTTTCGGGCCGGCCGTATCCTGGTTTTCCGCCTTGCCGTCGTCGCCACGCCAATCGAGGCCGAGGCGCCCGAGACCGACGCCGCTGGTGCGCGCAAACAAGATGCTGCGCTCGGGGATTTCCATCGCCTTGTTCTCGTGCGCAGGCAGCACGAGCCCGCCGCGCGCGCCGTCCGACAGCATGATCGGCGGCTTCGCGGTATAGGCCGGCGGCGTCACCCAGGCATCGAGCCGCGCCTCGGCGGCGGTGATGGGCGGGCCAAACCGGAAGGCGGCCGCAAGCCGCTCCGATGCCGACTCACCGACCAGTGCCAGCAACAGTGTGAGGCTGATCAGCATCGCCGCGCGGATCGCCAGCGGATCGTGCCGGTCGGTCCGCGGCTGAGGCGCGCCGACTTTCAGGCGTGCCAACAGGCGCGCGATGCGCGCCCGGTGGGCGTGCCACAGCGCCAGGGTCGCCGGATCATTGCCGGGATGGCTGAGCTTGTCCTCGTAGGTCGACGCCGGCCGGTGCGGCAGCCCCGACTTCAACTCGACGCGACGGATGGCATCCTCGCGCGTCGGGATGCGCACGCTGGCCACGAAAACGATGGCGGCAAAGCCTGCAACGCCGAACAGCACGAGGAGAATTTTGTGGGCCGCAGGACCGATCGCCGGCCACAATCCAGCCAGGGAGACCAAAACGAACAGGCCGAAGACGGCAAGCAAGATCCACGCACGCGGCCACAGTCGCTCGAAGAACAGCGCCCACGTACTAAGGCGGACCTTGCGCTCGAAGCCGAGGTCCCCCCCCACCTGAAGAGGTTTCCGCTCAAACATAGTTGTAGCCTAGCATGAATGTACCGTGACGCATCAGGATTGTGCGCTAAAGCTGTTCACGAACACTTGCGTATTGAAAATAGGGCAAAATTTCGTTCCGCAGGCGTGCTCAGAGCCAGTCCGGCAGGCGATCCAGTGCGATCAGCTCATCGAGGGAGGGCCGCGAACGCACCACGGCATGGCGCCCGCCGTTGACCAGAATTTCTGGAATGAGCGGCCGTGTGTTGTATGTCGATGCCATGACGGCGCCGTATGCGCCGGCCGTCATCACGGCGATCAAGTCACCCGTGCCGAGCGGCGGCAGGGACCGGCCCAGCGCCAGATAGTCGCCAGTCTCGCAAACTGGTCCGACCACGTCCTGCATGACCGGCGTGAGCCGCCTCTTGGCTTCCGCGACTGGCCAGATTTCGTGATGCGCCTCATACAGCGTCGGGCGGATCAGGTCATTCATGGCGCCGTCGACGATGGTGAACGTGCGGTCGGCGCCAGCCTTCGAATAGATGACCCGGGCAACCAGGATGCCGGCATTGCCGACGATCATGCGGCCGGGCTCCAGCACGATTTTCAGGCCGAGGTCGCCGAGCGTCTGCTTGACCAGCGCCGCGTAGGCCGAGGGCAGCGGCGGCTCCGGCTGATCGGTGCGATAGGGCACGCCGAGGCCGCCGCCGAGGTCGAGGTGGTGCAGGTTGATGCCCTTGGCACTCAGATCGATCACCAATTCGCGCATCAGTTGGAAGGCGCCACGGAATGGCGCCAGGTCCGTGATCTGACTGCCGATGTGCATGTGGATGCCGGAAATCCAGATGCCCGGCAGCCTGGCCGCCTTGGCATAAAGGCGCGGCGCATCGAGAAACGGGATGCCGAACTTGTTCTCGGACTTGCCGGTGGAGATCTTGGCGTGCGTCCTGGCGTCGACATCGGGGTTGACGCGGATGGCGATCGAGGCGGTGCGGCCGAGGCTGGCAGCCACCTCGCTCAGCGCGTCGAGCTCCGGCTCGCTCTCGACATTGAATCCGAGAATGCCTTCGGCCAACGCATGGGCCATTTCCTGGCGGGTCTTGCCGACACCGGCAAAAATGATGCGGTTCGCCGGCACACCGGCGGCGCGCGCCCGGCGCAACTCGCCCTCCGAGACGACGTCCATGCCGGCGCCGAGCCGGGCCATGGTGGCCAGCACCGCCTGATTGGAGTTGGCCTTGACCGCGTAGCAGATCAGCGCGTTCTGGCCTGCGAACGCGTCGGCCAGCACAGTGTAATGGCGCTCCAGCGTCGCCGTGGCGTAGCAGTAGAACGGCGTGCCGACCTCTGCCGCCAGCCGCTCGATGCTGACGTCCTCGGCGTGCAGGATGCCGTTCTTGTAGTGGAAGTGGTGCATGTGGCCTGTCCGCGCTGATCGCGGCCGGAGCTATAGGGGCGGTGTCGTGGCAACACAACGGCGATCTGGCAAAGCAAGTGCCTGATCAGAGGTTCACACACTTGCATCGGCGACGTGCTATACTGGTACATTGGTTCATAGCAACCCACGTCAAAAGCCATGCTCCACCCCCGCATCAAATCCGACCCCAAGGTGATGTTTGGCAAGCCGGTGATCCGCGGCACGCGCATCACCGTCGAGCACATTCTGCGCTGCCTCGCGGCCGGCGAGAACGCCGAGGACATCGTTGACAACTACCCGCCACTGACGTTCGATGACATTCGCGCGGCTCAGGCTTTCGCCGCCGACCACTTGGCGCATGAGCAGATATTCGCGGCCGAGTGAGCCATGGTGGCGTTCTTCACCGATGAATGCTTCTCAGGCAAGATTGTGAAGGACCTGCGCGCGGCCGGCTACGATATCGTGCGGGCTGTCGATGTTTGTCCAGCAGGCGACGACGAGGTCGTGCTCGCCGCAGCCCATGCGCAAGGCCGCGTGCTCCTTACGGAGGACTACGATTTCGGCGAGTTGTGTGTTCGCTTCGTCCTGCCGACCCACGGAGTCGTTATCGTTGCCGTGAAGGCCTTGTCGGCGGCGCGCCAGGGCGCGCGCGTCGTCCAGTGCTTGTCCCACCTGGGTGATCGCGTGCTCGGTGCATTCGTCACCATCGAGCCGGCCCGGTTGCGATCTCGGCCGCTGACGCGAACTCCGTCCCCATGACCAGGACAGTGGAGGAGGTGTCTGACCAGACACCTGCGTCAGCGCAGCAGCCGGTCCAGGATGAACGGCTTGTGCTCAGGCTTGCCGTCGGGACCGGGCTTGCTGGCTTCGGCCTGCTGGGCCTTGGCTTCCGGCGGCAGCTCGAGCGAGCCGCGCACGCCACAGCCGGCCAGCGCGATTACCGCCAGCACCAGCACCAAGCCGTTTTTCAAGCCCTGAGGCATTATCACGTCCACGCCTGCCAACTTACTGCATTCGCGAGCGATTTTCCGGCCCGCTTTTCGTCACGAGGTCACGCTCAGTATATCTTCTAGCCTGCCGCGGCGGCTTTTTCCAACCGCTTTATCCATGCCCGCGCCATTTTGCGCACGTTCTGTGGCGCGGTTCCCCCATAGCTGGTCCGGCTCTTGACCGAGCTGTCGACCCCGAGCACCGAAAAAACCGCCCCGGAAATGCGCGGCTCGATGGCCCGCATGGCCGCCAAAGGCACGTCCTCCAGCTCCAGACCCTTGGCTTCGGCGGTCGCTACAATGCGGCCAGTGACGTGGTGCGCGTCGCGGAACGGCAGCTTTAATTCACGCACCAGCCAGTCGGCCAGATCGGTCGCCGTCGCGTAGCCGCGACCGGCCGCCGCCCGCATGGTTTCGGGCACGGGTTGCATATCCTCGACCATGCCGGTCATGGCGGCAACGGCCAGGCCCAGGCTTTGGAATGCGTCGAAGGTGACCTCTTTGTCCTCCTGCATGTCCTTGGAATAGGCCAGCGGCAGCCCCTTCATGACGATGACCAGGCTCTGGAAGGCGCCGGCGATGCGGCCGACCTTGGCGCGCGTCAGCTCGGCGGCATCGGGATTGCGCTTTTGCGGCATGATCGAGGAGCCGGTGGTGAACTTGTCGGAGAGCCGCACGAAGCCGAACTGCAGGCTCACCCACAGCACGATCTCCTCGGCAAACCGCGACAGGTGCACCGCGCAGATGGTGGCCGCCGCCAGTGTTTCCAGTGCAAAATCGCGATCCGAGACGCCGTCGAGCGAGTTGGCCATCGGCCGATCGAAGTCGAGCGCTTGCGCGGTGTGCGCGCGATCAATTGGAAACGACGTCCCGGCCAGCGCCGCCGAGCCCAGCGGGCATTCATTGAGGCGGGCCCGCGCGTCGGCGAAGCGGCCGCGGTCGCGCGACAGCATTTCGACGTAGGCCAGCAGATGGTGGCCAAACGTCACCGGCTGTGCCGGCTGCAGGTGGGTAAAGCCTGGCATGACGGTGGCGGCATGCACCTCCGCCTTGCGGGCCAGCGCCAATTGCAGGGCTGCAAGGCCGGCATCGAACGCATCGATCTGGTCGCGCACCCAGAGCCGGAAATCGGTCGCCACCTGGTCGTTGCGCGAGCGCGCGGTGTGCAGCCGCCCGGCCGGCTCGCCGATCAGCGCCTTCAACCGGCTTTCGATGTTCATGTGAACATCCTCCAAAGCGCGGTTGTAGGTGAAAGTTCGAGCGTCGATCTCGGCTTTGACCTGGTCGAGCCCCTTGACGATCTCGCGCGCATCGGCCTTGGAGATGATGCTTTGCTCGGCGAGCATGGCGGCATGCGCCTTCGAGCAGCGGATATCTTGCGGACTCAAGGCCTTGTCGAAGTCTATGGAAGCATTTATCTCCTGCATGATGGCCGCCGGCGACGCTGAAAAACGTCCGCCCCACATCGTGTTGGCGCCCCGCGGCTTGGCATTGGGGTGGTCGGACATGCTATCGCTCCCATTGGGACATGCCGGCGGACAAAGGACCCAAGGCGATGACGATCGAGAAACACAAGCGAACCACAGGCCGGACTGGGCTGCCTGTCATGCTCGCAATCGCCGTCTTGTCCATGTTGGCAGGCTTTGCTGGCGTATACGCCACGCTGAGGGCGCCTGACAACGCCGATCGCGGCACAGCGTCAACCGCGCTGGCCCCGATCAGCCAGGCGCTGGCCAACGAGCCCAAGGCCGCGGCGCTGCCGCTGGGTCCTGGCGCCAATCCCCTTTCGGTTGGGCACATGACGGCTTTCGTGTTTGCCAAGGCACCGGAGGATCTGCCCGACATCGCTTTTGTCGATGCCAGCGGCAAGGCCATGACGGTCAAGGATTGGCGCGGCCGCGTCATCCTCCTCAACCTGTGGGCGACGTGGTGCGCGCCCTGTCGCAAGGAGATGCCGGGGCTCGATCGGCTGCAGGCGGAGCTGGGCTCGGAGAAATTTGAAGTGGTCGCCTTGTCCGTCGATCGCGGCGGCATTGCCGCCTCGCAGCGCTTTCTCGACCAGATCAAGATCGAGAAGCTCAAACTCTACGTCGATCCGACCGCGCGGGCGTCGACGGCGCTGAAAACCATCGGTTTGCCGACCACGCTGCTGGTCAAGGATGGCCGGGAAATCGGCCGGTTAGTCGGGCCAGCGGAATGGGATTCGCCCGAGGCCAAGCGCCTTATCGAGGCCGCACTGCGTTGAGCTTCTGGCCCGCGGCCGGCGCTGGAGTGGCATAAAGCGTCAGCCTATGGCTAACGCCGCCGGACGTGATGGTCACCGCCGTCTCGCCGATTTCGGTCAAATTCCATCCGCCGACCTCCTGACCCGCCTCGATCCAACCCCCATGCGGGGCCTCGGGCGTCACGATCAGGGCGCGCGCCGGGCCGGTTTCCTCCTTGACCACGCCGAGCACCCGGAAGCCCTCGGGCGAGAGCGGCGGCTGGTCCCTAGCCTCGGTGTTGGATCCGATCGCCGCCAGTATCGGCCGGCGCGTTGCGTTGAACAGGGGCCGCGCCGTGGTTTCCCGATAGGCCAGCAGCGGCTGCAGTTGCAGCGAGGCCGCCGTCAGTCCGAGCGATGCCAGGTTGGGTGATTCGCGCTCGGCGATCGGCGCGCGGGCGATCGGCGTGATATCGACGTCGGTGGTCCAGGCATGCCAATTGACGAACACCAGCGCGGCAAGCGCAATGGTGGCGAGCACCAATCTGGTCCGGCGACTGTCGGCCACAGCCTCTACTCCTTCTTGCGCGGCAAAGCGGCATAGACCTGGATGACGGCGCGCATCTGGCCAGGCTCAGCCCCGCTGGCCATCGCCAGCGCCGTTACCGGTTCGAGCGTCAGCTGCTCGACAAACAGCACCGGTCTCGCCGTTTCCATCGTGTGCAGGATACGCTGCACCACATCGATCGTCGCCGCGATCTCGATGTGAACGCCGGCGAACCGCATCTCTTCGCGTTCGATCGACATCAGCATGCGGGTGGTTTGCGGCCGCACGCCATGGCCCGCGGCAACCGCGGTGACGTTGGCTTGCAGCCCGGCAAGCGCAATGGCCTCGCTGGCTCCTTGCAGATGGACGGCGGGCGCAGTGGTGGCCACCGTCTGGCTCGGGCGCGCGGCCCCCGCCAATTCTTTTTCCGCGGCCAGCAGCCGGCCCAGCAGAGTCCGCTCCGTTTCGATCCGCTCGTGAACGTCGGCAAGGCGCGTCACGACCGGTCCGACGATGATCTGCCAGGCGGCCAGGATCAACAGCGCCAGAATGGCGAGGGCTGCAAGGCGACGCACGGGCTTGGACGTGATCGGCATCATCCGCGTTCCCCGGGTTTGGGGCCCACGGCCGCCTTGGATCGGCCACGCAACTGCAGCCGGATGCCGAATCGCTCGCGACCATCCTTGGCGTCGACGCTGACCGGCGCGGTCAAGCGCGCGTCGTGGAAAAGTTTCGACTGTTCCAGCAGCGGCAACAGTGCCACCGCCGATGCCGTCGTGCCGGACAGGTCGATCGCCGCGCGCTCGATGCGCAAGTGTTGTAGCACGGCTGAATCCGGCAGAATCCGCGTCAGCTCGTCAACGATCTCGGTCACCGCGGGCCGCGCCAGGCGAGCCGCGATGACCCGCTCGATCTCCTGGGCAGCGGCGCCTTTGGCCTCGACGATACGCTGGGCGCCGCGCACTTTCTCGCGCAGCGTCGTGGTCTCGGCGGTGAGCCTGGCCAGCGCCGCGTCCTGTTTCAGGATGTCGGCAACCACCGCCGTCACAAGCAGCACCGCTGCAATTGCGCCAAGCCAGACCGCGGTTGAACGCCGCGCCGCCGGTTGGCCGGCAGCAAGAAAGTCGATCGGCAGCGGCGCGGAACGGCTCTCATCCCAGCAATCGATGAATGCAACTTGCACGCCGTGCTCGGCACAGTTTCGCAGCACCGGCTCGACCAGACTGCGTTTGGCGACAAGATGCAGCACGTCGAGCGTTCCAGGCTCGGTGCCGGCCCCCACCTCACAGTGCGCCTCGTAGACATCCTGTGGCTTGAACGGCGTGATGCGCTCGAGTTGAAGATGCAAAATGCGACTGAAGTCCGAGCGGGCCGCCTCCGGCAGCATCGCATGCCGCACATAGCAATCCGCCATGGACAGGCGAATACCGACCGGAATGCCCGCGGGACGTCGAGCCAGCCGCGCGCACGCGTCGCCAATGCCCGTCCGCCCAGCCGCGGGAGCCAGCGGACTTATCTCGCGGCCTTTTTCCGAAAGGAGCTGCGCGCCGGTCCTGTCGAGATCCACGATCAGCCGGTTGCCGGTCCGCTGCGCGCCGGTTAACGATACCGGCGCCAGCCCGCGCAGCTCGTCAATCCACCAGCGCGTGGCTGCCTTCGCGGTTCCTACAACCGGCTCGAACATCGGCAGTTCCGCCTTCAGCATACCTCGAGGTGCCCTGAATCTGGTGTGCAGCTGCGATGGAATCAATGCATTCACCAACCATTATAGCATTGGAACCTATAGCGGATCGCATGGCCGGGTTATACTGTACTACGATCCGGAATGATCGCAGAGCCCACGGGCAGGATGCAGCGCATGGGACGCCAAGTCGAAGGCCCCGGAGACGTTCTACAGTCGGAAAGTAAGGAATTTGCTTCAGCCTTCTCCCAATTTCTGTTGGCGAAGGCGAAAATCGATGAATTCGCGTTGCGCCGTGCCCAGCAGGCGCAGAGCAAGACTGGCGAACGCTTCGACATTGTTTTGACCCGGCTCGGCCTGCTCGAAGAGTCGCAGATGGCGGCCGCTTTGTCCGAGTTCCTGGGTTACCCGCTGGTCGGGCCGGGCGACATGCCGAAGACGGCAATGTTTCGCGATCGGCTGTCGCGCACCTTCGCGACGACCAACCGGATCTTGCCGATCCGCGAGCAGAATGGCCGTGTCCTCGTCGCTGTCGCCGACCCTTTCAACAAGGATTCGATTTCGGCGCTGGCGTTCCTGCTCGATCAGCCGGTCGACCGCGCCCTCGCCGCCGCGCGCGACATCGAGCTCGCCATCGAACGGCTGTATTCGGAACAGGCCGAGCAGAAACCGGCGCACGCGTTGGCCGCGCCAGCCAATGAAGCCGCGCAGGAAGACGACGTGCGCCGGCTGCAGGATCTGGCCAGTGACGCCCCCGTCATCCGTCTGGTGCAGGATCTGATCGCACGCGCCGTCGAAGCGCGGGCATCCGATATCCACATCGAGCCACGCGAGGATTGCGTCGAGATCCGCTATCGCGTCGATGGCGTGCTGCACACCGTGGAACGGCTGCCGCCAACCAGCCGTTCCGCCGTTGCCTCCCGCGTCAAGGTCATGGCCCGCCTCGATATCGCCGAGCGGCGCCTGCCGCAGGATGGGCGCGTCACGGTGCCCGTGCGCGGGCGCGATATCGATCTGCGCGTGTCCAGCATGCCGACGCTCAACGGCGAGAGCTTGGTGCTGCGTATTCTCGATCGCAGCAGCGCGCCGCTCGACTTCGCCTCGCTGGGGTTTGCCGGCCCGGTGCTCGACCGACTGATCGGCCTGATCGAGGCGCCCAGCGGCATCGTGCTCGTCACCGGTCCGACCGGCAGCGGCAAGACGACGACGCTCTACACCGCGCTCGGCCGCCTGAACGATCGCCAGCGCAAGATCTTCACGGTCGAGGATCCGATCGAGTACCAGCTGCCCGGTATCAGCCAAGTGCATGTCGAGCCCAAGATCGGCCTCGGCTTTGCAACGGCCTTGCGCTCCATCTTGCGGCAGGATCCCGATATCCTGATGGTCGGCGAAATTCGCGATCTGGAAACCGCCGAAATGGCGATCCAGGCCTCCCTGACCGGCCATCTCGTGCTGTCCACCGTGCACACCAACAGCGCGTCGGCCACGGTGGCGCGGCTGATCAACATGGGAGTCGAGGACTATCTGCTCGCCTCCAGCCTGTCGGGCGTCGTGGCACAGCGGCTGGTGCGACGGCTGTGCGAGGCGTGCGCGGCTGCCGACGCAGTGAGTTCGGTGGTTGTCGAGCGGCTGACGCGGGATGCTGGCAAGGGTTTGGCACTGGCAGGATTGCCGGCTGGCACCCATAGACTGCGGCGCAAGGTCGGCTGCCCAGCCTGCCGCGGCACCGGCTATGCCGGCCGTTTTTCGGTCAATGAGCTGCTGGTGGTCGATGGCGCGGTTGCCGATGCCATTCTCAGCAAGGCCGACGAGCGCAGCATCGAGGCCGCGGCCGTCGCTCAGGGGATGGCGACCATGTATCAGGACGGCATCGTCAAGGCACTGCTCGGTCAGACCACGATCGAGGAGGTGCTACGCGCCACGCGGGTCAGCCAATGACGACGTTTCGCTATCGTGCCTATGATGCTTCGGGCACCCTGCGACAGGGTGAGGTCGAGGCCGTGTCCGCGGATGCAGCGCTGGCCGCGCTGGCGACTGAGGGCAAGTACCCGGTCGAAATCGGCCCTGCGCTCGAATCCAATGCCGGGCAACGCTGGTGGGAAATCGAGATCTGGTCGAGCGGATCGCTGAAGGGCGAGCGGCTTGCGGGCCTGATCCGCGATCTGGCGACCTTGTTGAATGCACAGGTGCCCCTGGAGGAGGCGCTGCGGTTGTGTCGGGGGCAGCCCTCGGCCAGCCGGCATGCGCAGCGCACGATCGCGGCGTTGCATGCCGCGGTCCTGGAGGGCGCCGCCTTGTCCGAGGCCATGCGCGCCGCCGGCGGCGTATTTCCAGACTACGTCTGCCAGCTCGTCCAATCCGGCGAGCGCAGCGGCAAGCTCGGTCCGGTGCTGACCGAGATCGCCGGCTTCCTGGAGGCTTCGGCCAAGCGGCGGTCCGAGCTCGGCATGGCGCTGCTTTATCCGGCTATCCTGCTGGCCGCCGCGATGGCGGCCCTGACCGTTGTCGTTACCGTGCTGGTGCCGACGATCCAGCCGCTGTTTCGCGATGCCGGCGTCGAGCCGCCGCGCATTATCGCGGTGCTGGCCGGCATCCTCGACTTCGTCTCGGCATACTGGCCGCTGCTCATCGCCGCGCTGGTGGCGGCCGTCGGTGGCATAATGGCCGCGCGCCGCTCCGAGTCCTGGCTGGCGGCGCGGGATCGGCTGCTGCTGGCGCTGCCGGGATTTTCCAGTCTCATTACGGCGACCCAGACCGGCCGTTTCGCGCGCACGCTCGGCACCTTGCTGCTCAACGGGGTGCCGCTTCTCGACTCTGTCAGGGTCGTCGCCGGCGCCCTGGAAAATCGTCCCTTTCGCGCGGCCATCGCCGCCGTCGAGCAAGAGATCAAAGGCGGCGGAACACTGTCGCATGGGCTGGCCGGCACGCGATTGTTCGCAGACCTTCATGTGCGCCTGGTCGCCATCGGCGAACGCACGGGCGAACTCGGGCCAATGCTGCATCGGATTGCTGGACAGGCCGAGGAGCAGGTCGACCGCCAACTGCGCAATCTGCTGGCCATGCTGGCCCCGCTGCTGACGCTGCTGATCGGCGGCGTGGTCGGCAGCCTCATTCTTTCGGTGATGGGGGCCATCACCAGCCTCAACGAGCTGGCCATCCGATGAGACGCGCAGACGCCAACGATCCGCAAGCCGGCGTGACACTCTTGGAGCTGCTGGTCGTGCTGGCCATTCTGGTCCTCGCGAGTATGCTGGTGGCCCCGGCGTTGCGCGGCGCCGGCGGCGGCGGTTTCGGCCTGCGCGGCGTGGCTGGGGAATTCGCCGGGCTTGCCACCTCCGAGCGGGCACGCGCCATGCGCACCAGCACCGAGCGCATCCTGCTGGTCGATCTCTCGCGGCGTGAGTATTGGGCCGAGGGTGAGCCGCGCCGCTCGATCGCCGCCCACTACGCGCTGTCGGTCAGCGTCACGCCCGCCGAGATGCTCGGGCCATCGACGGCCCGCATTCGATTCTATCCCGATGGCGGATCGAGCGGCGGCGTGGTGACGGTCGCCGACGGCGGACAAAAGGCAATGATTGCGGTCGATTGGCTGACCGGCGCCACGCGCATGTCCTGGAGCCGATGACATGGCTTCGCGCGACGATGGATTTACCTTGCTCGAAACGCTGATTGCGCTGGCCATTCTTGCCGGGGCGCTGGCCACATTGCAGCAGGCGCTCGGAGCGGGCTGGAAGGGGCTGCGGGCGGCACGTTCCGAGATCGGGGCCGTTGAGCACGCCCGCGCCCAGCTTGCCGCCGCCGGGGTCGCGACGAACCTGCGAGAGGGGCAAACCGAAGGCGTGACGCCGGACGGCTATCGCTGGCAGGTTACGATCGTGCCGGTGGCGGCAGAGGCACGGCCGCGCTCCACCACCGCGCCAAAGTTCGCCGGATATTGGGTCACGGCCGCCGTGCGCTGGCAGAGCGGCAGCGGCCTGGCGGGTGGGCGCGCCGTCACGTTGCGGACCCTGAAGATCGGAGCACCGCCGCAATGAGCATGCAACATCTGCCACTAGAGCATTTACCGCCAAAGTGGGCACCGGTTTGGCGTAGAAAATGCGACAAACAAAGGGTCAGAGCGCTTTCTACTGATTCAAATCGAGTGGAAAGCGCTCTGGCGCCAATGACCAGTACCGGCGACGACGCGGGCTTCACGCTGATCGAGCTGATGGTCTCGCTGATCCTGCTCGCCGCGGTGCTTGCCATGCTGCCGGGCGCCTTTCGTACGGCCCAGCGGGTCTGGAGCAGTGAAGTGGACATGGCTGCCGAGAGCCAGCTGAACGCCACGCGAGCCTATCTGGGCCGCACTCTGTCGGCGGCAATGCCGCTCGTTACCCGTCGCGACAGCGGACAAATCGGCCTTGCATTCTCGGGCACCGCCGGCAGCGTCAGTTTCGTCGCGCCGGCCCGCTCGGGACCCGAAGGCGCGGGGCTCTACTGGCACACGCTGATGGTGCAAATACCGGCGCCGAACAAGGGCGACTGGACAACGCTGGTGCTGCGCCAATCGATGTATCCGATGGGCCCCAATCCGGCAGCCGGCGAAGCATCGGAGCGGACCCTGTTCGAGGCTGCCGCCGGCCTGCGGTTTCGCTTTTTCGGCGCCGAGCAGGCCGGTGGCGCGCGCCAGTGGCGCGAGGCCTGGACGCGGCGCGACGCCCTGCCCGAGCTGATCGAATTGTCAGTGCCCGATGCGGACCCTGGCGGGCGCTCATGGCTGCCGTTGACCGTTAGGCCGCAATTGGGATCGCCCGGTTGAGACTGATACCAATCTGCATGGGTGTTGACCCATGCAGATTGGTATACGCGCGCAGGGTTGGCGTGGCGGCTGCGCGCCAACAAACGAGAATACCAACCTGCGCACGGCATAACTGAGAGGCAGAGTCTGCGCAGGTTGGTATATGCGGTTACTGAACCAGGTCCTGGTCCTCGCCGGTGCCGCCGGGGGCGTTGTCCCGGCCGAGCGTGAAGACCTGGAAGCCGCCGGACCCAACCGGGTAGCGATAGCCGTAGGGCCGGGCCCACGGGTCCACCAGGCCTTCAGCCTTCTTGAGATAGGGGCCGCGCCATCGCGTTGCGCCGGGCGGCGCCTGCAGCAAGGATGACAGTCCGGCCTGCTGCAAAGGATAACCGGCATTGTCGAGCGCGTAGAGTTCCAGCGCCGTGCTGAGTGCAGCGAGCTGGGCCCGTGCCGTTTCCGTTCGCGCCTGACCGAGGTAGCGCTGGACCTGTGGCGCGGCGAACGCGGCAAGCAGCGCCAGGATGCCAAGCACGACCAACAGCTCGAGCAGAGTAAACCCGGCGTCTCGGCCTGGTTTCATTTCCGGACAGCACGCGCCGGGCCTTGCATCGCTCTTGGTACGAACGGTCATCTTCTGCTCCTTGGCGGTTCACCACACCAGCGCACCGCAATCTCACGTCACTGTCGTCTATGCCCGCCTCTGCCGGCCTCAATGCAAGTCACTTAGTGCAAGTCACGGACCGGCGCACATCATGCGACCGGACCGAACAACCAGACCAGCCATGTTGCCAGCGCCAGGAACGGGCCGAAAGCGAGCCGAGTGCGCAACTCGACAGCGTAGCCGAAGGATCTGGCGATCAAGGCTGCAATCAGCGCGCCGGCCGAGGCCCACAATAGCACGGTCGCCAATCCCTCGATCCCGACCCAGGCGCCGGCTGCACCGAGCAGCTTGGCATCGCCAAGACCCAGGCCGCGAACGCCGCGCCAGCGATAATAGGCCTCTGCGACCAAGGCCAATGCAATAAAACCGGCCAACACACCGGCCAGATGCGAAGCCATTTGCTCAGGCGTCTGAACCAGGCACACGGCCAGACCGGCGAGCGCCAATGACGCGGTCAGTGGATCCGGCAGGCGAAGCGTCGCCTGGTCGATCAGGCTGAGAGCTGCCAGCAGCCCTGCCAGCAGCAGCGTTGCGACCAGTAGGCCCTGATCTGGCGCCCGTCCGGCGATGGCTGGTGCGGCGATCGCCGCGTAGATCGCCACGGTCGCGGCAATGTTCAGACCCTGCAACCGGGATATCGGTTTCATGGGCCAGTGTATCAACATCGTCGCACTCGGATTGGAGATTGCGCCTGTGGCGCGGGATGCGGCTCTAGTCCTTTGTTTGTGGCATTTTCTACGCCAAACCGGTGCCCACTTTGGCGGAAAATGCTCCAGAGCATAGCAGCAAAACTCTGGGTGACTAACAGACCTCGGCAAGCACGCCGGCCACGCGGGCAAACTCCGCGGACACGCCTGGGCCGGCTGCTTCAGCGACGGCGGCTGCCATCGCCGCTGGCCACCCGCCACAATTCCTTGACGTTATTGCGACCCATGCCCGTGTTTATTGTAGCGGCAGGACGCGTAATGCTCAACGCAGGCGACTCACCGGCCGTTGCCGGACTAAGCTTGTCCTTGAGCATCAGCACAGCCTCCAACCGGTTGCGCACCTGGAGCTTCTGCATGATGCTGGTCATGTGATGCTTGACAGTCTTCTCGCCGAGCCGCAACGCCGTGGCCACTTCCCTGTTGGTCTTGCCGTGCGCGACAAACGTGATGATTTCCAACTCGCGATGGGTCAGATCGTCTAATCCGCTAGGAACATGAGGACCTCTATTCCGGTCTCGATTGCGACCAAGCATGCGGGCGGCGACCCCAGGATTTACGTAGAAACGTCCGCCGCCAATATCGGCAATTATTCTGATGAATTCGCCCTTTTCAATGCCTTTCAGAATGTAGCCTTTTGCGCCATCTCGCAGCGCTGTTGCGACGTTGTCGTCGTTTTCAGTGCTGGTCAGAAACACCACTTTTGTCTCAGGTGAGGCAGCCGACACGCGGCGCGCAGCCTCTAGCCCCCCACCGGGAATGCTGATTTCAAAAATCATCATGTCGGGCTTTTTATTGCGCGCGATTGCAACGGCGTCTTCAGCGTTCGAGCCAGATCCGACAATTTCGAATTGCCCCGCCGAACGCAATACTTGAATTACGCCTTCAGCCAAGAGAGGATGCTCGTCGATAATCGCTACGCTGTACTTCTGGTTCATTGAACCACCCCTGCTTACCGGACTAGAACGCCTTTTTTTCTTTCGGCCGCTCGTTTCGTATTCCCGTCACCGTTAATTGCTCGCAATCGGGTCTGTCCCGCAGCGAAACAACAGCCGTGCCGAAACGAAACAGCCATTGTTCATTCATCCAGCCTATCCGACTTTGGGCCCAAGTCAAACCTCGACCTTCGACTGAGGTTAACAGGACTTCAGGCCGCGCAATCCGTGGACCATAGGGCGTTGCGGGCACTTTTCAATGAGACCATGATCACGGTGTCGGCGGTACCCTGGTACATACCGCGGCACTGGAAGAATAAACTATATAGCCAAATCAATGTCTTGTGTCAGTGTCGGGCACAAAGGCGCCGAGCACTGGCAGCATGGCATGCCACGCCCCGTGCGGAGACCCACGTAATGCTCAATCGGTTCATTGCAAGGTCGCAAGACTTGCCAGCAGTTGGCTGGCCGCATGCGCGAAATAAATATGAATTTCAGTTAAATTCACTATGCCGCGGCAATTTCTGTCGTGGTTCGCCGCATTGAAACGCGCAGCGCCAAATGTGGTGCGATTTTTGCGAATCGCACCAACACTATTTTGGCAACGACAATTCTAATCGCCAATTCGAGTCGGAAACCTAGAGCTCTCACCCCCCCTTGAGCTCAACAGCGGAGCTTTGCCCCATGTCGACCAGCTTCATCATCAACTTAGCCGACCTTAGCAAGATCCTCGAGCAAATCAAGATTGCTGAGCGTCATGCCGCCGGCGAGAGCCTGATCGACATCGTCGGCCAGGACAGCGCCCTGCTGCCGTTCGGTCTCAGGACGGTCGATGGCAGCTATAACCACCTGCTGCCCGGCCAGGAACAAGTCGGCACGGCGGACGCGCTGTTCCCGCGGCTGCTGGTCCCGAGCTACATCGACGAGGCCGATGGCGATACGATGCCATTGGGGCCTCCGGGCGGCCCCGAGGTCACCAACACCAATTATGACCCATCGATTCCGGGCGGCGTCGACATGTTCGGTGTCAATCTGCACAGCGTCGCCGACGCCGACCCGCGCATCATCTCCAACCTGATCGTCGACCAGACGATGAACAACAAGTCGGCGCTGGCCGCCGCGCTGCTGCTCGCTGGCTCGGAGAACCCGTCGGGCGATGCCGACGCCATCATGGCCGCCCGCGACGCGGCGGCTGCCGCGGCGCCCCTGGCTGCCGCGGCCCAGGCTGAGGAAGACGCCAGCGCCGCCCTGCTGAATGCCATTGATGCAGCTGCTGCCAGCGCCGCCGCCGCCGCCGCGCAAGCCACGGCCGATGCGGACGCACAAGCCTACGCCGATGCTGTCGCGGCCGCGGCTGCCGCAGCCCAGACTGCAGCTGATGCCCTCGCCACACTCGACGCCTTGATCGCGGCGGACGTAGACCCCGCCGCGATCGCCGCGGCCCAGGCGGATTCAGATGCAGCTGCCGCGGATGCAGCCTCCGCGGCCGCCGCCGCCGCCGCGCTCGAGGCGACGGCGCAGGCTTCCGCACTCGCCGCCAGCACTGCTACTTCCGATGCCGCGGCTGCCGCTGCGCTCGCCGTCAGCGACGCCCTCGCCCTGACGAACGCCACCGCCGCCCGCATCGCCGCTGATGCCGCCGCCACACAAGCCGCCGCCGATGCGGCAGCCGCTCTGGCCGCCGAATCCGCCGCCGCCACTGCCGCCGCAGCCTCGGCTGATGCCTCTACTGCCGCCGCCGGCGCCGCGGCTTTGGCCCAGGCGACGGCCGTCGCGGATGCGCTGTTGGCTGTCGATGCCCGGACGGTCGCTAACGCCGCCGCTCAGGCCGAGACAGACGCCCTCGATGCGCTCAACGCTTTGATCAGCGGTGGCGCACCCCAATCCGAAATTGACGCAGCGCAGGCGATTTACGACGCCGCGGTGATTGAGGCAGTAACAACAGACGCCGCCGCCGACGCGCTCGAGGCGACGGCGCAGGCATCGGCACTCGCCGCCAGCACTGCTGCTTCTGACGCTGCCACCGCCGCTGCACTCGCGGCCAGCGATGCCCTGGGCCTGGTGAACGCCACCGCCGCCCGCAACGCCGCTGATGCCGCCGCCGGACAAGCCGCCGCCGCTGCGGCAGCCGCTCTGGCCGCCGAGTCGGCCGCCGCCACAGCCGCCGCGGCCACTGGTGATGCCGCCGCCGCCGCCGACGACGCCGCTACTTTGGCGCAGGCCACGGCCGACGCCGATGCCCTCGCTGCCATCGATGCGCGTGCGGAAGCCAACCTTTTGGCCGATGTGGCAGCGGTCGCCTTGGCGGCACTCAACGCACTGATCGCAGCGGACATTCCCCAGGCTACGATCGACGCGGCCCAGGCAGCTTCGGACGCCGCCGCGCAGGCGACCGCCGATGCCGAGACACTGGCTGCCAATCTCGATCTCATCGCGCAAGAATCGGCCCTTGTCGCTGTTGAAGCTCAGGCCGCCGCGGACCAAGCCGCCGCCGATGCCAGCAGCAGCGCGGCGAGCCATGCCCTGCTGGTCACCGCCAGCGACGCCGCCGATCTTGCGGCTGCCAATGCAGCGTCTTATTTCGCCGCCCTGATCGACGCCAGCGGCCTCGAGATCTCCGCCGATGGCTCGATCACCATCGAGCACCGCTCGGCCGACATCGGCCTGTCGCCGCCCAACAGCGGCTGGATGACGCTGTTCGGCCAGTTCTTCGACCACGGCCTCGATCTCGTCACCAAGGGCGGCAACGGCACCGTCTATATCCCGCTGCAGCCGGATGATCCGCTGTTCGACGCGGGTGCCGATGGTGACCCGCTGACGTTGGCCGACAATGGCCCGAACTTCATGGCACTGACGCGGGCGACGGTCTTCGGCCCGAACGCCGATACCCAGAACACCACGACGCCGTTCGTCGACCAGAACCAGACGTACACCTCGCATCCATCGCACCAGGTGTTCCTGCGCGAGTACGTGTTGAATGCCGCTGGCGACGCGGTCAGCACCGGCCGGATGCTCGATGGCGCCGGCGGCATCGGCACCTGGGCCGAGGTCAAGGCGCAGGCCAAGGACATGCTCGGCCTGATCCTCGGCGATTTCGACGTGCACGACGTGCCGCTGCTCGAGACCGATCCCTATGGCAAGTTCATCCCAGGCGACAACGGCTTCGCCCAGGTCTGGGTGTCGTTCCAGGAATATGCGCCGGGAGTTGGCGGTCCGCCCACGCCGGTTGGCGCTCCCGTACTTCGCCTGATCGAAGGCACCGCGGCTGGCCTGAACCTCGCCAATGTGCCGGTTCCCGGCGATATCGTCCCGACCCCATCGACCACTAATTTCATCCTTCCGGCGGTTCAACACACCGGCCACGCCTTCCTCAACGACATTTCGCACCACGCGGCGCCGGGAACCGTTGACCACGACCACAATCCGGCAACGCCGAAGGTTGCGCAGGTCGCGGATTCGGACTTCGACGCGAATGGCAATGGCATTTACGATGCGGGCGTTGACACTCTGACCGATGTCAATGGCGACGGTTCGATCACGACGGCGGACTTCTACGCCGACGATCACCTTGGCTTGACCTACGACAACGAGATGCTCGGCTCCCACTTCATCACAGGTGATGGCCGCGGCAACGAGAACATTGGCCTGACCACGGTCCACTTCGTCTTCCACGCCGAGCACAACCGGCTGGTGGAAGACAACAAGAACACCATCATCGCGTCGGGCGATCTAGCTGTCATCAATGAATGGCTGCTGCAGCCGGTCACGGAAGTCCCCGCTGACCTCAGCGAACTTGTATGGAACGGCGAGCGCCTGTTCCAGGCCGCCCGCTTCGTCACCGAGATGCAATACCAACATATGGTGTTCGAGGAGTTCGCGCGCCGCATCCAGCCCAACGTCGACTTCTTCGTCTTCACCAACTCGGCCGACCTCGATCCGGCGATCCTGTCCGAGTTCGCCAACACGGTCTACCGTTTCGGCCACTCGATGCTGACCGACACCGTCGACCGGCTCGACCAGGATCTGACGCTCGTCAACAGTGACGGCGCCCTCGACGACGCCGAGCAGATCGGCCTGATCGCGGCCTTCCTCAACCCGCAGGCCTTCACCGCCAGCGGTGCGACGGTCGAGGAAGCCACCGGCGCCATCATTCGCGGCATGTCGCGCCAGGTCGGCAACGAGATGGACGAGTTCATCGTCGAGGCGTTGCGCAACAACCTGGTCGGCTTGCCGCTCGACCTCGCGGTGCTCAATATCGCCCGTGGCCGCGACACCGGCATTCCGACGCTCAACGACGCGCGCACGCAGATGTATGAGATGAGCGGCGACCCGCAGGTCAAGCCGTACACCAGCTGGTTCGACTTCGCTCAGAACATCAAGCACCCGCTGTCGATCATCAACTTCATCGCCGCGTACGGAACGCATGACAGCATCCTGGCGGAGACGACGCTCGAAGGTAAGCGTGATGCGGCGACGCTGCTCGTTCTCGGCGGCGTCGATGCGCCCGCTGATCGCCTCGACTTCCTCAATGCCACGAACGGCTGGGCCGATGGCCCGCTCGGCGGTCTCAACGCCGTCGACCTGTGGGTCGGCGGCCTGGCCGAGGAGCTGATGGAGTTCGGCGGCCAGCTCGGCTCGACCTTCAACTTCGTCTTCGAATACCAGTTGGAGCATCTGCAGAACGGTGACCGGTTCTATTACCTCAGCCGCACGCAGGGCATGAACCTGCTCAACATGCTGGAGCCGAACACCTTCGCCGACATCATCATGCGCAACACCGACCTCGGTGATCTGCATGCCACCCACTTGTCCGCCGAGATCATGGAGGTTCCGGACATGATCCTGGAACTCGATCCGGAGGTGCGGCAGGAGAACTACAGCGGCGATCCCGCGAACGACAATGCCAGTGACAAAGCGCAGCTCGATCCGACCCACGACGACTCGTTCCAGCAGGCCTTCGATCCCAAGGTGTTCCGCCAGAATGGGACCACCGACCTCGACGGCGATGGCTGGAACGACGGCAACATCCTCAAGTTCTCCGGCGGCGAGCACGTCGTGCTCGGCGGCACCGAGGGCAACGACGCACTTTATGGCGACAAGGGCATCGACACGCTGTGGGGCGATGGCGGCGACGACTACCTCAATCCCGGCATGGAATCCGACCAGGTGTTCGGCGGTGACGGCGACGACATCATCGAGGATCCGTTCGGTGACGATTTCCTGCGCGGCGAAGCCGGCAACGACGTCATCGTCAATGGCCACGGCCTCGACCTGCTGTTCGGCGGCACCGGCAACGACTTCCTGATGGCGGCAACCGACACGACGGAAGTGTTCGCCGGCGAGGGCAACGACTGGATCCTCGGCGGCACCGCGCCGGACGTATTGCTCGGCAACGAAGGTGACGACTGGATCGAGGGCGGCGAGGGCTTTGACGGGCTGTCCGGCGAGAACTCCGAGCTGTTTTTCAACTCGACGATCGTCGGCCACGACATCCTCAACGGCCAGGGCAACGACACCGATTATGATGCCGAGAACGGCAACGACATCATGGTGCAGAGCAATGGCATCCAGCGCAACAACGGCATGGATGGCTTCGACTGGGCGATCCACAAGGGCGATGCGTTCGCCGCCGACTCCGACCTCGGCATCCGCGTGTTCGATGCGCGCCAGGCGCTGATCCTGCGCGACCGGTTCGACTCGGTCGAAGGCCTGTCGGGCTGGAACCATGACGACAAGCTGACGGGCGCCGCCAAGCTGCTGCTCGGCGAAGACTTCGACAACCGGCTGACACAGTCCGGCGTCGACATGATCGCCGGCCTGCAGACGTACTTCGGGGCCCCGCTTAGCCTTCCGACGGACGTGGTCTTTGGCTTGCTGGCGGGCGATGGCAGCGAGATCATTCTGGGTGGCGCCGGTAGCGACACGATCACCGGCAACCTCGGCAACGACATCCTCGATGGTGATGCCTGGCTCAACGTGCGCATTGCGGTGATGGAGAACAAGGATGGCACCGGGGACGAGCTGTACACTGTCGACAGCCTGAACGAGATCCAGGCGCGGCTGCGTTCTGGCGAAATCAATCCCGGCCAGCTCAAGGCCGTGCGTGAGATCCTGAACAGCGACGGCAGCAATGTCGAGCTCGCGCTCGACAACTCCGCCAACACGACCAACATGGCCGGCGATGTCGACATCGCTGTCTTCGGCGATGTCATCGCCAACTACAATATCGAAGGCGGCGGCGTCGATATGGACGGTGACGGCTTCATCACGGTCACGCACACCGTCCCGGTTGGTGGTGGTGGTGGTGGTGGCCGCATCGCGGACGGCATCGACAAGATCCGCAACTTCGAAGTTCTCCAATTCGCCGACCAAGTCGTCATCCTCGATCCGGCGATCACAAACACCCCGGCGACCGGCCTGCTGGCGATCCTCGACGGCGGCAATCCCGGCGTCACCGTCGGCGAGACGCTGACGGCGGCCATCGGCACCGTCATCGATCCGGACGGCCTGCCGCCGATCGAGGCATTCACCTTCTCCTGGGAGGTCGAGCAGACCGCCGGCTTGCAAGACTGGATCCCACTCGACGATCCCGTAGCCGGAAATCCGGTCACCGGCCGCGTGCTGCTCATCACGGCAGACATGGCAATAGAAGGCTTGGCCGTGCGCGTCGTCGGCCGTTTCACCGGCAACAACGGCATCCCGGAGGTCGTGTTCTCGACTCCGACCGATCCGGTTGCCCCGGCCGCGGTGGCGGCGGCCACCCTGGGTGACGATCTGCTGGTCGGCACGCTCGGCGCCGACCTGATCAACGCGCTGGCCGGCGACGACATCGTACAGGCGCTGGCCGGCGACGATGTCATCATCGGCGGTCCCGGCAACGACATCCTGGATGGCGGTCTCGGCAACGACGTCGCCGTGTTCAGCGGTCCGCTCGCCAACTTCACCCTGGTGCTCAACGCCGAGGGCATTCTCGAGGTCGTCGATGCGGCGGCGGGCGAGGAAGACGCGATCATCAATATCGAGACACTGCTCTTCTTTGATGGCGCGGAATTGACCAGCGCGCTGGTTGCCGAATTCCTCCTCACTGGCGTCGAGCCCGCTGGCGTGACGGTTTCGGCCCTGTCGGTCGCCGATATCCTCGACGGCGAGATCATCATCGGCACGGCGGGCGCCGACGCACTCGCCGGCGGTGACTTCCCCGACACCATCACCGGTCTCGGCGGCGACGACGCCATCGACGGCGGTGTCGGCAACGACACCATCTTCGGCGACAGCTCGCCCATACTGACCGACGGCGTCGACGGCGACGACACCATCGGCTGGCGGGTCGGCGACGGCCGCGATCTGATCGACGGCGGCGGCGATGCGACAGCCGCCGGCGACACCTTCGACATCAGGGGCAACAACGCCGGCGATCTCTTCCGCATCTATACGGCGGACGAGGCAGAGGCGGCGGGTTTTGGGCCTCTTGACGGCGCGACGACCGAGGCCGTCGTCACCCGCGACGATGGCACCGGTGAGGTCGTCATCGCCGAGCTCGACAACATCGAGTCGATCGTCATCAACGCCGTGGCGGTGACCGCAACCAACTCCGGCGAGATCGTCGCCGTCGGCGGCGATACTGTCATCGCCATCGGCGACTTCGCGGCAACGAGCCTGACAAACAGCCTGCCGAGCAACCTGCCACCGACCGGCATGACGCTCAACGGCGGCAACTCCGGCGCCGCGGCCGAGAACGACGCCGGCGCCATCATCGGCCCGATCGTCGTCATCGACCCGACCGTCGGCGACACCCACACGTTCACGATCAGCGACGCACGCTTCGAGATCGTGGGCGGCAACCTGAAGCTGGTCGACGGCGTCAGTCTCGACTTCGAGGCCGCGTCGCAGATCGACCTGGTGATCGAGGTGTTCGATGCCGGCGGCCTGCCGTCGACGAACAATCCCTACAACATCAGGATCGGCGTCACCGACGCCAACGACGCGCCAACCGGCGTGACGCTGAGCAACAGCAGCGTCAACGAAGCCGCCGCCAATGGAACGGTCGTCGCAGTCTTGTCGGCGATCGACCAGGATTCTGGCGACACTCACACCTTCGAGTTCGCCGACGGCACCACGGTCTCCGGCGCATTCCGCATCGTTGGCAATCAGCTGCGCGTCCTGAGCGGAGTCGCCATCGACTTCGAGCAGGCGTCATCCATGGCGCTCGGCATCCGGGCCCGCGACGCTGGCGGCATCGTCAGTGCAACCAGCGACATCGTGATCTCGGTCAATGACGTTAATCCGGAGAGCGTTATCGGCAACGCCAATGCAAACTCCATTGTCGGCGGTGCCGGCAATGACACACTGGGAGGCGCCGCCGGCAACGACACCCTGATCGGCGCGAATGGCAACGACTTGATCGGCGGCGGCGCAGGCGCCGACTCGATGGCCGGTGCTGCCGGCAACGACACCTACGTCGTCGACGATATCGGCGATGCAGTTGTCGAACTCGACGGCGCCGGTATCGACACGGTGCGGTCGTGGCTCGACAGCTATGCGCTCGGCGCCAACCTCGAAACCCTGGTCTACCTTGGCACGGGCAACTTCAATGGAACCGGCAACGGCGCCAACAACCTTATCTACGGCCGCAATGGTCTCGACACACTGTCGGGCGGCGGCGGCAGCGATACGCTTGTTGGCGGCTCCGGCAACGACATGCTCGATGGCGGCGCGGATGCCGACCTGATCTTCGGTGGCGCCGGCGACGACACGATTACCGGCGGTGCTGGTAATGACACCGTCGGAGGCGCCGTGGGCAACGATAGCCTCGACGGCGGTGAGGGCGCCGACGTCATGAGCGATGGCTTGGGCAACAACACGATGCTCGGCGGCGCCGGTGCGGACACCATGACGAGTGGTGCCGGCAACGACATGCTCGATGGCGGTGAGGGTGCCGACCTGATCATGAGTGGCGCCGGCGACGACACGCTCACCGGCGGCGCGGGCAACGACACCATGGGAGGTGGCGTTGGCAACGATACCCTGAAGTTCGCCCCCCTGTTCGGCAATGATGTGGTTGTTGGTTTCGACGCCAACCCCGTCGGTGGCCAGGACAAGATTGACCTCACCGCCTTCGCAGGCATCATCGCGGTCAATTTCGCTACACAAGTTGCGATCACCGACGTGGGCGCCGATACCCTCGTCACGATCATCGCGACGGGGGACTCCATCCAGTTGTTGGGCGTCGGAAATGCCCTGACTGTGACAGTCGCCGACTTCAATCTGATCGGCTGATCAGGTGCAAGAAAAGCCGCCCGGCGCACCCACGCCGGGCGGTAACTGTTTTTCTAGTTCCGTGTCTTTTCAGCCATGATCTGGCGCAAGGCTTGCATTCTACCTTTAAAGAATGCCAAGTACTGACAATAGTTCAATAATATGCATTGATAGGCTATGGCTGTATTGTAGCCAGAGCTATAGCTGAGTTGTAGCCAGAGATTGGCTGAACCTGGGCGTCGTCTGTTTGGGGGTAGTGCGTGGAGTTGACGAAGCGAGCCAAAAAAAGCGAGGTGCGTGAAGCCCTCGGCGCTGTCAAACTGGTCGCGACCGTCCTGATCATAGCGTCGGGCGTCGTCAATATTTTGGCGCTGACCGGCTCGATCTACATGCTGCAGGTCTACGACAGGGTGCTGTCGAGCCAGAGCCTGCCGACCCTCGTCGTCCTTTCCATTCTTGCCGCCGGACTCTTCGCGTTCCAAGGGCTCATCGAGGTGCTGCGCTCGCAGATCCTGGTGCGGCTCGGGACCAGGGTCGAGCGGCGGCTGACGATGCTTGCGCACGAGGCGGTGACGCGGCTGCCGCTGCAAGGCGCCAAACCGGGCGATTCCATGCAGCCGGTCCGGGATGTCGACACAATCCGAACCTTCCTCTCCGGCCAGGCCCCCGTTGCGCTGCTCGATATGCCCTGGCTGCCGATCTACCTCGCCTTCGTATTCTTGCTGCACCCGATGCTGGGCTGGCTCACACTCAGCGGCGCCGTGATCCTGATTGCCCTAACGTTGATCATGGAACGGGTTGTGCGTAAGCCGACCGCGGAACTCACGCACGCCGCAAAGCTGAAGATGGATATCGCTGTCGCCTCCCAGCGCAACGCCGAGGTGGTGAGGGCCATGGGATTGGGTCCGCGTCTGGCCAAGCGTTTTGCCACCGTCAACGAGAAGCACCTCAACGAGAACGAGCGGCTGAATGACATTACCGGCGGCCTATCCAGCGCCTCCAAGGTCGTGCGCATGATGTTGCAATCGGCCGTGCTGGGGTGCGGCGCCTACTTCACCATCAAAGGCGAGATGACGGCGGGCGCCATCATCGCCGTCTCGGTCGCCTCGGCGCGCGCATTGGCGCCCATCGAGATCGCCATCGCCAACTGGCGGGGCTTCGTTGCCGCGCGCGCCGCCGCGTCCCGTTTTGAAAAGGTGCAAGCGAGCCTGCCGCCGCTGCAGGAGCCGCTGAAGCTGCCAACGCCGTCTGCTTCGCTCGCCGTCGAGGGCCTGACCGTCACGATACCTGGCAGCCAACGTGTCGTCATGAGCCAGGCGAGTTTCACTTTATCGGCTGGGCAAGTGCTCGCCGTCATCGGTCCGAGCGCGGCTGGGAAATCCTCACTGGCGCGCGCCATTACTGGCATCTGGACACCCGCGCGCGGCTCGGTGCGGCTCGACGGCGCCAGCCTGGATCGCTGGAGTATCGAGGATCTTGGTCGCTCGGTCGGCTACCTGCCACAAGACGTGCAGCTGTTCGATGGGACCATTTCCGAGAATATCGCCCGGTTTGAGGACAATCCAGAACCAGCGCGCGTGCTCGCCGCGGCGGAAGCCGCCTGCGTGCATCAGTTGGTTTTGAAACTGCCCAGCGGCTACGAGACGCAAATCGGTGAAGGCGGTGAATCGCTGTCGGCCGGTCAACGCCAGCGCGTCGCGCTCGCCCGGGCTCTTTATGGCGATCCCTTCCTGGTCGTGTTGGACGAGCCCAACTCAAACCTCGATGCCGAGGGCGAGGAAGCGCTCAATGCCGCCTTGAAAAGCGTCAAGCAGCGCGGCGGCATCGCCGTCGTCATTGCCCATAGACCGAGCGTGCTGGCCGCGGCCGACCTCGTCGCCGTCGTCGGTGGCGGCCAGATCACCGCCTTCGGTCCCAAGGACGAGGTCCTGCGCAAGGCGCTGCGGCAGGTGCCGCCCGGGCTGGCAACAGCCACTGCTCCTGCTGCCTGAGATCGCGCCAGCGTCACATTTTCTGAGAAGGCGAACACAACATGCTGGGATTCGGGACGAAAAAAGGCGCGGGGTCGACTGTCGCGGCCAGCGACAATCGGCTGGAGCCGGCGCTTCTACGCCGCTTGATTGCCACCATCGTCGCCATCGCAGCGCTTGTCGTCGGGATGGGCGGCTGGGTCGCCACGGCCTCGTTGTCGAGCGCCGTCATCGCCTCCGGGCTGGTGGTTGTCGACAGCAACGCCAAGAAAGTCCAGCATCCGACCGGAGGCATCGTCGCCTCGATCCTTGTCAAGAATGGTGACAAGATCACTGCCGGCGATGTCTTGCTGCGCCTCGACGAGACGCAGGCCCGCGCCAATCTAGGTCTCGTCACCACCCAGCTCGTCCAGCTCATCGGCCGCAAGACCAGGCTCTCCGCCGAACGTGATGGGGTCAGTGGGCTGCGTTTTCCGAACAATTTCGCGGCGAGTGATCCCGAAGCCCCGACCGTCATGGCGGACGAAGCTCAATTGTTTCAATCGCGACGCACGCAGAGAACCGGTCAGCAGGATCAGCTGCGCCTGCGCATCGAACAGCAGGGCAAGGAAATCGAGGGTCTCACCGCGCAACGCATGGCCAAGGAAAAAGAGATCAAGCTTCTGGAGGATGAGCTGGGTCGCCTGCGCGACCTCTATGCCAAGCAACTGGTGCCATTGGCCCGCATCGTCAGCAGCGAGCGCGACCTCGCCAAGCTCGAGGGCGAGCGCGGTCAGTTGATCGCGCAAATCGCCCGCGTTGGCGGCCAGACTACGGAGACCGGACTGCAGATCACCGGTATTGATCAGTCGGCGCAGAGCGAGGCCGGCAGGGAGCTACGCGACACCGAGGCCCGCATCAACGAGCTGATCGAGCGGCGCATGGCGGCCGAGGATCAGATGCGGCGCATCGAGCTCAAGGCGCCACAGTCCGGCACCGTGCACGAATTGGCGGTGCACACGATCGGCGGCGTCATCAACGCCGGCGAGGTCCTGATGTTGGTCGTGCCGAGCGAAGATGCCTTGGCCATTGAGGTACGCATCTCTCCCAATGACATCGACCAGGTGTCGATTGGCCGGCGAGCCATGCTGCGCTTCCCGAGCCTCAGCCGCGAGACCACGCCGGAGATCATCGGTGAAGTATCCCGCGTTGCCGCGGATCTGACACGCGAGCCGCAAAGTGGAGCCGTTTATTTCCTGGCCCGCATCAGGGCGACGGGCACCGAGGCCGAAAAGCTCAAATCGATCAAGCTGGTTCCCGGCATGCCCGCCGAAGGCTACATCGAAGGCAGCGACCGCACGACCTGGTCGTATCTGGTCAAGCCGGTGACCGACCAGATTCGCCGCGCGTTCCGCGAGGAGTGACGTTGCGGGGACTGACCCGACCCTGT
>CAZCGE010000066.1:0-31195 GCA_964498125.1 uncultured Devosia sp. | reverse complement strand
ATGGCCTTCATAATCTCGAATGCCCGAGGTAGGCTCTTGATCGTCGCCCTGTGCGACATGGGGGTGCTCCATTGCTTGGACCTAGACAATCCAAGGGAGTACCCCCTTCCGTGACTGACACAATCTTCCATACGTTACCCTCGGCCTGCTGCTTCTCGACGCCCCGCCCATCACGTGTTCAAATGCCTCCCGTGGCTTCCCGGATCAAGGCGTCGGCGGCGTTGCGCATCACGTCCTCGCGGGCCGCGCCATACACCGGCTCCGCGCCGATCTCCAGCAGGATGGGAACCGCCAGAGGCGAGACGCCATCCAGCGCTTGGTGGCGGATGCGCCCGGTGATGCGCCGCAGGAAGTCGCCGAGCCTGGCGATGTCGAGCAGCCCCGTCGCCGCGTCGGTCCAGGCAGCCTCGAGCAGGATGTGACGCGGGTCGTGCGCGCGCAGGACGTCGTAGATCAAGTCCGTGGACATCGTCACCTGCCGGCCGCTTTTCCTGCGGCCGGGATGCTGACGCTCGATCAGTCCGGCGATGACGGCGGCATTGCGGAACGTACGTTTCATCAGGTTGGATTGGGCCAGCCAGGCTTCGAGGTCGTCGCCGAGCATGTCCATATCGAACAGCTGTGCAAGCTCAAGGCTGCCGTCGCTGATCATGCCAGTGAGGTCCGCCGTGCCCCAGATGGCCAAGCCGTAGTCGTTGGCAACGAAGCCGAGCGGCCTGGCGCCGGCCCGCTCCAGGCGGCGTGTCAGCAGCATGCCCAGCGTCTGGTGCGCCAGCCGGCCTTCGAACGGATAGACGACGAGGATGTGGCGCTCAGCGCGCGGAAAGGTTTCGACCAGCACCTCGTCCGCCTGCGGGATCGTCGATCGCTCGGCCTGCAACGTGAGCCACTCCACGACAGGCCGTGGCAGGCGCGGCCAGGCGCCCGGATCGGCCAGCATCGCACGCACGCGGGCGGCCAGATGCGTCGACAGCGGAAATTTGCCGCCCATGTAGCTGGGGATCATCGGATCTTTGGCGTGCGCGCGCGAAACATAGGCCTCGGTGTCACGCAGGCCTTCGAAGCGCAACGTCTCGCCGGCAAACGCGAATGTCGCGCCGATCGGCAGCTGCTCGATGAAATACTCCTCGATCTCGCCGAGCACGCGGCCACCGGCGAGCCGCCTGCTCCCGCCAACCAGCCGCACCTTCAGCATCGGCGCTTCAATAATGGTGCCAGCGTTGAGCCGGTATTGCTGGGCGAGGCGCGGGTGGGTCAGGCGCATCAATCCCTCTGGCGTTGGCCGCAGGCGCGCGAACCGCTCGTAGGCGCGCAATGCATAGCCGCCGGTCGCGACGAAATCGACGGCGCGATCAAACGTGTCCCGCGTCAGACCGCTATAGGGCGCCGCCGTGCGCACCTCGGCATAGAGCGCATCGGGATCGAACGGCGCCTGACAGGCCATGCCGAGGATGTGCTGCGCCAACACGTCGATGGCGCCGGCATGATGCAGCCAGACGTCCTGCGCGCCGGCCTCGGCGGCTTCCAAGGCGGCACGGCACTCCAGCACCTCGAAGCGATTGGCCGGCACCAGCAGCGCTTTCGACGGCTCGTCCAGCCGGTGGTTGGCGCGGCCGATCCTTTGCGTCAGGCGGCTCGCACCCTTGGGCGCACCGATGTTGACGACGAGGTCGACATCACCCCAGTCGATGCCGAGATCGAGCGTCGAGGTGCAGACCACCGCCTTGAGGCGCCCCGCCGCCATCGCCGCCTCGACCTTGCGGCGCTGGGCGACATCGAGCGAGCCATGATGCAGCGCGATCGGCAGCGTGTCGTCGTTGAGCCGCCACAACTCCTGGAACACCAGCTCGGCCTGGCTGCGCGTATTGACGAACAACAACGACAAGCGGTGCGTCCGGATCGTCTGGTAGACGCTGGCCATCGCATAGCGCGCCGAATGACTACCCCAGGGCAGCTTGTCGTCGAGTTCGAGGATATCGATGCGTGGGCGTGCGCCGCCGGTGACCGTGATCAGATCGGCCAATTGTGTAGCGGTGTCGGGGTCGGTCTGCGGCGTCAGGTAGGCCCGCAGCTCCGACGGTCGTGCCACGGTTGCCGACAGGCCGATGCGCATCAGGCCCGGCGCGAGGCTGTGCAGCCGAGCGAGATCGAGCGCCAGCAGATCGCCACGCTTGGAGCCGGCGATTGCGTGCAGCTCATCGAGGATGATCGTGCGCAGACCAGTGAACAAATGCGGCGCATCCGGATGGCTGAGTAACAGCGCAACTTGCTCAGGCGTGGTCATCAAGATTTGCGGCGGACGGACACGCTGCCGCTGGCGGCGGGAGACAGGCGTATCGCCGCTGCGCGTCTCGATGCAGATGGCAAGCCCCATCTCCTCGACGGGGATGGTCAGGTTGCGGGCCACGTCGACGGCCAACGCCTTCAGCGGCGAGATGTAGAGGGTGTGCAGGCCCTGGTCGGCATCCGGCCATGCGCCAGTGCCAAGGTCGACGAGGCTCGGCAAGAACCCCGCCAGCGTCTTGCCGGCGCCAGTCGGGGCGATCAGCAGTGTCGAACGGCGGCATCTTGCTTGCGCCAGCAGGGCCAACTGATGCGGCCGCACCTGCCAGCCGCGCGCGGCGAACCAGCGCTGGAACAGTGCGGGCAGAGCGGGCTCCGTCGGTGTCATGATTGTCGACCGGCGCCGCGGTTCCCCGCGCCGGACCAGTGTCGCTGTTTTGTCCATTCCGCCCTGGCGTGCCATCAGGCTATCCTAGTGTTCTGGCACCAACAGTTGATTCCCAACTTCCGTCATCCCGACGAAGGTCGGGACCCACGACACGTCTCATCACGTACTATGGCCTGTCGTGGGTGCCGGCCTTCGCCGGCATGACGGGGCCAGTGGGTACCAAGCGTTAGAGTCGGAACACTAGCGCCACCGAGGCGGCGTCTCCAGTCGCTGCGATCAGGCCGCGAGGATACAGCCATGAAAATAACCGCCGCCATCATGGTCGAGCAAGGATTGCCGCGCCCTTATGCCGAGACGCAGCCCTTGCGCATCGAGACGGTCGACCTCGATGGGCCCGGCGAGGGCGAAGTTCTGGTGCAGATCGCGGGTGCGGGACTGTGCCATTCCGACCTGTCGGCCATCGAGGGCAACCGGCCCCGCGCGCTGCCTGCCGTCGCCGGACATGAGGCCGCCGGCATCGTCGCCGAGGTTGGCCGCGGCGTGACCCGATTGTCGCCCGGCGATCATGTGGTGATGCTGTTCGTCGCCAGTTGTGGCGCCTGCGCGCTGTGCCAATCCGGCCGGCCCAATCTGTGCCAGTCTTCCTGGTCAGCGCGCGCGGCCGGCACGCTGCAGAGCGGCGCGCGCCGGCTGAGCCGCGCCGGCCAACCGCTCAATCACTACAGCGGGATTTCGTGCTTTGCCGAGTATGCGGTGGTGTCCGAACGCTCGCTGATGGCGGTCCCGAAGTCCGTGCCGCTGCTCGATGCGGCGATCATGGGCTGCGCCGTCATCACCGGCGTCGGCGCCGTGCTCAATACGGCCGGCGACGTGCGCGGCAAATCGGTGGCCGTGGTCGGACTCGGCGGCGTCGGCCTCTCGGCTCTGCTGGGCGCGGTGCTCGGTGGCGCCAATCGCATTATTGGCATCGATCTGAACGAAGCCAAGCTGGCGTTGGCGCGCGAGCTGGGCGCCACCGACGTGCTCAATGGCCGCGATCCCGATTGCATCGCCAAGGTGCGCGAGCTGACCGGTGGCGGCGTCGATTTCGCCTTTGAAATGGCTGGCTCGGTCGCCGCCATGACTCTGGCCTACGGCATCGGCCGGCGCGGCGGCACGACGGTGTGTGCCGGCCTGCCGGGGCATGCGGCGACGTTCCCGATGCCCTCGGCGGCGCTGGTCGCCGACGAACGCGTCATCAAGGGCAGCTACATGGGCAGCGCCGTTCCATCCCGCGATATCCCCCGCTTCGTCGCCCTGTTCCTCGACGGCCGGCTGCCGATCGACCGGTTGCGCAGCGACGTGATCGGCTTCGACCAACTCAACGCCGGGTTCGATCGGTTGGCTGACGGCGAGGGCGTGCGGCAAATATTGCAGTGCACAGGGTGAAGCGGAAGACCCGGCGGCATGCTGGCCGCGATAGAGCATTTTCCGCCAAAGTGGGCACCGGTTTGGCTTGGAAAATGCGACAAACAAAGGACTAGTGCCCCCAATGCTCGAGTTCCGCATTGACAGGTACCCCCGGAACGTCGGACTTTCACGGCGTGCATGAGGCTGCTCCAGCCACGCTTCCAACAGAGAGCAGCCAGGGGAGGGTTGATATGCCTGTCACGACCGCCCAGTGGGGGGCCGCGGAGGGACATCGCGGCGCGCGGCAACAGTGCGGGGCCGGCGCGTGAGTCCGTCCTTGATGTTTCTGGAAAACTTCTTGCAGGCACTCGCCGCCGGCATTCTGCTCGGCGCGCTCTACGGGCTGATGTGTGTCGGCCTCGGCATCATCTTCGGCGTCATGCGCGTCATCAACTTCGGCCAGGGCGACCTGTTGATGCTCGGCATGTATTTCGCCTGGTATGCTTTCACTGCACTCGGGATCAGCACCGTGTTCGGGCCCTATGTCGGACCTGTGGTTGCCGCCATCCTGGCCGGCCCGGTGCTCTACGTCTTTGGCCACATTTTGCACAAGACACTGATTTCGCGGGTCACGGGCATCCGCGTCGCCAGCCTGGAGGGCGAGGGCCACTACGCGCAGCTGATCCTGACGCTTGGCATCGCGCTGGTCATCCAGAACGGCGGTCTGCTGCTGTTCGGTTCGGAACCGCGCTCGATCCGCACGCCGATGTCGTCGAGCGCCTGGGAGCTGGGCCCGATGATCGGTAACGACGTCAGCGTCTTCATCAACAAGGCGCGCGCGGTCGGCTTCTTCGTCTCGCTGCTGGTCGCGGCTGCCCTCTACCTTCTGATCGCCCGCACGCGGCTCGGCAAATCGCTGCGCGCCGCCGCCGACAATGCGGAAGCCTCGATTTACCTCGGCATCGACGTCGACCGCGCGCACCGCATCGCCTTTGGCATCGGCACGGCGATCACGGCCGTCGGCGGCGGGCTGGTGGCGATGTATCTGCCATTCCAGCCCTACGTCGGACTCGAGTTCGTCATCGTCATGTACGCCGGCGTCGTGCTCGGCGGCCTTGGTTCCATCGTCGGCGCTTTCTGGGGCGGCATGATCATCGGCCTGGTGCAGCAGTTATCAACGCTGGTGCTGCCGACGCAATTGCAGAACACGGCGATCTTCGTCGTCTTCCTGCTCATCGTGTTCCTGCGACCGCAGGGATTGTTCGGCCGCAACGTGCAGAGGGCCTGACGATGACAGCCAATACACGCGGACCGTCATTCCGGGCGAGCGAGGCCACTTCGGCTGAGCGAGACCCGGAACCCAGCGAAAGACTCGTGCGCAGCACACAATATATGGAGCGCTTCGCGCGATTCTCACGCTGGGTTCCGGCTCTCGTCGCCGCTGAAAGGCGGCTCCTCGGCCGGAATGACGTTCGCGTACTTGAATGGCAGAGGGCGCGAGGATGACGCAAGCACGCCGCGCGCCGCTCTGGCCGCTGCTGGCATTCGCCGGCGTCTACCTCGTCGTCGTGCTGCTGGTGCAGAACCAGTATTACCAGCTGATGATGACGCTGGTGCCGGTGTGGGCGACGATGGGCATCTCCTGGAACATCCTGTCGGGCTACTCGGGCCTCGTTTCGTTCGGGCATGCCTCGTTCTTCGGCCTTGGCGCCTACACGGTGACGCTGCTGCTCGTGCATCTGGGGCTGTCGCCGTGGCTCACCATTCCCGTTGCCGGTGCGGTCGGCGCCTTGGCCGGCCTGATCATCGGCTATCCGACGTTCAGGCTCAGGGGCCACTACTTCGCGCTGGCCATGCTCGCCTACCCCCTGGCGCTGCTCTACATCTTCGAATGGATGGGCTATCAGGAAGTGTCGTTGCCGATGAAGCGCGACAATCCGGCGGCCTACATGCAGTTCGCCGACAACCGCGTTTATTCGGTCATCGCGCTGGTCATCATGCTGGCCGCTCTGCTGCTGTGCTACCGCATCGAGGCGACACGCTTTGGCCGTTCTCTACTGGCCATCAAGCAGAACGAGATCGCCGCCGAGGCGGCCGGCATCGACACATTCCGCTGGAAGCTCAAGGCCATCGTCCTATCGGGACTCGTGGCCGGCGTCATCGGCGGCTTTTATGCCGTCGTGCTGCTGATCGTCACGCCGCAAGCGGTGTTCGGCATGCTGACGTCGGCGCAGGCGTTGATCATGGCGCTGTTCGGCGGCGTCGGCGCGGCTTGGGGGCCGGTGATCGGCGCCGTGATCCTGATCCCGCTCGCCGAGACCCTGCAGGCCGAGATCGGCGACAAGCTGCCGGGCATCCAAGGCGTGGTCTATGGGATGGCCATCATCCTCGTCATCCTGTTCGCGCCCGAGGGGCTCTACTGGAAGCTGCGTGACCTGTGGGTGGCGCGCCGTGCCGGTAGGTCGGGTCGAGCCCCGGATTTAATCCGGGGGAGACCCGACGACGTGGCGCCGGTCGAAGCTGTCGGGTCTCCTGCGTCGACCCGACCTACGTCCGCGCGGCCTCGGCCCACTGGCAAGCCTCTGCTCGAAGTCTCCGGCCTGTCCAAGAGCTTCGGCGGACTGAAAGCCGTGCAATCGGTGTCTTTCCGCGTGCCGGAGGGCAGCATCCTCGGCATCATCGGCCCCAATGGCGCCGGCAAGACCACCTTGTTCAACCTGCTCAACGGCATCCTGCCGGCCGATGCGGGCAGCGTCACCTTCGAGGGTCGCAATCTACTGGGTCTGGCGACCAACCAGATCGCCAAGCTCGGCATCGGCCGCACGTTCCAGGTGATGCGCCCGTTCCTGCGCATGACCGTGCTCGATAACGCCGTCACCGGCGCCTATATGGCGACCGCCTCCGACGCCGAGGCCTACCGGCTGGCGCATGAGGCGCTGGTCCGCGTCGGCCTCGAAGGCGACGCGCATCTGCTGGCCGGCGGGCTGACCACCAAGCAGTTGCGCCTGCTGGAGCTGGCCCGCGCCATCGCCAGCCGCCCAAAGCTGCTGCTGCTCGACGAGACGCTGGCAGGCCTCGGCGCGCAGGAGGTCGAGGTGCTGCTCGACGTGATCCGCCGCCTCGCCCAGAAAGGCACCACCATCGTCATCATCGAGCACACCATGCAGGCGATGGTGCGCCTCGCCGACCAGTTCGTCGTGCTCGACCACGGCATCGTCATCGCCGAGGGCACGCCCACGGCCGTGACGCAGGACGCAAAAGTGATCGAGGCCTATCTCGGCAAGAAGTGGAGCGCGCGTGCTCGAGCTTCATGACATCCATGTCGCCTACGGTGGCCTGTCGGCGCTCAACGGCGTGTCGATCAGCGTCGCCAAGGGCGAATTCGTCTCGATCATCGGCCCCAATGGCGCCGGCAAAACGACGCTGTTCAAGGCCATCTCCGGCACGGTGCCGCCGGCTAGCGGACGCATCACCTTCGAGGGCAATGACCTGTTGGCCGTGCGCCCCTGCGACCGTCCGCATCTGGGCATCGCGCATATCCCGGAAGGCCGGCAGGTGCTGCCGAGCCTCAGCGTCTACGAGAATCTCGAGATGGGTGCTTATACCGCCGCCGGCGGCCGCGACTGGGCGCAGAACCTCGACTACGTATTGTCGCTTTTCCCCGTTCTTGCAGAGCGGCGCGATCAGGCCGCGGGCACCTTGTCGGGCGGCGAGCAGCAGATGCTGGCCATCGGCCGGGGCCTTGCCTCCTCGCCCAAGCTGTTGATGCTGGACGAGCCCTCCATGGGTCTGGCGCCAACCATCGCCGACTTGATCTTCGAGCGCATCGTCGAGATCCGCCGCCAGCGCGGCGTCACGGTGCTGCTGGTGGAGCAGCGCGCGGTCGAGGCGTTGAGTTCGTGCGACCGTGGTTACGTGCTGGAGACCGGGCGCGTGGTGATGTCGGGGGATCACGACACGCTGCTTGCCGATGACCGCATTCGAAAAGCGTATCTTGGGGTGTGAGCGGACGGGGTCAGACCCTTGGGTCTGACCCCTTGTAAAGCGGGCCGCCGCGCTGCACTGTTCTCCAGGATCGCACCCTGGTGCTGACGCAAGTGGAGGCGTAGTGCCCATCAAGGGGTCAGACCCAAGGGTCTGACCCCGCACAACGGAGGAACACCAATGACCATCAATCGCAGAACTGTCGTCAAGCTCGGTTCGGCCACCGCCGCCGCGGCCATGCTGCCAGGCACCGGCGCCATGGCCCAGGCCAAGGACGTCAAGGTGGCGCTGATCGCACCGCTGTCGGGGCCCTGGGCGCGCCAGGGCGAGCTGATGAAGAAGGGCGGCGACCTTGCCATCAAGCACATCAACGCGGCCGGCGGCATCAAGGCGCTCGGCGGCGCCAAGATGCAGCTCATCATCATCGACGCCGGCGACAGCGCCGAGAAGGCCAAGAATGCCGCCCAGCGCATGGTCTCGCAGGAGCCCGACCTGGTCGGCGGCACCGGCGCCTGGCTGTCCACGTTCACGCTGGCCATCACCGAGGTGACCGAACGCGCCAGCCTGCCGATGCTGACGCTGTCCTATTCCGACCAGATCACGGACCGCGGCCACAAGTTCGTGTTCCAGACCTCGCCGACCGCCGGCGCGCAGGCGACCGCGGCGCTTCCCACCCTGCTCGACATGGCGCAGAAGGCGACCGGCAAGCGGCCAACCACGGCCGCCATCATCATGGACAACACCGCCTCGCCGGTGAGCTTCGCCAAGCCGATGCGCGAGGGCGGGCTGGAGAAGGCCGGCGTCAAGCTGCTGGTCGACGAGATCTTCACGCCGCCGCTCGCCGACGCCACGCCGATCGTGCAGAAAGTGCGCTCGGCCAAGCCCGAGATCCTGCTGCTGATCCCGACCGCGGTGTCCGACGACAAGCTGATCCTGGAGAAGCTCAACGAGTTCGGGCTCGGCAAGGGCCGCCTGCCGGTGATCGCCAACGGCGCCCACATCGGCGCGCCGGAGCTGCTGCGCAACGTCGGCGCCGAGCTGCTCGAGGGCCTGATGTTCATCGTCGCCAACTGGGGCGCCAAGGGCCAGGAAAAGATCATCGAGGAGTTCAAGAAGGAGACCGGCGAGCCCTGGATGACGCAGGATTCGATGTGCACCTACGGTGATCTGATGATCTTCAAGGAGGCGCTGGAATCAGCCGGCAAGGCCGACCGCATCGCCGTCGCCGAGGCTATCCGCAAGATGGATACGACCACCGGGCCGGCGCACTATTTCCCCGGCAACCGCATCAAGTTCCTGCCCAACGGCCGCCGCGACGGCGCCGCCTTCGTCATCGTGCAGTGGCAGAAGGGCGTACCCGTTGTGGTGTTCCCGGAGCAGTCCGCGACCGCCACGCCGCTGTGGCCGAAGGCGTGAGGGGCGCCGGGGTCAGACCCGTTCCGCCAGAGGCGGACAAGAAACGGAGGGTCTGACCCCGTGCACGATGGTGGTGCCTCAGCCGAATTGGCGGCGTCCACTCGACCTTGTTTTTCGCTTATTCCTCTTGTTTCGTTTGTTTCTTTTGTGCTAAAGTGAGGGCCAAGGAGATACAACCATGTCCCGCACGACCCTCAAACCGACAATTCCGTCCGATCAGGACGCGCTGCTGGCGCGCGAACTGAGCCGTGCGCTCGAAGCCGCCGGCAGCAGGCTCAAGGTGCAGATCGTCGAGGCTGGCAAGGTGTCCGCCGCGTTCGACCTGCCGCCGGCCGCTGCCGCTCTGCTCGAGACGGTGCTGAAGGAGATGGCGGCGGGCCGAGCCGTGACCGTCGTACCGATCGATGCCGAGATCACGACCGGGCAGGCAGCTGAGCTGCTTCGAGTGTCGCGGCCGTTCGTCGTCGGCCTGATCGACAAGGGCGAGCTGCCGGCCCGCATGGTTGGCGCGCATCGGCGCGTGCGGCTCGAGGATGTGCTGACCTACAAGCGCGAGAGCAAGGCACGCGCTCAAACCGCCCTGAAAGAGATGGTCGCCATCTCCCAGGAGCTCGGTCTCGAATGAGCGAGGCCGCGGCCCTGGTCAACTATACGCGCGAAGAATTCGGGAGTCACCATTGTCCCCCGTTTTGCGCGGCCATGGCGAGACAGGAGACCCGACAGGTTATCGATCCGCCCCCCCCCCGCTTGCATGCCGCCACGCACTGCGCTTGCAGCCCGCCTTCCTCACTGTAGGATGACGCACCATCGTCAGCACATGGAGCCAAGCGCTCTCCCGTCAGCGATGCGCGACAAGAACCAGGGGCCACATCCAAGGCCGCACCACTCTCAGACAACGGAGGACATCATGTCGAACGATCCCGCCACGTCCGACCCTTCCACATGGGATCCCGCATTTGATGCGGTCGCCGCGGCTCCCGTCAACCACAAGGTCATTTTTGAGAACGAGCAGTTGCGCGTCCTCGAGGTGATCCTGGAGTCGGGCGAGGAGGAGCCCCTGCACCACCACCGCTGGCCCTCCGTATTCGTGTTCGACAAGATCCAAGGCCCGGTCCACGACATTGCCCCGGACGGAACCCAGCTGCCGCCGAACCGCGATGTGATGCAAGCTCTCGCAAAATGGAATGGGAATGGCTGCCTGGCGGTCGAGATGGCGCCGCAGCCATTGGGCCGCGTCCTGAACGCATCGGGCAAGGTCATTCACGGCATTCGCGTCGAGATGAAAAAATAGTGGTTTGAACCGTCGTGCATGGGGTCAGACCCGCAGGGTCTGACCCCGATTCTGGACCATCCCCATGACCACCCCCTTCTCCCCCGACTGGTGGCGGCGCTTCCAGCAGCGCGCCAATCAGGACCCAGAGCTTGCCGTCACCGGCAAATGGTTCACCACCGCGTTCGCGATCACCAGCGGCGAGGCCCGCGTCGTCCTGCGTGTCGACAAGGGCCGCATCGCCGAAATCGTGCATGCCCCCCGCTTCGACGTGCGCACCAGTTTCGGCCTGCGCGGTCCCGCCGAGCTCTGGCAGAAGTTCCTGGAGCCGTTGCCGCCGGCGCTCTATCACGACATCTTCGCCATGATCATGCGCGTGCCCGACCTGGTGCTGGAAGGCGATACGATGGTCGCCATGCAGAACGCGCGGGCGCTGCACCGGCTGATGAACATCATGCGCGAGGTGAAGTGACATGGGCCAATTCGAGCCAATCACCGGGCGCTATACGACCATCGCTCTGGATGGCGCCCCGCATCGCATCTTCGTCGAGGAGGCGGGCCAGGGTGTGCCATTGCTCTGCCTGCATACGGCCGGCGCCGATAGCCGCCAGTTCCGCCACGTGCTCAATGATGCCGAGATCACCAGGCGCTGCCGCGTTATTGCCTTCGACATGCCCTGGCACGGCCGCTCCAACCCGCCGGACAAATGGTGGCTGTCGGAGTACAAACTGACGCGGCGGGGCTATGCCGGCCTCGTGCGCGCAGTCTGGCAGGCGCTCGGCCTCGAAAAACCGATCGTCATGGGCTGCTCGATGGGTGGCGCGATCGTGCTGCAGTTGGCCGCCGACCACCAGGACGAGCTTCGCGCCATCATCGCGCTGGAGGCCACCGCCGTCGGTCAGGCGCGCCACAACGACTTCCTGCACCATCCCGCCATCCACGGCAGCGAGCTGGTCGCCACCTACACCTACGGCCTCAACGCGCCGGTCAGCCCGGAGACGGCCAAGCGCGAGAACTGGTGGTATTACGCGCAGGGCGGGCCGGGCGTCTATGCCGGCGACCTCAATTTCTACGCCTTCGACTGGGACGCGCGCGAGGACATCAAGCGCATCGATACCAGTCGCTGCAAGGTCGAACTGCTGTCGGGCGAGTACGATTATTCGGCGACGCCGGCCATGACCGAGGAGGTGGCCAAGGCCATTCCTGGCAGCCGCTATACGTTCATGCAGGGCATGGGGCATTTCCCGATGGTGGAGAACTACGCCGGCTTCCGGCCCCATTTGCTCGCCAGCCTCAACCGCATCTTGGGGTGATGCCGGGCGGCGGACTTCGGTCTAGCCGCCCGCGTCCCGCATCGCCGTGCGCAGCGCCGTCCCCCATGTGGCGATGGTGCGGCGCACCGCTCCGATCAGCCGGCCATAGCGGACGAAGCCGTGATTGAGGCCCTCGACGACGATGAGATCGGATGCCACGGCGGCCTCCTTCAGCCGCGCCAGCAGGCGGTGATTGTCATCCTGCAGCGGATCGAGCGAGCCGATGGTCAGCAGCGCCGGCGGCAGACCCTTGAGATCGGCCAATAGCGGCGCAACCCGAAAATCCGACTTCTGGCTGTCATGAGACAGATAGTTGCTCCAGATCCAGGGCAGTTGCGCCTGCGACAGACCGTAGGCGCCGGAGCCGAACTGGCGCCAAGACAGTGAGTCCGCGTCCGTCGAATAGGCGCCGTAGTTAAGCAGCAGGAACTTAAGCTGCGCCTGTCCCGCATCGCGCAGCACCAGCGCGGACCCCAGCGCCAGATTGGCGCCCGCCGAATCGCCGCCTGCCGCCACCCGCTTCGGGTCGATGCCATGCTTGCCGCCATCACGCGACATTTCGCGGATCGCAGCAACGAAATCATCCGATGCCGCTGGAAATTTATGCTCCGGCGCCAGGCGATAGTCGACGTGCAGAATGGCCACGCCGCTGGCACGCACGAGCTCACGCAAGGCGCCGTCCCAACCAGCGAGGTTGCCGAGTGCGAAGCTGCCGCCGTGGCCGTAGACCAGGACCGGCGGGTGCTCGATACCATCGGGCAGATAGAGCCGGCAGGGAATGGGCCCGTGCGGCCCGGCAATCGCGATGTCGCGTTCGCGCCGCAGCGGCACCGAGCCTTCATTCAGGAAGGCCGAGATACGATCGAGCGCGGCGCGTGCCTCGCCGATCGGCGTCGTCACCGGGCTCAGCGCCACCAGACCCTTGCTCTTCAGCAAGGCGCCCGCTGCCGTCAATTCGGGGTCGACCCAAGGTGCTGCAGCGCTCACATTGACCTCCTATTCGACCACGACCGGCTCGATCTCGCGCAGCCGCGGCAGCACGTCCTTCGCGAACAGGCGGATGCCCTTTTCCGCTTCCGCGTGTGTCATGAAGCCCGAGCGGCCGATCATCGTCAGGTGGCCAAAGCCGCCGACCTGATCGTAGAAATCCTTGATCTGGCGCACGACGGTGTCGGGGTTGCCCGCGAACATGATGCCTTGCGCGATCGCCTCCTGGGCCGTGATCGAGGCCAGTTTGGCGGCGTTCTGGTTGGAGGAGGCAACGCCTTTCTCGGCATTGGCCAGATCCTCACCACCTGCACTGCTTTTCGGCTGCGTGCGGTAGGTCTGTGCCGCCAAATGCAACGGCATCGAGCCCGGCAGGAACCTCGAGTACTGCGGCGCCGATCTGAGGCTGGTATTGAGGAACCACAGCAGCTTCTCGGCGCCGCGCACGCCTTCTTCGTCCGTGTCGCCGACGTAGACGAAGGCCGAGTAGGCGAAATTATTCGTGCTGGGCTTGGGCAGCCCTGCCTCCGCGCGCGCCTTGCGATAGGCGGCATAGGCGCGCTTCGTGCCATCGACGCCGCGCAGCACCAGGACATGCACCATGCCGCGCCGCCCGACCTCGGCGGCGGTCTGCGGGTCGCCGGTCGCCGCCCACATGCGCGGCAGCTCCTGCCAGGGCCGCGGCCAGATGTTGACGTGACGATGCGTGAAGTGCTTGCCCTCCCAGGAGAAGGGCCCGTCGTGGTGGGTCAGCGCCTTGGTGATGAGGTCGATCGATTCCCAATAGCGCTCGACGTTGAGCATGGGATTGGCGTGGTTGGACGCCATCTCTGTGCCGCCAGACTTGACGAAGCCGATCTCGAGGCGCCCGCGCGAGATGACGTCGGCGGTGGCGTATTCCTCGGCGATCCGCACCGGGTCCTTGCGCAGCGACACCAGCGTGCCGAGGCTCAGGATCCGCACCTTGCGCGTCTGCCGCGCCAGGACCGAGACGAACATCGGGTTGGAGCCGATCAGCGAGTTGATACCGGCATGATGCTCGGTGGCGGCGATGTTCATGCCGAGATCGTCGCACAGCAGATATTCGTCGAACGTCTCATCGAACAGGTCGGCGGCGATCCTGGGATCGCAATACCTGTTCGGCAGGCTGGCGCGCACGGAGTCCGCTGCCTTCAGTACGTCTCCAGGTACGTGCGGGTAGGGCACCTCGCACATCCACCACGCTTCCATGATCTCCTCCGGCTCTCAGCGTTTTGTGTCGAGGAAGGCGAGGACGTGGTCGGCAAACGCCTCGGGCTGCTCGATTTCGGGGTGGTGGCCGGCCCTGTCGATCGTCGCGAAGCGGGCCCTTGGGATAAACGCGCTGTAGGCCTGACCATAGGCCGGCTTGACGATGCCGTCGCTGGCGCCCCACAGCACCAGGGTCGGCACGTCGATGCGGCCAAGCCAGCGCTTGAGCTGGGGATTGTGCATGTAGGGGCTCCAGCCGAAGAGACACAGCGCATCCCAGTTGCGCGCGATCCTCAGCAGCTGATCGTCGGACATGGCATCGTAGTCGGGCGCGAATTTCCGCGGGTCGTGCCAGGTTTGCCGCCGTACAAGGTCGGGATGGGCGTTGAACACGTCGAGGATGTCCGGCGTCTCGCGATCGGAGATCTTGATGCCGAACGCGTCGACGAGGATGAGGCGCTCCAGGGCACGCGGCCTGAGCGTGGCGATTTCAGCGGCGATCCAGCCGCCGAACGACAGACCCATCAGCGTGATCTTGTCATGGCCCAGCGCGTCGATGACGTCGAGCGTGTGCAGAACAAGATCATGGATCTTTTCGAAGCCCTCGGGGCGCGGCGTGCCGCCAAAGCCTGGATGGGACGGCGCGATCACGTCGGCGCGCTTGGCCAGCAAATCGAGGAAGGGGGCCCGCGGATCGAGGTTCTGCATGCCGTGGAGGAACAGGATGGGCGCGCCCGAGCCACGGCGAACAACTTCGCAATCGATGCCGCCCACTGTCAGGCGGCCGACGCCGGATGCTGGGCTCTCCTTGGTCATGCATGGGCCTCCCGAGAAGATTCGGACACATCGCGCGGGCCTGCGAGGAGCCGCCCCACGACTGATCTTTGCATGCAAGCTTACGCGAACCCGCGGGAGCCAGGCGAGTGGTATTCCGCACATGGCTGCACCTCACATTTGCGGTGATCCAGGCTGCAAGCGGGATTGCGCGCTTGCGGCACGGCCCGCATCGGGTAACCTCGGCCGCCTGATGCAACGCCGAGCCGATCCGACATGGCGACGACACCTTCATCAGTATCACCCGCAACCGGCCACACGTTCCGGGCCGACCGGGAGACCGTGGCGATCGATGTCGACCGGCTGGGAGGCTGGTTGGCGGGCATCGGCCTGCCGCTGGACGCCGACGAGCCGGTTCGACAATTCGCCTCGGGCCTCGCCAACATCAACTATCTGATCCGCGCCGGCGGGCGACCGATCGTGTTGCGCCGGCCGCCGTCGGGCGAGCTGCCGCCCGGCGCCCACGACATGGGCCGGGAGCATCGCGTGCTGTCGCGGCTCGGCAAGGCGTTCCCCCTGGCGCCGACCGGTCTGCACCTGTGCGAGGACAAGACCGTCATCGGCGTGCCGTTCCAACTCATCGAGTTCCGTGAGGGCCTCGTCATCAAGGGCGATGATCGCACCTTGCTCGACGGCCGACCGGAGACCTGCCGCACGCTTGGCCTGACCCTGGTCGAGACGCTGGCCCGGCTGCATGCGGTCGATCCGGCTGCCGTCGGCCTGGGCGAATTCGGCAAGCCGGAGGGTTTCACGCGCCGCCAGATTGCCGGTTGGAAGGGCCGCGCCGAACGCATCGCGACGGGTCAGTCTCGCATACTTGCCAACGAGATCGTGGCCTGGCTCGAGCGCCAGCCGGTGGGCGAACGGCGACCGGCGCTGCTGCATTCCGATCTCAAGATCGACAATATGATCCTGGCCGCACACACGCTGGCGCCTGTCGCGGTCGTCGATTGGGACCAGAGCACGCGCGGTGATCCGCTGTTCGACCTTGCCACCACGCTCAGCTACTGGACCGAGGCGGGCGACCCACCGGTCATGCACCGCATGGCGCAGATGCCGACCGCGGCTGAAGGCTTTCCGACGCGCGCCGAGGCCATTGCCGCCTATGCGCGGCTGACCGGCGCCGACGTGTCTGACATGCCGTTGTTTCGCGTGCTCGCCATGCTGAAGCTCGCCATCGTCTTCCTGCAACTGCACCAGCTCTTCATCAACGGCGCCACCACCGATCCGCGCTATGCCGCATTCGGCCCGCTGGCCGGCGATTTGCTGGAGCTGACGCGGGAGATCATGCAGGGACGGGCAACGTGAAGCCGATGGCAATGGGCACAAGTGTAATCCCAACAGTCAGTCGGCATCCGCGGCCGGCACGGTCCCCTCGAAGATCGCCGCATCGGCCCAGCGGCGGGCTATGTCCCAGTCCGACGGTTGGCGCACCGTCCAGGTGAACAACGGCATGCCCGCCACCTCGCGCACATAGCGTGTCACCGGCGTCGGCAAATCCGCGACGTGATAGGCATAGAAATCGGGCTGGGCTGGCCCGGAGTCCAGCAGGTCGCTCAATGCCGCTCGCCGGGCCTCGTCGAGGACATCGTTCCACCACCCTGCCCCTCGATAGTGCCCCGCGACGATGCCGCGTGGCACGCCTGGAACCAAATCGCGCATGGCAGCCATCACAGCGGGGTCGAACGACATCAGCGCCAGCGGCCCGGCATAGACGCGCGCCGCATCGGCGATCTGGCACAGGAATGTTGGCTTCGGTGGCGTCCAGTCACTCTTGATCTCGACCAGCAACGGCACACGACCTGCAACCTGTTCGAGCAGCGCCGCAAACGTCGCGATGCGTTCCCCGGAATTGCGATAGCGCAGACGAGCGAGATCGGCCGCAGTCAAGGTGGCCACGTTGCCCTGCGCGTCCATCAGTCTCTCGATGCGCGTGTCGTGAAACACCACCGGCAAGCCGCCGGCTGCCGGCTGCAGATCGCACTCGATGCCGTGGCCAGCCGACATGGCCGCGGCGAAAGCAGGCGCCGTGTTCTCGATAATGCCGTTGGCGGCATCATGCAGCCCGCGATGGGCAATAGGGCGAATGAAAGTGCGGTCGAGCATGCCTAATCCGTCACTCGGCGACTGCGAGAATGGCATCGATCTCGACCGCGCAGCCGGCAGGCAGGCTGGCCGCGCCGATGGCTGCTCGCGTGTGCATGCCGCGCTCACCCAAGACTTCGGCCATCAGGTCGGAGGCGCCATTGAGGACCTGCGGGTGATCGACGAAGCCGGGTGCGCAGGCGACAAAACCCGTCAACCGCATGACCTGCACGATCCGGTCGAGGTCGCCGAGCGCGGCTTTCGCTTGCGCCAGGACGTTGAGGGCGCACTGCCGGGCCGCCGCCTGCCCCTGCGCCACACTGAGGCTGCCTCCCAGCACGCCGGTGATGAGCTTGCCGTCACTGCTGCGCGATAGCTGGCCGGAGATGAACAGCAGGTTGCCAGAACGTGCATGCGCAACATAATTACCGACTGGCGCGGGCGCTGCCGGCAGTTCGATGCCGAGCGCCTTCAGCCGCTGTTCCGTTTTCCCGGTCATGAATGCACCTTGCCGTTGGCTTCGTTCGCGACTACGCCATCATCAACGCCTATCGATCTGAAAGGCAAGAGTTTGCTGCCGTCTTGCACCCAATGGCAGGATGTCACGTCAGGTCCGCGACCACTGGAGACGAGGATGAGCCATTCGCGCGTGTTGATCTTGGGCCTCTTTGCCCTCGCCGGTCTCGGCGCCACGGTTGCGCGCGCACAGACGGCGGCGGACAAAAGCATCGTGCTGGCGCCGCATCGAGCGATTTACGACATCTCGCTGGAGCGTTCCTCTTCCGGTTCCAGCATCGTCGATGTGTCCGGCCGCATGGTCTACGAGCTGACCGGCAGCACCTGCGAAGGCTATACGCAGAACATGCGCTTCGTCACCCGTATGGCCAACAGCGAGGGCACCGCCCAGCTCAATGATTTGCGGTCGTCGAGCTATGAAGATGCCAGCGGCAAGACCTTCCGCTTCAACTCCAATTCCTACAAAGACGAGACCCTGACCGATACGACGCAGGGGGATGCTGCCCGCGAAGGCGGCTCGATCGACGTGGAACTGACGCGGCCGAAGAAGAAGACCTTCAAATTGGCGACAGGAGTTTATTTTCCTGTCCAGCATTCCGTCGCGCTGATCGCCGCGGCACAGGCCGGCAAAACGATCTTCATCGGCGACCTCTACGACGGCTCGGAGAAAGGCGAGAAGGTGTACTCGACGACGACGGCGATCGGCAAGCGCGTGGCGCCTGGCGCGGTGAAAAGCCCGGCCGTCATCAAGAACGCCGACCTGCTCGATAAACATAGCTTCTGGCCGGTTTCCATCAGCTATTTCGAACCGGGCTCGGAAAAGAAGGATTCCGTGCCGTCCTATGAGCTCGCCTTCCGCTTCTATGACAACGGCGTGTCGACCAAGCTGGTCATCGACTACGGCGAGTTCGCCATCAAGGGCGAGCTGAAAGAGCTGGCCTTCCTGGACGCTCCCAAGTGTGACAGCCCGCCCCCGCCCACCAAGGCGCCCGCCGGCAAACGCTAAGCAGAGTTCGCAAAAGTGGCCACCGGTTTGGCTTGGAATATGCGACATACAAAGGACGAGCCGTGCATCAACGGCCAGCGCCGACAATGGTCTGGCCAAAGGCGGGGACATCCGGCCAAAACACGGCGGCGTGACGGCTGGTTGCCAGCGGGTCGCGGGTGGTCCAAAGCATTACCCTGCCGCCTTCGCCGCCGCCCCGATAGCCTGGGTGGCGCGCCAGGTAGTCCTCGAAGCTGTCGGCAACCACCTCCGGCTGCGACAGCAGGCGGGTGAACGGCGCCAGGTGCTGACGAAACAAGTGCTCGACCAGCGGATAGTGCGTGCAGCCGAGGATGGCGCGATGCGGCGGCCGTCCGCCGGTCTGGGCCAACAATCCGGCCACCGCCGCCGCCACCAGCGGATCGAGTTCGGATTCAGGCCTGGCCTCCTCGATCGCACCGGCAAGTCCTGGACAAGCGATTTGCACCACTTCCACCTTGGGGCAGCGCTTGCCGATCTCTTCGGGATAGACCCCTGACGCAACCGTGCGCGTCGTCGCGAACACCGCGATCAGGTCGGTATTGTTTTTCTGCGGGTACTGCGGCGTTGTCACGGCATAGGGCGTCTGCGTCGCTGCTTCCACGGTGGGCGCGACGATGCCAAGTACGTTGTGGCCGAGCCCGCGCCATGCGCTCGCCGGCAGCCAGTCGCGCTGCAGGGTACGCGCCGCCACCGCCGTTGCCGTGTTACAGCCGAGCAGCACCAGCTTGCAGTCGGATTGGAACAAATGCTCGACGGCCGCGCGTGTCAGCGCCACCACCTCCTCCGCGGAACGGTTGCCATATGGCACGTTGGCGCGGTCGGCAAGGTAGAGAAAGGCAAGCTCAGGGAAGCGCTGGCACAGCGCGCGCAGCACCGTCAGGCCGCCGAGGCCAGAATCGAAGACACCGATCATGCCAACTCATTGCGCGCCGAGGCTTGCCAGGTCAACGGGGAAGCACGGCCCAGAGGTCGAGATCGAGTACGACGCCGTCGGCGGCCGCTCCCGCCGCGGTCTTGAGCGGATAGTCGTGGCAGGGCCGATCCTTGGTGGCGACGAGCCGCACGCGCAAGGCACCGATGTCGGTGCGCCCGCTGATCTCGGCGGTCTCCAGCACCTCGCTCCAGGCGTAAACCGTATCACCGGCGAAGCAGGGCGCGATGTGCCGGCCGCCATTGATCGCCGCGATGTGGAAGGCATTGGCCAGGCCATTGAACGACAGAGCCCGCGCCAACGAGATGACGACGCCGCCGTAGACGAGGCGGCGCTTGAACCACCCTTGGGCCTCGCTGTGCTGATTGAAATGCACTTTGGCGGAGTTCTGGTAGAGCCGCGTCGCGATCTGCTGTTCCGCTTCCTCGATGGTCATGCCGTCGACATGGTCGATGCGCTCGCCCACCGCATAATCGCCCCAGCGGGCTGCCGACCCGGCCAGGGCCACATCGTATCGGCTGGCGTCGAGCCGCGGCACCGCGCCGCCGAGCCGATGAGGATCGACCCGCTCCGGCAACACTGGGACATGCGCGGCCGCAGCCTGCGCCGCGGCGTCGCGCTTCCTCACCATCACCCAGCGGCAATAGGACAGCACTGGCTCGCCGCGCTGGTTCTGGCCCGTGGTGCGGACCCAGACGACGCCCGTCTCCTTGTTTGAATTCTCGCGCAGGCCGATCACTTCCGACGCCGCCGTCAGCGTGTCGCCCGGAAAAACCGGCGTCAGGAAGCGGCAGTCGGCATAGCCGAGATTGGCCACCGCGTTGAGCGAGATGTCCGCCACCGACTTGCCGAACACGACGTGGAACACCAGCAGGTCATCGACCGGCGCGCGCGGATATCCGATCGCCGTGGCAAAAACATCCGAGGACTGCACGGCGAAGCGCCCGCCGTAGAGGCCCTGGTAAAGCGCCACGTCTCCGGCCGTCAGCGTGCGCGGCGTGGCGTGGCGGATCATCTGGCCGAGGCGGAAATCCTCGAAGAAATTGCCTGGGTTGGATTTTGCCGCCATGGCCTCACCCACCACTGGCCGCGATCGCATCGGCGATGGCCACAGTGCGCCTGGCCATGTCCGCATGCAGCAGCTCGACCATGCGGCCATCGAGCGTGATCACGCCCTTGTCCTTGTTCCGCGGTTCGGCGAACGCGGCGATGATCTTGCGCGCGGCTTCCACTTCGGCTGGCGAAGGCGAAAAGACCTGATTGGCGGCGGCGACCTGGTCGGGATGAATCAGCGTCTTGCCGTCCATACCCAGCCGGCGACCCTGCAGGCATTCGGTCATCAAGCCGTCGGCATCGCGGAAATTGTTGTAAACGCCGTCGAGAATATCGAGACCGAAGGCGCGCGCCGCCGTGACGCTGACCGACAGCCAGTAGAGGGCGGCCGTGCGCTGGGCGTCGATTTCCGCCCGCGTCTCCTTGATAAGGTCATTGGTGCCCATCACGAAGCAGGACAACCTCGAACCCGCGCGCCGGCTGGTGGCGGCGATGGCCCGGGCATCGAGAATGGCGAGCGGCATCTCCATCATCACCCACAGCCGTGTCCTGGCGGGCGCCGCCGCCAGCAGGGCATCCACCTTCTCAATCTCGTCGGTCGAGGAAATCTTCGGCACCAGCACCCCGTCGGGGCCGGCGGCAATAGCAGCGGCGAGATCGGCGTGGCCCCAGGCCGAATCCAAGGCATTGATGCGCACGACCAACTCGCGCCGGCCATAGCCACCGCCCTGGACCGCAGCCACCACCTGATCGCGCGCGGTGGCTTTCGCCTCGGGCGCGACGGCGTCCTCCAGATCCAGGATCAGCGCATCGGCAGGCAGAGATTTGGCTTTCTCCAGCGCGCGAGCATTGGAGCCCGGCATGAAGAGCACGCTACGGCGCGGTCGCACCACGGTCATTCATAACTCCACGAGCACGGCCGCCCGCGGCATCAAGATTTCCCGGCAGCCAAAGAGCTGACTACCGCTAGCGCATATTGTGCGCTGCCGCAAAACGCAATTGCATCGTGCATCAACAGGAATTTCGGCGGAAAGGTCAAGGCCGTACCAACATGATGGCAAAGGATGTCTGATGCCAAACTCATCTCGCGGGCCTGCCAGGAGTCAACCTCGTTTGGTGTCCGCATGTGACAGTTGGAAGGTGTGGGAGTAGTCTCGCTCATCCGACAAGGTGATTTATGGCAACCGCGCTCCGCCGACCCGATCCGGTGACCATTGCCGGCTTCGACGCCTTCGTCGAGGCGCAGGCGGATACGGCCATGTTCGAGCTGGTCGAGGGCGTCATTGTCATGATGACGAACCCGACGGAGACGCATGAGCAGATCGCCGGCAACATCGGCGCGCCGCTGAAGCTCGCCATGGATGCGCGCGGCTGCCGCACCTACCAGGGCGGCATGCGCGTGCAGCGCACGGAAGATCCCAAGGACACGGACAAGACGAGGCCCGATGTTGTTGTCCGGTGCGGACCGGCCGGCACTGGCAACTACGTCACGGATCCGCTGATTGTTATCGAGGTACTGTCACCGTCGACCATCGATATCGACCGTGGAGCCAAGCTCGACTTCTACAAGTCGCTGCCGACCGTGCGGCACATCGCGCTCGTGTACCAGGACCAGATGCGGGTGGAACACTACAGGCGCACGGAGACGGGCTTCGAGTTCGAGGTGCTGAAGGCGCCGGGTGACGCGCTGCATTTCGAGGCCGTCGACTTTCGGATCGAGCTGTCCCGCGTCTATTTCGACATAACCGTCTGATTGATGGCGAGGGTGCATTGGTGTCTGACATCATGTCGGACACCTTGGCGCCAGCGGTCGCCGTAGTGCGTCTTCCGGGTCTACCCAGCTTTGGCTCAGCTAAACCGCTGCCACGTCACCGTGACGCGCGCGCCGACCGGAACCCGCGGATAGAGATCAACCACATCCTCGTTGTACATGCGGATGCAGCCCTTGGAGACGGCATCGCCAATCGTCCAGGGGGCGTCGGTGCCGTGGATACGATACATGGAGGAGCCGAGATAGAGGGCGCGCACACCCAGCGGATTTTGCGGGTGCCCGCCCGGCATGTGCACGGGCAGCGCCGGGTTTTCCCGCCGCATCTGCGCCGTCGGCGTCCAGGCCGGATTGACGCGCTTGTCGGAGACGCTGGTCATGCCCTGCCAGCGGCTCTGCTGGCGCGGCACGGCAATTGGATAGCTGATCGCCTCGCCACGTTTGTGGACCCAGTACAACTTGCGGTCGCCGAAGCTGACAATGACCTGCCCGGGCGCATAGGTCGAGGGAAACGACACCTCGCTACGTGAGCCGCCGCTCCACAGGAAGTCGAAAAAACCTTGGGCTCTTGCTGTACAGGGCAGCAGCGCCGCCACCAGCAGGGCCATACCGGCGATCGTGGCTCGAGCACTCTTGCCGCAAAGCATCATGTGTTCCCCGTCTTGTCCGATCGTTGATCGCAGCTCAATGGTGAAAATAAGTCAGACGCTCATCAAAACCACGCGGCTGGCGACGGCCCAAAACCCACTAACACCAAATACAGTGCGGCTTGCCAAGGCCGCGCGCCCGCGCCCCCGACGACGGCAGGGGCAAACGCCCTGTATGCCTTGCAATACTGTAGCCCGAGTCTGTGCCATGATGGTTAGCAAAGAGTAAATACGTACATGGCCATTGCTGCGCGCGGCCCGTCGTCACCCCACTGTCATACCGCCAATCTGCATGCTAGGAGAGCGGCCGGGTGCGCGCAGGGTGGATTGGTCTTACAATCTGTCGCAGCACGCTGGTCCGATGTTCGGCCTTTCCCGCGGACTTCAAGAATCGCGGCCGATGCCTGAACGGACCAACTGTCAAAGGGCAGGAGAGGAAACGCAATGAACAAGGTGTATCCGAGCGCCAAGGCGGCGCTCGAAGGGGTGGTCAAGGATGGCATCACGATCGCTGTTGGCGGGTTCGGCCTGTGCGGCATCCCCGAGGCGCTGATCGCGGCGGTGCGCGACACGGGCGCCAAAAACCTGACCGCCATTTCGAACAATGCCGGCGTCGACGGCTTTGGCCTCGGCATCCTGCTCAATACGCGCCAGATCAAGAAGATGATCTCGTCCTACGTCGGCGAGAACAAGGAGTTCGAGCGGCAGTACCTGGCGGGCGAGCTCGAGCTCGAATTCACGCCGCAGGGCACGCTCGCCGAGAAGCTGCGCGCCGGCGGCGCCGGCATTCCCGCCTTCTACACCCAGACCGGCTACGGCACGCTGGTGGCCGAGGGCAAGGAGATCAAGGAGTTCGACGGCAAGAAGTACGTGATGGAGCGCTCGCTCAAGGCTGACCTTTCTCTGGTCAAGGCCTGGAAGGGCGACAAGTCCGGCAACCTCGTCTACCGGATGACGGCCCGCAACTTCAATCCGATGGTGGCCAGCGCCAGCAAGATGACGGTGGCCGAGGTCGAGCATCTGGTGGAGGTTGGCGAGCTCGATCCCGACCAGATCCATACCCCCGGCATCTTCGTCAAGCGCATCGTTCATAATCCGCATCCCGAGAAGCGGATCGAGCAAAGAACAATAAGGAAGGCGTGAGTCGTGAGTGGTGAGTCGGGCAGAGTTCTCGAGAGGACGCGCCACTGCACCACGCACACCCCCACGACTCACCACTCACGACTCACCACTCACGCACTTATCGGAGGACCCACCACATGCCCTGGACCCGTGAACAGATGGCCGCCCGCGCCGCCAAGGAGCTGAAGGATGGCTATTACGTCAATCTCGGCATCGGCCTGCCGACGCTGGTCGCCAACTACATCCCAGAAGGCGTCAACGTCATGCTGCAGTCGGAGAACGGCCTGCTCGGCATCGGCCCGTTCCCCATGGAAAATGAGGTCGACGCCGACCTGATCAATGCCGGCAAGCAGACCGTCACGACACTGCCGGGGTCCTCGTTTTTCTCCTCCGCCGACAGCTTCGGCATGATCCGCGGCGGCCATATCAACCTCGCCATCCTCGGCGCCATGCAGGTATCGGAGAAGGGCGATCTCGCCAACTGGATGATCCCCGGCAAAATGGTCAAGGGCATGGGCGGCGCCATGGACCTGGTCGCCGGCGTCGCGCGCGTCGTCGTGCTGATGGAGCACACGGCGAAGAAGAAGGACGGCAGCGAGGAGATCAAGATCCTCGACGAGTGCAACCTGCCGCTGACCGGCGTCGGCGTAGTCAACACGATCATCACCGATCTCGGCGTGTTCGAGGTCGGCAACAACGGCCTCACGGTCCTCGAGATGGCGCCGGACGTCACGCGCGAGGAAATCGCCAAGAAGACCGGCGCCAAGATCAACTGATCCAATATCGGATACGCTCGCAGGGCGCGGGCCCGCGAGGACGACCTGCAACGGCCGGTGGGCCGTGCCGCGTTAAGCCTGCCACAATCTTTTTCCAACTTCACAACCACGGCAACGCGCGCATGGTGTAAACTTCGCATGATTTTGATCCGCAGCATGATGTCACAACGCAAGGGAAACCTTGCGGGCCAATAGTGTGCTCCACTCGATACCCCACTGTGACGGCGGGGGTAAGGTATCTATCCGGCGTTCGAGTTCCGGATCGGGACCAAGTGGGATCGTCACGTTCAGATTTGGCAAATACGATGATTGTTCGCCGGCATAACTCAGGCCGACTGACGGTGGCATTCGCCGCACTTGGAGTCTCTGCGCTCATCGCGGGGCTGCCGATCGTGGTGGGCGGTAGCGATCGGCTGGAGCTGCACAGCGCCGCACTGGTGGCCGCGCCGCACGACCGCCACGCCATCACCCGACCGATATACCTGCAGGGCATTCCCGGTATCAGGATCGATCGCGGCGTGCTGTCGCTGTCGGAGAAGCAAGCAGGCAAGGCGCTGACCGGCGAAGCGATCTCGACCCTTGTGGCCACCGGCTCGGCGCGGCTGGTTCTGGATGGCGCCGCGATCGTCATTGATGCTGACGCCCCGACCACCCTCGGGACGCCGATTGAAACCGTGTCGCCCTTGGTCGGAGCCCTGGCCGACCTCGGCTTCGAAGTCCTGTCGATTCGCCGCGGCACGCTGGTCTTGAACGGCGAACGCGGCCGCGCCAACGTCATCGGCGAGATCAATGCCGACATCACGGTCAAACGCAAAACTTCGGCGGTTGCCAAGGGAACCCTGACCATCCGTGGTCAGAAACTCTCGCTCGACGCCGCGCTCAGCTTGGCCATGGAAAAACGCAGCACGACGCCAGTATCGAGCACCACGACGCCGCGCCAGCAGCCGTTCAAGCTGCACCTCAAGGGCCCGATGCTCGAGGCCAGCTTCGATGGCCGCGTGGCGGCCTCGGAAATTCTCGCTCTCCAGGGCCAAGGCGAGATTGCCATACGCAATCTGCGGGACACCGCCCATTGGGTCGGATTTAGCTGGCCAGCCGGGTCCGGACTTGTCGATTTCATGGTCAAGGGCCCCGTCGAATGGAACCGGACATCCCTGGCCTTCCAGCGGGCAAACCTGCAGATGGACGGCAATGAAGCCCAGGGCACGCTCTCGGTCAGCTTCGCGGGCGGCCGGCCCAATATCAGCGGCACTTTGGCGCTCCAGACACTGGATCTCAACCGCGTCACCAAGTCGGCGGCCAACGAGCGGACATGGTCCTTGCTCGACGGGGTGATGCGACCGGGACCATTCGCGCTGCCGCTGGTCCGCCACCTCGATGCTGATCTGCGTATCTCCGCCACGCGCATCAAGGCCGGCGGATTGGAGTTCGGACGCAGCGCTGCGACACTATCGCTGAAAAACGGCAAGCTACTCGCCGATATCGCCGAAGTGGCATTCGATGAGGCTCGCGGCTCTGGCCAGGTGATGGTCGATACGAACGGCGCCGAGCCGCGCTATGAGGTGCGCGGCAAGCTGGCGGGCATCGATCTCGCCAAGCTCCTTCCCGACCAGCCTGGCACCCTACCCGTCCAGGGCCGTGGCGACCTCATAGCCGATGTGACGGCAATGGGCGATACGACGCCAGAGCTATTGCGGTCCTTGAGCGGCAAGGTATCGGTCGCCATGCCAGCCGGCGGCCGCATCGGCGTTGATCTCAAGGCCCTGCTGGCGGCAGCACACAAACAACCCATTCACGGCTGGACGGCCACCGCGGCGCGCGGCTCGACCGCAGTCGAATCCATGCAGGGCCGCCTCATCTTGAACCAGGGCGTCGTCGACACGGAGTCTTTCAGTGCCCTGATCGGCGACGCCATGCTCGTCGCCAGCGGCGGCGGCAACCTGCGCGATGGACAAGTCGATGTCCGCCTGTCGATGATGGGCCGGTCAGGGCAGGAGCAATCGGTTTCGGCGCAATCGCCGCGACCCGTGGATTCCCTGATCCTGCGTGGCGCATGGAACGAGCCGAGCATCCGGGTCGAACAAACGCTGGCCATGCCGCCGAAGGTCCCCGCCAAGTCACCCTGATCTGGCACTCTTGCGCTTACCTGCAAGCCCGGCCGCCCGCTCCGGCGTGCCAGGCCTTGCAGGCGATTGACCTGGCCTCGGTTCTTGCTCTCGTCGACCAGGGCGCCAGCCCATACGCGCTAACTTATCTCCCGTCATTCCGGAAACGTGAGGCCACTTCGGCCGAGCGTTATGCCTCTGGCATGCTTCCAGCATGACCGGAACCCAGTGCAGGATGCGTGCGAAGCACTCAATATTGCGTCCTGCGGACACTGCTTGCGCTGGGTTCCGGCTCGCGTCGGCGCGGAAGGGCGCCTCCTTGGCCGGAATGACGATGTGCGTTTCTCTATGTTAGCGCCAATGGACGCCAGCCTTGATCCAGGACATCATCTCGCGCAGCTTCTTGGAGACTTGTTCGATTGGATGAACGTCGTCTCGAGCTTCGGCGGACTGACTTTGCTGTCTCGCACGCGTGGATCGGAGCCTGCTGTCGCTACGTCTGCGCTTCGTGCTAGCGCATTTTCCGCCAAAATGGGCACCGGTTTAGCGTAGAAAATGCGACAAACAAAGGACTAGCGCCCTCCGCGACCTTCTCGCAGATGATCGAAGTTTATCACATTGAGCCCCCGACGCGCTGTTGCCAAATAGAGTTGCATGTCGTCCGTCAAAAGAACGGTCTCCTCATCCAGGACGCCGAGCCAAGCCGCGTCGGCAATGCCGAGACGGTCGTACTCCGGCTCGGCTGCCGCCAGCCGACTTGGACGATAGTGCTCGCTCAGCAGTTCCGTGAAATTCCGAAGGACGCCGTAGATCTGCGATCGCAGGGGGTCGATGACGCCAAATCCCGCCAGATTGGAAACCTCGGTGAGGGTGTTGGGCGTGGTCATGATCGCGTCGGCGCGCTCCAGCGCTTCGACCAACAAGTTGAAGTCGTGGTGACTGTATTGCGTAAGCCGCTTGTGTCTGGTGATGAATGCCGGCGATGCCCTGCCAACGACGAGGAGCATCAACAGGTTGGTATCGAGCGCGACCGTCGTCACTTGGCAAGCATCTGGGGCAAGCGGTCCCGGATAGACAGTGCGCTTCCATCCTTGTCGGAAATGCGCACAACCTTGTAGTCCGGCAACCGCGAAAGCCCGAGTCGGTTGGCCACGGAGCCGACTGCGTCCTGCTCGGCCAGCCGGCGTACGCCCAAGGTCACATACCAGACCTGTTCGGAGGGCTCGAACCAGATCTCCTCCAACGTCGGTGGAGCGATTGATTCGTCCGCCATAATGTCGGCGAGGTGCTGCTTGGCGACCGTAGCCACTTCCTTTGCTTCCATTGTGAGCCTCCGGGTTCGGCGTCCATCCTATCAGGGTCACCAAATCGGAGCTAGACAAGTGCTGGCGGGGACCGCGAGGTCGGCGTCCGATTTGAGGTCAAACGCCGACTCCGTCCGCCCCCACCCGCCTCAGTTCTTGCTCTTGTCGACCAGGGCGCCAGCCTTGATCCAGGGCATCATCTCGCGCAGCTTCTTGCCGACTTCCTCGATCGGATGCGCGTCGTTCAGCCGGCGCGTCGCCTTGAACTTCGGCTGACCGGCCTTGCATTCGCGGATCCATTCCGAGGTGAACTGGCCTGATTGAATGTCCTTCAGGATGCGACGCATCTCGGCGCGCGTCGCCTCGGTGACGATGCGCGGACCGGACACATACTCGCCGAACTCGGCCGTGTTGGAGATCGAGTAGTTCATGTTGGCGATGCCGCCCTCGTAGATCAGGTCGACGATCAGCTTTACTTCGTGCAGGCACTCGAAATACGCCATCTCGGGCGCGTAGCCAGCTTCCACCAGCGTCTCGTAGCCGGCGCGGATCAGCTCGACCAGGCCGCCGCACAGGACCACCTGCTCGCCGAACAGATCGGTCTCGCACTCTTCCTTGAAGCTCGTCTCGATGATGCCGGCGCGGCCGCCGCCAATGGCTGCGGCATAGGAGAGAAACAGATCGTGGGCGTTGCCCGATTTGTCCTGGGCGATCGCCATCAGGCAGGGCACGCCGCCGCCGCGGGCATATTCGGAGCGTACGGTATGGCCGGGACCCTTGGGCGCCACCATGCCGACGTCGATATCGCCGCGCGGCTCGATCAGATTGAAGTGAATGTTGAGGCCGTGCGCGAACATGATCGCCGCGCCTTCCTTCATATTGTCGCGCAGACTCTCACGGTAGATATCGGCCTGCAACTCGTCCGGCGTCAGCATCATGATGACATCGGCCCACTTGGCGGCCTCGGCGACTTCCATCACCTTGAGGTTGGCGCCCTCGGCCTTCTTGATGCCGACCGAACCTTTGCGCAAGGCAACCACGACGTTCTTGACGCCGGAGTCGCGCAAGTTGAGGGCGTGGGCGTGGCCCTGGCTGCCGTAGCCGACGACGGCCACCTTCTTGCCCTTGATCAGATTGATGTCGGCATCACGATCATAATAAACGCGCATGGCTGGTCCTCTTTGGCCGCTGGCCTGGATGATGAACAGATTTCAGTGAAGCGAAGCAAGCCCTAGCGAATTCAGGGCCAACCTGCCAAGCAAAAAACGGACGGTGATGCGACCTGCGGCAGCAAGACCGCGTTAACCAAGCATCAAGACCTCTTGAATTAGGATGTAAAAAAACGAGGTGACCCCGCATGCCGAACATGCCGCGCTGCATTGTGCCCGCCATCATCTTGATCGTCGCCAGCCTGCTTTCCGGCTGCGGCGAAGGCAGCAAGGTCGAAACCGTGCGTTACATCTACGCGTCCACCGACGACTGTACGGACGGCGGCAAGGTATCCGGCGAAAACTGCAACAAGGCCACCGAGTTGGCCCTTGTGGAGCACGACACGACCGCGCCAAAATACGCGACGCTGGGCGACTGCGAGACGACAGAAGGCCGCGACCGGTGCGAACGCTTCGCCGAGCGCCACTATCGCCCGCGCCTGATGGGCTACCTGTTCACCGTCAATAAAACCGCCGTGGCCAACCCGCTTTATTCAGGACTGAAGGGCGCCACCGTATTCCGTGACGCCGGCGGAACAGTGTACGATCACGAGCGCACTGCCGGCATCACCTTCTCGAAGCTCGCCATTCGCAAGGCCGAAGGCTTCGTGCCGAGCAAGCGCAAGGGCTGATTGGCGCCAAGCTCCGGCCGTGTCGCATGCCGCGGCCGCGGGCAGTGGCCGAAGGTGCCGTCCGCCGACCGCATCTTCTCAAATGACCAGGAAGTCCAGGTTGGTCAAGGCGAGGCCGGTGGCGAGCTGCGCGAACTGCCTCATCGCCCCAGCCCCATTGCCATCGGCATCGTACGACAGCGCGCCCGTGGCAGTGTCGTATATGATGCGATCGTCGGCGTCCGCCGCGGCGGGGCCGGTCGCCAATGCGCCCGCCGCCAGCACGCCCGCGGGACCCACTGCGGTAAAGACGGCTAGCGACAGGCGGATCGTGTCGTCGTTGACGGAAAAGTCCGTGATGGCGTCGATATTCGGCGGGGCGATGAAGGCCGCGTTGAACAGGAAGCTGTCGAGGCCCGCGCCACCGGTGAGTTGATCATTGCCCAAGCCGCCGGCCAACACGTCGTTGCTGCCGCCACCGTCGAGCGTGTCGGCGCCGCCGCCACCGTTTAGCGTATTGGCGCCCGCGCTGCCGGTCAGCGTGTCGGCCAAGTTCGAGCCGATCAGGCTCTCGATGGTCGCGAGCGTGTCTCCCGCCGCGTCACCACCTGAGGTGGTTCCAGTCGCAAGATTGACGCTGACGCCTGCGACGCTGCTCGCGTAACTCGCCGTATCGACGCCCAGGCCACCGACCAGCGAATCCGCGCCAACGCCGCCGGCCAGCACGTCATTGCCGCCGCCGCCGTCGAGCGTGTCGGCGCCAGCACCACCGGTTAGTGAGTTGACGAGGCCGTCGCCCGTCAGCGTGTCATTGGCAGCCGAGCCGGTCAGGTTCTCGATGCCGCTGTAGGTATCGCCCGCTGCTTCGCCGGTGTTGCTGGCCGGTGTCAGCAACGATGCCGTGACTGCCGTCGCGTAACTCGCCGTATCGACGCCCAGGCCACCGAC
>CAZCGE010000065.1:0-7456 GCA_964498125.1 uncultured Devosia sp. | reverse complement strand
CCCCCGGCGGAGCACCCCTCCGGCCCCTACGCGAGGGGCGGGGGAGCTCTCCGCATCACATAAAAACTCTTGACACTGTATGACAGTGGTGTATCGTATGACAGTGTTTAGGGGGAATGTCATACAATGCAGCGATTAGGGGATGGGGAGTCGAGGGTGGTAACGGTGAGGTTTTCGGTAGAGGATTATGCTGTGGTGCAGAAAGCGGCATCGGTGGCAGGGGAAACGGTATCGGAGTATGTGCGGGCGAGTTTGGTGAACTTTGGAATCAAGCACCATGCGCCGGAGAAGGTTAACTTGGGGCCACGGCTACCGATTGTGAGAGCTGAGAAGCCAGCGAAGGGTAAAGTGAAGCGAGACGATAACGGTTACTGTCGACACGGGATGATGGGGCGGTGTGCAAGGTGCGAGGCTGTATGAACGTGTTTGTATGCCATGTACCTGGTTCTGAGCAGCGGGCGGAATGGCTACAGAATGTTAATTCTGCATGGATTATGGTTTCTGGAGTGTCGGCGGTTAAGACGTTCTATTCTTCCGAACCAGCAACATTCCAGATAGATCGTAGGAAGTGGGCCGAACAGTCCCACGAAGGTCAGTTTTACATTCTAGCGGATGATGATTGTTTGCCGCTGATTGCTTCGGTGGATGAGGCTCTGCGGATACTGGAAGCTCATCCGGAGTTTTCGATCCTCTCATTGCTACCCGACAATGCCAATATCGTAGACTGGACACCTGAAGGCTACCAGACCGCAAATGACGCCGAGGTGATGGAACATGTATCGGTAGGTGGGGTACGGTTCTGTCGTAAGATGCCATTCTCGGCCTGGCCCGCCATGCCGGATAATGGGTATCGCGGCTACGATGCTATCCACTGTCAGGCCATTCGTGATGCTGGCTTCCGGGTAGGGTACTTCCGTAACCTGAAAATGCACCACCTAGGCGAAGGACATACCACCTTGCTGGAGGCCGCCGCTGCCTAGCATCCTGGTTACCGGCTCGCGTGGCTTCCTCGGTACAGCCTTATGTAAGCGGCTGCGTGCCGATGGACATTCTGTCATTGGCTGGGACTTGGCGCATTCCGCTGAACCGGATGAATTGCGCAGAGATGTCCGAGAACCTTGGGGGATTATCCCTGATGTCAGCCATGTCATTCATCTGGCTGCTGAATTTGGCCGTTGCAATGGTAACGCCTTCCCACAGCAAATGTGGACAACCGCTACCCTGGGAACTCACTACGCAACCCTGTTCTGTAAAATGATAGGAGCCAAACTTATCTTCGCTTCTTCCTCAGAAGCCTATGGCAGTCTAGCTGACCGTTTCAACCCGCTCCAGGAAGACTTACTCGAACAACACGTTCCTCACTTCTTGAACGAATACTCCCTATCCAAATGGTGCAATGAACAGCAAATTCGGATGCGTTTTCAGGACTATCTCATCCTGCGCCTGTTCAATGTGTATGGCCCTAGTGAACCAAAACATGAGTATCGTTCATTTATTTCTAGGCTGTGTGCAGGTGAAGACCTGCCTGTTTTTGCCGGGGAACGTTCTTGGCTGTATATCTCAGACTTTGTGGAAGCAGTCTGCCTGCTGCTGGCTAAGGATGCTTCGGGTGTTTACAATGTGGGTAGCCCTTTTTCGTTCAGCAATCATGGTGTAGCCGGAATGATTCGCGGAGAAGATGTGGAAGTTCTGGAAACCGCCGAAACACATAATGTACATACGAAAATCCCCGGCATATCCAAGTTGCTGTCTTTGGGATGGTCGCCTAAAGTTTCTCTTGTTGAGGGTATCGCTGAATGCTTGTCAGTATCGTCATGCCCTACTGGAACCGTGGCGTGCAGTTAGACCGAACCTTGGAATCTATTGCTGTCCAGCACTACCCAAAATTGGAAGTAATCATTGTCCCTGATGTCCGTAAACGCACCGCCACTTGGATGAATCCTGCTCCGCTATGGAATGAAGGCATCCGCCGCGCCCAAGGACAAGTCCTCATCCTGCAAAATCCGGAATGCCGTCATGTGACCCCCGATACCATCGCCCGCTTAGTGGAACTAGGAAAGCAAGATGTGAATTTTGCTTCCGTCATGGCTCTGCAAGAAGATGGCAGCAATGACCAATGGTACTGTCACGGAGAACATCGCCGTGAACCGTGGTTCTTTTGTGGAGCGATTCATAAGGATTTGGTTCTAGAGGCTGGCGGGTTCAACGAATCCTTCACCGGCTATGGCGGTGAAGATGTGGACTTTGCCGGAAGGTTGTCGAAAGTGAATGCGAATTTCATCTGGCGCGATGATGTTCTGGCACAACACCAGTGGCATCGGTACACCGGAGCAGTCGGAATTGTTTAGCATCTGCATCGCTTCTCGCGGCAATCCTTTGGGCTTGTGGGCCACCATCCACGCCTGTAAAGCCTTGCATGTGGATGCGGAATTTCTGGTGTTCTTGAACGGCACACAGAAAGAAGAACCGCATGAACTGCTTGAAGCAAGAACCAATACACGTCTGTTTTATGTTCCTAGTCCCGTGGCTCCACCCATTGCCCGTGACTTCCTGGCTTCAGAAGCTAAGGGCGATACTCTGTGCTTTCTCGATGACCATGTAATCCCGGTGCAGGGATTCTTTGCGCCCGTTCAGTCGGATGTGCTGCATTGCTCTTATCAGCCCTATTTCGGGTATGACCGCTATTATCATTTCATCCCAGAACCATCGCTTCCCACCAAAGGGGACTATGCCAAAGTTCCCCTCGCGCAAGCCCCTTACCCATGTATCTCCGGGCCGCATGGTGGGTTCTTTGTGAAACGGGATGCTTGGGAACGCATTGGCGGATATGGCGACTGGTTCCAGGGATTCGGCGGTGAAGAAGCCTACTTCGGAATGAAGGCTCTAAAGCATGGAATGAGCGTCATGCTTGACCCAGCAAGGCTTTTCTATCACTTTTCCTGCCGTGCAGAAACCAGAGGGTACGGAAAGACCATCAATCATTGGAACTATGAAGAAGGGTTTCGTCGGCTTGGTCAGGTTGAACTGAAAGAAGAATTATGGTCAGTCACTTAACCACCGAATCGGAAACCAGAAGGTTCCTTGCTGAGTTTGTACGTTATGCCAAGCCTAAAACTATGGTCGAAACCGGATGCCATGATGGGGAAACCACCTTGGCCGTTGGTGAACAGTTGCAGCATATCGCAGGGAGCCAGCTATATACCTGCGACATCGAACCGATCTATGTCGTCATGACCCGCAATAAGGTTTCCCACTTACCCGTGTTGGTATCTCACCAAAGCGGGGTTGAGTTGATTGCTACCCTGCAAGAAATAGACATAGCCTTTCTTGATTCTGGGGGGAACTTGGAGCGCGTAAAAGAGGCTGTAGAATTGATGCCTCGGCTCTCCGAGAAATTCTGGGTTTTTCTGCATGATGCAATACAGACCGAAGACCCGTGTTTTTCAACCATCGCTGAATTAACTGGATGGAACTCTCTACTGCTGCCCTATGGCCGGGGAGTAGGAATGTTCTGGAGATGAGTACCTCGCAAGTTGTCATCACTCCACTCAGCACCTATGAACGCCACGGCTGGTACTCTGCCGAATTGGTATGGTTCCTGATAGCCTCGGCCAGTAACCGCAACTACCAGATTACTTTCCATCCCTGCCATAAGGTTGACCCGGTGATGGCTGCCCGCAACCTTTCAGGGAAGTGGTTTCTGGAACACAGTAAAGCTGAATGGCTGTGCATGATTGATAACGACATGGCCCCGCAGATGAACCTGCTGACCATCCTCGATGAGGCTCACGCTTATCACGACATCATCCTTCCCCAGATGCACCTGTGGAATGAAGTCCATCGCTTTCCTGCACTGTGCTGGGAACCGAAAGAAGATTTTGGCGGCAGGGTGAAACTCTCTGCCGAGGAATGTAAACAATTCATGTCCCATAAGTTTGTTGAACTCAATGGCGGTGGGACAGGCTGCGTATTCATTCGCAGACACGTTCTGGAACAGATGCCCTATCCGTGGTTTCGCCGCGAGTTTGATGCCGATGGCAAAATGACCGCCTCAGAAGATATGCTGTTTATGCACGATGCGGTCAAGGCTGGATTCCGTATTTGGGGTGCGACCGAGCATGTGGTAGGGCATTACCGCTCGGTTGACCTGTCCTGTATCCCTGTCCCTGAAAAAGAAATTACCGCAGAATCGTTTCAAGACCAAACCGTAGAGGAGAATCAACATGTCCATGCGTCCGTCTAATACCGTTGTGCTGCTGCCCAGTTCCACTTTGACCACCACCGGCACTGGCAGCGCGGTCATCAATGTTGAGGGCTATACCGCATGCATCCTTCGAGCAACCCTCACCAACAACTCCACCGGAACATCGCCTACCCTGAACATTCGTATCCAGCAAGGCGTACATGATGACAATGCCGCTGTCAACGCTGGTGACAAACCGCCCGCAGGGTCTACGATTATTTGGAATGACTATGCTGCCTTTGCTCAGATAACCACTACAGCAGTAGCAAATTATCTGAATATCGTTGCTGGCGGCAACGTCTCTGCCGCTGCCAGTAATGGCGCATTAGCAGCAGGAAGTGTACGCAACGGGCCTCTCGGAAGTTTGTGGCGGGTGCAATATACCATTGGCGGAACTAATCCCAGCTTTGCTACCGTAGATGTGGTTGCTCAGTTGATTCCCTAATGCCTCTAGCCGCGCTGGACAGTGGTACAGGTGGTGGAGTTGCTGCACCAGACCCGATAACAACCAACCACCAGCAATTACGTCGCTATCGCGGGATGCGTTCTTTACCATTCTTTTTTACATGGGCCGTGGTGTTTTTGTTTGCAGTACTTTTGGTGAGCTAAAATGGCAACAGCACGCATTGATCGTTCAGATGATACTGCCGCAGTCCTCAAAATCGTAGCTACGGTTTCCGATACTGAGGATGCGGTAACAAAGCAATGGCAGGGTGTGGTGGTTTCCGATGGAACCTCCCCCGCAGCGAATAAGCTGGCAGTCAGCGTAGGCGGGGCCGCTTCGGTCACTGTAGCTACTGCCTTGCCCGCTGGTTCAGCGGCCATTGGTAAATTAGCAGCCAACTCTGGCGTTGATATTGGCGACGTGGATGTGACTTCTGTTCCTGCGCCGCTTTCCACTACTGGTAGTGGAACTGAAGCCACTGCCCTCCGCGTCACGCTTGCTACAGACTCTACCGGATTAGTTTCGGTGGATGATAACGGCGGGGCACTGACCGTAGATGGCACGGTCACGGCTGTTGGAGCAGCCGCTCACTCAGCCGCAATCTCAGGCAACCCTGTCCGCATCGGGGCTACCGCTATCGCGTTTGGCACGAATCCGACCGAAGTATCTGCCGCAGAAGCCACAGACCTCTACACTAACCTTGCAGGCGTGCAGCTTGTAACCGGCCCGCACATGAACCCGATAACCATCGAGTTCACCCAAGCCGCTGCCGACGGAGCACAGGCCAACGTAGCCTTGATTACTGTGGCTGGTGGAGCGAAGATTTGCGTAACCCAGGTGCAAGTGCTGGCTGACCAAGCCAACACTGTAGAAACTTCAGTGCGAATCGGCTTTGCTGCCGCCACCCTTGGGGCCGCTTCCACGACTCCTGTGGTTGGCATTGTGGCTTCCCATCCGGGTATTGTTCCCGGTTCTGGTATCAGCCGTGGCGATGGCATGGGAATTTTGGGAGTGGGGGCAGACGGAGAAGATTTGCGAATCACGATTTCCTCTCCCACAGGTGGAAACAACGTCGTGCTGGTGAGCTACTTTACGGTGACTGCTTAATGAAAAAACTCTGCATACGCTTTCTCGTCTGGATGCTGGCTCTGTTCGGGGTCAAGATTCAGTGGGCCGAAACGTCAACAGGTAAGCAAGCGATAGCCGCGAAGCCCGTCCAGCGCAAATGCACGATTCGCACCTACATGGCGGGTGAACAGTTCTTGATTTCTCATTCTCTCTGTGACAGTGGCGGGCTGCTCGACCATGCACAGGCCCGCGAGAAAATGGGCGTCACGAAACTAACTTCCACAGTTGAGGAGACACACCTAGTCTAATGAGCAAGTGGCGTGTACGTTTATTCACAGGCCAAGTATCCATCACTTCGCTTTTGTATATGGAACGGTATCACTCTTTGTCAAATATGCCATGCAAAGGAAGACCCGTTCTTTTTCAGATTCACTAAAGGAAAGGCATCCAGTGAGGGGGCGCAGTATGCCTGAAGCGCGGGATTTTGACGGCACAAACGATAACATCACCTTCGGCTCCGACGCTAGCGTTGATGGTTTTACAACCTACACAATTTCAATGTGGGCGATTGTGGATAGCCTTGCTTCCCGTAGCTGTCTGTGGGCCAAAGATGCTTTTCAGAGTGCCACTCGACTAAGTTCTGAGACAACTGGGGCAATTCTTTACGGACATGGATGGTCAACGGCTCTATTGGTACGCTGGTCTGCTGCCACAATCACTGCTGGCGTGCGGTTCCATCTTGTCGTTCAATACGACACCCAGTTAACAACGAATGATGCCGTCATTTACTTTAACGGAGCATCTCAGTCCATTACAGAATCTTCCGGGCCGCCAGCGGGTACTCTAGTTAGCGATGCCGCAGATGCCATTTATATCGGAGAGTCCGGCGGAGGGACTGAAGACCTAAACGGACAATTACAAAACATCGGCTATGTCAGCGGACTATGGACAGCCGAACAGGTGAACCGCGCAATGTGGTGGGGCAGACCGGGCGGAGGGATGGAATTCTATCACCCGCTATTCACCGATAAACTGGCAAACGAAGGTTCCGCTACGGCGAATGGAACAGCTTCAGGAACAACCGTAGTCCCTCTGGTTTGCCCTGTGGTACGCCCCGGAACGGCTCTTATGGGTATGGGAGTGGGATGGTGAGAATTCAACTGTGTCCATCGTGTACAGCAAACTTCAAAGTTCCAGGAGATTTGTGCGTCTCGTGTGCCTATGAAGACGAACGCAAGAAGCGTGTGGCACTGGAAAGCCAGTTGGATGAATTACTGGCACTGAACGAAGGTTTTACCAGGCAGTTGCGTCATGCAGTAGAAACAATCAAGAGTACCGGTAACGTGAATCCAACACTCAGTTCAGCCTTGCAGCTACCCAGTGGAAATTAACCTAACACCAGAGCAGAAACTAGAACGCATCATCAAACTTAGGAACAAGTGTCGCACTGACCTGTTCTTTCTGGCGACCAAGATTCTGGGGTATAAGGATTGCGACCCAGACTTCCACGGTGAATTTATCAGCCATCTGCAAAAGTTTCCAGGCGGGGTGGACAGCTTCGATCCGAAAGGTAATTTCATATCCTACGTTCCCACTGTTCCGATTTACGAACTGCAAGGTTCTCGGCGCAACTTATATCTGGCGTTTCGCAGCAGCTTCAAGACCACCATTTTTACCGTGGCGCATACAATTCAGTGGAT
>CAZCGE010000064.1:0-5747 GCA_964498125.1 uncultured Devosia sp. | reverse complement strand
CCCGTGCCCTGAGGTCATTCGAGTATCCCTTGCCCATCGCGCGCCCCGCTGTTATCGCCAGCGGAATCCGAATCTGATTTGCGCGTTCGTGGGAATCCCCTGTAACTGATTTGATTCACATCAAGCGGAAAGCGCTCTAGGTCACCCAGAACCGCGCATTCGTTACCGCGAATTGGACGCTTCTGGTTGCGGCGCAGCAAAAAGCTGGCCCGCAACTGTGGCGGTCGGCGCACGCAAAAAACACATGCCGTCTGATTATCCGTGTTTCGGGGCGGCAGTTGTTGGCCCATCGCGTCGTCGCGACGCTGGCGCATGGTCGGTCCGACCCGGGAGCCGACGAACGTAAGGCAACAAGGTCTCTCCGATCAGCGTGCGCCGGCACTGACCGCTGCTCGAGGTGCTTCGGTCAAGGGGTGTTGCTCTCAGCGGCTACGAGTGCCGAGAGGGCATTGCAATCGTTATCGACGCCTGGCGACGCTGGCCCGTCATGCCGGTCCTGGTGCAATCGGGTGGTTGGGATAGCTGCCCGCGAGAGGATTGGCCGACGACGTCGACCGTCAACTCGCGAAGAACCTGTTCGCCGGCCGCGCCAACCCCAGGGTGTCGCGCAGCGTCGTACCGGGATACTCCCGCCGGAATAGCTCCCGCCGCTGCAGCTCCGGCACCACCTTGTCGACGACATCGTCGAGGCCGGCGGGCAGATAGGGGAACATGACGTTGAAGCCGTCGCAGCCGCGCGCGGCGAGCCACGCCTCCATCTCGTCGGCGATCGTGTGCGGCGTACCGACGAAAGCGAGCCCGGCATAGCCGCCGAGGCGCTGCGCAAGCTGGCGCACGGTCAGCCCCTCGCGCCGTGCCAGCGCAACGGCGAACGCGCGGTTACCCTTGCTGGCATTCGATTCCGGGATCTCGGGCAGCGGCGCGTCGGGATCGAGCGTCGCCGCATCGTGCCCGAGCGCGACCGACAACGCGGCGATCGCGCTGTCGGCGTGCACCAGGCTGTCGAGGCGCGCACGCTTGTCGCGCGCCTCGTCGACGCTGTCGCCGACTACGACGAGCGCGCCCGGGAGGGCTTTGATGGCATCGGGATCGCGGCCGGCGTGCGCGGCGCGGCCTTTCAGGTCGGCGTAGAACGCCTGGGCTCCGGTGAGCGTGTCGTGCGCCGCGAACACCACCTCCGCCGTCTCGGCCGCGAGGCTCCGTCCGGCGTCGGAGGCGCCGGCCTGGACGATCACCGGCCAGCCCTATACGGGGCGGGCAATGTTGAGCGGCCCGCGCACCGACAGATGCGGCCCCTTGTGGTCGAGAACGTGCAGCTTTTCCGGAGCGAAGTAGATCCCGGACTCCTGGTCACGCACGAACGCGTCGTCGGCGAAGGAATCCCAGAGCCCCGTGACGACATCAAAAAACTCACGCGCCCGGTCATAACGCTCGGCGTGCGCCATATGCGCCTCAAGTCCGAAATTCAGCGCGGCGTCGGGGTTCGCGGTCGTCACGATATTCCAGCCGGCGCGGCCGCCGCTCAGGTGGTCGAGAGATGCGAAGCGCCGCGCAATATGAAACGGCGCATCGAAGGTGGTCGACGCCGTGGCGATGAGACCGATGCGCTCGGTGACGGCGGCCAGCGCGGAGAGCAGCGTGAAGGGCTCGAAGGAGGTGACGGTGTGGCTGCGTTTCAGCGCCTCCAGCGGCATGTTGAGAACCGCGAGGTGATCGGCCATGAAGACCGCGTCGAACCTCGCCGCCTCGAGCCGCTGGGCGAAGCGTTTCAGATGCGCGAAGTTGAAGTTCGCGTCCGCGTAGGCCCCGGGATAGCGCCAGGCGCCGGTGTGGATGCTGACCGGCCGCATGAAGGCGGCGAGATGAAGCTGGCTGTGAGCTGGCATGGTTGACCTCGATCCTCGTTGTCTCGTTTGCTGCGCGTGACATCGGTTGCGACTGGTGCGTTGTCAGATGATGGGCCCAAGCGCGAAGGGGCCGTCGCCGAGCAGCGCTTGCACGACGAGCATGATCGTCCACACGAACGGGAGCTCGCAGCCGGCGCCACTGAAGAAGAATCCGGTGCGGACGTACCAGAAGTGCGTGGCGCCGATCATCAGCGGCAGCGCGTAAAGACAGACCAGCGTGGTCTGGATTCCGGGAATGAGGAGGAACGCGCCGAGGCTTTCCGCGGAGACCACATAGTACGCCACGAATTTGGGATAGCCGTTCATCTCGAAATTCGACCACCACTTCGGGAAGCCGCCTTCGAGGACGTAGAATTTCCAGTAGATATGCGCGATGAACAGCGCGCCGAGGCTGACGCGCAGAAGCAGTGCCGCGATCCGGCTCACTGGATCCCCTGCCGCCCAACTCAATGCGAGTACGAGGGACGGCGCCGCAAGCTGATGGTCCATTTGGTTTGCCTTTCGATGAGCGCTGGAATGACAGGGAAAAGTGCGGCGTGTCATGGCCCCGGCAGCCCCCGTCCCCGATCGAGCGTCCAGGTGACTCGGCTCGGGCCGACCATGCCGGTCACGGCGCGGCCCTTCATCGGCTCGAGCGCCGGCTTCCAGGGCGCCAGCGTGAAGGTGTCGTCGCGGCGAATGACGGCTAGCTTGCCGCTCGGCGTCGGGATGGCGCGGTCGTAGACGCCGTTGATGCGGGTTCCGGGCTCGACGGCGACATATTCGGCGTTGAGATGCTTGGAGAGGTCGCGCACCAGTCGCTGAGTTTCGGCCTGGCGAAGGGTGCGCATCATCTCCAGCTTCGGGACGATGTCGCCAGCGGGCGAAGCCTCGGCCAGGTTGCGCTGTACGAGCCACTTCCCGCGGGCTGCGAGCGCCTGACGCAGCTCGCCGGCAAAGCCCGGTGTTTCCGGCTCCGGCCGCCACTTGGCGACGGTCGCCTGATCGAGCCAGGTCGGGCCGTCATAGTCCAGTTGGTGTCGGATCTCGATCGGGGACAGGACCTGCAGCCGCGGCGTCGGCGACGGCTTACCCTCGAGTTTGTCGGCGGTGAGCGCGACGATGGTGCCGCGCAACGGCACGTCGTCGGGCTTCAACCGGCCGAGTTCGGCGTAGTGGACGCGGCCGTCGACGGCGTCGACGACGACCCAGGTCCGGTCGGTGATCTCGTCGACCATGCCGACACCGACGACCTTGCCGACCAGCGGCGCCTTGCGCAGCCCGCGCTCGAACAACGCCAGGCGGCGGCACTCCTCTCGATGCCGGCCTCCTTCAAGGCGCGCTGCATCATCTTGAACTTGTCGGCACGATCGCCGAGCTGGCGCAGCTTGTCTTCGATCTTTCCGTCCAGCGCCCAGACGCCGGGCCGGCGCTGCTCGGCGAGCCCCATCCGCTCCAGCGACTTGAGCCGGCCGGCGCGCGCGGTACGCTGCGCCGGGTCGCGCTCGTCTCCGGCGGTCACGACGAGGATGCCGTTCTTGGCGCGGGCGATCAGCGCGCGGTCGATCCGGGTCAGCCGCTCCTGGCCGATCTCGTTGAATAGCTTCTGCACCCGCTCGAGATCGCTTTCAGGACCAAGCTCGAGCGTGACCAGGGATTGCGCGCGGGCGCGCACGCCATGGCCGATGTAGTCACGCGCCATCACCAGATCGCCGCCGGTGTCGTCGCGACCGCGAATGACGATGTGGGTGTGCGGATGGCCGGTGTTGAAGTGATCGACCGCGACCCAGTCGAGTCTGGTGTCGAGGTCGTGCTCCATTTGTGCCATGAGATCGCGGATAAACGGCTTGAGATCGGGCAGCTTGGCGCTGTCGTCGGCGGAGACGATGAAGCGGAACTGGTGCGGATCGGTCTCCGAGCGATCGAGGAAGCCGCCGCCGTCGACATCGTTCCCCCTCGCATCATAGAGACGGCCGGCCTCACCCTCGCGGGTGACACCGTCGCGCTGGATGTAGGTGAGATGGGCGCGTGCCGCGCCGAGATTGCGGGCAGCGATGCGCGTGTAGCGCGCCTTGACGATGACGCGGCGGCTGCCCGGCGCGATCAGGCCGGCAGCGGCACGTGCGACGGTTCCCATGCCGCGCTTGGGCATGTCGGGCGTGACGTGGCCCAATTGCCGCACCGCGCGGGCGCCGTGCTTGCCGGCCTGGCGGAACACCTGGGCGGCGTGTCGCTGCGCGCGGGATCGGCGGGCATCCTTGATGCGACCGAGTCTGGGTTCGAAGTCGTCCTGGGCCATGAAACGCTCCATTGAGAGGGTTGATGGCTGGACGAATTATGATCGCAGGGCAGAAGTTCAAGACGGCGTCAAAAATGGTGTTGTTTTGCAACGCATATTTTGAATGGTGACGTCAACGCGGAATTCGTGACGCCTGCGAAACCCGTGCAATTACTGGGTTTGGCGCTCGATTGACACCACGTCTTTATCCTGATCTCCAAAAATCAGCGCTGAAACCTCCCGGAACTTCCCAATTGATGAGCTTTGGTTGCTGGGCCGAATCGATCGAAAATGCGGAATTGAATGCCGCGGAAACATTGGCTGACTATGCTCGACACAACCGACCATTGGCACCAAAAACAATGCCGCTAGAACCGCCATTATCATTCTTGATCGACTGAGCACCGAGGCCATGTCCGACAGATCCGCCACACGAGACTGTGGCACCAGTGGAACACCCGTAAGTGAGCGAAAGCTGTGACGCACGACGCCTGCGGGGCGGGTGGGTGGGGGAGACCGTTGGGTGAAAAACAGCAGGAGAGTGCCCTCGCGCCACGAATGGCGCGAGGGCGAACGCGGGCGTCAGTCCTGCGGGTTCCAGATCAGCGCGAACACGTCAGGATCGGTCTGCCCCGCGGCCCGGCCGAGGTTGGCGTAGAGCGTCTTCGAGCCGAGCTCGGGCGCCGCGATCGACAGCGCCACGTACTCCTTGCCCGAGATCTGGCCGGTGCGGATCCAGCCCGCGCCGATCTCGATGCCTTGCGACATCACCCGATAGTCGGGCTGGGTGGGCGCCGTCTTGTCGCCCGTCGGCAGGATCACGATGTCGGCGCGAACCGACAGCGTCCTGATCTCGCCCTCGTAGCGGCCGTCCTCGCGCTTCGTCACGGAACCGATGGTAGCCATCTGACTGCTCCTTCTTTGTCTCCGGCGCGGGACCATCCCCCGCCGGCGTGCGCGGACATGCGGCGGGCGGCGACGAAGACACCTGAAGGGCCGAAACGCAGTGGAGGACCCGGCCCTTCAGCCGGGTTGTCTTCAAGGCGACGACTGCCGCACCGTCGCACCCTGATCGGCGGGGCGTGGTCTCGCGGGCGAGAGGTGAGGAGCAGTGGCGAGAGGCGGTTCCGGCCGCGCGTGGATGCGCGGGGGAGAGATGCTGCAAGCCCGGACCGCGACAACGAGGTCGCCGCGAGCGCGGCGGCGCCAGACCAGAGCGTCAGCGCGCTGAGGCGCCGAGATGCGCGGGCGCGCAACCGAGTCTCGGGCATGAGTGCGCGCCGGAACTGAGCGCGCCGCGACAGCCGCGCGTCGCCAACAGTGCCGGCGCAGACGATCTGAGCGTTGCACGGACCTTGAACCCGCAATCGTCATGACGCCCGATCCGCGTTCCGGCGCGGGTGCGCATCGGCACGGACGCCTGCAGCGGCCGCCTCGGGAGGGATCGTTCTTTGATGGCGGGTGGTCGTGTCAAGGGCACGGGCCACGCGCTCTGAACTTTTTTTCGCGGATCACTTCAACTCATTTCCACCATGCCGAGCCCTTCCTTCCGCGCGCAGAAGCGGTCAAGGACGCGCACTTGC
>CAZCGE010000063.1:0-43708 GCA_964498125.1 uncultured Devosia sp. | reverse complement strand
CTTCCAAGCTGATGACGAGGGTTCGATTCCCTTCACCCGCTCCAAGACTTGGCCGAAACGAGCCCCCTATGATGGCAATGGTGTAGCCAATTTCGATTGGCCCTCGGTTCGGCCGGCGCTGCCCCCGATCGAGCACGTGGGTGGGTGGGTGCGTGCGGTCGCACGTCGCGCCGGCTGATGGCCGAGTTCGCGGCGGCAATGACAGGGGTCATGCCTCGCCATCCCGCTGCTGGCCGGCAGGCATGGCGAACTCATAGGTTTGCACGCGGCGTGAGCTTTCGTTGAGCAGGGTACGGGTGCTGATCCGTTGTTGCGCGGGGCACGCCGCGCTGACAATCAGCACGATCGCGCCGTTGTCCATGTGCTGCGCCAGGTCCGACCAGTGCTGCGCCGAAATCCGGGCGTGAACAGTGCCGCGGTCGCCAGCGCTTTGGGCATGCTCCAGGAGCCTGAACAGGGGACCCGACGTGGCGACGATGGGCGGGCCGGCCGGCGCCTCTGGTCGACGTGGCCAGGTCTCGATCGGCCGCGCGAGCACCGCGTGCGCGTCGAGGCTCATGTCCGCGGCTCGTGCCATCGTTGTCGCCTCGGCCGCCAGACAGATCTGCTCCAGCACAAAGCCTTCGCCCAGCAGTGTCTGGATCGTGCGCCACAAGCGGTCGGGCGCGTCAAAGGCGGCGATGGCGAGCCGGCAGTGTTGAGCCCCCAGACTCATGCGCGGTTTCCTATCCAATTCGCCTGCACGCGCCCCGGCTGCCAACCCATCCAGGGGGAGATCACCGGGGACTGGTGGGGTGACATGCACAGGTCCTCCCGGGTCATCGAAGCCATTGTCCAGGATCGGCAAGGACGGAGCAGCGGACCTCCGATGGCTCAAGGACAGCACCTCAGCATGGACGATTGTCACGAGCATGCATTGCGCGAGGTCAATCAGGTATGGTGTATCCCCCTTGTCTGACTGGACGGCCAACGCGATCTGGGCAGACTATTGGGGTCCGCGTACTGGCAAGATGGCGTGGATGTGTCGGTTTGTGCGACACTGGAAAAAGGCTAATGCGGCAACCGCCACAGACGCCAGCAAACAAGGTCAAGCATGCCCGCGGCCAACACAGCCAGCCATATCCTCGTCGTCGACGATGAACCCGCCGTGCGCACGCTGTTGCGCGAGTGCTTCGAGCTGGAAGGCTACACGGTGGCGGAGGCCAAGGACGGCGGCGAGCTGGCCGCCCGCCTCGCCGAAGGGCCGGCCGATCTCATCACGCTCGATCTCAATCTCGGCGGCGAGAACGGCTTCGACGTGGCGCGGCAGGTGCGCAGCACCCACAACGTGCCGATCATCATGATCACCGGCAAGGGCGATACCATTGACCGGATCGTCGGGTTGGAGCTCGGCGCCGACGACTACATCACCAAGCCTTTCCACGTGCGCGAGGTGCTGGCGCGGGTGCGCGCCGTGCTGCGCCGCTACGAGGCCGGCGCAGCACATGCGCCGCCGCAGCCGTCGGCCGCGATGGGGGAAAGGCTGGCATTCCCGGGCTGGGTGTTGGATATCCCGCGTCGCGAGCTGCGCGCGGACGCCGGCGATGTGCGGGAGCTGACCACCGCTGAATTCAATATGCTGGAGATGTTTCTCAGGCGTCCGGCCCGCGTCCTGTCGCGCGACAACATCATGGACCTGCTGAAAGGCCACGAGTGGTCGCCCTTCGACCGCTCGATCGACAGCCTGATTGTCCGTCTCAGGAAGAAGATCGAGCCGGAGCCCGATGCGCCGCGGCTGATCAAGACCGTGCGCGGTGTCGGCTATGTCTTTGCCGTCGACGTGCGCAAGGCGTGAAGCTCCGCCTCAGCCGTCCAACACCTCGCGCAAGGCGCCGGCAAGGTCAGTCAGCGTGTAGGGCTTGCGCAGCAGCCTGACGGCGGGCAGTTCTCCCTCCCGCGCCCCCACGACCTCGGCGGAAAAGCCCGAGTTCAGCAGCACTTTCAGCCCTGGCCGGTGGCCGTTGACCCAGCGGGCCACGTCGAAGCCCGACACGCCGCCCGGCATGACCACGTCGCTGAAGACCAGGTGAACGCTGCGTCCCCCACCCTCGAGGAGCTTGATGGCGCTGACGCCATTGTCGGCTTCGAGGACCTGATAGCCCAGGTGCTGCAGGCGCTGCCTTGTGACCTCGCGCACGTCCGGCCGGTCCTCGACCAGCAGGATCGTTTCCCCCTTGCCGACTGGTGGCGCGGCGTCCGCACGTATCGGACTTGCCGCAGCGCCCACTTCGGCGATCCGTGGCAGGAGCATGTTGATCGTGGTGCCGTGACCGGCCTCGCTGTAGACGGTGGCGGCGCCGCCCGACTGCTGCACGAAACCGTAGATCGTGCTGAGGCCAAGGCCGGTGCCTTGGCCCGGCGGCTTGGTGGTGAAGAACGGCTCGAAGGCACGCGCCAGAACCTCCGGCGTCATGCCGTTGCCGGTATCGGAGACCGAGATGCGCACGTAGTCGCCGGCCGGTAGCTTGCCATCCCCGCCCTCGATCTGACAATCCGCCGTCTCGATCACCAGCATGCCGCCATTCGGCATGGCATCGCGCGCGTTGATGGCGAGGTTGAGCACGGCATTCTCGATCTCGCTGGGATCGGCGCGCACCAGTCCGAGCTGCGGCGGCAGCTTGGTGGTCAGCGTCACATGCTCGCCGATCGAGCGCCGCAGCAGCTCCACCATACCGGTGATCTGTTCGTTCAGGTTGAGCAGAACCGGCTCGAGCTGGCGACGGCGCGCAAACGTGAGCAGCCGCGCCGTCAGCCGGGCGGCCATTTCCGCGGCCTCCTGCGAGCGCTTGAGCAGCACCAGTGCCTTGGCGTCGTCGAGCCGCATCTCGAGCAGCTCCTGGTTGCCGCTGATGACGGTCAACAGGTTGTTGAAGTCGTGGGCGATGCCGCCGGCGAGTTGGCCGAACGCCTCCATGCGTTGCGCGCGTGCCAACGCGGCCTGCGCCACCAGCCGGCGCTCAGTCTCCTCCTGCAGCGCGCGCGTGCGCTCGGCGACCCGCGACTCCAGCTCCAGATTGACTTGCTCCAGCCGCTTCTCGACCTGCTTGCGCGTTGTGATGTCGCGCAGCAAGACCGTGAATATGCGCTCGCCACCCATCTCGAGGCTGGAGATCGAGGCTTCGGCCGGAAACTCCTGGCCGTCCTTGCGCAGGCCAAAGATCTCGCGGCGCTCACCCATGCGGCGCGCAATCGTGCCCGAGGAGCCAAATTGGCGGACGTGGTTGGCGTGGGAAGCGCGAAAGCACTCGGGCATCAGCATCTCGAGCGGTTGTCCGATCACCTCGCCGGTGGTGTAGCCGAAAATGGACTCGGCGCCATTGTTGAACATGGTGATGCGCTGGCGCTCGTCGATCGAAATGATGGCGTCGGCGGCAATGGACAGGATGCCGGACAAGCGCGCCGCCGACTGGCGCAGCGCGTCCTCGATCTGCCGCCGCTCGGTCACATCACGCATGATGCCGAAGATGCGCGCCGGTTTGCCGTCCGCGAACTCTGTCTTGCCGTACGAAATGATATGGCGCTCGCCAGGCTCGCCGCGTGGATGCACGCGGTATTCCGCCTGATAAGATCCGGACCCGTTCGGGTCGAGCGCGGCGTCGAGGGCGGCCTGCTTGGCGACGCGGTCGTCGGGATGCACCAATTCGTCGAGGGCACTGAGCGCAACTTGCGCGCCCGCCGGCAATCCCCAGGTCGAGGCCGCCCGGCCATCCAGTTTGACCGTGCCGGACATAACCTCAAAGGACCAGACCCCGATCTGGGCGGCCTCCAGGGCGAGCTTGCTGCGCGCCTCGACATCGAAGAACCGGTCGACCACGGGTCAACGCTCCACGCGCAGTGCTGACTCGACACTGCACCAGTCGCGACGCAGTGTGCGATGCCAATGAGACGACAGCCTAACCGAATCCCCTTGCCTCCGCGCAAGAAAATCAACTGGCGCTGGCAACGACGCGGCCTTTTTTGCCGCCCAGGGGCCGGCGGCCGTCTCCAGCGAGGCCGGATACACGACCGTGGTCCGTGCTCTTGACGCCCTGGCCTGAGCGCCCTATCACACGGCCCTGGAGTGATCCCGTGGTGATTTGGCCGGCCGGCTTGCAGCCACGTAAAACAAATTCGCTAAAAGGCCGTGCGCGCTCCTTGCCTCATCCCGCGCCCGGTCCCTGACAGTCTGTCCGGCCAAAGTCGTTCAGGCCCGCCGAGCCGGTGCTTGGTGGCCTGCAATTGAGCAGGGGAGATCGCGCGTCATGACCTCGTCCAATTCGAACAACAACGATCCCGCAACGTGGCGGCCACAGACGCAGCTGGTGCATGGCGGTACGCTGCGCTCGCAGTATGGCGAGACTTCCGAGGCGCTGTTCCTGACCCAGGGCTACGTCTACGCCAGCGCGGAGCAAGCCGAAGCGCGCTTTACTGGCGCTGAACCCGGCTACCAGTACAGCCGTTTTGGCAACCCGACGGTGTCGATGTTCGAGGAGCGCGTGCGTTTGCTCGAAGGCGCCGAGGATGCCCGGGCCACCGCCACCGGCATGGCGGCGGTCACCGCGTCCATCCTGTCCTGCCTCAACCACGGCCAGCACATCGTTGCGGCCAGGGCGATGTTCGGCTCATGCCGCTACATCGTCGAGGACCTCTGCCCGCGCTTTGGCATGCAATTCACACTGGTCGACGGCCGCGATCTCAACCAGTGGGAAAAAGCGGTCAAGCCCAACACGCGCGCCTTCTTCTTCGAGACGCCGGCCAATCCGACACTGGACATCGTCGACATCGCCGGCGTCTCGGCGATCGCCAAGCGCATTGGCGCGGTGACGATTGTCGACAACGTCTTTGCCACGCCCATGCTTCAGCGCCCGCTGCAGCACGGCGCCGACGTGGTGGTTTATTCGGCGACCAAGCACATCGACGGCCAGGGTCGTTGCCTCGGCGGCGTCGTGCTGGCCAGCAAGGACCACATCAAGAAGTACGTGCACGATTTCGTGCGCCAGACCGGGCCATCGATCAGCCCGTTCAACGCCTGGGTGCTGCTGAAAAGCCTGGAGACACTGCCGATCCGCGTCAAGGCGCAGTGCGAGATGGCGGCGCGCCTCGCCGACCACATGGCCAAGCTGCCCGGTATCGCCAAGGTGCTGTTCTGCAGCCGCCCCGACCATCCGCAGGCGGACCTGATCCGGCGACAGATGTCCGGCCCCGGCCAGGTGGTGACGTTCATGCTCGAGGGCGACAAGGCGGCGGCATTCCGCTTCCTCAATGCCTTGCGTCTCGTCAAGATTTCCAACAATCTCGGCGACACCAAGAGCCTGGTCACGCACCCGGCGACGACCACACACCAGCGTCTGAAACCGGAGGCCCGCGCCGAGCTGGGTATCTCGGATGCCATGATTCGGCTGTCCGTGGGCCTGGAAGCCTTCGAGGACATCGCCGCCGACCTCGAGGCCGGGCTGAAGGCGGCGCGAGGGTGATTTACGCGACGGTGCGATGGGCCGTGCTGGGCACGCCCTGCTATGCCGGCCTGCGCTTCACCAGGAATGCCTGGATGGCGTCGAGCACCACCTCGCCGCGCTGGTTGACGACCTGGAGCTGGCGTTTCATCACGCCGCGGTCGGGCCGTGAGGTCTCGCGCCGCTCGGTGACCTCCAGGCGCGCGTGAATGGTATCGCCGGGCTTGACCGGCTTGGTGAAGCGCAGGTTGTCGAAGCCGAGAAAGGCAATCAGCGTGTCGTCGTAGAGGTGCATCTGAAAGATGAGGCCGGCGGCGATGGCATAGATCAGGGGACCATGCGCGATGCGCGTGCCGAAATCCGTGGTCTTGCAGTATTCCTCATCCGTATGCAGCGGGTTGTAGTCACCCGACAGGCCTGAGTAGATCACCAGATCGGCCTCGGTCACCGTGCGCGCCGCCGATTTGAAGGTGCGCCCGACCTCCCATTCCTCCCAGTAGAGTCCCGCCATGACGCCTCCGCTCCCTTGCAGCTGGTCCGCACCCGTGGTTGACCTCGCTGACCAGCCTGCGTAGCAGTCTCGCCAGTGAGCGGGCAAGGGGAGGAGAATGACGTACGGCGCGACCAGCCTTTGGCAACTCGACGATCTGCGCGAAGTCCGCTTGCGGCGGACGCTGCGGCTGTGCGCCGAGGCCCATCCCTTCTACCACCGCCGCTTCGCCGAATTCGGCATCGTGGCCGCGACGATCCGCGGTCTCGACGATCTGGAGCGCCTGCCGCTGACGACCAAGGCCGACTATATGGCGGCGCCCGAGGATTTTCGCCTGGCCCCGTCTGATCTCGCCGGCCTGCCCATGCAGGAGACGACGCTATGGAATGTGGCCTACACCACCGGCACCAGCAGCGGCCGGCCGTCGCCATTCTTCAATACGACGCATGATCAGCTGGCGATCATGGTGCAGGCGCGGCTGGCGGCCGAGGTGGAGGGTTTCAAGCCGACCGACGTCCTCGCCAATCTCGTGCCTTTGCCGCCAATGCCGACCGGTGGCTTCCTCGTTGTGGCGCGCACGGCGGAAGCCTTCGGCATTCCGGTGGTGCAGGCCATGACCGGCGCCCCGCACGCCGAATTCCCCATTCACCGCACTCTTGACGCGGCCATAGACCTGCTGGTTGCCGCCGATCCTACGATTTTCTGGGGCATCCCGAGCTTCCTGCGCCGTTTTTTTCGTCGCGTGCGCGAGCGCGGCCTCACCTTTCCGCGCGCCCGCATGGTGGTCACGTCGGGCGAGCCGGTCAGCGAGGCCATGCAGGTCGAGCTGCTGGGGCAGTTGTCCGCGTTCGGCTGCAAAGCCCCGCAACTCCGGCTGCGTTACTCCTTCACCGAGATGCAGGGTGGCTTCGTGCAGTGTTGCAATGGCGCCGTCCTGCAAAACGTGAGCCCCGACCTTTACCTGCTCGAAGTGGTCGATCCGCAGTCGGGCAAGCGGCTGCCCGAAGGCGAAGCGGGTGCCTTGGCTCTGACCCACCTGCACCGGCGCGGCACTGTGCTGCTGCGCTATCTCGTCGGTGATACGGTGGCGCTGCGGCTCGAGACGTGCCCTCGGTGCGGCGCGCTCGGCGACCGCCTCTTGGCGCGGCCAGCGCGCGCCGATGCGCTGGTCAAGGTCAAGGGTTTGCTGATCAATCCGGCGCTTGTCGCCGATGCGCTAACGGCTGATCCCGCAATCCGCGAGTTCCAGCTTGCCGTCGTGAAGGGTGATCCGGCCGATCCGGATTCGCCCGATGTGCTGGAGGTCAGGATCGAGGCGGATGCGAGCGACCAGCCGAACCTGGCGGCCAGCCTGCCCGACCTGGTGCAGCGCATCGTCCTGGTGCGGCCCCATGTCGTGTTCGCTGTGCCGGGTGCGCTGTATGATCCGCTGCGCAATCTGAAGGCTCGCCGCTTCATCGACGAGCGGGCCAAGCCCTGATCAGCGCGCCGGTGCGCCGCCGAGCCAGGCCTTGCCGCGGGCGTAAAGCGCCTCGACCTCCGGGCCCTTGAGACCGGGCATATCGGTCTTGACGGGATAGCCGATCTCGCGTTGCAGGTAGCCGAGATGGCGGTAGCCCTCGGGCAGCGAGGCGAGCTTGGCTTGATCCAGCTCGAGCTTGGCGGCTGGATCGAGCGGATCGAGCCGGTCCTTCTCGTAGATCGGCTGGCGCAGCACAACGCCCCACTTGTCTTGCCGCTTCTCGATGAAATCGTAGAACCGCCCGGTGCAGACCACGTCGCACAACACGCCATGCACCTTGGCGCGCTGCGAGATCGTCATCTTGGTCTGGGCGATGGCGCGTTGGCCGGCCAGCTCGATGGTGGTGCCGCCGAGGAAATGCAGAATGCTGACGCCTTTGTTCCAGCCCTCGATGCTGCGCTGAATAAAATGCTCGGCCGAGCCTTGCGTCCAGGTCGCCATCATCCAGCCGTCGTCGTGCCAGACGGTGCGGAAGCGCTCCCAGTCGCCGGCATCGCGCCACAGCACCCAGTTCTGCACCAGGTCGCGGATGGCGAGGCGATCATGTAGTTCGGCGTCGTTCATGGGAACCTCGGCGGTGATGGATATGCGGCTATTGTCAACGGCCATGGTCGCCATTGTTGGCGGCCGGTGCAAGCGCGTTCAGAACCCCGTTCACAACCGCAGCCGGTTGGCGGCATGGGCGGATTTCAAAGTTCGGAGGCACGGAGCGGCCTGCGACGGTCATCGCGCACATGCACGACGACAACCTCGTCGGTCTCGATGTGGTAGTAAACAGTATAGGAATAGCGTGGGACACCGATGCTGCGCACCCCGAGTTCCGGCCGATCGCGACCGGCGCGCGGGAATTCCGACAGCCGCATGAGGGTCGCATCAATGGCAGCCCGCACGCTGTCGGCGCCTTGCAGCGAGCGCGACATGAGATAGTCACGGATGGTGCGCAGGTCGCCTGCTGCCCGTGGCGCTATTGAGACTTTCAGCGCCATGGCTGCTTGAGCAGCATATCCATCTCGCTTTGGCTGACGCGCAGCCCGGCTTTGGCCTCGGCAATGCCTTCGGCAATTGCGGCACGAGTCGCCTCGTCTTCGGGAGGCGCATCGCGGACACAGGCCTCGGCCATATCGGCAATCGCGGCGATCTGCTCGTCGCTGAGCTTGTCGAGTTTGGCTTTCAATCGATCAAGTGTGTCGGATCTGGTCATGAGCACATCCTAACAGAACAGATTTGTGCTGTCGCCAGGGCCGCACTGCCCCTAGAACTGCAGCCGGTTGGCGCGCACCACGTGCGGCAGCGCCTTGACCTGCGATAGGATCTGATCGGACACCGCCGAGTCGAGCGCGACCACGCAGATGGCGTCGCCACCCGGCTTTTCGCGCCCCATGTTGAAGGTGGCGATGTTCAGTCCGGATTCCCCCAACAGCGTACCCAGATTGCCGACGAAGCCTGGCTTGTCGGTGTTGCGGATGAACAGCATGTGCTGGGTCAGCTCGAATTCCATGTCGATGTCACGCACCTGAATGATGCGCGGGCGGCCGTCGGAGAATACGGCGCCGGCCATCGACCGGTCATAGGCATCGGTGCGCACGGTCAGCTTGAGATAGCCGCCGAATGCGCCCTCTTGGCGGCGGGTGACTTCCTCGACGATGAGCCCGCGGTCCTTGGCCCAGACGAGGGACGATACCATGTTGACGCTGTCGCCGAGTAGGGGCCGCAGCAGACCGCACAGTGCCGCCGCCGTCAACGGCTTGCAGTTGAGCTTGGCCACTTCGCCGGCGTACTCGATGCGAATGCCCTTGATGTTGGCCTCGGTGAGCTGGCCGGCGAACGCGCCGAGCTGCTCGGCCAGCTTGACGTAGGGCATCAGGCGCGGCGCTTCCTCGGCGGTGATATTGGGGAAGTTGATGGCGTTGGTGATGGCGCCCTTGAGCAGATAATCCGCCATCTGCTCGGCCACCTGCAGTGCAACGTTCTCTTGCGCTTCCATGGTGGCTGCGCCCAGATGCGGCGTGCAGACGACGTTGGGCAGGCCGAACAGCACGTTTTCCTTGGCGGGCTCGACCTCGAACACGTCCAGCGCCGCACCGGCGACCTGGCCCGCCTTCAAGGCCTCGGCCAGCGCCTTCTCGTCGACCAGCCCGCCACGCGCGCAATTGATGATGCGCACACCCTTCTTCATGCGGGCGATCGATTTGGCGTCGATGATGCCCCGGGTCTTCTCGGTCAGCGGCGTGTGCAGCGTGATGAAGTCGGCGCGGCGCATGAGGTCGTCGAGCTCGACCTTCTCGACGCCAATCGCCACCGCGCGCTCGGGCTCGAGGAACGGGTCGTAGGCGATGACGCGCATCTTCAGGCCGATGGCGCGATCGGCGACGATCGAGCCGATATTGCCGCAGCCGATGACGCCGAGCGTCTTGCCATAAAGCTCGACGCCGAGGAACTTCGACTTTTCCCACTTGCCGGCCTGCGTCGAGGTGTCGGCCGCCGGGATCTGCCGCGCCAAGGCAAACATCATGGAGATGGCATGCTCGGCCGTGGTGATCGAGTTGCCGAACGGCGTGTTCATGACGATGACGCCCTTGGCGGTCGCTGCCTTGGTGTCGATGTTGTCGACGCCAATGCCCGCCCGGCCGATCACCTTCAGCTTGGGTGCCGCAGCCAGCACTTTCTCGGTCACCTTGGTGGCCGAGCGTACGGCTAGGCCGTCGTACTGGCCGATGATCTTCTCCAACTCGTCTTTCGATAAGCCGATTTTCACATCGGCATCGACGCCGCGTTCCTTGAAGATGGCGACAGCAGCCGGCGACAGATCATCGGCGATGAGGACTTTGGGAGCCATTTTGATGGTCCTTGTTCGGAAAGCGTGAGTGGTGAGTCGTGAATGGTGAGTGGTGTCATCCGGTGATGTGGCTGGCATTTCTGCCCAACACTCACGACTCACCACTCACGGCTCACGCTGCTTTTGAAAGCGCCGCCTTCGCTTCCACAAAGGCCCAGTCGAGCCAGGGCGTCAGCGCTTCGACGCTGGCGGTCTCGACAGTCGAGCCGGTCCAGATGCGCAAACCAGGCGGCGCATCGCGGTAGAAAGCAATGTCGAAAGCCACGCCTTCTTTCTCCAGCAGGCCCGTCAAGGTCTTGGCGAAAGCCGCCTGCGCATCCTTGTTCAGGCCCGCGATCGCCGGGTCGACGATTTTCAGACAGACGGACGTATTCGACCGCGTTTTCGGGTCGACCGCCAGATTGGCGATCCAGGGCGTGCGCTCGATCCAGTCGAACAGCACCTTGGCGTTGGCTTCGGCGCGCGCCATCAGACCCTGCAACCCGCCGATGCTTTCGGCCCAGGCCAGCGTATCGAGGTAGTCCTCCACACACAGCATCGATGGCGTATTGATGGTCTCGCCCTCGAAGATGCCCTTGTCGACCTTGCCGCCCTTGGTCAGGCGAAACACCTTGGGCAGCGGCCAGGACGGCGTGTGGCTCTCCAGCCGCTCGACCGCGCGCGGGGAGAGGATCAGCATGCCGTGCGCCGCCTCGCCGCCGAGCACCTTCTGCCAGGAGAAGGTGCAGACATCGACCTTCGGCCAGTCGACGGCTTGCGCGAACACGGCCGAGGTGGCATCCGCGAACGTCAGTCCCTGACGATCGGCCGGCACCCAGTCGTAGTTGGGCAGGCGCACGCCAGACGTGGTGCCATTCGAGGTGAACAGCACGTCGCGCGAAAAATCGACCTTGCCGAGGTCGGGGAGCTGGCCGTAGTCGGCCTCGATGACGCGCACATCCTTCAGCTTGAGTTGCTTAGTGATGTCGGTGACCCAGCCTTTGCCGAAGCTTTCCCAAGCCAGCGCATCGACGCCGCGGGCGCCGAGCATGCTCCACATCGCCAATTCGTAGGCGCCCGTATCGGAGGCCGGCACGATGGCGCAGAGATAGCCGGGCGGCAGACCCAGCATCGCCTTGGTCTTGTCGATGGCCAGCTTCAGGCGCGCCTTGCCCTCCTTCGCCCGATGCGAGCGGCCAAGGAACGCCTTGTCGAGGGCTTGGGGGGTCCAGCCGGGGCGCTTGGCGCAGGGGCCGGAGGAAAAATGCGTCACCGCCGGCCGCCGGGCCGGTTTCGCAATCGCGGTCATGAGCTATCCTTCCAGATAGTAGCCCTTCGTTGGGGAAGGGTGTCCCGCGACTGGATTTATGTGCGCCGCAACAAAAAGTCAATTGCGAGCAATGGCGATAGTTGCGAAAACGCAAAAAATCGGGCGGATCCGTGGACCCGCCCTGCTCGCGTCACAAGCCATGATCGCGCGCGCTAATCAGTAAACGTTGAAGCGCACGCCTGCCCGCAGCTGGTGATCGATCTGGTCGCCAATGTGGACCGTTGACGTCCGGCCGTTCAGCGGCATACTGATATCCGAGCCGCCGACGAAAAGCAGGCGATAATTGAAGTCGAGTGCGATGGTCGGATCGATGTTGTACGTAAACCCGATGGTCCCCATCGCGGCGAGCGAGACGACGGTTGCACTCTCGCTGCCCGAGAACGACAGTCCCCCGCTCTCGACGGTCGAGTTGTTGCGGTTCAAGTCGTTGACGGCAAAGCCCAGTCCGGCGCCGATATACGGCACGAACCGGCCCCGGCCGTGAAAATCGTAATACAGATTGAACAGCGTGGCGACGCTTTGCATCTTGGTGCTGTCGGAAAAAGTACCGGTGATGTTGGTGCCGATTGGGTTCTGATAGGTGTATCTTGCGCCCTGCGCCTTGAATTCCCGCTCTGATCGCGTGTCGATCGTCAAGTCACCTCTGAATGCGCGCGAGAATATGTAGCCGACGCCGAAGCTATAGCCGTCATAGATCTCGGCACTGTCCTTGAACCAGCCTGGCGACGTCCGGAATGTTCCCGAACCGCCAGGAGGCGGCGCGCCGAGCCGGAGGCCGCTTTCTCTGATCGAAGCATCGCTGGGAATGCCGAGCGCCACATCGGCGCGAAAATACCAGCGCGCGGGCGAGTCGGGGATGGGCGCAGGCGCCGGCACGGGTACGCCACCGCCTGCCATCCGGACGCCGGGGGCAAGGCGTGCATAATCGTTGGCTTGGGCGGCCCCATCGATGCCGGAGAGCATCGCGATTGCGGCGGCAAGACAGACAAACTTCCGTTTCATGTACGTCGTTCCTTCGCGTGCAAGCGGCCGCCGGCTTTGCCGCGACTTGCCTGCTTCGATCCTCGGACTACCGTTCCGGCTCGGCCTTGCGGCCTGTCGGACGGCTCAGGTTCGCCATCGTCTCCCAGCTCGGCATGACGTGCCGTGCTTCGATGCGATGTACGCGGAACTAGGCAATGACGGCGATGACCCTCTTTGTTTCTCGAACATACGCTTGGTGTACTGACGTCTAAGATCCGCTTCAGCGCACGTCCCAGCGCAAGCCAAAGCGGAATTCGTGTGCGTGGATGTCGTCAACGGATGGTCCCGACACGACGGTGCCGGCCGCGTTGCGGATATCGCCGGTCTTGGTGTCGCCGAGATAGAGGAAGCGGTAACCCGCGTCGAAATTCAGGTTCTGGCTCAGCGTAACCGTGAAACCGGCCATCAGGGCGCCGGCCAAGCCCCAATTGCTCGCCTCGCCGATGCTGCCGCCCGTTTGCGTGCCCCCGACACTGGTTTGGTTGTTGGCCATGCCGAGACCGGCGCCGACGTAAGGGTTGAACCCGCCGCCGCGCTTGAAATCATAATAGAGATTGGCGAGCAGCACCGAGCTCTCGAAGCCAAACCTATGCGTGCCGGGGAACGTGGCGCCAGCGGCGACATTGCGGCCGTGCGCGTCGGCCTCGAAACGATGATCCACCGTCAGGTCGGTGCGCAAATGGCTCGAGAGATAACGGCCGAAGCCGGCGCCAAATGACCACGTGTCGCCGATTCCGGGCCTGGTGAATGTCGTGCCAGCGCCGGTAATGGTCGGCTCGCCGTGGATGGCGTAGCCGCCATCAAGCCGCAGGTACCAACTGGCCGGCGCCGCCAGCGCTGGCCTATAGCCGTAGTCCTTCATGCCGCCGCTGATGAGGTCGGCTGCGCCGGCAGCACCCGTTGCCGACAGCAGTGCTGCGGCGCATGCCAAGGTTCCGTGCCAAATTCTCGACATGATCATTGCCTTCTTGCCGCGCCGCTTTGGTGGTGCCCTTTACCGCTCGCCATAGGGGCGCGAGGGCGCAGATCCCATTCCTGTGCGGACTATGCGGTGCGAACCTTTAAGAAGGGCTTAAGTGACGTGCCGCCGTGGGACAGGCGCCAATCTCGAATCCGGCTCGTGCGCCGGAATCCTCACAGCTCGGCGCCCAACCGCCTAAGCGCCGCGGCCGTGCCAGTGAGTCCGGCCCGCTCGAGCGCAGTTAGGTACTCGGCGCCAGTCATGGGCGGATTGCGCAAGTTGGCGCGATCCAAAGCCAATGCCGACACGACCGATGGCGCGTCGGCATCGAGCATCCCGCGCACGAACTTGTCTGGGCCCTCGGCCCTGATGTCGTGTGACGCCAGCACGTCGGCAGGAAAGTCCGCAAGGTTCGCCGTGACGATCACGCTCGCACCACCATGAATGGCAGCCGCCAGCACATGCCGGTCATCAGGGTCGGGCAGGTCGAGGGTTGCGATGAGCGGCTCGAAGCCCACGACCGTTGCCTCGGGGAAATGCCGCTCCATCAGTTCGCGTGTGCGCGCAACTCGCGACACATCAATGTCTGGCCGTTCCCGTAGCAGCGCCGCAGTCCATTCGTTCTGGATGGCATTGCTCCAACGCGGTTGGAAAACTCCGCCGACGGCCAGATACAGTAGCACGCTGCGTGTGGTCGCGCCGTAGAGAACGTTAGCATCGAGAAGCGCCGTAACGCTCACCGCAGGCCCAGCTCCTGATCGATGGCCGCCATCTCGGCGAGGCCCTCATAGGCCTTGGCCTTGGTCTCCGCCTTGTAAGCCAGCACGTCCCGCAGCGGCAGGCGACGCTGATTGCCGACCATGCGCGCCGGCAGCACGCCCTTGTCTATCAGGCCGACCACATAGGGACGCGAGACATTGAGCAGTTCGGCCGCCTGCTGCGACGTGATATCGGCCTCGATCGGCACCACCGCCACGGCATGGCCTGCCGCCAGCTCCTGTAGCATCTGCTCGAGGAGTCGCATCGCTGATGCCGGAAGATCGAGCGTCGTGACATGGCGATCGGAACTCACGATCTGCACACGCATCGTGCCGGCGGCGTCCCGCTGCTCGCACAAGACGCGGATGGCCTCACGGGCTTGCTTGGCCTCTTGGTCGGAAGGAATCGTCGGATCGGTTTGGGCGCGCGACATTGGCAGGCTCCATGTTGCGTGACCAGGATACCACGCTTGTGCAGTGGATGAAATACTCGAAATTCTCGAAACGCGATGCCGCGGTGCCGGAACCGCTGCGCTTGCACTGCTCACGCCTTGTCCGGCGAGACGCGTGGCGCCTTCTCGCGCGACTCGCGCCAGCCAATATAGAGGCCGGCGGCGATGATGATGGCGGCGCCAAGCCAAGTATAGTGATCGGGAATGTAGCTCGAGACCATGTAGCCGACGATGACCGAGCCCACCAGCTGCCAATAGACGAATGGCGCGGCGATGTTGGCCTGGACATAGATCAAGGCGCGCGCGACGCAGTAATGGCCAAGCCCGCCCAGAATTCCCAGCGAGCACATCAAGGCGCCATCCGTCCACGACAGGATTGGCATCCAGACAAATGGCACGTGCAGTGATAGCACCAGGGTGCCCACGAGCGCGCTGAAGACAGCTGAGGTCTCCGGCCGATCGTGGCCGCCGACGAAGCGCGTCAGGATTTGGTAGAAAGCGTAGCAGATGGCGCTGGCCAAAATGAGCAGCGACGCCCACTGGAACACCTCGGTGCCCGGGCGGATGATGACCAGCACACCCATGAATCCGAAGATGATCGCAATCAGCCGATGCAGGCTGATCCGCTCGCCGAGCATGGGCCAAGCCATGAGCGCCACGAAAAACGGGCCCATGAAGCTGATTGATGCCGCCTTGGCCAGTGGCAGGAACTTGACGCCGCTGAAGAAGCAGAGCGTCGACACCAGCAGCACCACCGAGCGCAGGATTTGCCACTTGAGCTGGCTGGTGCGCACCAGGCTCCAGCCAAGCGACGGCCCGAACAGTGCGAGCAGGAACACCAGGTGCGAACTCTGGCGTGCCCAGACCAGCTGTTCGGTGTCATAGCGGGTGCTCAGGACCTGCACCAAGCCGTTCATGATCGGGAACAGCGTGCTCGCCGTGCACATGAACACAATGCCGAGCAAGGTCCTATTGGGTCGCGAACTTGCCGGAAAAGCCATTTGCTTTGCGTTCACTGGTTGGCGCTGCGGCGCGAGGACGATGTCGACCCCTGTCTCCCCCAGAGCCCGGCAAGAAGCAAGTTCTCCCGTGCATTGCCGCTCTGCGTTCGCCGCCATCGGCTGCAATAGTCCGCGCGCCACGTTGACACCCTGATGCACACTTGCCACAAGGCAACGACGACGTGCTGATCCAGACCGGAGCCGACCCCATGTCCATCGCCAGCCTGCAGTCGACGATCGAGGCCGCCTGGGAGGCACGCGACGCCATCAACCCCAAAACCAAGGGCGATGTCCGCGATTCGATCGAGGCCGCGCTCGACCTGCTGGACAAGGGTCAGGCGCGTGTCGCCGAGAAGAAAGCCGGCGACTGGACGGTCAACCAGTGGCTGAAGAAAGCGGTGCTGCTATCCTTCCGCCTCGCCGACAACGAGGTCATGCCGTTCCAGAAAAGCGGCACATTCGCCAGTCGCGTGCATGGCTGGGACAAGGTGCCGCTGAAGTTCACCGACTGGTCAGCGGATCGCTTCAAGGAGGCAGGCTTCCGCGCGGTCCCTGGCGCCATCGTGCGCCGTTCGGCCTTCATCGCGCCCAACGTCATCTTGATGCCTTCGTTCGTCAATCTTGGCGCCTATGTCGATAGCGGCACCATGGTCGACACCTGGGCGACGGTCGGCTCATGCGCGCAGATCGGCAAGAACGTGCATCTGTCCGGCGGCGCCGGCATTGGCGGCGTGCTCGAGCCGCTGCAGGCCAATCCAGTGATCATCGAGGACAACTGCTTCATTGGCGCACGCTCCGAAGTGGTTGAAGGCGTAATCATCGGCGAGGGCTCGGTGCTGTCGATGGGCGTGTTCATCTCGGCCTCGACCCGCATCATCGACCGCGCCACCGGCAAGGTTCATGTCGGCCGCGTGCCGCCGTTTTCCGTCGTCGTGCCCGGCGCCATGCCCGGCAAGCCTTTGCCCGACGGTTCGCCCGGCCCTTCGCTGTCCTGCGCCGTCATCGTCAAGACCGTCGACGCCCAAACGCGCGGCAAGACGAGCATCAATGATCTGCTGCGAGATTAGGCCGGCAGCCAGGTTGTGGCTGGGTCACAGCCCATTCAACCGGACAGGATGATCGGATCGGGAGCGGGTTTGCCGCGAATGAGATCGGCGGCCTTGTCGGCGATCATCAGCGTCGCGGCGTTGAGGTTGGCCGAGATCATGCGCGGCATCACCGAGGCGTCGACGACGCGCAGGCCCTGCATGCCGTGGACACGCAACTGATCATCCACCACCGCCATCGGGTCCGAGACCGGGGCCATGCGGCAGGTCGAGCAGGGATGGAACACCGTCTGCCCGTTCTTGGCGCCGGCGTCCAGAATCTCGTCGTCGCTCTGCGCTTTGGGCCCGGGATAGTCCTCGTAGGCGTAATAGGGCGCCAATGGCGGCGAGGCGAGCAGGCGGCGCGCCAGCTTGATGCCGGCGATGAATACGCGCCGATCGATCTCCTCGCCCAAGTAATTGCTCTGGATCAATGGCGCTACAAACGGGTCCGCGGACGTGATGCGGACATGGCCGCGACTTTCCGGGCGATGTTGCCAGGCGGCGCAGGTCATGCCGGGCCGATCCTCGAGCATGCCGAGCCGCCCTTCCATGTAGCTCGCCGGCGTGAAAATGAACTGCAGATCCTCGCCTTCCGGTGTCACGCCCGAATGCCAGAAGGCCAGCAGGAGCGAAGGCTGCAACGCGAGCACGCCCTTGCGGGTGAGCGCGTATTTCACCGCTTCACCGGCAAGCCGCAATCCGCGCACCCGCTCATTCAAGGTATCGATGCCTTTCACGCGCGCCACGACACGCGACGTGTAGTGATCTTGCAATCCTTCGCCAACGCCGGCGAGCGCATGGCGGACCTGGATGCCGTGCGCCTGCAACAGGGCGGCCGGACCGATGCCCGAGAGCTGCAAGAGCTGCGGGGAATTGTAGGCGCCACCAGACAGGATCACGTCGCGCCGCGCCCGAACCTCGCCCGCTGCCCCGTCGCGACCACCTTTGCGATAGGTGGCGCCGGCCGCGCGCTTGCCCTCGAGCACCAGTCCCGCGACGTGCGCATGCGTGATCACCCGTACGTTGGGGCGCTTCATGGCGGGTTTCAGGAATGCCCGCGCCGCGCTCATGCGCCGTCCATTGTCGATGGTGCGCTGCGCATAGCTGACGCCGGCCTGGGCCGCGCCGTTGTAGTCAGGGTTGCGCGGCATGCCGATGCCCACGCAACTTTCGATGAAGGCCTCGCATAATGGATGGCGGTAGTCGTAATTGGAAACGGTGAGCGGGCCTTCGCGACCGCGAAAAGATGCGTCGCCTTCGCCGATGCGCGTTTCCATTCTCTTGAAGTACGGCAGCACGTCGGCGTAGCCCCAGCCGCGGTTGCCGAGCTGCGCCCAGGTATCGAAATCGCGTGCCTGGCCGCGATTGTAGATGTGGCCGTTGATGGAACTCGAGCCGCCGAGTGTCTTGCCGCGTGGCGCCATGACGCGCCGGCCGCCGGTGTAGGCGCCGATTTCCTGCGTATAGCACCAATTCACCCTCGGGTCGGCCGTGGTTTTGATGAAGCCCGCTGGCAGATGGATATAGGGATGCCAGTCGCTCGGGCCGGCCTCCAGCACGCATACGGTGACATCGGCGTCTTCGCTCAGCCGGTTCGCCAGCACTGAGCCGGCGGAGCCCGCGCCGATGATCACGTAGTCGAAAGTATCCATCGCGTTGCCTCAGCCGACGACCATTTGTCGAAGCTCGCCAGATCGCAGTCGTTCCTCGCATGAAGCTTTAGCGGAGTCCGGGCGGCTAGAGCGCTTTCCACTCGTATTGAAGCAGGGGAAAGCGCTCTAGTCCTTTGTTTGTCGCATTTTCTACGCCAAACCGGTGCCCACTTTGGCGGAAAATGCTCTAGCAGCATGGGCTTCAACGACCCCAGATCCGCAATACGGTGTCTCAGTTTGAAAAAGGCAGAGAAGGCCTGCGCTCACCTTTCACCGGACTGATCCACCGCATTCTAAACCCGCAAATGACGTCGATAATCGGCAAGGCGGGTAACGCTTTGTTGCATGAGTGCGTCTACGCCGCACGGCGCACATTGACGCCCACCGGCCCCACACTTACGGTACCGCGGAACCTGGGCTGGCCACCGGCCTCACATCCCCTATGCTTCACATCCCTATGATGGGCTCGCATCATCCATGACGGCCACCGCCGACCGTACCTCCGCCAAGTCAGGTGCTCCGCCGATTGCGGCACTCGGCGAGGCCAAGTCCTGGCCATTCGAGGAGGCGCGGCGGCTGATTGCCCGCCTCGACAAGATGCGGGGTGGCGCCGACAAAACCGTCGTCTTCGAGACCGGCTACGGGCCTTCGGGCCTGCCGCACATCGGCACTTTCGGCGAGGTGGCGCGCACCAGCATGGTGCGCCATGCCTTCGAGGTGCTGACCGAGGGCCGGCGCAAGACGCGGCTCATCTGCTTCTCCGACGACATGGATGGCCTGCGCAAGGTGCCTGACAACGTCGCCAACAAGCAGCTTCTGGCCGCCTATCTCGACAAGCCGCTGACCTCGGTGCCCGACCCCTTCGACAACCAGCATTCGAGCTACGCGGACCACAACAACGCCATGCTGCGCGGCTTTCTCGACCGCTTCGGCTTTGCCTACGAGTTCTTCTCGGCGACCGAGTGCTACCGCTCGGGCATGATGGACCAGACGCTGCTGCGCATGCTCGAGGTCTACGACGCGGTGATGGACATCATCCTGCCGACGCTCGGACCCGAGCGGCGGGCGACCTATTCCCCGTTCCTGCCCGTCTGCCCGCGCACCGGGCGCGTGCTGCAGGTGCCGATGATCGAGCGCAGCGTCGAGCGAGGCACGGTCGTCTACCTCGATCCCGAGACGCAGCAAAAGGTCGAGACCAAGGTCACCGGCGGCGCCGTCAAGTGCCAGTGGAAGGCCGACTGGGCCATGCGCTGGACAGCGCTCGGCGTTGATTACGAGATGGCCGGCAAAGACTTGATCGAGTCGGTGACGTTGTCCTCAAAGATGTGCCGCGCGCTCGGCGGCACGCCGCCGGAGGGCTTCAACTACGAGCTGTTCCTCGACGACAAGGGCCAGAAGATTTCCAAGTCGAAGGGCAATGGCCTGACCATCGAGGAATGGCTCACCTACGCCTCGCCCGAGAGCCTGTCGCTGTACATGTTCCAGAAACCGCGGACGGCCAAGCGGTTGCATTTCGACGTAATTCCGCGCGCGGTCGACGAATACCTGCAGTTCATTTCGGCTTATCCCGAGCAGGAGCCCAAGCAGCAGTTGGACAATCCCGCTTGGCACATCCACTTGGGCGCGCCGCCCACGGCCGAGCTGCCGATCACCTACGGCCTTCTGCTCAACGTGGTTGCCGTCTCGAACACCGAGGACAAGGCCACGTTATGGGCCGTCATTCGTAAATATGCGCCGGAGGCCACGCCCGAGACCTATCCGACCCTCGACCATCTGGTCGGCTACGCGATCGCCTACTACCGTGACCTGGTCAAGCCGACGAAGACATACCGGTTGCCGACGGAGGCCGAGCGAACGGCGCTGCTGGCGCTCGATGCGGCACTGGCCGGGGCGCCCGATGGCGCCGACGCGGAGACGCTGCAGAACCTCGTCTACGCGGCCGGCAAGGAGAACGGCTTTGCCGAGACGCTGCGCGAGTGGTTCAAGGCGATCTACGAGGTGCTGCTCGGCACGTCGCAAGGCCCGCGCTTCGGCGGCTTTATCGCGCTCTATGGCGTCAACGAAACGCGCACGCTGATCGCCAGCGCGCTGCGCGGTGAGCTGGCGAAGGGCGCCTGACGACCGCCGCCTCACTCTCACAGTGCCGGCATGACGTGCTTGGCAAAGCGGCGCATGCTCTGCAAGGCGTTGCCGCCACTGTTGATCAGCACCTGCTCGACACCGACCGCCCGCAACCCTTCGAGCCGGGCGATGATCTCTTCGGCCGAGCCAAACAGCGCATGCTCCTCGGTGCTGCCGGGTTTGCCGTCGTACTGGAGAATATGCGATCGATTGACGCCATCGGCGCGCTGCGACAGCTCGACCATGCGCCGGTGCACCTTGACCTGCTGCGCCAGGGCGGAGTCCTTGTCGGCGGCGCCAATGGCAACATAGGCATTGCGGGCGACGGCGACCTGCATGGGATCGAAGGTGCGGCCGTGTGCCTCCACCACCGACTTGTATTGGGCGATGCGCTCGCCGATCTGCTCGGGCGACTGGAACTGGTCGAGCAAAAGGTTGCAACCAAGCTCGGCAACCTTGCGGATCGAGTCGGGGTTGCCGGCCGCCATCCACAAGGGCGGATGCGGCCGCTGCGCGGGTGGTGGTTCGACCACGATGTTGTCGAACTGCCAGTATTTGCCGGCATGCGAGAAACGCTGCTCGCTGGTGAAGGCCTTCACCAGCAAGCCGAAGGATTCCGCGAACCGCCCTTCGGCTTCCTGCATCGGCATGGCGAAACCGGCGAACTCGGAGGCGCGATAGCCTTTGCCGATGCCGAGCTCCAGGCGCCCATTGGAGATCAGATCCAGCGTCGCGGCCTGTTCGGCCAGCATGATTGGATTATGCCAGGCCAGCACCATGACGGCGGTGCCGAGCCTCAGTGTCGAGGTTTGCGTGGCGACCGCCGTCAACACGTGCAGCGGCGCCGAGATCTGGCCGACGCCGGTGAAATGATGTTCGGTCAGAAACGTCGAATGGTAGCCCAGCGCCTCGGCCTCGATGTTGTAGGCGATATAGTCCGCCAAACCCTTGGCGCTCGTCTCGCCAGGTTCCCCGCGCTGCACCCGAGCCCCACCAAACAAGCCAAATCGCATGTTGCCGCCTCGCCAATTGGCATGCCCGCCGACCGGGCCACACCCTAGGGAATGCCACATGCGGCCGTCCGGGCAAAGGGGAGACCGGATCGTGCCCCTTGCACCCAGGCAATTGCACGTTAAGGTCGGTCGAGATCATGCAGGAGCCTTCGCCATGCCGATCGCCGGACCCCAGATCCTCGATCTCGAAGCCCTGGCCAGGGCCATCCCCGATGGCGCCAGCATCGCCATCCCGCCGGACTATTCGGGATGCGCCATGGCTGTGGTCAAGGCGCTGATCCGTCGGCGCGCCAAGGGCTTGCATCTGATCGGCGTGCCGAGCGGCGGCTTCCAGGCCGATTGGCTGATCGGCGCCGGTTGTGTCGCCAGCGTCGAGGCCGCCGCCATGACGCTGGGCGAGCACGGACTGCCGCCGCGCTTCATCGCCGCCCTGAAGGCCGGTCGCATCGCCATGAAGGATGCCACCTGCCCCGTCATTCATGCCGGGCTGCAGGCGGCGGAGAAGGGCATCCCGTTCATGCCGCTGAGGGGCATTCTGGGCTCCGACCTGCTGACGCATCGGCCGGACTGGAAGGTTGTCGATAATCCGTTCGCCGAGGGCGGCGCCAAGGACCCGATTGCCCTGTTGCCGGCCATCAAGCCGGATGTCGCCCTGTTTCACGCCGCGAGCGCCGACCGCGATGGCAACGTCTTCATCGGCGTGCGTCGCGAGTTGATGCTGATGGCGCACGCGGCACGGCGCACTTTGGTGACCGTCGAGCGCATCGCCGACGCCGATTTCCTGCGCGACGATGCGTTCGCCGCCGGCACCATTCCCGCGCTGTACGTCACGTCGATCGCGGTGGCGCCGCAAGGTGCGCGACCTGTCGGCCTCGCGGGGTCCTATCCCGCCGACGAGCTGGAGTTGGCCGCCTACGCCAAAGCCGCACAGACGGAGGATGGGTTCCAGCACTGGATGGGGAAGAACGTGTTTGAGCGCGTCGAGGCGTGATCGCGGTCGGTAGGTGGACGGGGTCAGACCCCGACCTTCACCTCTCCTTGCCGCCGCCCTCGCCCATCGCTACATAGCCACACCATGACCAGCTTCACCCCCCGCGAAATCGTCTCCGAGCTCGATCGCTACATCGTCGGCCAGGCTGACGCCAAGCGCGCCGTCGCCATCGCCTTGCGCAACCGCTGGCGCCGCCAACAGCTCGGCCCGGAGCTGCGCGAGGAAGTGCTGCCCAAGAACATCCTGATGATCGGCCCGACCGGCGTCGGCAAGACGGAGATTTCGCGACGCCTTGCCCGTCTGGCGGGCGCACCGTTCCTCAAGGTGGAAGCCACCAAGTTCACCGAGGTCGGCTATGTCGGCCGCGACGTCGATTCGATCGTGCGCGACCTGGTCGAGGTGGGCATTCACTTGGTCAAGGAGGTCAAGCGCAAGGAAGTGCGGGCGCGTGCCGAGAAGAACGCCGAGGAACGGGCGCTGGACGCCCTGGTTGGCGCCGGCGCATCGCCCGCCACGCGCGAATCCTTCCGCCGCAAGCTGCGTGCCAGCGAGCTGGACGACAAGGAGATCGAACTCCAGGTCGCCGATACCGGCGGCGGCATGCCGATGTTCGACATTCCCGGACAGCCCGGCGCCTCGTTCGGCGCCATCAACATCGGCGACATGCTGGGCAAGGCCTTCGGTGGGCGCACCAAGGCGCGGCGCATGACCGTCAAGGCCAGTCATGATCTTCTGATTGCGGAAGAAAGCGACAAGCTGATCGACAATGAGCAGATCGTGCAGGAGGCGATCCGGGCGGTGGAAAACGACGGCATCGTTTTTCTCGACGAGATCGACAAGATTTGCTCGCGCTCCGACCAAGGCCGGATCGGCGCCGACGTGTCGCGCGAAGGCGTGCAGCGCGACCTGCTGCCGCTGATCGAGGGCACGACGGTGTCGACCAAGCACGGTCCGGTCAAGACCGACCACGTGCTGTTCATTGCCTCGGGCGCTTTCCATCTCGCCAAGCCGTCCGATCTGCTGCCGGAATTGCAAGGCCGTCTGCCGATCCGCGTGGAGCTCAAGCCGCTGCTGCGCGAGGATTTCCGCCGCATCCTGACCGAGCCGGAGGCGAACCTGATCAAGCAGTATGTGGCGCTGATGGCGACCGAGGGCCTCACCCTCGTGTTCACGGACGATGCCATCGATGAGCTGGCCGACATCGCCGTGCAGGTCAATTCCACCGTCGAGAATATCGGCGCCCGCCGGCTGCATACGGTGATCGAGCGCGTGGTCGACGAGATTTCGTTCGATGCCTCCAGTCGATCCGGGCAGAGCATCACCATCGACGGCGCCTTCGTGAAGGGCCGGGTCGGCGAGCTGGCCAAGAACGCGGATCTGTCGAAGTTTATCCTTTGATGCGGCCAGGCTATGGGTCTGCCCGTTCGGACAGCCGGGATTGGCCTAACGGGCAGATGGCGTCCGCGCCCGCGCCTGCGCAATCAGATCGCGGCTGAAACGGTCCACCGACTCGGGCGCGGTATCCCAGGCGCACATCAGGCGGCAGCCGGTCTTGCCGAGGAAGGTGTAGAACGACCAGCCTTTGGCACGGACCGCTGCCTGCACGGCGGGATCGATCTCGGCGAACACGGCGTTGGCCTCGACTGGAAACATCATGCGGATGCCGGGCGCCGCGGTGATGGCCGCTTCGAGGCGCCTGGCCATGGCGTTGGCGTGACGCGCGTTGCCGAGCCACACATCGTTCTTCAGCAGACCGAGCCACGGCGCGGAGACGAAGCGCATCTTGGAATTGAGCTGACCGCCCTGCTTGATGCGCCAGGCAAACTCATGGGCCAAGGCGCGGTCGAAGAACACCACCGCCTCGCCGGCGGCGAGCCCGTTCTTGACGCCGCCGAGCGTCATGACATCGACGCCGGCGCGCCAGGTCAGGTCCGCCGGCTTGGCATTGAGCGTGGCGATGGCATTGGCGAAGCGCGCGCCATCCATGTGGACTTTGAGGCCGTGCCTCTTTGCCGCCGCCGTCACGGCCTCGATCTCGGTCTGGCGGTAGACGGTGCCCATCTCGGTCGATTGCGTCAACGTCACCACGGCCGGCTTGCTGGTGTGGATGCGCCCCATGATGCCGCAATGCTCCTCGACCGCCTCCGGCGTGATCTTGCCGAGCGGGGTATCGACGCCGAGCACCTTGGCGCCGCCGGAGAAGAACTCGGGCGCCCCGGTCTCGTCCTCGGCGGCGTGCGAGGCGGCGTGGGCGATGACGGCGTTGTAGGAACGGCAGAGGTGAGCCAGCGCCAGCGCATTGGCGCCGGTGCCGGAGAACGTGAAGTAGACGTCGCAATCGGTCTCGAACAGTGCGCGGACGAGGTCGCAGGCTTCCGCCGTCCAGCGGTCGTCACCATAGCCCATGACGTGGCCGGCGCCATTGGCCTCGATCAGCGCCGCCAGCGCCTGCGGGCACATGCCGGCATTGTTGTCGGAGGCGAATTGTTGCATGGGGTGATCATTCCTTGTCCCTCAGCTATTAGGTCAGCCCGTAGGTTGGGTTAGCGCGTCCACTACGCCAATAGTATATCCGCATGCATTGTTTCCGCGTGTAACCCAACATTGCGAGCACCGCGTTGGGTTACGCGCGGAATTGCCGTTGGCTTCATACTGCACCGCATCTGACCGCGCTAACCCAACCTACGACGTTGCACTGCCGACGCTGTCAATACCACGCCAGCACCTCGATGCCGCTGCCGCCGTCGATGGCCGCGACGGCGCGGCGGGCTTCGAGGTCGATCTTGGTCAGGATGCCGCTGTCGTGGCAGGCGACGTAGGCGGAGCGGTTGTCGGGCGCGTAGGCGATGCCTTGCGGGCCCTTGGCGACGGCGATCACGGTCTGCTGGCGGTAGTCGTCCGGATCGATCAGCCAGGCGAGCCCACCGGTAAAGCTGGTGGCCATCAGATGGCGGCCGTTCGGCGCAAACGCCAGCTTGTTGAGCCGCGAGCGCTTCGGGTTGGTGAACGGGAACATCTGTAGCGGCACGCGGTCGATCAGCGTGTTGCTGGCCACGTCGATCACACGCAAGTCGCACTTGTCGTTGTCGAGCAGCAGCACGCGGTCGCCCGCCGGCGTCGGCAGGACGGCCTCGCTGCCCGAGCCGTTGCCGAACTCGATGCCTTTGCCGCGTACCGGGATACGCGCGCTGAATGTGCCCTTGGCGACGTCGAACACGCCGACATCGCCTTCCTTGCTGGACACGTAGATGCGGCTCTCGTCCGGCAGCAGCGTCAGCACGTGCGGGCCCTTGCCGGGCGTGTCGTGGACGGCCTCGATGGCGCGTTTTTCCGGGCGGATTCGGAGCAGCTTGCTCTGAATATCGCAAACCACCCAGAGATCGCCGGCCGATGACATCACCATGCCGTGCGGGGCGATATAGCTGCCAAGGTCGATCACGTCGACCAGCGTCTTCTGCGCGAGGTCGATGGCGATGATCTTATTGTTGGGCTTCTTGTTGTTGCCGTAAATGCCATCGCCGTAGAGCGGCATGTAGGCCATGCGTCGATCCGAAGAGATCGCCATCTCGTGAATGGCCGGCTCCGGCGCATCGATCGCCTTGATCTCCTTCACCGTCAGCGGATCATAGAAGCGGATCTTATTGGCCACCTTGTCGACGGCGATGACGCCGTCGGTGCCGGTGATGTTGCTGCCGGCATAGGCGCAGGACATGGCGCGGGCTCCAGTGCTTTGAGCTGAGACGGCGAAGGTGCCCGCTCGCGGGCGGGGCGTCCAGTCGAAATCGGCACTGCGAGCGCACGGCACCGTCTACTACTCTGTATTTGGCAAAGACAGGGTGATCGCGCCCTGAGGTGGACAGATGGGAGTGCCGCCGTCGTCGTGGCTGCGCCTCCCTGCTCGCGGTCTCTCGCCATGCCGTGCTTGCGGAATATTATCAATATGTGATAATGATAAGTATGCAACGTGACCCATCCCTCGATACGCTGCTCGAGCTCGATGGCACGGTGCTGGTGGTGGATCCCGAGACAAGGCACTGGGTGGGCTTCGTCGTAACGCGGATCGAGCCGACGGCGGAGAAGCCGCACGGGCTCGACTATTCGCTGACGCTGCATGGGCCGGACGGCGCGCGGCTGGTGGGGTTCGACAACGCGCACGCCGTACGACGTGGCTCAGGTCCCGGCGGCAAGGCCGGGCGAGCACATGATCACAAGCACCGTTTAAGAGCGGTCAAACCCTACGAATACCGGGACGCAGCGACATTGCTCGGAGACTTCTGGGACGAGGTCTACGCGGTCCTGAAGGAGAGAGGAGTAAGCCGATGAGCACGCTAAAGGTCGGGATTGCCTCGCTGGACGAGATGAAGGAGCGCACCTTGAGTATCGCGCGGGGCGAGATCAAGCCCGGGCCGAGCGATCCCAAGGTGTGGTTCACCTCGACGGAGAGCTTTGCCAAGGTGCTGTCGAACAAGAACCGGGCGTTGTTGGAGCTGATCGTTGCCACGCGGCCGGAGTCGCTGCATGACCTGGCCGCGCGAACCGGCCGAGCGCCGGGAAATTTGTCGCGGACGCTCAGGACCATGGAGCGCTACGGCTTCGTGCGCCTCAATCGCGGAGCGCGCGGGCGCATCCGGCCCGAAGTGCCGTACAAGGCCATTTCACTCACGCTCTCATTGTGTTGATGCCGCCAGCACCACACCTCCGGATGGGTGGGGCGGAGTGGGCCTTGTTGTGCCTGCACGCGATGCTGTGGGGCAGCGCCTACTTCTTCATCGCCGTGGTCAATCGCGAGCTGCCGTTGTTCACCATCGCCAGTCTGCGCCTGGTGCCGGCTGTGCTGCTGATCACGGCCATGGTGCTGATCGCCGGGCACCGTTACCCGGCGCGGCTCAGGGACTGGGGGCCGTTCGTGGTTTTGTCGCTGCTCAACAACTACATCCCGTTCTGCCTGATCGTGTGGGCGCAGTACCAGGTGACGGGCGGCATGGCTGCTGTGTTTTGCGCCACGACGCCGTTGTTCGGGCTGTTCCTGGCCCATGTCCTGACCCACGACGAGAAGCTGTCGTCCAACAGGCTGGCAGGCGTGCTGATCGGCATCGCCGGCGTTGTCGTCCTTGCGCTGCCCGACCTGACGGCTGGATCGCCGGCCTCGCTGCTCGCCAAGGCGGCCCTGCTCGGCGCCGCGCTGCTCTATGCCTTGGGCGGCATCTATGCACGCCGCCTCGTCGGCTATCCGCCGCTGGTAATTTCCGGCGCGCATATGACGATGACGCTGATCATATCGCTGCCGCTGATGCTGATCGTCGAGCGGCCGTGGACGCTGCCGATGCCGAGCCTGCCCGTGGTGGGTGCAGTGATCGGCACCGGCATCTTCGCCTCGGCGCTCGCCTCCACCATCTACTTCACGCTGATCAAGCGGGCGGGCGCCACCAATGCACTGCTTGTCACGCTGTTGCTGCCGCTGACGCCGATGCTGCTTGGTTATTTTCTGCTCGGCGAGCGCATGAGTGAGCGCGAGCTGTTGGGGGCCGGCGTCATTGCGCTGGCTCTGCTCGTGATTGACGGGCGGCTGGTGCGGCGGCCATTCGGCCCAAGGCTTACTCGAGCTTGAAGGTCGCCTTCAGGAACGACGTGACGGCGGCGCGCACCGCCACGGTCGCCTCGCGATCGGCGCCGACCAGGGGATTGAGTTTCACACAGCCATCCTGAAAGGTGAACGGCGCGTTGGACGCCGTGTTCACCAGCACGCCGCCTTCGCCCTCCTTGATCGTGCAGTCGCGCACGGACTGGTTGTCCTTGGCGGCCACTGCGGGAACAGCGCCGATCGGGTTGTCGAAGCCGTGCGGGGCATTCGGATATTCGGTCAGCTCGACGTCGCGCCTAGCCTCCTTCAGTCGCGCCATGAAGGCCTTGCAGGTCGCCACCGGATTGTAATTGTCCGGCGTGCCATGGAAGATGCGGATCGGCCGATCGGCAACGTCGGTGTCGCCCTGATAGGCGGTGGCGCAATCGGGATAGAAGGGGATGTAGGCGGCCAGTTCGACTCCCGACTTGTTCCACATCTTGTGGAAGCGCTTGACGCTGGCATAGAGCGCCGCCTGGCCGCCGCGCGAGAAGCCCATCAGCGCAATGCGATTGGCATCGACGCGCGGGTGCTTGGCCAGGATGTCGAGCGAGCGGTAGATATCGACGATGAAGTTGAGCCTGCCGAGCACCGCCTGGTTGGTGCCGACGCCCTGCAGGCCGCGGCCGGTCATGCCGTCGATGCTGAAGCTGGCGATCCCAATGGCATTCAGCTCGCGCGCCCAGAACGGCACGTTGGCGCCGATGCCGCCCGAGCCGTGCATCAGGATCACAACTGGCACCTTGCCCGGCTTCTGCGGCAGCCGCAGCTCGCCGGCGACCGTCACTTGCCGGCCCTTCTCGTCGCCGGTCAGGAATTGCTGATCACTGATCCACAGCGTCGGGATCGTGTGCAATTCGACCCGCGACGGCAGCTCGTGCGTGTTGGCGACCTGCGCGTGGGCGGGGGACAGGAGCGCGGTCACGAGTGCCGCGAGAGCGACGATGGAATGTTGCAGCATGGAACCCTCGATGAAGCTGACTTGGAGTGATCAGGAAGTGGAGACCAACCTTCAATAATACTGGCTCCGGTGACGCTGGTCCAACTCCGCTTGGCTCTCGACCGGAATATCCTTGCCAATTTGATCACGGATGATCTCGCCCATCGTCGGCATGACGGTGCGCTCGACCTGGGTGTCGGGGTCCCAAATCCCGGAGCGCATGATCGCCTTGGCGCAGTGCAGATAGGTCTCCTCGACATTGACCAGCACGACAAGGCGCGGCGGCTTGCCGTTGACGACGAAGCGGGCCATCAGCTCGGCATCGTCGCGCAGCTCGGCGCGGCCGTTGATGCGCAGGATCTCGGAAATGCCGGGGATCATGAACAGGATGCCCACGGCAGGGTTCTCGACGATGTTGGCGAAGGTATCGAGCCGGTTGTTGCCGGGCCGGTCGGGGATGGCGATCTGCGTGTCGGACAGCACCTGGACGAAGCCTGGCTTTTCGCCGCGCGGGCTGTTGTCGGCGCGGCCATCCTTGCCCATGGTGCCGAGCACCAGGAAAGGCGACAACGCGATGAAGCGGCGCGAGTGCTTCTCCAGCGCCGTCATCTCCTTCAGCAGTGCGCGCTCGACGACAGGTGGGTACATCGCGCGCAGGGCTTCGACGGAGGTGATGCGGGCCATGGGAGCGTCCTCGGGCAAGTTTTCGGTTCGTGTTGTCATCGAGCCTACGCAGGTGTTCGTTGGAAGTCCAACAAATGACCTGACAACGAATGACCTGCTTGGATACTTTGTTTTGGCACAGTTTACCGCCCAAATCGGGAAGGCCACTCTGTGGAACTCGGCTTGGATGCGGCCTCCGCGATTGCTTGCGGACCGTTCCCGCATGACGAGAACTCTGCTAATGTCGAGCTATGAACCCGCTCCTCGACCGCATCTCGATCAATAAACTCCAGGAACAGCTTGAATGACGACGATCACCATCGAGAAAGCCCAGCAGGACCTCGCAGCCCTCGTCAGGCGCGCGCTGGAGGGCGAGGAGATCGTTATCGAGTCGCTGGGGACTGAGGCTGTGAAACTGGCGCCTGTGATTGCAGCGCCGACACAACGTGAACAGCCGCGAGCCAGCTACCGAGGGCGCGGCGCGCTCAAAGGGCAACTTGTCGTCGGTCCGGAGTTCTTCGACCCCTTGTCCGACGATGAGTGTGGCTATAGCAGCGATCCGACCGTCACATGAGAGTGCTGCTCGACACAAATGCCGTGCTGTGGTGGTTCTCGGACGACCCCGTCCTGCCGCAAAGCATGGAAGAGCTGATCGACGATCCGGCCAACGCGGTCCTCGTCTGCGCGGCGTCCGCCTGGGAGATCTGCACGAAGGTGAGGATCGGAAAGCTGCCGTCGGGGCGGGCGTTGTGCGAGGACTTCGCCGGATATCTGGCACGGTATCATTTCGATCCGCTCCCCGATCTCTATCGAGCATGCGCGCCTCGCCGGCCGAATGGCTGGAACCCACAAAGACCCATTCGATCGGATGCTGGCGGCACAGGCCTTGATCGAGGGGGTGCCGCTTGTGACCAATGATCCTGCGTTCGCGGCGCTCGGGGTCGAGGTGTCGTGGTAGAAGGAGGCAGGTTCAAGCGCGCGCTCCGGGCGCCCTAAATCTTCCAACCCGAATGCATCGCCGCCACGCCGCCGGTCAGATTGCGGTAGCTGACCCGCTCGAAACCGGCCTTGCGGATCATGCCGGCGAAACTGTCCTGGGGCGGGAAGCGGCGGATCGACTCCACCAGATAGCGATAGGACTCGGCATCACCCGCCACCGCCTGGCCAAGGCGGGGGATGACTTCGAAGGAGTGAAAGTCGTAGAGCCGGTCGAGGAGCGGCACATCGACCTTACTGAACTCCAGGCATAAAAACCGGCCGCCAATCTTCAACACGCGAAACGCTTCCGCCAGCGCCGTGTCGATGTGGGTGACGTTGCGAATGCCGAAGGCGATGGTATAGGCGTCGAACGCGCGATCTGGAAACGGCAGCGCCTCGGCATTGGCTTCCGCGCAGGCGATGCGATCGGCGAGGCCGGCTGCTTCCACTTTGCGCTGGCCGACCGCCAGCATCTCAGGGCTGATGTCGCAGATTACGGCCGTCGCGCCTGGCCCGCTCTCACGGATGCACCGCAGCGCCACGTCGCCGGTACCGCCCGCCACATCCAGCAGCCGGAAAGCCTTTGACCCGCGCGGCGGCGCCAGCCAACCGATCAAATCATCCTTCCACAGCCGGTGCAACCCGCCCGACATCAGGTCATTCATCAGGTCGTAGCGCTCGGCCACCCTGGAGAACACCGCGTTGACAAGGCCCTGCCGCTCGCCCTCGGCCACATCGCGGAAGCCGAAGGAGGAGGTATTTGAAAACCCGCCACGTTGGCGACGACCATTCTCATCATCCGCTGACATTGAATAATCCTCACAGGCCCGCGCTGTCACCGCGATGATCCTTTGGCGTTTTGGCGAGCCTTGTGCTCCAGCTCCTTGATACGCAAAATTGCTCTGGCCAAGCTTGGCGCCTCTCCAGCTGCGATGGTCGGTCTCCATTTCCTGTCAACAAAATCGCTCATCATGGAATTGTATTCAGGACCAATTCTTGTCGGATGGCCTTTTCTGGCGAGCACCATTCCGGCGCGCACATCACGAGAGGCCGATCTGAGAAGCAACCCAAGAACATCGTTCTTCGGATTTTCCAACGATTCTGGCGATCTCGGCACCCACTGTGGATCGATAGAGAACTCCTCTGCAAACGCAACCCGGTCAGCAACGACCCAGGCCTCGATCGAGCGCACCACTATGCGAAACCGCATGTACGCAGCCGGGCGCGGAAGCAATGTCGCACTTAGCAGTCCTGGACATTCAGCGTCGTGATCCAAGTCCCTGGCAATGATCCAAGGTGAAAGCTTGGCCGCCATGTTGTAACCCCTGAGGCGCTTATCGAGATGATCCTTTCCTCTCAATCCGAACTCTTCGTCGGCAATCATGCCGGTTTCACGGACCAGACGCCGACAAACGGCAACGTCGACCACGCCTTCCGCTGCAAGCTTGACGTATGGGTGCATCAGGCGTTCATCAGATCAAGTAGTGGCAAGCGCTCGACGTACTTTGCCTTGGCCTTGGGCAAGATTGCTTCGCCGAGAGGGACGCCTCCGTCTACTAGAACCTGAACATCTTTCAGTTCTGGTTCTGAAACGACCTCGGTTCCCTGGCTGGTGACTCTCAATAGATGTGCTTCGGACAGGTCGACTCCATCGGAAAGCAGTTCGGACGAATGGGTCGTAATAAGAACCTGCCTTTTGGAAACCCGCGTCGCGCGTGCGATCATTGGACCCAATTTGGCAACCACACCGGGGTGCAACGATAGTTCTGGCTCTTCCAGCAGCAGTGGGCCGCCTTTCTCCTGCAATGCCCAGATCAGGCCCAGCAGCCGCAAAGTGCCGTCCGAGAAGCGATCTTCTCGCTGCCAAGCTCCCTGTGGGCGCCAGTGATTGTATTTTGCGCGTAGATGAGGAACTCCCTTCTTGTCCACCTCCAGCTCGAGATCTGAAAGCTGCGGGACAGCAATTTTTAGTGCCTGCTCCATCCTCTTGAGGCGTGCTTCTCGAGTCTTTTTTGCAGTCGCATTGATTCGCTCTATGAAATCGCCGCCATAAGGGTCATCTTGGCCCACGGCGCGCTGCGGCTCCCGGACAATCTGCGGAACCACATGCAAATATCTGATTGATGTGAAAAAATCCGCGATATCTCGGAAGTCCTTGTTTGCATTCACTTGCTGCAACGCGGTTTGTGAAAGGCGGGCGGTGTCGACTCTGTCGAATTTGTCCGGACGTTCTAGAACGCGTTTGCTCCTTGCATCGCGCCAGACCTCCTCGCGCACGACCATGGGATCACGGTTTGACGCTTGGGACTCGAACTCCAGCGTGTAGGTCCACTGAGAAGGAGCAGCGTCGTCACCTAGATCAACTTCCAGAAGTATTCTTGCGTTGCGCGTTGCCGAAAATGAACGAATCTCGCCGACACCCCCGCGAATCCTGACGGCTTCTTGAAGACCACCGCCGACCGCAACGATGTCTCGCAGGAAGCGAAGTGCCTCCAGGAGATTTGACTTCCCGGCGGCATTGGGGCCAATGAAGAAAGCTCGCTGGCCAAGCATGACTTCTGCTTGCTTGAAATTCCTCCAATGCTGCATCCGCAGGCGGGTAATGCGCAAAGACCTGTCTCCTCGATCGCCCGGAACCGTCACCCCAGCCGAAGGCACAACCGGGATGTCAGACTTGCTCTTCCTCGCCTCTCGCCACCAGGGCCGAGCCAGGATTCTCGACAAGCTATACTAGCGGCGTTGAATGGCCCACTGCTATAAACGGCCTGCTCATGCCATGCCGTCCTCGTCCAGCCGCCAATCGACACCAGATAGAACTCGATCGAACCAGCGGCGCGCTCACGGCTTCCGCTTCCTGAAAATGCGCAGCGTCTTGTATTCGCCGGCCGGCTCCAGCAGGCCTTCGGCGATCAGCTTCGTCGCGATCCGTTCGGCGACGTCGAAGGCGTAGGAGCCGGAATAGAACGCGACCAGCCGCGGCCCCTTGAGCTTGCCGACCAGCAAGCGCACCACCGCCTCGTCGGTCAGCGCGCCGTAAGCATCGTTCTTCTCGGTACGGAACTCGCCGGTGTGGAACAGCGTGACGATATCGAACTCGGGCAGCAGGCGGGCCTCGAGCTGATAGATGTCGCCGAACAGCACCTTGTAGCTGCGCCCGATCGCCGGCCGCTCGATGATCAAATGCTCGTAGGCCTCGTGCTCGGGCGGCGAGGCAGTGATGCCGAACACGAGATTGCCGGAACCGTTGTCGGCGGTCTTGATGCCGATGACATGATGCCCACCGGTGCCAAAGTGGAAGATCGAGGCGCCCTTGATCTTCTCCTGGTCGAGATACTCGAGAAAATGCACATCGCACGGGCATTGCGCTTCGTCGAGATACCAATTGACGTCCCAGATATTGAGCTGGGCCATGCTCCCTCTCCTTGTCCCTGAAATTCTTTCACCAGTCATAGCATGCCGGACGACCGTGGCGCAGTGCAGTGCAAACTCAGGCCGGCGCGGCCTCGATCAGCCGAACCGTCGCCCACTCGCCCGTCCGCGCCATCTCGTAGCGGCGCGTGCCGCTAGCGACCGCGCGCGGACGCTGCCCGAGGCTGATCAATGTGGCCTTGGGCAACCGGGCCGCAAGCATCGCCTCGAGGCCCTCCTGGGCTGCCTCGTCGAGGGCGGCCAGGGCATCGTCCAGCACGACGATGTCGGGGCGATGGATCAGCACGCGCGCCAGGCAGAGCCGCTGGCGCTCGCCGTTGCCGAGCACCTGGTCCCAGCGCTCGACGTGGTCGAGGCGGCCGGCGAGGTGGCCGAGCCCAGTGTCCGCCAGAACCTGCTCGATATCAGCTCCGCCAATGGCGACGCCGGGGTCTGGATAGAGCAAGGCGTGGCGCAAGGTTCCGGTCGGCAGATAGGGTTTTTGCGGTACCACCATCAGCTTTGCCCCCACGGGAATCGCGATGCGTCCTTTGCCCCAAGGCCATAACGCCGCCATGGCCCGCACCAGCGACGACTTGCCCGCACTGGTGTTGCCGTGAATGTGGACGCGGGAACCGGCGGCAATGGTGAGTGCCTCGGCGGCAACCAGTGTCCGCCCGCCGACGTCGCCGACGCTGACGCCATCGAGCCGGATCGCGCCATCAGGCGATGGCGCGATGTGAATGCGCCCGTCGCCCAGCTGGCCGAGACGATCATCCAGCGCCGTGCAGGCATCGACGATATCCATGACGCGGCGGGCGGAGGCGAACCATTCGGAAAGTCGATTGTAGTTGTCGACAATCCAGGAGATGGCGAGTTGCACCTGCACGAAGGCGGCGGCCAGCTGCACCACCTCGCCCAGCGTGAACTCGCCGGCGAAGTATTTTGGCGCCGCGAAGAACAGCGGCACGATGGGGATCATCGGGCCGCTGGCGTTCGTTACCCAAGTGAGCCGGGCATGCTGGCGCACGATCGCGAGCCAGCGCCCGACCACGGTGCCGTAAAAGCCCGCCAGCGCCTTTTGCTCGGCCGGACCGCCACCACTCAAGGCCACGCTTTCGGCATTCTCGCGCAGCCGCATCAGCGCGAAACGGAACTCGCCTTCCGACGCGTTCTTGCGGGCGACACAGCCGACCAGTGCGCGGCCGATCCACAGCATCAGGCCGGAGGCGATGGCGCCGTAGGTGAGCGCCAGCAGCACCATGTAGGCCGGGATTGTCAGCCGCGTGCCGGCGAGCGTCAGTGTGGCGCTGCCGCCGACCGACCACAGGATGGAGATGAAGGCCGCCGCGCCGATGATGGCCGAAAAAATGCCGATGACCAGATCGACCAGCGGCTCGGTCGCCCAGCGCGTGTCGTCGGAGATGCGGTACTCGGGATTGTCCGGCTCGGTGTGCGTGGTGGAGAGATGATAGAAGCGGTGCCGGCCGATCCACAGGCCGACCAGCCGCTCGACAATCCAAGCGCGCCAGCGCACCTGCAGCGTCTCGCGCGTCAGCACGATGCCGACGCCGATCGCCGCCATGGCAACCATGATGACGAGAAAAACCAGGATGGCGAGGCCCGCGGTCTCCGCGTCCTTGCGCTCCAGCGCGTCGAAGAACCAGCGCTGCCAGCGGTTGAGTCCGACCGTGACCGCCGTCGATGCCGTCAGGCACAGCGCCAGGCCGAGCGTCAGCAACCAGGCCCGGGTTGCGGTCGGCCCGCGCCAGAAGCCACCTGCGAACTGCGCAAAGGCTCCCGCCGCGCGCGGGTCGAGCTTGTAGGCTTGCATACGATGAGACCTCTCCGCTGCTCGCGCCGCCGTGCGATCCGCGGGCGGGCCTATGCCAAGACCGTGTCATACCGGGGCCACGCGGCCGTTGCCAGTGGGGGTGTCCGACATCTTGTCGACGGTCGGGGTCTGACCCCAAACGCGCTAAGATAGATCATTTTACGTCGTCATTCCGGCCAAGGCGGCGCCCTTCAGCGCCGACGCGAGCCGGAACCCAGCGCAAGACTCGTCCGAAGGACGCAATATATTGTGTGCTTCGCACACTCCCTCCGCTGGGTTCCGGATAACGCTCGGCCAAAGGGGCCTCGCATTTCCGGAATGACGGCCGCAAAGTTAGCGCCAATGGGTCAGACCCCAAACCCACCACCTGTATCCGCTGGCGCAGACGCGCACGGCGTGGCAAGTGTGCGGCCAACCATGACGGCAGCAACGAGACCGAGCAGCATGACCAGCGTTGAGGACCTGAAATCCGGCATCGCGGCGACGGATCGCTATTTGGCGGAAGGCTACGATCGCGTCGTCGGCATGTCCTCGCGCTTTGCCGCGGTCGTCACCTGCGGCCTGATGCGCATTCAGAGCGAATTGGGCGTCAAGGGACACGTCGCGGAAGTGGGCGCCTTCGAGGGCCGCTTTTTCATTGCCCTGTCCCATGCCTTGCAACCCGGCGAAAAAGCCCTTGGCATGGACATCTTCGAGTGGCCGAACCCGGAGGTGAAAGATCGCTTCGAGGCCAATTGTTTGAAGCACGGCATCCCAGCCGACAAGCGCATCACATGGAAGGTCGACAGCAACGCGACGACACCGCGGGCGCTGTTGGAAAAGCTCGGGGCCGAGCGCGTGCGCCTGTTTCATATCGACGGCGAGCATTCGAGGAAGGCGCTGGCCAAGGATCTGGAGCTGGCGACGGCCGTGATTGATCCGGCCGGCCTGATCGTGCTCGACGACATGCTGCACCCCGGCTATCCGACCTTGATGGTGACGGTGCAGGAGTACCTGGAGAAACATCCCGAGATGGTGGTCTTGTGCATCATCGACCGCGAGACGATCGTGGCGGCGACCAAGTTCGTGCTGTGCCGGGCCGCGTGGTTCAAGCGCTACGAGGCGCGGCTGCTGGAGGATTTTCGGGCCAACGTCTGGCCATTGGGGGCAGACTTCGAGCCGCACTGGTGCCTGGTGCTGTCGCTGGACACGCGGCTGGCGGCGATTACGTGAAGGCGCCCTGATGCCCGAGTTGCCCGAGGTGGAGACGGTGCGACGCGGCCTGGAGCCGGTGATGGCCGGGTTCCGTTTCGTGCGCGTCACGCAGAACCGGCCCGATTTGCGGTTTCCGTTTCCCGAACGCTTCGTCGAGCGCCTGGAAGGCCAGACCATCACACATCTCGGCCGGCGCGCGAAATACCTGATCGCGCGGCTCTCCTCCGGCGAGGTTCTGGTCATGCATCTCGGCATGAGCGGGCGGTTCTCGATTGTGAACGGGGTCAGACCCGTCCTGCCGCAGGTAGGCAAACAAAGAGCGTCTGACCCCAGGTTGGTGCGCTCGGAGCATGGGGTCAGACCCGCAGGGTCTGACCCCGCGCACGATCATGCCGTGTTCCACATGTCGGGCGGGGCGGTGATCACCTACAACGACCCGCGCCGCTTCGGCTATATGCAACTCATTGCCGAGACCGAGCTGGAAGTCCACCCGCTGTTCAAGAGCCTCGGCGTCGAGCCGCTGGGCAATGCGCTGACGGCGGATTACCTCGCCAGTCGCGCCAACGGCAAGACCACCGACCTCAAAACCTTCCTGATGGACCAGCGCATCGTCGCCGGACTCGGCAACATCTACGTCTGCGAGGCGCTGCATCGCTCGGGCCTGTCGCCGTGCCGCGCTTGCGCCTGCCTCGCCGACCGCAAGGGTGCCCCGACCAAGCGGGCGGAAAACCTGGTACCTACGATCCGCTCGGTGCTGGAGGAGGCGATCGCCGCCGGCGGCTCGACCTTGCGCGATTACAAGCAGACCGATGGCTCGCTCGGATATTTCCAGCATCGCTTCCGCGTCTACGGCCGCGAAGGCGAGCCGTGCACGCGCGAAAATTGCGGCGGCAAGATCAAGCGCATCGTGCAGGGCGGGCGAAGCACGGTCTATTGCGCCAAGTGCCAGAAATGAGCCGCTCAATTTTGGTATCAGGCAACATTTCCGGCAGTTGTACATGGCATGGCCACCGGCCAGCGGCTATCTTGACGCTTCGCTTCAGTCCCCTCCCCGCCGAAGGCTTCAGGCATGGCAACTCCCCCTCATGACTCGAGTGAGACGGCCGTGGCGGGGCGGCCCGCTTTCGCGCTGATTCTGGCCGCGCTGTTTCCATTCGCGCTCGGCTACCTGTTGTCCTACCTCTACCGCGCGGTCAACGCGATCGTCGCACCGGACCTGGTCAAGGAAATTGGATTGACCGCCTCCGAGCTCGGGCTGCTGACGGCGGCCTATCTCGGCGCCTTCGCCTTGTTCCAACTGCCGCTCGGCGTCCTACTCGATCGCTATGGTCCGCGACGCGTGCAGACCGTGCTGATCGGCCTCGGCGCCATCGGTTCGGTGTTGTTTGCGATTGCCGATAGCGTTGTGACGCTGACGCTGGCCCGTGCGCTGATCGGCATCGCCTTTTCGGGCGGCCTGATGGCCGGCTTCAAGGCCGTGGTGATTTGGGTGCCGGAGCCGCGTCGGGCGCTGGCCAATGCCGGCATCCTGACACTCGGCGGGCTTGGTCTGCTGATCGCCACGACGCCGCTGGAGCTGGCGGTGCAGGCACTGGGCTGGCGCACGGTTTTTGCGGTGCTCGGCGGCGTCACGCTCGCAGTCGCCCTGCTGATCTTCCTGGTAGTGCCAGAGCGGCAGAGCGCGGCGACGTCAATCGAGCCGCTGACGGTCCAACTGCGCCAGGTCGGCCGCATTTATACCGACCGCGTGTTCCTGGCCATGGCGCCGCTGCTCGCCACCACCGCCGGCACGCACATCGCCATTCAGACGCTGTGGGCGGGCCCGTGGTTCAAGGATATCGGCGGCCTCGACCGGCTCGGCGTCGCCAATTCGCTGTTGCTGATGGCCGCGGGCCTTGCGGTCAGCTTTCTCGGTACCGGGTTCATTGCCGATCGGCTGGCGCGCCGCGGCGTCAGCCTGCTGACGGTCATGTTGGGCTTTCAGGTGCTGTATTTCGCCGCGCAAGCCGCACTGCTGTTCAATCCATCCGACCGCTGGCTGGCGCTGACGCTCTGGTGCGCATTCGCCATGACCGGCCACGTCGCCGTGCTCGCCTACCCCTGGTTCGCCCGCTACTTCGGCGCCAGCTTGTCGGGACGCGCCAACACCGCCATCAACCTCGTCATGTTCATGTGGGCGTTCGGTGCACAGTATGGCATCGGCGCCATCATCGGTCTGTTCCCGGCGCGGGCCGGCGGCGGCTACGAAGCGGCATCCTATCAGGTTGCATTCGGTGTGTTCTTCGCCGTCCAGGTGCTGGCGTTGTTGTGGTATTTCGCCAACCTGAAGCAAATCCGTGCGGCGCAGGCGATGTAGCGCGGCAGGCCGCATGGCTGCTGCTGCGCCCGGCTCACAGGATGCCATGCCGCTTGAAGACGTCGGCGAGCTTGTCGCCACGCTGTAGCTCGGCCAGCGTGCGCCGCTCACCCTCGACCTTCTCGAAGGCGAGCCGCAGCACCTCGGCCTCCAGGCGGCGCGGCACGACCACGACGCCGTCCGCGTCGCCGAAGATCAGATCACCGCTCTCCACCCGCACGCCCGCGCACTCGACCGGCACGTCGAGCGCCATCACCCGGCCGCGCCCCTTGGTGTCGAGCGGCCCGATGCCGCCGTGGAACACCGGAAAAGTCATGGAACGGATGGCCTTGATGTCGCGCACGCATCCATCCATCAACGCACCCGCCGCGCCGCGCACCTTGGCCGCCGTCGACAGCAGCTCGCCCCACGGCGCGATGCGCTCGGGATTGGTGCAGGCGAACACGGGGATCTCGTCGGGCGCCAGACTGTCGATCAGCGCGATCTCCAGCTCATAGGGATTGAGCCCCGGTTCCTGTTGCCACACCTGCATGAACGCGGCCGTGCGCGCCCGCCCGACCATGACGCTCGCCTCGTCGAGCGGCCGGATGCGCGGCGGCAGGGCCTGGCCCATGGCGCCGGACGCATCCAGGCAGTCGGAGAGAACGGCGGTAAAGAGCTTCGCCCTGATCTCGGCAAGCGGTATCGCTGCCATGGTGCCCTCCGTGCGCAATCGTCATGAAGGTCAACGTGACCGAAGGCTCGCCCGCGATCAACCTGCATAGCCATAACGGCAAGCCGAAAAACGCTTGCCACGGTCGCATGGCCCGCCCGACTGTAGCGACTGGATTCGTCGCATTGTGAAGGGAAAAGGCATGGCCTGGCTGCTGCTGGCGGCAACGATCCTCATCGAGGTGGCAGGCACGACGCTGCTGAAGCTGTCGCGCGGCTTCAGCGAGGTCTGGCCGGCGGTCGGCGCGTTCACGTGTTATGGCCTGGCGCTTGCAGGCCTCAATTTGACCTTGAAGCACATCGATCTTTCCATTGCCTATGCGATCTGGTCGGGTGCCGGCACGGCCCTGGTCGCCGTCATCGGCATCATCTGGTTCCGAGAATCGGCGTCCGCACTCAAGATTGTGAGCCTCGGGCTCATTGTTATCGGCGTCGTCGGATTGCAGTTGGCCACGCGGGAAACCTGAAGCGAGCGAAACGCATGCAGGAAACAGCGAGCCGGCATCAGGCGCAAACGTCGCTAGGCGCGACATCGTCGGCGGCGTGGCGGTCTTCCGCCCGGATGCGGCGGCCTTGGGTCCCGCGCATGGCGATCGGCATGACAGCGTCGATGCTCGCCAGTGCGGGCATGGCGGCTGAATTGCCGGCGTTGGGCGCGCGTCTGGAAGGGACCACTGTCTCCGGCCTGTCGAGCGGCGCCTACATGGCCGGCCAGATGCAGCTGGCGCACGCGCGGATCATCACCGGCGCGGCACTGATCGCCGGTGGGCCCTATGGCTGTGCCGAAAGCCTATATGCCGACGCCATGCCGGGTCCGGGCACGGTGTTCCTCAATGCCAGCAAGGCGATCAACGGCTGCATGCTGGATGGCCTGAAAATGTGGGGCATTCCCAATCCGCGTGGCCTGGCCGATCGTGCGCGACACCTGGCCGGAAGCGACCGCATCGACCCCATAGATCACCTGGCCCGCAGCCGAATCTATCTGTATTCGGGTCGCAAGGACCGCACGGTTGCGCCCAGCGTCGTCGCGGCGGCCGCAGACTTCTATGCCGCCCTCGGCGTGCCCCGCGCAGCCATCAAGCACGTGACGGATGTCGCCTCCGGCCACGGCTTTGTCACCGCTGGCAAGGGCCAAGCCTGTGGCGAGACCGTTCAGCCATACGTGCTCGACTGCAAGTACGACCAGGTCGCCGACCTGCTTGGCCACCTGCTAGGTCCACTGAAGCCGCGGCCCGCCACTGCATCTGCCGCGGCGGTGGACTTCGATCAGTCGGCCTATACCGACGCTGCCACCGATCATGGCCTGGACAGCGGCGGCGCCGTTTACGTGCCAGCGGATTGCCGGCGCGAAGCCGGTTGCCGCATCCATGTCGTGTTTCACGGCTGCGGCCAGAACCGCACCAGTGTGGGTAATGCCTTGATGACCGATTTGGGCTTCATCCCCTGGGCCGACAGCAACCGCCTGATCGTGCTGTTCCCGCAAGTGGCGCAGAGCGCGCTCAATCCGCAGGGCTGCTGGGACTGGTGGGGCTATACGGGACACGACTATTTGACGAAGAACGCGCCGCAAATCGCCGCCGTCAAGAGAATGCTGGATCGCCTCGGCGAAAAGCAGCCGCAAACTTGAAAGCTCGGCCATTCCGATAAGGAATCAATAGCCGCAGGGCCGGGGGCTTCGCGGCCTCAGTGCTTTCCTTTAGTGTCACGAGATACGAAGCGACGGGGATATCCGAATGCAATTGAAGTCTGGGGACGCACGGCTTCGACCCGTAATATTAACCGGCGGGGATGTGGGCCGGCACCTCGATCGCCTGTCGGCGTTGGCAGCGGCCATGCTTCTTGCTGTGACGTGGTCGGGCGCGACGCTCGAACAGGTGGCCTCTGGCGAGCAAAGTTCCGCGTCCGCGCGCGTTGGTGGTGATACGACTTCGGCATCCGTGCTGCCCGGCAAGGAAACGCTCATCGCGACTTACACAGGAGCGCCGTACACCTATTCGAGCGACGTCAGCGTGAAGAAGGAAGGAACGCACGACTTCACGATGAAGGATGTCCAATGGATCGGCGAGCCGTTCAAGAGCCCGATCTATTATGGCGTGCGTGTCGCCCGTTGGTTCGAGGGCGGACGCACGGGCACCATGATCGATTTTACCCATTCCAAGGCAACCGCCGAGCGGCAGCTGGAAGCCGAATTTAGAGGCACACTCAACGGCAAGCCGGCACCCGCGCGCACCAAGATAAGCGACGTGTTCGACAAGCTCGAGGCCACCCACGGCCACAATATGCTGACGCTCAACGGCTTGCTTAGGCTGCCGTCAATCGGTATGCGGGTATGGCCCTATGTGGGGCTCGGCGCCGGCATCTCGCTTCCGCATTCGGAAGTGGATATGAAAGGCGAGAAGGCGAGAACCTATGAATATCAGTACGCAGGCCTGGTCGTGCAGGGGCTCGGTGGGCTCGAGCTGCGGCTGCCGCATATGTCCTACTTCGTCGAATATAAGTTCACGTTCGCTCGCTACGAGATGCCGTTGACGCAGCAGGAGGGTTACTTGCTCTGGACAGATCTTTGGCGGCAGTTCAATCGCTGGCTCAGAGGCGAGCCGCCGCCCGGAGGCTATCTCAAGACGGACTTCGCGAGCCATCAGGTGATTGGAGGCTTCGGCATCCGGATGGTGCCGGCGGTCGCAGCCCGCTGAGATAAGAAAATCAGACGATCAGAACCGCTTCAAGAGCCGCTCGAGATAGTCGAGCTCGACAGGCGGGCGGGTCGCCTCGCCGACGCGGCGGCGAAGCTCTTCCAGAATTTCGCGCGCCCGCTGCTGATCGATCTTATCGGGCACCTTGACGGATGTTCCCAAGTCAGGTCCCTGCGTCTTCTGCGGCCGGCCAAATGGGTCGCGCTGGGTTTCGCGGTTCTGGCCCTGGCGGCCGGGAATCTTAGAGCGCATTTCCTGCGCCAAAGCCTGAGAGCCTTCGCGCATTTTTTCCAAGGCTTCGCCCTGGTTCTCAGTGGCGCTCTGCATATCGCCTTCCTCGAGCGCCTTCTCGGCACGCTCCATGGCCCGGCGCGCCGCGTCGAGCTGCTCGGACGAACCCATCCCCTTTTCCCTTAAGTCCCGCTGCAGGCGTGACAAACGATCCTTGAGACCGCGCTGGCGCTCGCCGAGCTGCTGCTGACCGGGCGACGGGCCTTGACCGCCGCCGTCCTGGCCCTGTTCACCACCTTGTTGAGGCGCGCCATTGCCTTGCTGCTGACCGCCCTTTTGAGCCTTGCCCTTGTTGCGCGAAGGCGCGCCACCGCCGGGACGTTTTTTCTCGT
>CAZCGE010000062.1:0-96901 GCA_964498125.1 uncultured Devosia sp. | reverse complement strand
AGCACGAAGCCGCCGGTCCAGCCGAGCACCCAGGCAATGCCGTCGTAGCCGAACAGGAACAGCGTGCCGGCCATGCCGACGAAGGAGGCTGCCGACATCCAGTCGGCACCCGTCGCCATACCGTTGTAGAAGGCCGGCACACGCCGGCCAGCAACATAGTATTCCGAGACCTCCGCCGTGCGCGTCGCCACGCCGATGACGGCGTAGACCGCCAGCGTGAAGAACACGAACAGATAGCCGAGGACGCGGTTCGGGACGCCCAGCTGCTCGATGATCGCGATGAAGATGATGAATGCCAGAAAGCTCCCGGTATAGATCGCATACAGTCGACCAAGGGACTTGCTGAATTCCGCGGTGGTTTGGGTCGTAGTCGTAGCCATTGTCGTCTCCCCCTCAATCGTCTTCGGCGACGCCGTGCTCGCGGTCGATCCTGTCCTGCTGGCGTGCGAACATGAACAGCATGACGACGAACACGATCAGCGAGCCCTGCGCGGCCATGTAGAAGCCGAGCGGGAAGCCGAGCACGGGCACGGTGAATTTGTTGAGCGGCACCACGAACATGTGGATGACGTAGCCGAAGAAAAACCAGACCCCAAGATGCATCAGCATCAGGTTGGTGGTTCGCTTCCAGTGGATTTCATCGCTGGTTTTCTGCGCCATGCGTCGATACCTCCCAAGGTGCCCGTGTCGATTACCGGTTCGTTTTGGACATAACGGTCCGACTTGGCGCAAAGCGTAGCATCACGTCTCAGGAGCGTATATGTGTCTGTCTCTAAGACTTTCGGCTAGTTCGACACGCGGCGGTCTTGCAAAGTTCGCGACAAGACCCAATGCTGCGATGCGCTATGCCTTGACAGCTGAACTCTGGCTTTGCGGGAATGATTCGAGTCGATGAACCTGTTCAGCCTCTTCCGCCGTCAGCCGCCTATTCGCGCGCGCCAGGATCTTGGTCTGTTCATCGACGAGCACGCAGCCTTCGTCGTGCAGAAGGGCATCTACGAGTATTCGCGGGCCCGCGCCGGGCATTATGCCAAGGTGTTGTTTGGCGAGCCGACGTTCATCGAGGCCCTCGAGTTGTCCCGCTGGAGTGCCTTTCCCATCGGACTGGTCATGGTCGCGGAGGTCGCCGACGGCGTGCTGCGTCCGCATGCAGCCACCGCCCACGGCCAACCTTTGCGGGCGCTGCGTCGCATCGTTCTGGCGGTGTACGACGGTTATCCGGTGTCTCCAGCCGTTGGAAAACCGGCCTGGGACCGTGCGCGCACCGGCCTCGACCAGCGGCTGTCGGGCTTTGGTCAGCACCCGCCGAAGCGCTCATTCGAGGTACCTGATGCCTATGCTCGGGAGTACTTCGACCTGATGCCGATTCATGAGAAGTTGCGCGCGCGCGATTTTCCGACGATGCACAACTATCTCAGGTTGACGCTGTGCAACATTCACGACGAGCTGACGCGGCGCATCGATGCACCGGCGCTGATTGCTTCGCTGAGGCAGATGCAGGTGTGATCTGGGCTTGAGCGCCTGACGCTCCGTAGAGGAAAAGTGCGAACACCTATGTTATTGAAATTGCTACGCAACCTCTATCGCGTCAGAGCGGCTTGAATAACATAGAAGTCGGCGACAACCTCGGACACGTCGATACGCTTCGCCTCGAGCTTGCCGTGGGCAACCTTGTTCCGCGTCTCGTAATACGACATCACTTTGGCGTACGGGCTGCCTGGGCCTCCATCGCGATCAAGAACGATAGCCACACGTCGGTCGAACGGCAGACCGGAGAGTCTCCTGTCGTCCGGATCGTAGAAATCGAAACCTCGCCGCATATCCCAGCTGGCGTTTCCCTTCCGACGCCGGATGGCCGCACGACACGCGTCGTCTATCTCTGCTTCGAGCTGACCCCAGCACAGCACGAAGTAGGCTTGATCGTTGAGGACTTGCTTCTGCTCGATATGCAGAGCCGCGGCTTCGTCTCCGGTCGCCAGCGCATCCTGGCGCTCACTATTAAAGCCCCGGTTGATCGCCTTGTAGAGCGCCCCGATCTGCGGCAGCGACCTCATGAATGGAGAAGCTCTGCGAGCTTTGCATCATCGAACGGCTCGGAGTCACGGCTCTCCGAGACTGCGGCGATGTACCAGCTCGGCGCCTCGAATGTCATCGCCCGGTCGTCGATGACGTAGAAGTCGCGCCCCTTGACGAGGTCGATTCGTCCGTTGACTCCGATGATCCAAAGGCCATACGGGCGGAACCGAAGACTGACCGTGCCATCACGGAGCAACTCGAGCGTGGGTAGCTCGCGCTGTGGCACCCCCAGCCGCTTCATGAGCGGCTCGAGCATGGTGACCGGGAGCCCACGCCTCGCCGACCATCCAGCCGGCAGCTGGCGCATGACATAATCGTAGAGGCTCTCGATGCGCACGACCCAATCGTCAACTCGGCTCTGAACGTGCTCACGCGTCAGCTCATCTCTCGTAAGTTCTTCAAGAACGGTCTGGGCGGACATGACGGCACCTTCTCGACGAGCACTTGCCAGAGCATGAACATAGCATCATGCGCCGCTTGTCGGGAGAGCTTTGTCACCCCCTCACGGATATTGGGTTGGCATCCTCTCAGGGCGTTCCGCAGGCAGCAAGCAATCAACATGATATCAACTTGCTGGCGCGCCCGATCCGTGGAGCCGCCATCGATCACGCGTCTGTGATCGGCATCGTCGTGCGGTCGCCGCATCGCCATGGCATTCTGGCATGAGGACAGCAGCGGCAATGGAGACGGCGATGAGCAGCATGCTTCGGGCGGGATTTGTGGCAACGCTTGCCTCGGCAGTGATGGTAGTGGCGGCAAGCGCCGTGTTGGCCGCCGACATACGGCCAGGTCAGCCGGCGCCCGACTTCAAGGTGAAGGACGCCAACGGCGTCGAGCACAAGCTGTCGGCCTACAAGGGCAAGACGGTGGTGATGGAGTGGAACAACTTCGAGTGCCCCTACGTCCACAAGCACTATTCCACCGGCAACATGCAGGCGCTACAGGCCGAGGCGACCGCCAAGGGCGTGGTCTGGCTGGTGATCAACTCCGCGCCGCCCGGCATGGGCGGCCATCTGCGAGGCATCGAGGCCAACAAGCATCTCGACGACCGCAAGGCCAAGCCCACAGCTTACCTGGTCGACGACACCAGCAAGGTCGGCAAACTGTTCGAGGCCAAGAACACGCCGCACATGTTCGTAATCGATAAAGACGGGCGGTTTGCCTACATGGGCGCCATCGACGACAAGCCGACGTCCAACGCCGCCGACGTCAAGGGCGCACGCAACTATGTGCGCGAGGCCGTGACGGCACTGGCCGAGGGCAAGCCAGTGACATTGTCCAGCACGCGGCCCTACGGCTGCTCGATGAAGTACCGCGGCTAATACCCGGCATCACAAATGGCTAACACACCCACTGCCGTCATCCCGGCGAAGGCCGGGACCTACGACAGGTTGCAGCGAACGGTGCGTGTGAGATCGGCGACAAGCAAGCTGCTCGTGCCGTTCTTCGCCGCGTTTACCGTATTCGCTGCCAGCGCACGTGGGTGCCGGCCTCCGCCGGCATGACGGAGTTGATGGGTTTGCTGACTCACTGACTTCTGACGGCGGGTACTAGCGCGGGTGACAGCGCGCCGATTGGCGGCTAGATCTCGACGGACTGTCGCGGCCTGTCTGACGACGTCTCCTCCCGCCATCGGTTGCCCATGCTCCACGGCCTCAAACGCCTGCTCGACCGCTGCTACGGCTCGGCCAACGTCTTGCTGACGCTGTGCGCGACGTTCTGGGCCGGCAATGCCATCGCCAGCCGGCTGGCCGTCGATCAGATCACGCCACTGACTCTGGTTCTGCTGCGCTGGGTGCTGGTGATCGCCGTGCTGTGGCCGCTCTATGGGGCCCAAGTCAGGGCGTATTGGCCCGATATCCGCGCGCGGTTGCCGGGCATCGTCCTGATGGCGTCGCTCGGCTTCACCGGCTTCAACGTGCTGTTCTATCTCTCGGCGCACTACACGAGCGCCATCAACATCGGCATCCTGCAGGGCTCGATGCCGATGTTCGTGATGCTCGGCGCGTTTTTCGCGCACGGCACGCGGGTCTCGGCGGCGCAGGTGGCGGGCGTTGTCATCACCATGATCGGCGTGGTGGTGGTCGCCACCCGCGGCGCGCCGCTGACCATTCTCGACCTGGAGCAGAACATCGGCGATCTGCTGATTCTCGCCGCCTGCGTGCTCTATGCCTTCTATACCGTGGCGCTGCGCGATCGTCCGCGAATGCCGGGGCCGGCGTTCTTCACGCTGCTGGCCTTGATCGCCGCGCTGACCTCGCTGCCGCTGGTCATCTTCGAGGCCGCGACAACGGGGCTGCGGATGCCGACGACCCAGGGCTTCATCGTCACGATGTTCATCGCTGTCTTCCCGTCGTGCCTGGCGCAACTGCTCATGATGCGCGGCGTCGACCTGATCGGGCCGGGGCGTGCCGGCGTCTACGTCAACCTGGTGCCGGTGTTCACGGCCATCGCCGCGGTCGGACTGATCAATGAGCCGTTTGCGCCGTTCCATGCCGTGGCGCTGGTGCTGGTCATCGCCGGAATCCTGCTGGCGCAGAGGCCTTCAGCGGCGGCAAAATCAGCCGGTTGAGCGATCGCGTCACCCTTATCCCCCGCCCGGCAGCACCAGCACTTGCGCCGGTGAAGGCAACTTCTCGCGCGACATGACGATTGTCGGCACCGGGTGCTGTTTGACGTCGAATGTGCCGGCGATGCGCTCGATGAAGCGGTTGAGCGTGTAGCTGGAGAAATAGTGCATCGGGATCATCAGCGGCGCCTTCAGCACCTTCAGCACCTCGATCATGCCGTCGAGGTCGAGGGTATAGCTGCCATCGACCGGCACCATGACGATGTCCATCTGCCCGATCTGGCCGAGTTGCTGCACGGTCAGCGTGTGGTGCAGATGGCCGAGATGGGCGATGCACAGGCCCGCCACCTCGAACACGAACACCGAGTTGCCGTAGACGAAGGTGCCGCCACCGTCCCAGCTGCGGATATTGGTCGGCACGTTGCGCACGCGCACGTCGGCGAACTTGACGTCGTGCTGCGCCGCCCCGCCCGTCTCGCTCCAGCCGCGCAGCACGTGCCTGATGGCCGGCTCGGGATGATCGGTATAGTGCGTGTTGTGCGCCCGGTTCATGGTGATGATGTCGGGCACGGGGACGGGGCGGATGTAGTCGTTGTAGTCGGTCGCCATGCGCACGCCGCCGGCGCTTTCCAGCATGAAGGTCGAATGGCCCCAGTAGGTGATGCGCACCTCTTGGGCTTTGGCCTGCGCCATGCGCATGGCGGCGCGATGCACCTTTGCACCCGAGGGCGCCTCGGCGACGGCAAGGCAGCGGTCCTGCGCGGCGGCCGGCAGGAGGAAGCCCCCAACAGCGGCAAGCAACACGAGCACGCGGACAAGAGCACGCATGGGCATGGTTCACCCTCTCTGGCCGGACTGGACCGCGATGATAGACGAAAAGTCACGACGCGCATCAGGAAATGGGGCTTATCTTCGCTCAGACGTTTACGTCGACTGAATTTTGACGGATACTGTTCGAGCAGTGGCGTCGGGGGATGCCATGCAACGGGGGAGAAATCGCCATGCCCGCGTCCGTCAGCAAGATCGTATTCGGATTCATCACTGGCGCCCTCGGCGTCGTGATCTTTCACCAGGTCATGTACGCAATACTTGTCTACGCTGGCGTCATCACCAGCCCGCCGCCACCGCGACCACAGAATGTAGCCTGAGCGATGAACCCGGTCGTATTCTGGCCCGACTTGCTCAAGGCCGTCGGCGTGGGTCCGGTCAACGTGCCGCGTCTGGTCAATCTGTCGTTCTGGGGCGGGCTCTGGGGCGTGCTGTTCGCGTTCCTCTATGAACGCATGGGCGGCATGCCCGGCTGGCTCAAGGGCCTCATCTTCGGCATGATCGGCCCGATGTTGATCGGCAGCTGGCTATTCTTCCCTTACTACCGGGGCACGCCCATCCTGTCGGACTTCCTGAAAGATTACGATATCATGCGCCTGCGCACCGGCTTCCTGCTCAACGGCGTCGCCTTCGGGTTGGGGATCGGCATACTTTATCCGCTACTGCGCCGGCTAGGCGGCGGCGGTACGGCGACAAGCTGAAAATCGATCGCACCAGCGCCAAAGTCCCGCGACAAAGCCGATTGCGTGCGCTATAGGGCGCACGATGCACGTAATCACGACCACCAAGGAGCTCGAGAGCGTTTGCAATCAGCTGGCGGCCGCCGACTTCGTCGCGGTCGACACTGAATTCATGCGCGAGCAGACCTTTTATCCCAAGCTCTGCCTGATCCAGATGGCGGGTCCCGAGGCCGAAGCCATCGTCGATCCGATGGCCGATGGTCTCGACCTGGAGCCGTTCTGGGCGCTGATGGCGAACCCGAGCATCGTCAAGGTGTTCCACGCCGCCCGCCAGGACATCGAGATCGTCTATGGCCAGGCCGGCCGCATGCCGAACCCGATTTTCGACTCCCAGGTCGCCGCCATGGTGTGCGGCTTCGGCGAAAGCGTCAGCTACGTCAGCCTGGTCAAGAAGCTGACCGGCAAGGACATCGATAAGTCGTCACGCTTCACCGACTGGAGCCGCCGGCCGCTGTCGGAGAAGCAACTGGTCTATGCGCTCGGCGACGTCACGCATCTGCGCCAGATCTACCTGCGGCTGAAGGACGAGCTGGAGCGTTCCAGCCGTGCGCCTTGGCTCGAGGAGGAAATGTCGACGCTGACCGATACCGCCACCTATGAGATGGAGCCCGAGGACGCCTGGAAGCGCCTGAAGCTCAGGATCAAGAATCGCAAGGCGCTGGCCGTGCTCATGGAACTCGCCGCCTGGCGCGAACGGCTGGCGCAATCGCAGGATGTGCCGCGCGGCCGGGTGCTGCGTGACGAAGCCCTCTATGACATCGCCAACCAGGCCCCGACCAATCCCGAGCAGCTCTCGCAACTGCGCACCTTGAGCGAGGGTTTCTCGCGATCATCGCGCGCGAGAGAGATCATCGATGCCGTCAAGCGCGGCCTCGAGCGTGATCCCAACACCGTGCCGGCGCTGCCGCACGGCACCGCGCCGCCGCCCGAGGTGGGGGCAACCGTCGAACTATTGCGTGTGCTGCTGAAATCGGCGGCGGCGCGCCACCGCGTCGCTCCCCGCCTCATCGCCGATACCGATGACCTGGAACGCATCGCCAGCGAGGCCAATCCGGACATTGCCGTGCTCAAGGGCTGGCGCCGCGATCTATTCGGCGCCGACGCGCTGCGCTTGAAGAGTGGCGAGCTGGCGCTTTCCGTCGTCAACGGCGAGGTCACGACGATACCGGCCGGCCGCTGAGCCTGCAGCCAATCACCTGGCTTGGTGCACAGCCTCGCTGCAGGCCTTTTTCAGCAGCCTACGAGCCCAATCGTGCCATCACCGGCTGCGCCGCCGGGCGAACGCATTGAACGACCTGCAGCCGTTTTGGCGCAATTTTCCTGGGTGACCCGGTAAAACGTACGCCAAGGTCGGAACTCTTGCGCCAGACAATCTGGCAATCCGCTTCCAGGCCGTCCAATTCAACGGTCAGGGTGAACGCATGCGGGAATTGATGGGACCCGTTGACTCGTAAGCGACACCCCGTGTCGGAGATGTCCCGGACCTGGCATTCCATGATCGAATTCTTGTTATGAAACAGCGCGGTCGCCCTCTTCAGGACGCGCCGGCGGTTGGATTTGCGCGTTTCTATCATTTGGAACAGTCCTGCTGTTATTCGATCTGTTTCGCTTCAGAATTGGCTTGCTGGTAAGGTGTCGTTAGTCCTGTAACCCGGAATGCAAATCCGATGCCAATTCTCGCAAGCCTTGCGCGGCCGTGCTGAATACCGCGTGCTTCCCGGCTTCGCGCGACCCTCGATCACTCCGTGGCGCGACGCGCGAACGGCGGTGCACCATGGCAGTTTTCACGGGCTCCCGTCGCCGGGCCGCGGGATGCAGGGGGCCTGGATGGCGCGGCGGCGACCACCCCCCATCTCCACGTGCCTTTTGCCGCCGGTCGGCGTATCAGTTCGCCATGCTGTCCGCGACCGCGCCAACGTCCGACGGCGATGCATCGAGCCGGGGCCCTGGCTTCGGCGTTTATGTGCATTGGCCGTTCTGCGCCCAGAAATGCCCGTACTGTGATTTCAACAGTCACGTGCGGCACGGCGGCGTCGATGAGGCACGCTACCTCGGCGCCTTGATCGGCGAGTTGGCGGATACGCGCGCGCTGATCGGGCCGCAGTCCGTCTCCAGCATTTTCTTCGGTGGCGGCACGCCCTCGCTGATGGCGCCGGCAACCGTGGCAGCCATCCTCGAGGCCATCGCCCGCCACTGGCGCCTGGCGCCGGACGCCGAGATCACGCTGGAGGCCAATCCTGGCAGCGTCGAGGCCGGCCGCTTCCGCGGCTACCGCGACGCCGGCGTCAATCGCGTCTCGCTCGGCGTGCAGTCGCTGGATGATGCGCAACTGAAGCGGCTCGGACGCATTCACTCGGTGGCCGAGGCCAAGGCGGCGATCGGCATCGCGCGGGCAACGTTCCAGCGCTTTTCCTTCGACCTGATCTATGCGCGGCCGGGCCAGACCCCGGCGGCCTGGCGCGTCGAGCTCAGCGAAGCCTTGGCGCTGGCCGGCGATCATCTCTCTCTCTACCAGCTGACCATCGAGCCCGAGACGCCGTTCGCCGCGCTGCATGCGAGCGGCAAGCTGGTGGTGCCTGATGCGGACGCAGCACTCGCGCTGTACGAGATCACGCAGGAGCTGACCGCGGCCGCTGGCCTGCCGGCCTATGAGATTTCCAATCACGCCCGGCCCGGCGAGGGCTCGCGGCACAACCTGCTGTATTGGCGTTATGGCGCCTACGCCGGCATCGGCCCCGGCGCCCATGGCCGGCTGCCGATCGGCGAAGCGCGGTTCGCCAGCGAGACCCTGCGCATGCCGGAGCAGTGGCTCGCCGCGGTGGAGCGGGACGGCCATGGCCGCACGGGCCTGGTGGCGCTGAGCCGGGCGGAGCAGGCCGACGAGATGCTGCTGATGGGGCTGCGACTGACCGAGGGGCTCGATCTGGACCGATTGGCCGAAGTTGGCGGCCTGGCGCCGGCCAAAGCAACTCTCGCCGGACTTGAGCGGCTCGGCCTGATCGAGCGCATGCCGGAAAGCCCACGTATCCGCGCCAGCGGCCAAGGCCGCTTCGTCCTCAACGCTATCGTCGCCGAGCTGTCGGCGAGCTTCGTGGCGGCGGCACGGGAACGCTGACGATCGTGGCGGTGGTGGCGGCTCCAGGCATCGCGCGATCGCGCTCGGCCCTGAGCCAGTCGCGAAAGGCCCGCACCTTTGGTCGCTTCTCGTGACCCTTGGGGCAGACGAAGTGGAAGCCGCGGCCGGTCTCCAACGTCACATCGAACGGCGCGATCAGGCGTCCCGTCCGCAGATCATCCATGGCCAAGACGCCGTGCGCCAACAGCACGCCGGCACCTTCCACCGTCGCCTCGATGGCGTGGTCGGCGCTGTTGAAGCGCAGGCCGCGGCTGAGATCGATGCCCTCGACGCCGGCTTCGGCCAGCCATTGCGCCCAGTTCGGCAATTGGACGCGCCCCGACAGCGAGTCGTCGTGGATCAGTGCGACATGGGCCAGGTCGGCGGCGGTCGATAAACCTGCTTCAGCCGCGACACGTGGGCTGCACACCGGAAACATCCGCAGCTCGAACAGCAGCTCGACAACGAGATCGGGGTCGTGCCGGCCGCCGATCAGCAGATTGCGGATCGAGGCGTCGACGCCATCGGTCATGAACGTGGCGAAATCGAGCGTCGCGGAGATGCGCGTGTCGATCTCGGGCTCGGCGGCAAGGAAGCGATAGATCCGCGGCACCAGCCACTTGGCGGTGAAGCCCGGCGGCGCGCTGATCACCAGCACCCGATCGTTGCTGACCTGCTCGAGGGCGGTGACGGCCTGCCGGATCTGCCCAAAGCCGGCGTGCAGGCCAGGATACAGCAGCCGGCCGGCGTCGGTGAGTTCGATGCCGCGCGCCTTGCGTATGAAGAGCGGCAGGCCCAATAGCTCCTCCAGGCCGCGCACCTGATGGCTCAGTGCCGCTGGCGTGACGTGCAGCTCCTCGCTCGCCCGCGTCAGGCTGAGATGCCGCGCGGCGGCCTCGAAAGCGCGCAGCGCGGACAGCGGCGGCATCGGCTTTGACATGAGATTACCTCAAGTCTCTCTTGAGAGAATGTCGTTTGAAATGGCGATTCCACGGGCATATGTTGTCGCCATAACAGAAGTTGAGATGAGGAGCACTCAAATGTCAATGCATCACAAGCCAGCTGAGTTCGAGGTCACCCCGGAGCGGATCCGCGAAATCATGATGGTTGCACACCGTGAGCGCAACGCAGCCATCAGGCAACTGTTCGGCTCTGGTTTCACCGCGGTGAAAAACGCGGTCCGCGGCGCCTTCGGTCACAAGACCGCGCAGGCCCGCCGCCCGGCAACCAACGGCGCATCCTGCGGCTGACGGCATTGCCTGGGGGCGTCGACCCTTTCCTCCCTGACACCCCGGGTAACCCTGGCGGGCTGGAGCTTCTGCTCCGCCCGCCATTTTCTTTGAAAGGATGGACAGCGCCGCCGCCGCCGTCTACCACCCGGCCTCATGATGCGACGCCTGTATGATTGGATGATGCGCAGCGCCGGCCATGCCCGTGCACCGCAAGCCCTGTTCTGGGTGTCGTTCATCGAAAGCTCGGTGTTCCCGATCCCACCCGACGTCATGCTGATCCCGATGATCCTGGGGGCTCGGGTCAAGGCGTGGTGGTACGCGAGCATCGCCACGGTTGGCTCGGTGATCGGCGGCATTGCTGGCTATGCGATCGGTTTTTTCCTATTCGAATATGTCGGCGAGCCGATTCTGAGGCTCTACGGCTACGGCGGCAAGTTCCAGGACGCGGCCACCCTGTTCAGGGAGTGGGGCGTGTTGATCCTGATCGCCAAGGGCTGGACGCCCTTCCCCTACAAGGTACTGACGATCGCCGCCGGCGCCTTCCAGATGAGCCTGGTACCGTTCATCCTGGCCAGCATCGTTGCCCGGGCCATGCGTTTCTACCTGGTGGCGGCGTTGCTCTACTTTTTTGGCGAGCCGATCCGCGACTTCATCGAGCGCCGCCTGACCCTGGTGACAACGGTGTTCGTCGTCTGCCTCGTCGGTGGCTTTGTCGCCATCAAATATCTGTTCTGAAGCACCGTGGACCACAGCCCGCCATGACCTCGCCCGCCATGCGCATCTCGACCACCGCCGAGGCCTACCAGGCCGGTGGCGCGATGCTGTTTCTCGCCTTGGCGGTCATCCTGGCTGCACTCGGCTTCGAGCACATCGGCGGCTATGCGCCCTGCCCGCTGTGCCTGCAGCAGCGCTACGCTTATTATGCCGGCGTGCCCTGCCTGTTTGCCGGCCTGGTGCTGCTCAGCGCAGGTTGCAACCGCTGGGCGGTCCTTGTTTTCCTGGCTGTGGCCCTGTTTTTCCTCGTCAATGCAGGCCTCGGCGTCTATCAGGCGGGCGCTGAATGGAAATTCTGGGCCGGCCCCAGCACCTGCGCGACATCGCAAGCCATCGGTGGCTCGGCGGCGGATTTCATGAAGTCGCTGCAAAATTCGACGCCCGTGCGCTGCGATGAAGCCGCCTGGCGCCTTTTCGGCCTGTCGTTCGCCGGCTGGAATGCAGTGATTTCGCTCGCTTTGGTCGCTGGCTGCCTCAAGTCGGCATTTGCCGCGGCTCCGCGGTACTGACGTTTTAGGACACTATATCAATGACTTGAATGGCATCGAGACCGGCGGCGGCGGCCTTATGCCCAAACGTGGCATTTCTGAACCGACCTTCAGCGAAATACCTCAGGTCCGTCGATTCAGCGCCCAGGTGTTGCCGCATTATCACGATTAATTCTCCCTTGTTCGCGGAACACAAAGCGAACCAGTAAACAAAAAGTTAACGGGTGGGCGGTTGAACACAGTCATGCGTAACCCAGTTGTACAGGTGTTTCCCTGGCGGAACCGGCTTGCCGGTGTCTCGCGTCCCGCCGGCAAACAGCCCACTGGCACCAACGCCGCCGCGTATCTGGCGGCCGCCCAAGTCCAGGGTTCGGTTCAGCGTTGCGTCGCGTTGCGTCTTGTCGAGTTCCCGCGTGGTTCGTCCCTAAAGAGCATGCTGGCCTGCATGCTCCACAACATGCGGCGAGCCGCCCGAGCGAAAGTGTCCATGCGTCTCGCTGAGCGGCTCGCTTCCTTGATGCCAGTTCAGTCTGTTGCGTCCATGCGTCCAAGTTCACCAGCGTTGTCGCATCAGTCCGTGCCCCAACAGTTCAGTTCCAGGTTGCGTCAGGCCGTTGGGTCGGTTGCCGTGCGTCCCTCGCGTTCAGATAAACCCGTGCTGCATTGATGCCCGTGTTGCAAGTGAGGCAGTGTTACAGTGAGGCAAGTGTCATGAGTGACATCGATAGCGGTTCGTGGCGTGCGTTGCATGAGGTGATTGGTGGCGTTCTAGGTAGCGTCAAGCAGCGTAAAGCGGCGCCGGTAGCCAGCCCCGCGGCGGGGACGGCACGGCACAGTTGACGGGGAACAGGAATTGGGAGGGCGCAGGCCAGCGTGGATCTGCGATACCTCCCCGACAGACGGCAAGCGTATCCGGCGCGAGACAATCGCTCTCTTCAAAGGCATCGCATCACCGGTTTTGCGTAGCGACGCTCAGGTGCTGGATGCGCTTGCCTGCCTGCCTCCCGGGCAGCAAGCCGCGCAGTAAACAAAACAGTTCAACAGGATTGAGGCAGTCCATGTCGCGCGAACACATCAACCCCATGCAGTGGCATCAGGCTATCGGCGTTGCCCGCCAGGTCAGCGCACGGATTTTCAGGGATGGCGGCAACGCAGCCGATGCCCTCGGTGCGTTCGGATTGAGCGCCAGTGCCGATGCCGGACAGGATTGGAGCCGCGCCGTGGAAGCGATCGCCGAGGCTTTGTGCAGCCAGAACGCCGGCCAGCACATGCGGCGGGCGGCATAAAAAAACGTGGCGTTATGCGGGGCGCGCAGGAGCGCCCCTCACGCGCTAGTCCTTTGTTTGTCGCATTTTCCAAGCCAAACCGGCGCCCACTTTGGCGGAAAATGCGCTACCGCGTCGGCACCGGCTTGTCGCCGCGATAATCATAGAATCCGCGCTGGGTCTTGCGCCCGAGCCAGCCAGCCTCGACGTACTTCACCAGCAACGGGCATGGCCGATATTTGCTGTCGGCCAGCCCCTCGTAGAGCACCTGCATCACGGACAGGCAGGTGTCGAGACCAATGAAGTCGGCCAGCTCCAGCGGCCCCATCGGGTGGTTGGCGCCAAGCCGCAATGCCTTGTCGATGGCATCGACCGTGCCGACGCCCTCATATAGCGTGTAGACCGCTTCGTTGATCATCGGCAGCAGGATGCGGTTGACGATGAAGGCGGGGAAATCTTCCGACACGGCAATGGTCTTGCCGAGGGTGTCGACGAAGCCGCGCGCCAAAGCGAACGTGTCGTCCTCGGTGGCGATGCCGCGGATCAGCTCCACGAGTTGCATCAGCGGTACCGGATTCATGAAGTGCATGCCGATGAAGCGTTCCGGCCGATCGGTCGAGGCCCCCAGCCGCGTGATCGAAATCGATGACGTATTGGAGGCCACCAGCGCGCTCGGCTTCAGGTTGGGCGTGAGTTCGGCGAAAATCTTGCGTTTGACGCTTTCCTCCTCGGTGGCGGCCTCGATCACCAGGTCGCAGTCGCCGAGATTCTCGAAGGCCGCCGCATAGCTGATCCGCTGCAAGGCGGCCTGCATGTCGGTGTCCTTGACGAGGCCGCGCGACACCTGCCGGGTCATGTTCTTGGCGATGCTGGCCATTGCCTTGTCGACCGCATCCTTCTTGAGGTCGTTGATGGCGACGTCATAGCCCGCCAGCGACACCACGTGGGCGATGCCGTTGCCCATCTGGCCGGCGCCGATAATCCCGACTTTGCGGATCTTGTCGGGCAGCGCTGCCCGCTTTTCGCCGGTCGAGGACTTCGATTTTGTCATCGCGTCCATGTGCATCGTGTCCCTGTTGGCGCGAACGATCGCGCTGCGCTGTTGAGCGACCGCTCTCAATAACCCACTTTTTTCAACTCGGCATCGAGTTCCGGCAGTGCCTGGAACAGGTCCGCCACCAGCCCGTAGTCGGCCACCTGGAAGATCGGCGCCTCGCCGTCCTTGTTGATGGCGACGATCACTTTGGAGTCCTTCATGCCGGCCAGATGCTGGATGGCGCCCGAGATGCCGACCGCGATATAAAGCTCCGGCGCCACCACCTTGCCAGTCTGGCCCACCTGATACTCGTTCGGCACGTAGCCGGCATCGACGGCGGCCCGGCTGGCGCCGACCGCGGCCCGCAGCCTGTCGGCCACAGGCTCGATGTAGGTCTTGAAGTTTTCGCCGTTCGCCATGCCGCGGCCGCCCGAGATGACGATCTTGGCGGCCGTCAGCTCGGGCCGGTCGGATTTGGACAGCTCGGCCTTTTCGAACGTCGAAAGCCCGGTTGCCGCCGCCACCGAGATCGATTCGATCGCAGCCGCGCCGCCTTCCCCCGCGGCTTGGAAGGTGGCCGTCCGCACCGTCATGACCTTCTTGGCTTCGCTGGATTGCACGGTCTGGATGGCATTGCCGGCGTAGATCGGCCGCTCGAAGGTATCGGCCGATTTAACGGCGGTGACGTCGGAAATCTGCATGACGTCGAGCATGGCGGCGACGCGCGGCAGGATGTTCTTGGCGAACGCCGTCGAGGCCGAGACCAGCGTGTCGTGATTGGCCATCAGTGGCACGATCAGCGCCGCCATGTCCTCGGCCAACTGAGGAGCCAGATGCGGAGCCTCCGCCAGCAGCACCTTGTCGACGCCTTGCAGCTTGGCGGCGGCCTCGGCGACCGCGCGGCAATCGGCGCCGGCGATCAATACGTGCACGTCTCCGCCCAGCGCCTTGGCCGCAGTCAGCGCCTTGGCCGTGGCGCTGCCCAGCGACTTGCCGTTGTGGTCAGCGAGAAGCAGAACGGTCATCAGATCACCCCCGCTTCATTCTTGAGCTTGGCCACCAGCTCGGCGGCGTTAGCAACCCTGACGCCGGATTTGCGCGTCGGCGGCTCGGCGGTCGTCAGCACCTTGAGCCGGGGCGCAATGTCGACACCCAGCTCCTCGGGCTTCTTCACGTCGAGCGGCTTCTTTTTCGCCTTCATGATGTTGGGCAGCGAGGGGTAGCGTGGCTCGTTGAGCCGCAGATCCGTGGTGACGATGGCCGGCAGATTGATCTTGATCGTCTCCAGGCCGCCATCGACCTCGCGGGTGACGGCGAGTTGCCGGCCCTCGATGACGATCTTGGAGGCGAAGGTGGCTTGCGGCCACCCCAGCAGCGCCGCCAGCATCTGGCCGGTCTGGTTGCAATCGTCGTCGATCGCCTGCTTGCCGAGGACGATCAGATCGGGCTGCTCGGTGGCGACGATCGCCTTGAGGATTTTAGCGACAGCGAGCGGCTCGACGTTGGTCCCCTCCGGCGTCTCCACCAGGATGCCGCGGTCGGCGCCGATCGCCAGCGCGGTGCGAATCGTTTCCTGGGATTTGGCCGAACCGATCGAGATGGCGACCACTTCGCTGGCCGTGCCCTTCTCCTTCATCCGCACCGCTTCTTCGATGCTGATCTCGTCGAACGGGTTCATCGACATCTTGACGTTGGCCAGCTCGATACCCGAGCCGTCGGTCTTGACGCGAATCTTGACGTTGTAGTCGACCACGCGCTTGACCGGCACCAGTACCTTCATATGAGAAACGCTCCCCAGCCCTCTCCGAGCCGCCAACGTGCCGTCCCGTATTGTGCGCTGCACACTAGCCGCCAATACCAGTCGATATTGGTCAAGTCCGTCACGCCGAGGCCATTGCACAACCAGCTTCTTCGCATGTGCGAACAATAAGCCTAGGATGGGGGCGGAAGCGAGTCAATGATCCGCGCGGTCGCAAGGTGTGGGTGGGCGTGCGCCGCGGATTCGCCTCGCCAAAGACGGGGATACGATTCTGGCGCCAACGGCCCGGACCATGCGGCGCGGCGGCGATTACGCGGAATTGCGGCCGACAATGCGCATGCGCCCGCGAATCATCGCCACGGTGACGTCGTCGATCTCGCGCCAAATGCGCACGTCGTAGAGGCCGGTGCGGCCCTCGCGATGCACTTCGATCGCCTCGGACAGGATGCGGTCGCCCAACTCGACGGGGGCCAGAAACTCCATGTTGGCGCTGGCCGTCACGGCGCGCTGGCCGGCGGCGTTGCAGGTGAAGCCGAACGTCAGATCGGCGAGCGTGAAGATCAGTCCGCCATGGAAATAGTCGAAGCTGTTGGCGTGCTCGGGCTGCACCGTCATGCGGAAGCGGGTGCGGCCCGGCCCCGCTTCGACGATCTCGACACCGAGATACTTGAACACGGCGTTGCGGTCGGCGAGCCAGCGGATAGCCTCGCGCCGATCCTGCAGTTTGCCGATGTCTTGCTGGCCACGGATCATGGATGCACTCTCAGTGTTCCTAATTTTCGGCAAGAAGGGAGTGGGGAGTAGGGAGTGGGGAGTAGGGAGTGGGCAGTAGCCGGATCAAACATTCGACAGCTGACCCTTTCTGCCTACTCCCTACTCCCCACTCCCTACTCCCTCACTTCTTATCCGCATGATTCAGCCGCGCCAGCAGGCTCGAGGTATCCCAGCGGCTGCCGCCCATCTTCTGCACTTCCGAGTAGAACTGATCGACCAGGGCGGCGACCGGCAGGCTGGCGCCGTTGCGGCGCGCCTCGTCCATGCAGATGGCCAGGTCCTTGCGCATCCAGTCGACGGCGAAGCCGAAGTCGTACTTGCCCTCGCGCATGGTCTTCCAGCGGTTGTCCATCTGCCACGACCCGGCAGCGCCCTTGGAGATGGTCTCCATCACGGCGGCAATGTCGAGGCCGGCCTTCTGCGCCAGATGCATGCCCTCTGACAGGCCCTGGACGAGGCCGGCGATGCAGATCTGGTTGACCATCTTGGTGAGCTGGCCCGAGCCTGGCGGACCGATCAGCGTCGCCATGCGGGCATAGTGATCGATCACCGGCTTGGCACGCTCATAGACGGCCTGGTCGCCGCCGATCATCACGGTGAGCACACCGTTCTTGGCACCGGCTTCGCCGCCCGACACCGGGGCGTCGAGGAAGTCGAAGCCCTTGGCCTTGGCGGCGGCGTACAACTCGCGCGCGACATTGGCCGAGGCCGTTGTATTGTCGATGAAGATCTGGCCCTTGCCCATGGCGGCGAAAGCGCCGTCCTGGCCCGTGGTCACCGAGCGCAGATCGTTGTCGTTGCCGACGCAGCAAAAGACGTAGTCGGCGCCCTTGGCGGCTTCGGCCGGTGTCGCCGCGGTACGCCCGGCGCCATATTCCTCGACCCAGGCCGCCGCCTTGGCCGCCGTCCGATTGTAGACGACCAGATCGTGCCCGCCCTTTTTCACGACGTGACCGGCCATCGGGTAGCCCATCACGCCCAACCCAATCCAAGCGACCTTGGCCATCGTCCTTCTCCTTTTCGCGGTTGCTGCCCGAGCCCGCTTTTATCGGAGGGGCGGGCGAAGACACAAGAGAAACGGGAGGCTCGAGCCTACCGTTTCGATCGCTGACGAGTTTCCCGTCTCGCAATAACCGACCCGCTTGCCTCGCGCCCACCCCGGCCCTTCGGAGACGAGATGACGCCAGGGCCGGCGATCAGCGACAGGGCCGCGCCGTAACTGTGCAGTTGGCCTTCGCGACGGGATTTGGCGTGCAGTCCCAGCGCACGGAACCCGCCTTGTCCATGGCGGCGAAGCGCTTGCCATGGCGGCTGGCGACCTTGGTTTGCCATTCCGCGGTCGCGGCGGCCTGGGCTTGCTGCGTGGCGCCCGCGAACAAGCCGTATCCCTCGCCGATACCGGTCATCTTGGCCCGGCAATCCGCCGCATCGGCGGCGCCGGCCGGAGCGAGGACGACGCAAGCGGCAATCATCGCCAACAGCGTGGCTCTTTTCATGGTGATGTTCCTCCCTGCCTTTCGCCGAACCGCAGGTTGCATGGGTGAGACACAACAGCGCCGGCAGCATCGAGGCTGCCATGAATTGCTCGGCCATGCCACAGGCTTCGACAAGTGGGGCATCAGTACCTACGCCTCGCCGATCGGCAACGCCGTGGTGTGTTTGACCTGCGCCAGGGCGAAGCTCGATTCGATGCTGGCGACGCCGTCGATACGGGTCAGCGTCTCCTTGAGAAAGCGCTCGTAATCGGCAAGGTCGCGGGCGACGACGCGCAACAGGTAGTCGCGCGGGCCGGTCATCAGGTAGCACTCCAGCACCTCGGGGCAGTCGCGCACGGCCTGCTCGAAGCGGTTGAGCGCCTCCTCGCGCTGCTTCTCGAGCTTCACCGAGACGAAGACACTGACCGGCAGGCCAACCTTGGTCTGATCAACAAGCGTGGCATAGCCGCGGATGACGCCGGCCTCTTCGAGCAGGCGCACGCGCCGCAAGCAGGGACTTTGCGAGAGCCCGGCATGCTCAGCCAGCGCAACATTCGAGACGCGGGCGTCGCGCTGCAGCTCGCCGAGGATGCGACGGTCGATATTGTCCATAGTTTTTGGCAGAAGATGTCATGTTAGAGCTGGAACTCAGCAGGATATGCCATTGGTTCGGTTGAAAACAAGTGAGATTGGCAGGAATTTTGGATGCAGCGCCGTTATAGTGCGCGTGCTCCTGCATCGGGGCCGCAGAGGCCATCACCATGACCAGCCCGGACGCCCCGACCACGCCGATCCTGACGCCCGCCGACATCGAAAGGGCCGCCGCCGCCCTGGCCGGTGTTATTCTGAATACGGACTTCGATCACAGCCGCACGCTGTCGGCGATCTTCGGTTGCGAGATCTGGCTAAAATTCGAAAACCTGCAGTTCACGGCATCCTTCAAGGAGCGCGGCGCGCTGAACCGCCTGCTGGCTCTATCGCCGCAGGAGCACCGGCGCGGCGTCATCGCCATGTCGGCCGGCAATCATGCGCAGGGCGTCGCCTATCATGCGCGCCGCCTCGGCATTCCCGCCACCATCGTCATGCCCGAAGCGACGCCGATCGTGAAGGTCGAGAACACGCGCGGCCACGGCGCCACCGTCATCCAGATCGGCACGACGCTCGAAGTGGCCGCCAACTTCGCCATCAGCCATGGCGGCAAGCACGACCTGGTCTTTATTCATCCTTATGACGATCCGCTGGTCATTGCCGGGCAGGGCACGATCGCGCACGAGATGCTGGCGGCGGTGCCCGAGCTCGACGTGCTGGTGGTCCCGGTCGGCGGCGGCGGGTTGATTTCCGGCGTGGCGATGGCCGCCAAGGCGATCAAGCCGGCGATCAAGGTGGTCGGCGTGCAGGCCGCGCTTTATCCATCGATGTACAACGCCATCAAGGGCGCGAGCCTGCCGATGCGCGGCGACACGCTGGCCGAGGGCATCGCCGTCAAGGCGCCGGGGCGCATCACGAGCGAGCTGGTGCGGGCGCATGTCGACGACATCGTGCTGGTCAGCGAAGCACAGCTCGAGCGTGCAGTCAGCCTACTGATCTCTATCGAGAAGACGGTGGTCGAGGGGGCCGGCGCCGCTGGCCTGGCCGCGGTCCTGGCCGATGCCGCACGGTTCAAGGGCAGAAAAGTCGGGCTCGTGCTCAGCGGCGGCAACATCGACAACCGTTTGCTGGCGAGCGTGCTGACACGAGAACTCGCCCGCGAGGGCCGCCTGTCGCAATTGTCGGTCGATCTGTCCGACAAGCCCGGCCAGCTCGCCCGCGTCGCGGCCTTGATCGGGGAGGCGGAGGCAAATATTCTCGAGGTCTATCACCAGCGCGTCTTCACCGACCTGCCGGCCAAGGTCGCGATCCTCGATGTCGTGATCGAAACGCGCGACCGCGCCCATCTCGATGGCACCATCGCCAGGTTGCAGGCGGCCGGCTTCGAGGTCGAAGTCAAGGGCAATCCGGGAGGCAATCACTGATGGACGGACCGCAGGTGCACGACGAGACCAGAGCCGACATATTGAAAATGCTGCGCGAGCTGGAGCGCAAGGTGCTCTGGCTGTCGACCTACATGATCCACCACGCCAACCACGAGGTCGACCGTGGCGACGGCTTGAAGGTCGGCGGCCACCAGGCGTCGTCGGCCTCGCTCTTGACCATCATGACGGCGCTCTACTTCCATATTCTGCGGCCGGAGGATCGCGTCGCGGTGAAGCCGCACGCCAGCCCCGTGTTCCATGCCATCCAATATCTGCTCGGCAACCAGAGCCTGGACAAGCTGAAGAATTTCCGCGGCTTCGGCGGCGCGCAAGCCTACCCCTCGCGCACCAAGGACAAGGACGACGTCGACTTCTCCACCGGCTCGGTCGGCCTCGGCGTGGCGCAGACGGGCTTCGCCAGCCTGATCCAGGACTACGTGCACGCCAAGGGCTGGTCGAAAAACTGGGGCAAGGGCCGCATGGTGTCGCTGATGGGTGACGCCGAGATCGACGAAGGCAACATCCACGAGGCGCTGCTGGAATACTGGAAGCACGGGCTCGAGAACTGCTGGTGGGTGGTCGATTACAACCGACAGAGCCTCGACTCGGTGGTCTCCGATCAGCTGTTCATGAAAGTCGCCGGCCTGTTCGAGAACCTCGGCTGGAAGGTGCTGCTGCTGAAATACGGCAAGCTGCTGCAGGCAGCTTTCGCCGAACCCGGCGGCGCGCACCTGCAGCGCTGGATCGACGATTGCCCCAACCAGCTCTATTCGGCGCTGGTGTTCGAGGGCGCCAAGGCCTGGCGGCGCGAGCTGGAGAAGGATCTCGAGGCGCATGCCGACACGCTGGCGATCATCGCGCGGCGTTCGGATGCCGAGTTGGCGCGTCTCATGACCAATCTCGGCGGCCACGATCTGGAGCTGATCCTGGAGACGTTCGAGAGCGCGCCGAGCGACCAGCCGGTCTGCTTCATCGCCTATACCATCAAGGGTTTCGGCCTGCCATTCCAGGGGCACAAGGACAATCACGCCGGCCTGATGAACAAGACGCAGCTGCAGGAGTTGCGCGCCGCCCAGGGCATCAACCAGGGCGAAGAGTGGGAGCGCTTCGCGGGCCTCGCCCTGCCGGCTGCCGAGGTCGAGGGCTTTCTGCGGCGGGTGCCATTCAACGCCAAGGGACGGCGGCGCCTCGAGGGCGCGCAAATCCCCGTTGGCGACCTGCCTGCGATCGATACCCGAGGCACGACATCGACGCAGACCGGCTTCGGCCGCATCCTCGACGAGATCGCCAAGGCCGGCGGCCCGTTGGCGGATCGCATCGTCACGACGTCGCCGGACGTGACGGTGTCGACCAACCTCGGGCCGTGGGTCAACCGGCGCGGCCTGTTCTCCATGGTCAGCCGCGAGGATCTGTTCAAGACACGTGGACTGATGAGCCCGCAGCGCTGGGAGATGGCGCCGAAAGGCCAACACATCGAGCTCGGCATCGCCGAGATGAACCTGTTCCTGACGCTGGCCGCCGCCGGACTGTCGCATTCCCTGTTCGGTGAGCGACTGCTGCCGATCGGCACCGTCTACGACCCCTTCATCTGTCGCGGCCTCGATGCGCTGAATTATGCCTGCTACCAGGATGCGCGCTTCATCCTGGTCGGCACGCCGGCAGGTCTGACGCTGGCGCCGGAAGGTGGCGCCCATCAGTCGATCAGTACACCTATGATTGGCATGGCGCAGGATGGGATGGCCTCGTTCGAGCCGGCCTACGTCGATGAAGTGCATGCCATCATGGGCTGGGCGTTCCATTACATCCAACGTGAAGGCGTGGAAGATCAGGAGCGGCGCTGGCATCGCGACGAGAAGGGCGGGTCGGTCTATCTGCGATTGTCGACGCGCCCGATCGAGCAGCCGCTGCGCGCGATGACAGAAGAGTTGCGCGCCGACATCATCAACGGCGGCTACTGGCTGCGCCGGCCGGATGCGGCCACGCGCGTCGCCCTGGTGGTGATGGGCGCGGTGATGCCCGAGGCGATCGAAGCGGCCGGGCTTCTATCGGAAGACAATCGCGGCGCCGGTGTCCTGGCGGTCACCTCGGCGGACCGGCTGTCGGCCGGCTGGCACGGCGCGCAGCGCGCGCGCGAGCATGGCGACGCGGCGGCCGTGGCCCATGTTGAAAACCTGCTGTCGCTCCTGCCGCGCGATGCCGGCATTGTCACGATCTGCGATGCCTATCCGGAGGCGCTGTCCTGGATCGGCGGCGTGCTGGGCCATCGCGTGCGCGCGCTCGGCGTCGAGCACTTCGGCCAGTCGGGCTCGATCAAGGAGCTGTATGGCCACTACGGGCTCGACGTGAATTCGATCCTTGCCGCGAGCGAGAGCATGAGCGGCCGGCCGGTGCGCTATCGCTGGCTGCAGAAGTGAGTCGGCGTGCGCCTGTCAGGCCCGCTCGTTCGGTGCCACGACTCCGCTGCTCCACCCCGCACGTCCGCTGACCCTCCGGTCGCGCCCACGTCGCTGGTGTCAGGTCTCTCGATGTTCTACGTTCGAGATGCGCCACAGGAGCGGTCATTCGGGGGGCCTGCAGGAAAATCACGAGCCCGCTTCAGCTTCGTGGAGCGAGGCGATTGTAGATGATTGCAAACACCGCGCCTCCGGCACCACCGAGAATGAAGCTGCCGAGGATAGGAAGGCAGCGAGAGGCACCCTGTCGTGAACAGTGTGATGAGGGCGAACGCTCGCCTCGTCACGTGCTTCATTGCGCTTCCCCAACGTTGCGTTGGCTGTGTTGGAGACTACGGAGGGCCTCCAGGCACCGCCGTTACTACTAAGAGTGCCCAGGGATTGCTCTCGGGGCGGTCCCTTGCTCATGCGAAAATAATATGAAATGCTATTTCAGTAATCACAGTCGCGAATGACTATCGACATGCGAACCTTGGATGTGGAAGCGGTGCAAGCCTTTGTGCTGGTCGCCGATTTGAAAAGCTTCACGCGAGCCGCAGAAGCAATGGATACGACTCAGTCTGCTGTGAGCGTGAAGATCAAGCGTTTGGAGAACGAACTCGGTCGGCACCTTTTCGAGCGCACACCTCGCCTAGTGCGGCTCTCGGCGGAAGGCAACATTTTCCTTGCCCCCGCTCGTAGCTTGATTGCGGCCCATCAAGGGGCCTTGGGTTCCTTCTCGGCTAAGCAGCGCAAATTGGTGGTTGGGATAAGCCACCACGTCGTCGGCGCCGAGCTGCCGTTGTTGCTGAAGCGCATAAATGGTTCGGACCCTAATCTGGTACTGGAGATGCATGTGTCCGCTTCGCGCGACATCCTTGCCGAGTTCAGTCGCGGCCTCCTCGACGCTGCCATCGTGCTGCGACATGACAACCGGCGCCGCGGTGCCGAGGTGATCCTTGAAGAAGAATTCGGGTGGATGGCATCGCAGGATTTCGAGCATCATGCGGGCGAGAAATTGCGATTGGCAACTCAGGCCGAGCCCTGCAGCGTTCGCGAGATGGCGGTCACCACCCTGGAGACGGCTGGGATCCCATGGATGGAAGTGTTTGTTGGCGGTGGCATCGCGACAATCGGAGCCGCTGTCTCCGCCGGCCTTGCCGTGGCCGCGCTTGGGCGCCGCGTGGCGCCCCCCGGTGTAATCGACGTCGGGAAGCAACTGGGTCTCCCTCCATTGCCTTCGCGGGACGTGATGCTCCATTCAAACGTAGCTGATCGACAGGCGCGCAACTCACTCAGAATCTTGTCCGCCGCGATCCGAGCAACAACAAAATGAGGTAGATGTCTTGCGGCGTAGAACGTCGCGGCGATTGCGGCTGCCACGAGTGACCGCAGCGGGCGAGGCAGAGTCACCCAACAAACACGCGCAAGTCCGGCCTTCTCGCTTGGGCGCACTCCGCGCCAGCGGGAGGACCGCACTGCAGAAGTCTCAACCGAGTTTCGTTGCAGCAGGCCGACAGGTTCCGGCATCATATGACTAAATGATTACAGAAATGCCTTATCATACCTTGCTGTAATGAGTGCGCTGTTGCAAGGTGTAGCGTTGTTCTTCAAGCTCCCAATGACCGGCGATCGCGACAGACCAACTCTTCCAGATCTACGCAACAGCGAGGGTTGCAGCATGACGGCATCGCGCGTGATGGCAGAAGCGGAAGACCAGCAAGCCGAGGAAGGTCGTATAATCTTGTTCGAGGATTATCTTGCGCGATCTTTGCGGCCGCCAGCTGGTCCCGTGTTCTGGCCCTGGGCAAAAATAAGTCGGGCATTGCAAACTGCTCCGCACGGGGAGCGAGGCACCCTTGCCCTAGAAACGCCCGGCGGTTCTCCAGGCACCGTGACGCCGGGGCTGTCCCTTGCTGTGCAGGTCGTACGCCCGGGAGAGCAGACGTCACCCCACGTCCATTCTTTCTGGCATCTCTATATCGTCCAGGACGGGGCTGGCAAGGCGGGCTGCGGAAGCGAAGCGTCTCCCCGACCGATCGTCCGTGGCGACATTCTTCTTGTCCCAGCGTTTTGCCCGCACTGGTTCTGCGCGGGAGATGAAGGACTTATCTTAGTTGCGCTGCAGAATCTGCCGCATTGCGCCGACATTGGTAGCCTCGTTCGAAGCGACGTGGATGGTTCGTTGAACATCATGTACAGCAAGAGTTGAGGGTGGACGGCAACCTCGCCGCGTTGCATTTGCGGCTCGATGGTTGAGACAACGCAACGTCAATCGCGAGACGGTGAGTGATCAGTAAAGGGCCAATGGTTCTTGCACTGTCATCATCTATACCACATGGCCACCGGCATGATGACCGAGCTGCGCGTTGCGTAAGAACGGGTTGAGAGCACGCAAACATCTTTCCTGGATGGCCACGCGAATACCAGTCGCGTGCAGGAAGCCGTTGCTTAGAGTCTGCAAGGGGTCACGGGCTGCCGATCGTTCGGCCTGCGCGGACGCTCCGGATGATGGCAGCTTACCCTCTGGGACCTGCCGAACGCAACGACCTGTCCGACGTTCGCCCTTGCGTCGGCTGGATTGACGATGCCGGCCTGATCCAAACCACGTGGAATTCGCTCTAGTCCTTTGTTTGTCGGATTTTCTACGCCAAACCGGTGCCCACTCTGGCGGAAAATGCTCTCGTACCCGCCATCGCCGAGGGGTGCCAACGACGCTGCGATTCACCCCGCCAGCCGTCGCAGCAGCCCGATCGAGGATCGCGACGCGCACAGCACGATGCGGCCAGGCATCCGCGGGACCGCTAAATGCGCGCTGGTGAGCGAAAACTGCGGCAGCACCAGCACATCGACATCGTGCATGCGCTCGCAGGCTGCGACCACGATGCGATCGTGCTCGGCGCGCTGCCCGTTCTCGAACAGCGGGCGCGCCTCCGCGGCGACATGCTGCGTGATCGTGTAGTCGAGCTTGCGCGGCTTGGCGTAGCGGGCAATGTCGCGCCGCAGGTCGACGATCGATTGGGCCACCGTCGACAGCACGCCGATCCGGGGCGATGGCGCCTCGCAGGGAGCAGCGAATATCTCCTCGATCAGGCCCTGCGACGACGTCACCACCGGTACGGACACCCCAGTGCGCAGCTCCTCGATCAGCGCACCAAAGATCGAGCCGGTGAACAGCATCGCCTTGGCGCCGGCAGCCTCACCCTGCCGCAGCAGCGCCAGCACACGCGCCTTGATGGCCGGCGTCAGCCCGAGCTTGTGGCCGAGCACATCCTGGTAAACCGTGTCATCGACGATCTGCCCGAGTTCGGCCTCCGGCCACAGCGCCTGGAACGCCTCCGCCACATCCGGGGCGACGCGCGTGGTCGGGGAAATGACGCAGATACGGGTTGCCATGGGACCGGTCCTTGCTCGTTCGCCACGCATGATCGCAGGCCCTTTGCAGGGGAGCGCGGGCTTTGTCGATCACGCCGACTTTGACACATTGGGCGTCGCGGCAATAGCCTACCCTATGAGTGGGCCTACCCCATGAGTGGGGCCGCGGCGAGGGACCCAGTGAGTCCTCCGTGCACGGCGCCAGCACAATTCAGGAAGGCCAGCACTCTTCAGGAAGGCCAGCACTCTTCAGGAAGGATTGACCGACATGGCGCCGCGCATAGCCCTGATCCACGTGTCCCCCATCGCCATGCAGCCCGTCGAGGATGCTTTCAAGCGGCTGTGGCCGGAAGCCGATCGCGCCAACATCCTCGATGAGTCGCTGTTCCATGACCGCGGCAAGACGGCCGAGCTGACCGCGCCGCTGGCCGACCGGATCGTGCGGCTGGCCGATTACGCCAAGGTCTGCCGCGCCGACGCCATTCTCTATACGTGCTCGGCATTCGGCGAGGCGATCGAAAGCGTGCAGCGGGCCAACACCATGCCGGTTCTGAAGCCGAACGAGGCGATGTTCGAGGCGGCCCTCGAGCACGGCCGCAGCATCGGCATGCTGGCGACCGCGTCATTCGCCGTGGCTGGCCTCGAACAGGAGTTCCGTGACCTGGCCGCAAGCCGGGGGATCAGCGCCCAGATCAAGACGCATTGTGTCAGCGCGGCGATGCATGCCGTGGTGCGCGGCGACGTCGCCGAGCACAACCGCCTGCTGGCCGATGCCGCGCATAACCTTGAAGGCTGCGACGCGGTCATTCTCGCGCACTTCTCCACCTCGCGGGCGCAAGACGTGGTGGCCGCCCGCCTCAACGTGCCGGTGCTGACGGCGCCGGGCGCGGCCATCACCAAGCTGAAACGCATGCTGGCGAGCTAACCGATGGCAAGAAAGACGAAGCCCGAGAAACCGCTGACGTTGGATATGGATTTTGACAAAGCGCTTGGGCGCTTCGCGGCTGTTGATCCCAGCGCGATTACACCCGCGCCAGACGAGCGCGTGCGGCCGGTCGAGCGCCGAGGATGACGACGTCGGTGGCCCCGGTCAGGCACGGACGACGCGCACGCGCGTTCCCCAGGGGTCGCGCGTTTCGAATCCGGCATCAAGCTCGGTGACCGGCGCACCGGCGCGCCGCAACCGATCGCGGGCCGCCGCCGCATCGAAGCGGTGGTCGTGCTCGAAGGCGAACCAGACAAGCCCGGCGCGCGCATCGTCCCGGCGGCCGGCGCCACGGCTGGTAAAGATGTTGGCTGCCATGTGATGGTGGTAGCGGCCGCTCGACATGAAGGTCATCGCCTCGCGCCGGCAGGTGTGGTCCAGACCGAGCAGATTGCAATAGAACGTCTCGGAGGCGTCGAGGTCGCCGACCCGCAGGTTGATGTGGCCGATGCGCAGGCCGCCGGGCGCTTGCCAGGCCATCACTTGCGCACTTTCGTCGCGCCGCAGGTTGTCCAAGTCGACCGGAGTGGTCGGGATGTAGACCTTGCCGTCGGCATCCCACTGCCAGTGGGTCACAGGCCGATCCGCGTAGCACTCGCAGCCATTGCCTTCCGGATCATCGAAGTAGAGCGCCTCATTGACGTGGTGATCGCCGGTGCGGGTGATGGTCAAGCCGATCTGGCGCGAGTGGCGATACCAATCGGCAAGATTGCGCCGTGTCGGCATCAGAAACGCCAGGTGGTGCAGGCCCGCCGCCTTCGGATCATCAGGCATCGAGTCCGCATGCTGCTCCAGGCGCAACAGCGGCACACCGCTGACGCCGAGCACCGCCAGGTCCTCGCCGCGATCGAGCACCTGCAGCCCGATGCTGCTCTGATAGAAGTCCGAGCAGCGGCCGATATCGCGCACGCTCAAGGTATAGCTGGACATGCGCACCGGAGCGCGGCTGGCGTCGGTCGGCTTGGCGGATGGCTCGTCGATGGCCATGGAACCCTCGCTCGGCGGTCGGAGAAAAGTGCGCGCGGACCCTGAGCCTAGCAAGTCCTTCGACCGCCAGAAAGCCTGACGATCGGTGACGTCCCTAATTGTCTGGCAATCGGCCGGCTCGGGTTAGCGTTCCTCGCCCGCCGGCGGATGTGGCCGGCCTTGCGGATCGGACTCGGCCGCCGGCGCGTTGGACCCGGCCGGGATGCCGGCCAGCCGCGCCAGGCTCGCGGCAATGGCCGGCGGCAGCGTTTTCAGCTCTGGCAAGGCAGACTGCGTCGTCGGGGCTGGACTGGCTTGGCCAGGCGGTGGCGCGGCGGGAAGCGCCGATGAGAATGGCGGCAGTGGCGCAGCAGCGGCCGGCGGCGGGAAAGCCTGCCCCTGCCCGCCATGGACCGCAACCGTCGGCACCAGCGCCGGCCCGCCGCCGTTGTGCATCGCATAACCGCGATCAGACGCCGGCATGTTGCCGTTGTCACCAAACGCGGATGGCGGCGCGGTGCCGCCGCGATGGTCGCCGTGCTGGGCAAAACCCATGGCATGTTGGGGCAACCCAGGCGGCAGCGTGTGCGGGCCTTGCGCGCCCGTATTGGCGGAGCCCCGCTCAGACGGCACTCGAGATGCGAACTCCAGCGGCTCGTTGCGCCGGCGCACGCGGCTACCTTCGTCGCGCTGCTGGCTCTTGGCCGTCGACCGCTGGCGCCCCTCCGGCTGCTTGCCATTGGCGCCACTGGTCCGCTTGCGGCTGTTGTCCGCGACGTTCGTGCGATCGGCAATTTGTTCCAGCGGTGCGTCCGGCCTCGCCCGCTCGCGCCGGCGGATCCTGCTTTCCTTCATCCTGGCACGCCGGAACCCGCGCCGGTGCAGCTTGCGCTCGGACTTGCGCACCGTGCGCAGCAGTTGCAGCACCTCCCGGTCGCCCATCGGCTCGCTGTAATAGTCGCCCTGCGCGTATTCGCAGCCGATCGAGCGCAGGAAGGCAACGTCCTGCGCGGTTTCCACGCCATCGGCAACGATCTTCTTGCCGAGCTCGTGGGCCAGCGCCACGATCGAGCGAACCATGGCCGAGCCGGCGCCGTCCGGGCTGGCGTTCTGCACCAGGCCGCGGTCGAGTTTGACGGTATCGAAGGCGAAACGCTGCAGATAGGCCACCGACGAGTAGCCCGTGCCGAAGTCGTTGAGCGACAATTCGGCGCCGGCGCCACGCAGCCACTCGAGAATCTCGGCGGCCTGCTCCGGATTTTCCATGAGCAGGGATTCGTTCACCTCGAGCTTCAGCGCACCCTTCGGCACCAGCGCCCGGCCGAAAATATGCCGGACCTCCTGCATCAGGTTCTGGCGGAACAATTGCCGGCTGGAAACGGCGACCGAGACAAACAGCGGCTGGTCCGGACGCGGCAGCTCCTTTTGCCAGCGCGCCACTTCTTGTATGGCGCGCGACAGGGCATAAGTGCCGAGCTTGGCAATGACCTCGCTGTTGTCGTCGATCTCCGCCAGGGTCATGGGGTTGGTGACGCCGAACTTGGGATGCTCCCAGCGCAAAACGCCTTCGAAGCCGGCAAGTTCCTCCGTCGACAGATAGATAATGGGTTGAAAGAGCATCCGCACATGGCCCTTTTCCAGAGCGCGGATCAGATCGGCCTCGATGGCCGCCTGCTCGTTGCGGTCACCCGTCATCTCGGGCCGGAAGATCTCGATGCGATCGCTGCCACCCCGCTTGGCACGGTACATGGCGATCTCGGCATCCTTCAGCAGGTCGTTCGGCCTCTTGCCCTGCCCCTCCCAGACGGCAATGCCGAGCGAGCCGGTGAGCACAATGTCTTGCGCCGAGATCTTGATCGGCGACCTGAGCGAGCGCCTGATGCGCTCGGCAAGGGCGGCGAGCTCGCGCGGGTCCTGCTCGGTGGCAATCACGATGGCGAATTGATCGCCGCCGATGCGGGCAAGGGTATCGAACGGCCCGATGTGGCGCTCCAGACGCCTGGCGATGGTCAGCAGCAGGCTGTCACCGGCGATCATGCCGAGTGCGGTATTGACGCCCTTGAACTTGTCGACGTCGATGAAGATGACGGTCGGGCGCACATGTTGCCCGTCGGCGGCATGCAGGCAGGCGACCGAAAGCCGATCGAGGAGCAGCTCGCGGTTTGGCAACCCGGTCAGGCTGTCGTAGACGGCATCGTGCAGCAGCCGCTCGTGCGCGCGCTTGGAATCGGTAACGTCGCGCATCAGGCCGACACACCGCAACGGGCCCCGGTCCGTCGCCTGCAGACTGGCGGCCTCGATTTCGAACCAGCGATAGGTGTTGTCGGCGTGACGCATGCGAAAATCGATCGCAATGGTGCCGCCGTTGCGTTCCTGCACCGACCAAAGCGTGAGGCGGAAGCGCTCGCGATCGGCCGAGTGCATATGCCTGACGAAATCATCGACCGTCGTCGAGAGCACGCCCGCCGACAATCCAAGTGCGGCCTCGACATGCGAGCTGACCTTGAATTCGTCGCGGCGCGTGTTCCATTCCCAAATCGCCGCACCGGCGCCATCGACGGCCAATGACCGCAGCTGTAGGTCGGAGGGCGAGGCGCCATAGAGCGGCTCCAGCGCACGGAATGCGAACTGCGTCACCGTAAAGCCCAGCAGGATGACGATCAGCACCAGGCCGGCGACCAGACCCGAGACGACGACATCGCCCGACAGCCGGCCCGTCACGACGACGCCGGCGCCAAACACCCAGACCAGGAACAGCAGCCAGGTCGGCACCAGCGCCAGCGCCCGGTCCTGGCCCCTGAGCGCCAGAAACAGCGTGAAGCAGAACCCGACGATGCCGATGACCAAGAAGGAAACGCGCGCGAACGTCGAGGCCAGGCGCGGATCGACGACCGCCATCGCCACGAGCGCAAGCTGGCCGACGATCCAGGCACCGGCCAGGACACGAACGATGCCATGCCAAAAGCCCAGTCGCAGAAAAGCGTAGAGAAACATCACCAGGCTTGCCGCGATCGCGGCCTCGGTGGCTGCGCGGGAGACCGCGTTTTCCTCCGGCCGCAGCTGGAACAGCTTGTGCCAGAAGCCGAAATCGACGCACAGGTAGGCCAGCACGCACCACGCGACCAGTGCCGTGGCCGGGAAGATGATCTTGTGATTGGCGGCAAACACCGCTGTCAGGAAGATAGCCAGAAGGCCGACAAGGCCGAGGTTGATGCCATTGAAAAGCTGGCGGTCGCGCGCCTTCAGCTCGTAGTCGAGAGGCTTCCACAGATAGACGCGGGCGAACCGGTCGGAGGACAGCTCCGCCACATAGGTGATGGTCTGGCCCGGCTCCAGCGTCACCTTGAAGATGTCGGCGCGATCGCTCTTGACGCGCTCGGGGACGAAGCCGAGGGATGGTGTCAGCGCCTCGATGCGCCGCGAATCGAGATCGGGCCAGACCACGCCCGAGCCGATGACACTGTAACGCTCTGCCGTGACCCAGCGTTCAATCTGCTTGTCGGTCGAATTGCGCAGCGCGAAAACCATCCAGCTCGGGTTCGTGCCCGGCGTCGTGGCGCGCACCGACATGCGCCCGGATATGCCATCGGCGCCAGGCGCGGTCTCCATCTGCAGGCTGTCGCCGCGGCCGTCATAGATCTCGCCGAGCATGGTGACTTCAAGTCGGTCGAGCTCGGGCGCAACCACGATGGGTTGTAAGGCCAGCGCAGCCCCGCAAAATCCAAGGCCGACCGCAACCAGCGCCAGCAGCGCCGCTGGCACGCGCCAGCGCCTCCAGCCTGGTGGGCGGAACAGCGCGACCGCTCTCTGGTTGGCGCCCGATGTCATCTCCGCGGCGCCTCCGACGTTGGCGGATCATCACTGAGCCGCGCCAGCAAGACGTGGTCCTGCCATTCGCCGTTGATCTTGAGGTAGCGACGCGCGTGCCCCTCACGCACGAAGCCGCAATGTTCGAGTACGGCGATAGAGGCGGCATTGCGGGGAAGGCAGGCGGCCTCCAGCCGATGCAGTTGCAGCCGCTCGAAGGCGTAGGTGCCGATCGCGGCAACCGCCTCCCGCATGTAGCCTTGCCCGGTGTATCGGGCGCCGAGCCAGTAGCCAATCGATGCGGCCTGCGTCACGCCGCGCCGCACGTTGCTCAGCGTCAGTCCACCGATCAACGTATCGTCGTGCGCGGAGAAGATGAAAAAGGCGTAGCCGAGATCGTCACGCACTTCGCGCTGGTAATGCCGGATGCGGCGGCGAAAGGCAGACCAGGTCAATTCATCGCGCGCCCAGGTCGGCTCCCAGGGCACGAGGTGCGCGCGGCTCACCTGGCGGATCTCGGCCCAGGCTGCATAGTCGACCATCTGCGGCGCACGCAAGCCGACACGCCGGGCCCTGATGAGCGGGCCGGTTTCCTGGCTGATGCTGGTGCGCAAGAATGCCATCTGGCTCGTCTGCTCGCTCACTCTCGACCCGATGTAGCGCCCGTCAAGCCACCAAGGCTCGACTGAACTGCTCGGCGTAGGCCATCGATGGCCGGCCCGCGCCGACCACGGCCACGGATGGGTGTCCATCGGTCAGAAGCCGGCCGGCGAATTCACGGATCCGATCCGCACTCACCGCTTCGACGGCGTCAATCAGCTCGTCACTGGTCAGCAGCCGGCCATGCACGAGCATATGCCGAGCCATCTGTTCGGCGCGCGCCGAGGAACTCTCCAGACTCATCAGCAGCCCGGCCTTCAACTGCGCCTTGGCGCGCGCGATCTCGGAGGCACTCGGACCCTCGGCGGCAAGCGACTTCAATTCATGGCTCACCACGTCGATCAGCTCGGTCATGGTGTCCGTCCCGGTCGCGGCATGTATGCAGAAAAGTCCAGAATCATTAAATCCCCATGAGGCGGAGTAGATCGAATAACACAGCCCGCGCCGCTCCCTGACCTCCTGGAACAGCCGTGAGGACATCCCGCCACCAAGCAGGCCGGAAAAAACCTGGCCCGTGAAAAACTCAGGTCGGCGGTATGCCGGTCCTTCGAAGCCGACCAAGACATGCGTCTGCTCGAACGGCTTTTCGAACGCGCGCGCGCCGCCCTGGTATCGGGCAACCTCTTGCGCTCCAGTCTTGCCCTCACTGAGCCCGCCGAATAGGGCCTCAGCGTGGCGAACCAGCCGATCATGGTCGACAGCGCCGGCAGCAGATACAACCATGCGGCTGGCGCCGTAATGGGCGTCGAGAAATCGCCTGAGATCAGCGGTCGAGAAGCTCTTGACGCTGTCGGGCGAGCCCAGGATCGGCCGCCCCACAGCCTGGCCCGGGAAGGCCACGTCGTGGATCAGGTCGTAGGCGATCTCGTCGGGACTGTCGCGCGTGGCGGCAATCTCCTGCAAGATCACCTCGCGCTCACGCTCCAGGTCCTCGCTGGCATAGCTGGGGTTTTGCAGAATATCGGCGAGGATATCGAGCGCCACCAGGTCATCGCCGCGCAGGACACGCGCATAGTAGGAGGTCGTCTCCAAGCTCGTGGCGGCATTGAGCTCGCCGCCGACCTGCTCGATTTCCTCGGCGATGGCGCGCGCGGTCCGGCGCTCCGTGCCCTTGAACGCCATATGCTCGATCAGATGCGAGATGCCATGATCGGTCAAACTTTCATGGCGAGCGCCGCAGGACACCCAGACGCCGAGCGACACGGTCTCCAAGTGCGGCATCTGGTGTGTCGCCACGATGATGCCATTGGCGAGTTTGGTGATGCTGGTGGTCATGCTGGCCTTTCGCCGGTGGACTGGGCAGCGGCGCGCGCGCGGTCCTCGACGAACCGCTCGACACCGGAAATGTCATTGTCGAGCACACTGAAGCGCTCCTCGTCCTGCATCAGTGCCGCCAGCCCCGCCGGCAACACCGGCCGCTCGCCGGTGAGGGCGTGCATGGCATCTGGAAATTTGGCGGGGTGGGCGGTGGCCAGGACAACCTGCGGCGTGGTGCCAGCGGTCAGCGTCCGGTCGGCGGCGACGATGCCGCAGGCCGTGTGTGGATCGAGCGTCATGCCGGTTGCCGTACGCACCTGGCTGATGGCCGCGGCGACGTCGGCCTCGCTGGCGTCGGCGGCGGAAAAGTCCTGTTGCAACTTCGCAAAGGCGCGACCAACCTCGAACCGGCGCGCCTGCGCCAGCGAAGCCATTTGCGCCCGCACGCTTGCCGCATCCCGGCCCGAGGCCTCGAACAGATAGCGCTCGAAGTTCGACGAGATCTGGATATCCATCGATGGCGACGAGGTGGCGACCACCTCGCGCATCTCGTAGACGCCGGTTGCCAGCGTGCGCGGCAGAATGTCGTTGGTGTTGGAGGCGATGACCAGACGCTCGATCTCCAGCCCCATGGCGCGCGCCACATGAGCAGCAAAGATGTCGCCGAAATTGCCGGTCGGCACCACGAATGACACCGGGCGATGCGGCGCGCCCAGGGCCGCGCCTGCCACCATGTAGTAGGTCACCTGCGCAACGATGCGGGCCCAGTTGATCGAATTGACCGCCGACAGCGCCACCCGGTCGCGGAAAGCGTGATTATTGAACAGGCCTTTCACCAGGGCCTGGCAGTCGTCGAACGTGCCCTTGATGGCGACGGCGTGCACGTTGGAGTCCTTGGCCGTCGTCATCATGCGCCGCTGCACGTCGGAGACGCGGCCGTCGGGAAACAGGATGATGACGTCGACGCGCGAGGAGCCGCGGAACGCCTCGATCGCCGCGCCGCCGGTATCGCCCGACGTGGCGCCGACGATCGTCGCGCGCTGGCCGCGCTTGACCAGCACATGGTCCATCATGCGGGCGAGCAATTGCATTGCCACGTCCTTGAACGCCAGCGTCGGCCCGTGGAATAGCTCCAGCACCCAGCGATTGGTGTCGATCTGGACCAGCGGCGTGACGGCGGGATGGCGAAATTTCGCATAGGCCTCGCGCGCCATGGCCTGCAGGGCGGCGCGCTCGATCTGGCCGCCGGTGAATGGCCAGATGACCTCGGCGGCCACCTCGGCGAACGGCCGGCCGGCAAAGCCCGCAATCTGTTCCTTGGATAGCCGTGGCCAGGTCTTTGGCACATACAGCCCGCCATCGCGGGCGAGGCCGGCCAGCAGCACGTCCTCGAAACCAAGCTCGGGCGCAAGGCCCCTGGTGGAGATGTAGTGCACGGTGTCCGCTGCGCCCCGGGTTCTTGTTTTGCTCGAGATGGACCCTAGAACGGCCATGTGACCTGAACAAGCCGCACGCGGGGGCCGTTTAACCTCAACAGCAGCGGAGCCAATGGGGTCAGACCCATACGCGCTAACTTTGGTCTGTTGGAGGGTGCAACCTATCCTCTGCGGCCCCGGACAAGCGATCCGACCGCGAGGTCGGAACGCGATGATCCTGGGACTTCACCCTTCTGAGATGGGGAAGGCCCCGGCTCTGCGCGGCCACCGCCGCTTCGGCCGGGGACGCAGATCGATAGGTAGCACCCTTATGTTAGCGCCAATGGGGCCAGACCCGCGGGGTCTGAAACGAAAGAAACGCGCCAACACCTCGGTGCCTGGCATACTTCCCAGGTCCACCCATGCACTTTCCCTGCTTTTGGCATGTAACGTTATAACGTTGCATTGCGGACGGCAGGGGCTGCAATTGTATTGGCGGGCGATTGCTTTCGTCATCGAGGGTCAGCGCAGCTGGTGTTCGGCTGAAACGAAAGAAACGCGCCAACACCTCGGTGCCTGGCATACTTCCCAGGTCCACCCATGCACATTCCCCTACTTTTTGGATGCAATGTTATAACGTTGCATCACGGAAGGCAGGGACTGCAATTGTATCGGCGGGCGACTGCTTTCGTCATCGAGGGTCCAGCGCAGCTGGTGTTCGGCTGACCCCATGCGCCGACTTGTGACTGTCGAGTGGGGGGTCAGACCCGCAGGGTCTGCCCCCCCCCTGTTCAGTCGTCCTCTTGCGCCTTGCGCTTGGCCTCGCGCGGCTTTTCGATGAGGTAGATGACAGCGAAGATCGCCAGCTCATATAACGCCATCGTCGGCGCCATCAATGCCAGCATGCTCAAGGGATCGGGCGGGGTCAGCACGGCGGCGAGCGCGCAGATGCCGACGATGGCGTAGCGGCGGAACTTGCGCAGGCTGCCCGATGTGACGAACCCCGCGCGCGCCAGCAGCATCAGGGCGACCGGTAGCTGGAAGCAAAGTCCAAAGGCGAAGATCAACGTCATGACAAGCGAGAGATATTCGCTGACCCGCAACAATAGCTCAGCATCCGTCCCTTCCAGGTTGGAGAACGAAAATCGCACGATCATCGGCACGGCGAGGAAATAAACGACCAGCCCACCGAGGATGAAGAAAATCGGCGTGGCGATGAGGTATGGCCAGAACGCTTCGCGCTCGTTGCGGTAAAGACCCGGCGCCACAAACTTGTAGATCTGCATGGCGACCAGCGGGAAGGCGATGCAGGCGCCACCGAACATGGCGACCTTGATCTGCGTGAACAATTGCTCAAGCAGACCGGTGGCGATCAACTTGATCGGCTTGTCCGGCGGCACCATCGAAATGTAGGGCCATGCCAGTATGTTGTAGATCTGTTTGGACACTGCAAAACAAACGACGAATGCGACCAGAAAGCCGGCGATCGAATAGATCAGGCGCTGGCGCAATTCGATGAGATGGTCCATCAGCGGCGCCTTGGAGGCGTCGATGTCCTCCTGCCCCTCGCGATTTGGGCCATCGCGATTAGGCTCGGCTGGAGTCTTTTCGCTGCTACCTGGCGTCATGTCTTGCACGGGCACAAGCGGCGCCTTGGGGGCGTCGATGTCCCCTTGGCCATCGCGATTAGGCTCGGCCGGAGTCTTTTCGCTGCTGCCGGGCTTCATGTCTTGCACGGCCATCACGCTCCGCCTTTGGGGGCTGCGGCTTCCGCCGCCATTTCCGCGGGCGTGCGCATCGGCAGCAGGGGACTCTCGGCGGCCGGCGCGAGCAGCGGCAGGCCATTGGCATCGTGCGCATGTGCATCCGCGGCAGGCGCCGGCGTGCCGTCGAGCAGCGCCTGATCAACGTCGCGCTGGCTGGCCGAAATCTCGGATTCGAACGCCTGCCCGCCGTCGCGCACGGCTTTTTCGGCTTCCTGACCGAGGTTCTCGACGTCCTTCTTGATTTGCTGCAGCTCCGCGTCGCGCATGGCGTCATCGAACTGGGAGCGGAACTCGGCAGCCTGCCGCTTGATCATGCCGATGTACTTGCCGAGCGTTCTCAGCAACATCGGCAGATCCTTTGGGCCGATGACAATAAGCGCCACGATCCCGAGGATGAGCAGCTTGCTGGTCGTGAGATCGAACATCGTGCCTTCCCGTTGCAGGGCTGGGTCGAAACAGCAGCGCCGCTCCTGGTCGCAAGCGGCCGGGCGGCGCAATCACTCGATATGGGCACTCAGGATGGGCACCCAGGAACGGCCGCGGCCTGTCAGCTGGCCTTGTTGATTTCCTGAGCCACGCGCTCCGCCGGCTTGGCGACAGGCGCCGTCGGCTGATCGAGCGCCTTTGGCGGCTCGTCCTTCTTGGCCTCGTCCTTCTTGGGCTCCTCGTCCTCGGCCATGCCCTTCTTGAAGCTTTTGATACCCTTGGCCATGTCGGCCATGATCGACGAGATCTTACCGCTACCGCCAAACAACAGCAGGGCGACCACCAGGAAGATCAGCCAGTGCCAGACGCTCAAACTACCCATGAGACTACTTCTCCTTACGACCCACGCAGCGGGGTCAGATTTGACCGGCAATATCGCAGAAACACCCCTGCCCGGCAAGCCGAGCCCGCGACCGCCATCATACCAGCCAACTCATTAAAACTTAATCCATTTCTAATTCTTCGTCTGGGAAGACAAGAACCCGCGTCGGATCGATTTCAACCGACACCTCGGCGTCCTTGACCCAGCCGTCGCTCTCGCGAGCCCTGGCCTTCAGCGGCATTTCGAAGCCCTGCACGCCGATCTCGACCTGGCCGACGTCGCCCAGGAACTTGACGCGCAGGACCCGGCCAGACAGCCCTTTACCGGTCTGCGACAAGCGGATGCCGCGCTGGCGGATGCACAGCAGGGCCTTTTCGCCCTCGGCAAGTTCCGGCGCCGAGAATGTGCCAATCGGCGTGTCGATCCGCCCGCCGCGGACGATATAGGAAATCTCGTTGATCTCCGAGAACAGCCGCGCCACGAACAGGTCGGCGGGATCATGATAGAGGTTCTCGGCTTTGCCGACCTGGATCAGCCGTCCACGCCGCATGACGGCGATGCGGTCGCCGAGCCGCATGGCCTCTTCGGGATGATGCGTGACGATCACCGAGGTGGCGCGCGTCTCGCGCAACACCGCCAGCGTTTCCTCCTGCATGCTGTCACGCAGTTGCACGTCGAGGCCCGAGAACGGCTCATCCATCAACACCACCGCCGGGCGCGGCACGATGGCGCGTGCCAAGGCCACTCGCTGTTGCTGGCCACCCGACAGCACATGCGGATATTGCTCGGCGTAGCGATGCAGCCCCACCCGCGCCAGCGTCGCCATCGCCTCGCGCGCCGCATCCTCGCGCGGCAGGTCCTTCAGCCCGAATGCAACATTGCCCAGGATCGTGAGATGGGGAAACAGGGCAAAATCCTGAAACATCAGGCCGACGCCGCGCCGCTCCGGAGGCACGAACCGATTGGGCCCGGCCACTTCCTGCTCACTGATCAGTACGCGGCCGGCCGACGGCTTCTCGATGCCGGAAGCGACCCTGAGCAGCGTGGTCTTGCCGCAACCCGATGGACCGAGGAGACAAACGACCTCGGCAGGCGCCACATCCAGGCTGAAGCCGCGCAGGGCGTAACGGTCTCCATAGCGGCGATCGACATCCTCGAACGTCAAGCGCGCGGCGAAAGTCGCCGCGGCCCGGCCACGGGCTGCCTCGGGCACAGCACCCGATGGCGCGCCGCCGTCCGATCGCCGCTTCAGCCACGCTGGAAGGCCCACATCCACCTCGATACCCGTTGCGGGCCAGTCCTCACGCCTTCGGCGCCTCGTCGTCGCCGACTTCGGTTTCCGGCTCGGGCTCATCCTCTGGCAGATCGAGCTCCGCTTGCAGAGGCTCCTCCTCGCCCAGATCGAGCGGCATCTCATCTGGCATCAAGGCGGCAACGTCCGTCGGCTCCGGGATCCTGAAACCCGGCGGCAGGTTGCCATCGAGCAGGCCAGCGGCCTTCAGCTCGGTAAGGCCTGGCAGGTCCTGCACGGCATCGAGGCCGAAATGCTCCAGAAATGCCGCGGTCGTGCCATAGGTAATGGGTTTGCCCGGCGCCCGGCGCCGCCCGCGCGGCCTGATCCAGCCGGTCTCGAGCAAAACGTCGAGCGTGCCCTTCGATGTCGTCACACCGCGGACCTCCTCGATCTCGGCGCGCGTCACCGGCTGATGGTAGGCGATGATCGACAGCGTTTCGAGCGCGGCCCGCGACAACCGCCGCTCCTCGACCGCATGCTTCTCGAGCAGCCAGGACAGATCGGCGGCGGTCCTGAATGCCCACTTGCCCGAAACCCGCACGAGATTGACACCGCGCGTTGCATAGTCGGCTTGCACCGCCTCCAGCAAGCTCTTCACGTTCGTCGCGCCGGTGAGATGCCGCGCCAGGCTCGCTTCATCCAGCGGCTCGGAGGCGGCAAACAGCATCGCCTCCACAATGCGCATCTGCTCACGCAGATCGACCGTGGCAGCGGCAGCGGCCGGATCGGCCTGCGCCAGTTCGGCGGCAAAACCGGCCTCGATCTCGCGCAGCTTGGCGATGGCCGGAACAGCCAGGCTGTCCGTGTCCTCACCAGGGACATTGTCATTGGTATCCTGCTCGTCGGGCACCCGTGCTCGCCTCGGTGGTCCCATTCCATCGTCCTCTCGCGCTGCAAAATGTGGCTGAAGCCGGTGGGTTGCAACCCTTGAATGTCCGCCGGCGGTCGCCTTGCTCTGGTTAACCCCGACGCACGACGTTCTTCGCATCAATGCGATGGCGCAGGAAAATTGGCGCAAAGGCCACGTCCTGGCGCAGTTCGAGCACGCCCTCCATGGCCATTTCCAGCGTCGCACTAAAGGTGCTGGCGCGCGCAGTGCGGCTCAATTCCGGACTCGGCAGGTACTGCTCGAGCAGAAAATCGAGCTGCACCCATCCACCCGAGGCTTCTCCCACCAGTCGCACCAGGCGGCCGCGCGCCTCCTTGATGGACAAAACCGGCCGCGCCTTGACGACATGCACCACTTTGATGGTACGGCGGCGTTGATCGGCATAGGCCTTGAGCAGGTCGTGGATCTCAGCAGTATAGCCGGTCGAGCGCAGCGTGCGCACACCTTCCGGCATGCCGCGCGCGAAAATATCCCGCCCGAGGCGCTTGCGGGTCATCAGCCGGGTTGCGGCTTGGCGCATGGCATCGAGCCGCATCAGGCGAAAAGCCAACCGTTGCGCCAGGTCCTCGGCCGACATTTCGTCGGGTTGCAGCGCCTCGCGCGGCAGCAGCAGTCGCGACTTGAGGAACGCCAGCCAGGCCGCCATGACGAGATAGTCGGCCGCCATCTCCAGGCGCAGCTTCTGGACCTCGGTGATGAACGACAGATACTGGTCGACCAGCGCCACCATAGAGATGCGGGCGAGATCGACCTTTTGTGTGCGCGCCAGGGCCAGCAGCAGATCGAGCGGGCCTTCGAAGCCGGCCACGTCGACGACGAGACCTTCGCCCGGCACCGACATTTCGGCGTCAGGCGCCTCCCAGCCCGCAATCGTCTCGGCGCCCTCGTCTGTGTCCACGGCCTGCATTGCCGGTCCTTCTTCAAGCCTGCGATAGCCGCGCGCGCGGCCCAACCCCAATGCGCTGTCTGCGACCGAGACTATACTGATTCAGGCGATCCGGGGCGTTCCGCCAGCATCGATGCCAGATCGGCTTCGCCCGCCACGCGCTCGGCATGCGTGGGCGGCCGGCCGTGCCGTGTCACCTGGAGCGCGGCCAGGAACCGTTCGAGCGACCGCCCTGCCAGGACCGGCGCGGCAGCGGCCACCGCCCGCATCTCATCAAGGTTGCCATTGCAATGCAGCGCGATGTCGGACCCCGCGGAAAGCACCGCCGCCGTGCGATCGCCGAACGTGCCCATCAACGCCCGCATGCTCAGATCGTCGCTCATCAACAAACCATCGAAGCCGATTTCGCCACGGATGATGCGGTCATGAACCAGGGCGGAGACGCTGGCAGGGAGGTGCGCGTCAATCGCGGTGAAAATGACATGCGCCGTCATCGCGGCCGGAGCATCCGCCAAGGCCTTGAAGGGCACGAAATCCGTGGCCGACAGCTCGGCATGTGACGTCGCCACGACGGGCAGGTCGAGATGGCTGTCCTCGGTGGCGCGGCCATGGCCCGGGATGTGCTTGATCACCGGCAGAATACCGCCCTGGCCGAGGCCATCCGCAAAGGCGCGGCCGAGTGCCGCGACCGGCTGGACCTGGTCGGCAAACGCGCGGTCACCGATGATGCCGTGTGCCCCGGGCACCGGCACATCCAGGACTGGCGCACAATCCGTATTGATGCCAAGATCGGCCAGATCCTCGGCGAGAAGATGGGCGATGCGCCGTGTCGAGGTGAGCGCCGCGTCCGGGTCACGGGCGTAGAGGTCACCATAGGCGGCGGCTGGCGGCAATGCCCGCCCGAGCGGCGGACGCAGGCGCTGAACACGACCGCCTTCCTGGTCGATGAGCACCAGCAACGCATCGCTGGCGGCTGCCTCGCACACGTCGGCGAGCAGGCGGCGGATCTGCGCGTGGCTTTGACAATTGCGAGCGAACAGAATCACGCCGCATGGCGGGGCGTCGCGCAGGAAGCGCGCCTCCAAGGCCGACAGGTCCGCCCCCGCCAATCCGGTAATGAATGCACTCAGCATGGCGCGCCCGTCGTCACAGACACGTCCTGCCATGGGCCTCGACAGGCTTGCGGCCGCCGATCACTGCGACATCACCCAGCAGTCCTTGTGGCCCTGGGCCTTGAGTTCGGTACACAGCGCGGTGGCTTGCTCTCTTGGACCAGCCGGACCCACCAGCAATCGGTGAAACACGCCTTTCTCGCCAAGGTTGGCTTCCTGCACACTGGGGGTCCGCCCCTGCAGCGTCGTGTATTTCTGCTGCAGGTCCGCGTACAACTTCAAGGCATCCATCGCCGAACGCTGCGAGGCCAGAACGGCGACGTAGCCGCTGCCTGTCGCAGGCGCTGCCGATGGCGGCGCCGCGCCGGCCCGTGGTGGCGGCGGTGCGGCTTTCTTGATGGCGGGGACAGCCGCAGCTTGGGGATCAGCAGGCGTCGCAATTGGCGAGGCGAGTGCCGCTCTCTGCGCTGGCGGTGGAGCCTTGGCTTGCGGCGCCAGCGGTGGGCTTTCAGCGCGCGGCGGCGGCAAAGTGATGTTGCGGGGCGCGCCCACGTCTCTCGTAACCGGCGCCACGGCAACCTGCTGCTGTGCTGGCGGCGGAGCTGAACCGGATTGCAGCTGCGGGCCGCGACGCAGGGGATCGCCGACGACGACCATCCCTGGTGGAGCGGCGGAGCCGCTGCCCGGCAGCGGTGGCGCTTGCGGCACCGGCGCTACCATCTGCCCGTCCGGGCGGATGGGAACGGTGCGTACACTGCGGACGCCATCCTCGCTGACGGCGGACGACCCCAACGATGCCGTTCCCGCCTCGCCAATCGAATTGCCGTCGGTCAGGCGGGTGCCCATGACCTTGATGCCCTGATTGGCAAACTGCTTGCCTCCTGGTTCGGTCGGCTGGGTCTTTGCCGGCGTCTTGTCAGCCTTGAGGACCGGAGTCTGCTCGCGTTGCGTCGGCCCAAGATAGGTCTTGTAGGCATATGCCAAGCCGCCGCCGAGACCGATGGCGCCAATCAACGCCCCGACGATCAGCAGGCCGCGCGAACGTCGCCGCGGCTCCTCTGTTTCGTAATCGCCATCGTCGAGGCCATAATCCTGTTCCGCCACGACCACTTGGCCTGACTGATGCCCGGCCCCATGTTGCGTCGCATAGCCTGTCGGGTCCATCGACGGCTCGGCCATCGCCATGCGGCGATCGCTCTGGTACTGCGCCCCGGCGCCTGGGGCTGAGTAGGCGCCCAGATCATAACCACGGGGATCGCCGGCCGGCGCAGGACGTGGCGGTGCCGATGTCGGCCACTGATCCGCCTGGGGCTGGCGAGGCGCCGGGCCAGCCTGGGACGGCCCGCGAGGAAAACCCCTCTGGGCCGCGGCGCCCGGGTCGCCTTCGCCGTGCCCTTGGAAGCCGGCCTGATGATAACCCGGCGTCTGCTCGGGCGGATAGCCGCGCGGCGTGGACGCCGGCCGCGCGGGCGCCTGCGCGGGGGCACCGAAACGGTCGTATTGCGGCGGCGTATATCCTGGCCGTGCCTGCTGCGCCTGTGGCGCGTAGTAGCCGTCCTGCTGTGCAGGGGCCTGGGGATAATGATAATTCGCCGCCCCATAAGGATCGGCGGCCGGAGCTTGCGGCTGCGCATAGCCCTGCTGCGGCCAGCCTGGCGCCGGCTGCGGAGGCGGCCAAGCGGGGGGATGAGCGTCCTGATCCTGGCCTTGCGCACGAGGCGGCAACTGACCACCAGCAGGAGCTCCAGGAATATTCGACCGTGACATCGTCGGAATCCTCGTACCCGTTGCCTAAGCCCTGGCAGGGAATCAGAGCCTAGCGCATTTCCGTCGGAGCCTGCACACCCAACACGTCGAGGCCACAGGCTATCACCTGCTGCGTCGCGGCAACCAAGGCCAACCTGGCAGCAGTCAGGGGCCGGCTAGTTGGCTGGATAAAGCGCAAATGTGGCGAATCATTGCCACGCGTGTACTGGCCGTGAAAAACTGCAGCAAGTTCGTAGAGATAGAAGGCCACTCGGTGCGGCTCGTGCTCGCGGGCTGCGGTTTCGATCAGGCGCGGAAACAGCGCCAATTGCTTGATCAGGTCGAGTTCGCCGGCATCATCGAGGGTCGATAGGTCGGTCGCGCGCACCGCGGCATGATCCAGGCCTGGGAAGGCCTCGGCGGCATTGCGGAACACCGACGCCGCCCGGGCGTGCGCGTATTGCACATAAAAGACGGGATTGTCCTTCGACTGCTCGGTGACCTTGGCAAAGTCGAAATCGAGCTTCATCTCCGGCGAGCGATAAACCATCATGAAGCGCACGGGGTCCCGCCCCACTTCATCGACTACGTCGCGCAGCGTCTCAAAGGTTCCCGCACGCTTCGACATCTTCACCGGCTGGCCATCGCGCAGCAGATTGACCATCTCGGAGACCTTGACCTCGAGCTTCATGCTGCCGCCCGACAGCCCATCGACGGCGGCCTGCATGCGCTTGATGTAGCCCTTGTGGTCGGCGCCCCAGACGTTGATCAACTGCTTGAAGCCACGCCTGATCTTGTTGCGGTGATAGGCCATGTCGGCGGCGAAGTAGGTGTAGCTGCCGTCGGCCTTGACCAGCGCGCGATCAACGTCATCGCCGTAAGCGGTGGCCTTGAACAGTGTCTGTTCGCGATCTTCCCAGTCGTCATTCTTCTCGCCCTTGGGCGGCTCGAGCCGGCCCTGGTAGATGAGTTCGCGTGTGCGCAGGTCGGCGATGGTCTCGGCGATCTCGTCCTTGCCGCGGGTGAGCGAGCCCTCCGAAAAGAACACGTCGTGCTTGATGTCGAGCGTCGCGAGGTCTTCCTTGATGGCCGCCAGCATCATCGCGATCGCCGCCTCGCGCACGATCGGCAGCCATTCGGCCTCAGGCAGGTTGTGCAGCTTGTGGCCGTGCGTCTTGGCCAGCGCGGCGCCGACCGGCTTCAGGTAGTCGCCGGGATAGAGCCCCTTGGGGATCTCGCCGATCGCTTCGCCCAGCGCCTCGCGGTAGCGCAGGAACGCCGACCGGGCGAGCATGTCGACCTGGGCGCCAGCGTCGTTGATGTAGTACTCGCGCGTCACGTCGAAGCCGGCGAATGCCAACAGATTGGCCAGCGCATCGCCGAATACCGCGCCCCGGCAATGGCCAACGTGCATCGGCCCGGTCGGATTGGCCGACACATACTCGACGTTGATCTTGACGCCGTTGCCGAGCTGCGAGCGTCCATAGCCCGCGCCGGCGGCGAGGATGCCGCGCACGATGTCGTGCCAGAACCGCGGCGCCAGCGTCAGGTTGAGAAACCCCGGCCCCGCCACTTCGACCTTGGCGATGTCGGGATTACCCCTGAGCTTGGCCGCGAATTTCTCGGCCAGGTCCCGCGGCTTCATGCCTGCCGGCTTGGCCAGCGTCATGGCGACATTGCAGGCGAGATCACCGTGGGCTGCGTCGCGCGTGGCCTCGACGCTGATGGCGCGCGCCTCGAGATCGGCGGGAAGGGTGCCGTCCGACTTCAGGGCATCGACGGCCGCCGCGATCTTGGCGGCGAAATGGGCGTAAAGATTCATGCAGATTGCGGTCTCTGGGACTGAAATGGTTGCCGCCCGTATAGCGCTGGACGACGGCAAGTACCAGCAGACTCAAGGCTCGCACACCTTGGTCGGCAGATCCGGACCGCCGGTGCGCGTGCTGCGCCGCTCGAACGACACGACGTCATGCCAGACGCCATTGATGTGCCCGAGCCGCTCCCGGTATCCAACCTCGCGAAAGCCGCACTTGGCGTGCAGCGCGCGGCTGCCGCGGTTCTCCGCGATGATCTGGGACTGCAATGTCCAGTAGGCCTCGGTCTCGGAAGCCGCGATCAGGCCGTCGAGGAGGGCGGTACCAACCCCTTGTCCATGTGCATCAGCAGTGACGTAGACGCTGACCTCAGCGACCCCGGCGGCGCCTCAGGTGTCGGCGACGGACCCAAGGGCCGCCCAGCCGAGAACGGCATTGCCTTGGCGGGCAACCAGCCGGCCGAACCCCAGATGCCCGGCATCCCAATCTTTCCAGACCGGCGGATTGAGCATGAAGGCGGCCAACCCGGTGGCCAGCCCTTCTCTGTAGATGGCGCGCACCTTGGCCCAGTCGTGCCGCTGCATCTGGTCGATTTTGAACGTCATGCTCGTCTCCCTCTCCGTCCAGACAAGTGCGCTCGACGACGCGGCGCTCAGGCGTGATCTCAGTGCACTTGCATGTTCGTATTGTCACCTCTGCGTAATGGCTGGGTCAGCATGCGATCGAGACGCAGCTCGGCGGGATTGCGCAACGCGGCGACACCGATCGTCATTGCCTCGTGTCCTTGCGCCGGCTGGTCCCGGTAGGTCCCGAGCAGCCGGTCCCACCAGGGCAGATTGAAGCCGAAGTTCGAGTTCGTCTCGTCGATCACCACCGAATGATGCACGCGATGCATGTCCGGCGTCACCACCAGCCAGCGCAGCACCCGGTCCGCGCCCGCCGGCAACCGCACATTCGCATGATTGAACATCGCTGTCGCGTTGAGCAACACCTCGAAGGCGAGCACGGCGATTGCGGGTGCGCCCAGCGCGGTCACCACCGACAGTTTGATGATCATCGAGATGACGATCTCGACCGGATGGAATCTCGAGCCCGTCGTGACATCGAACTCGAGATCCGCGTGGTGCATCCGGTGCAGCCGCCACAGGGCGGGCACGGCATGGAACAACACGTGCTGCAGGTAGATGGCCAAGTCGAGCAGGATGACCGCGGCCGGAATGGCGAGCCACGCCGGCGCACCCCATGCGTTGAAGGCCCCCCAGCCGCGTGTCTCGGCCAGCATGGCCAGCGCAACGGCGCTCAGCGGAAATAAAATGCGCACGAGGACCGCATCGAGGATGACGACAGCGATATTGCTCGGCCAGCGTCGCGCGCGGCCAATCTCTTGCTGCCGCCGTGGCGCGGCAAGCTCCCACGCCGCCATCGTCGCGAAAACCAGGGCGAACGCCGCCAGCCGGATCGCCGGCTCGTTCGACAACAGCTCAGTGCTCATGGCACGGGTCCCATCATGCGCAGCCATTCTCACCGCAATTCCGGCGTCGCGTCAAACAGCCGCCGATGCTCGGCGATGGCGTAGCGGTCGGTCATGCCGGCGACGAAATCGGCAACGCGGCGGGCGTGGCGCCGCTCGTCCAGCCCCCGGGAGGCGGCGGCCCAGGACGCCGGCAGGGCCGCGGCATCACTCAGGTAGCGGTGGAACAGATTGGCGACGATCTCCTCTGCTCCCGCCATCGCGCCCATCACGCGTGGGTGGCGATAGACGCGGGCGAACAAAAATGCCTTGAGCGCTTTCATCTCGACGGCGATTGCGGGCGAGAAGCGGACCACGGCACCCTCCGCCGCTCGGATGTCATCGGCCGCGCCCGGCGCCAGCGCCGCAAGGCGAGCACGACTTTCCGCCACCACGTCGCCAATCAGCAGCGTGATCATCGCCCGCGTGACCTCGTAGGCCTGCCGGCCGGGATCGGGAGACATCAAAGGACCCGCCACGCCAGAGGCCAGTGGCGCCGCGGCCAGATCGGCCATCGCGATCAGGCCGGCGCGAAGCCCGTCGTCGATATCGTGCGTGCCATAGGCGATATCGTCGGCGATGGCCGCCACCTGGGCCTCCGCCGAGGCCCACCCGCCAAGGTCGAACGGCCGCCAGGCCGCAAGGCCGCCCGCGACTTTGGCCACGGCTGCCGTGGCATCGGCCACCGGTCCATTGTGCTTGACGAGACCCTCGAGCGTCTCCCAGCTCGGATTGAGGCCGTCGAAGGCCGCGTACTTGCGCTCCAGAATGGTAACGACGCGCAGCGACTGGGCGTTGTGATCGAAGCCGCCGAAGGTCGCCATGGCCTGGTCGAGCGCGCGCTCGCCGGCGTGGCCGAACGGCGGATGGCCGAGGTCATGAGCGAGCGCCAGCACCTCGGCCAGATCCTCGTCGAGCCGCAGCTGCCGGGCGATGGTGCGGGCGATCTGCGCCACCTCCAGACTATGCGTCAACCGCGTGCGGTAGTGATCGCCCTCGTGGTAGACGAACACCTGCGTCTTGTGCATCAGGCGGCGGAACGCAGTCGAATGCAGCACGCGATCGCGGTCGCGCTGCCACGGACTACGGGTCGGGCATTCCGGCTCGATATGCCGCCGGCCGCGGCTCGGGCTGGCGCTGGCGGCATAGCGCGCGGGGCGGCGCTCGCCGGGGCTTAAACCTTGCCCATAGTCGGCCAGTTCGCTTGTCTGCATCGGCGCTTTGGAGGGCGAGGATTGCATCACCATCCCGAGGGGTATCAAAAGTCGCGATAACTGCCTATATTCCTATAGGTGAATCGGGGGCGAGGGCAACTCCCCGTACCCCGTCAGGAGAAGCATGATGATCGCAGAGGCCACGAATGTGGTGCTGTCGGACCGGGCGGCCAAGCGCATCGCCGAGATCGTTGCGCGTGAGCCGGAAGGCACTTTCCTGCGCGTCAGCGTCGAGGGTGGCGGCTGCTCGGGCTTTCAATACAAGTTCGACCTGGTGCGCGGCCAGGAGGCCGGCGACATCATTGTCGAGCGCGCCGGCACGCGGGTCCTGATCGACCCCGTCTCGCTGGAATTCCTCGGCGGGTCCGAGATCGACTTCGTCGACGACCTGATCGGCGCCGCCTTCAAGATCCACAATCCCAACGCCAAGGCCTCCTGCGGCTGTGGCACGAGCTTCACGCTTTGACGTCGAGTTCCGGCGGCACGCGCATGCATCGCAAGACGAGGTGCGCGCGGACGGAGCGTCTGCTAGCCTGAGCCGCAGTGTCGCACCGATTGGCCACCGCCCTGTCCCGACAACCCTTAGAGCGCAATGATGTCCACCGCCGCACGCGAACTCATGGAAGGCGCAGAGTTCCTGCGCTGGTGCCTCGACCAGGAGGACCGCCACGAGCTGGTCGATGGCATCCCGGTCAAGATGATGTCCGGCGCCAGCGAGGCGCATGACCGCGTCGTGACGAACATCATCATTGCACTCGGCAATCAACTCCGCGGCACGCGTTGCCGCCCGGCCACGGCCGACGTCGCGGTCAATACCCGGATGCGCGGCTACCGAAGACCCGACGTGACCGTCACCTGCGGCGAGCCGCGCGCGGACTCCTATGCGGCCCAGGAGCCGCGCATGATCGTCGAGGTGCTGTCGCCGTCGAACGTGGGCGTCGCCTGGCAGCGCAAGCTTGAGGAGTACCGCCGGCTCGACGGTCTCGCCTACCTGCTGCTGGTCGATTCTGGATTGGTTGCGGCGACGCTCTACGTGCGGACCGGCCGCGACTGGGACCCGATCGACGCCGACGGACCAGAGTCGGCTTTCGATCTCCCCGCCATCGGCTGCCGCCTCGGCATCGCCGAGATCTACGACGGACTCTCGCTTCCGAGCATCGGCCGTGCCGCCGAAAGCACGGTCGAGTAGCGGCGCGGGCGTCGTTACGCTGCCCCTTGCCGAGATCTACCGCGACGAGGCCTGAGCCTCACTTGAACTCCAGGATCACGGCATCGACGGCGAGGCTGTCGCCCGGCTTGGCGTGGATCACCTTCACCGCGCCGTCGCGCTCGGCGCCGCGACGGGTGTGCAGCGGAATGTCGGGTCCCGCATCAACGAACTCGACCGGAGCCCCCGAGGACGCCGGCATTGCTCATTCTCCCCATCGGTTAGTGGCCGAAGGATCACATCGAGTCCAGGCGAGTCTGCTAAGATTCATCAGTCGAATCATAAGGACGGCGATAGCTGATGCGCACTGATTGTCCTCTCGTGATCATACGCTGGCTGGATAGCGCTCAGCCGCTGTCGTCCTGGCAATACCTGTCGGCGCTGCCGTGCACGCGGCCGATCGAGTGCGCGACGGTCGGCTGGCTCTTGAAGGACAATGACGAGATCAAGGTCATCTGTCAGAGTGTGGGCGATCTTGAGAGCCCCAACAACGCACAAGCGAGCGGGATCATGACGATCCCCGCTCGCTGCGTTCTCTCGATCGAGAAACTGACAGAAGAAGATGTGCTTACTTTTTCTGCTGGCTCTGTTGGTTCTGTTGGTCCTGCAGTAGCTGTTGCGCCTGCTGACGTTGCTGCTGATCCGGAGACTGGGTCAGCACCGATGCCGCGAGAGTTTGAATCTCATCCGGCGTGACGGATTTGGGATTCTGCATGGCCTTCGAGGCGATCTGGGCGACTCGGGCCGACGTCTTCTCGTTTTCTGCCACAGGATAAACTCCTCTGTTACTGGCGAAAACTTTCACGCAAGAAGCGCGTGACGAAATTACAGTGCGCGGACCGGTTGCGGTTGCAAGTCTCGGTCGAGCCACCGAAACAGTTATCCACTGTTTACTGCGAACGCAGACCACGCTCTATCTATCCTTCACATTCAAACCTGAATTATTTCAATCCTCTAGATCATTATTCACGAACTTGGCGGTAACGCGATCCATTAACTCATTGCGTGTGTGCAGCGTTTGGTGTCGGACACCGGATGTTGCGTAAATATGCATCATTCGAAACCGTCGCGACGCGAGAACATGCGGCGATGCCTCACTTGAACTCCAGGATCACGGCATCGACGGCGAGGCTGTCGCCCGGCTTGGCGTGGATCACCTTCACCGCGCCGTCGCGCTCGGCACGCAGCACGTTTTCCATTTTCATGGCTTCGACCACGGCGAGCGTGTCTCCAGCCTTGACCTCCTGGCCCGTCTCGACAGCGATCGCTTTGACCAGACCCGGCATCGGGCACAGCAGCAGCTTGGAGGTGTCCGCCGCCGCCTTGACCGGCATCAGTGCCGCCAGCTCCGCCTCGCGCTCTGTATAGACGCGCACCGCGGCGCGGATACCGCGATAGGCCAGGTCATAGCCGTTGAGGATCGGCCGCACCTGCACCGCCATGCGGCGCGCACCGACACGACCGCGCCACAGCCGATCGCCGGGGGCCCAATCCGACGCAATCTCGACGGTCTCACCGCTGGCTCCGGCAAAGCTCACGCGCGCCGGCGTCTCGCCGCCGCCCTCGACCTCCAGCCGCAGCATTGCATCGCCAATACTGACGACGCGGCGGACGGCAAAGCACACTTGCTTGCCTGCCATCTGCCCGGTAATGGCGCGACGACGCGTGTTGCCGAGGTGATCGATGGCGGCGGCGACGGCGGCCAGCGCGCGCAGCTCCTCGCCCTCGGCCACACGCGCCTTGAAGCCGTGCGGGTACTCCTCGGCGATGAACCCCGTCGATAGCCGCCCCTCGCGCCAGCGCGGGTTCTGCATCACCGCCGACAGGAACGGAATGTTGTGCTGGATGCCGTCGATCGTGAAGGCATCGAGCGCCTCGGACTGGGCGTCGATCGCCGCCGATCGCGAGGCCGCATGCGTGACCAGCTTGGCGATCATCGGGTCGTAGTACATCGAGATCTCGCCACCCTCCTCGACGCCGGTGTCGTTGCGCACAGTGATGCCGTTGGCGGTACCCTCCGGCGGCGGGCGATACTTCACCAGCCGCCCGATCGAGGGCAGGAAGTTGCGGTACGGGTCCTCGGCGTAGATGCGGCACTCCACCGCCCAGCCCTTGAGGCGGATGTCCTGCTGCCGGAACGGCAGTTTCTCGCCGGCGGCGACCCGGATCATCTGCTCGACGAGATCGATGCCGGTGACGAGTTCCGTCACCGGATGTTCGACCTGCAGGCGGGTGTTCATCTCCAGGAAGAAGAACGAGCGATCCTGCCCTGCCACGAACTCCACGGTGCCAGCGGAGTCGTAGCCGACGGCCTTCGACAGCGCGACGGCCTGCTCGCCCATGGCGCGCCGCGTCCTGTCGTCGAGCAGCGGCGAGGGCGCCTCCTCGACCACCTTCTGGTTGCGGCGCTGGATCGAGCATTCGCGCTCGCCGAGATGCACGACGTTGCCGTGCTTGTCGCCCAGCACCTGGATCTCGATGTGGCGCGGGTTGACGATGAACTTTTCGATGAAGACGCGATCATCACCGAACGAGGACCTGGCCTCGCTGCGCGACAGGTTGAAGCCTTCGGTGACTTCGCCTTGGCTCCAGGCGATGCGCATGCCCTTGCCGCCACCGCCAGCCGAGGCCTTGATCATCACGGGATAACCGATGTCGTCGGCGATCTTGATGGCCTGGGCGGCATCCGCGATCTCGCCGAGATAGCCCGGCACGGTCGAGACATTGGCCTTGGCCGCCGCCTTCTTGCTCTCGATCTTGTCGCCCATGGCGGCGATGGCCTTGGGGTTCGGGCCGATGAAAGCGATGCCGGCCTTTTCCAGCGCCACCGCAAACGCCTCGCGCTCGGACAAGAAACCGTAGCCGGGATGCACGGCCTCGGCCCCAGTTTGCTTGCAGGCGCCGATAATCTTCTCGATCACCAGGTAGGACTGGGCGGCGGCGGCCGGACCGATGGCGACCGCCTCATCGGCCATCGCAACGTGCACGGCATCACGGTCGGCCTGCGAATAGACGGCCACTGTCTCGATGCCCATGTGCCGGGCGGTCTTTATGATACGGCAGGCGATTTCGCCGCGATTGGCGATCAGGATTTTTTTGAACATGCTTTCCCCGGCGGCCACCGCTTGGCACGCAAACTGCCCGACGCGGATATCGGAACACGAGTCTTATCGGTGCCGCACATATCCGTAAACCCAACCAAAGGGGGCATCACGATCGGGAGTGGATCCTCTGGCGCACCAAGTCCACGGCACGGCGCAGATTGAACAGCTGCTCGGAGAAGCCAACGGGCAAGGGAATGACGGTCACGGCCGCGTCGATGCGGTCGATCTCGGCCCTGAAGACAGCGGCCTCGGTCGGCGCGCGCGCACTGGAGATCCGCAGCTCGAGGCTCTTGAGTTGCCCATACCAATAAAATATCCGCCGCTTGATACGCCATTGGTAGAGCATCGGCACGACCTTGAAGAGCGGCAGCAGAAGGGTGGCAATCGGCACGAGGATGATGATGATTCGCTCGATGAAGTTGGCAAGCCAGAAGGGGAGCACGCGCTTCAGGAACGACTGGCCGGACTTGTAGACGCGCTCTGCGTCCGCCGACATCTGAAACTCTGGATCGATGCGCCTGGGAAAGTCACCGGCCCGGTGGAACAATCCGCCGCCCGCGTGCACCTCCTGCACGGCATCGACCAGCAGGCCGACGAGGGCGGGATGCAGATCCGACCTCGCCACCAAGGCGGCGGACGCCGCCAGCATGACGACATCGGTCTCCGGCACGTTGGCCGCGAGATCGACGACACCCCGCGGCAGAACGATCTTTTCAAGATAGGGAAACAGACGTGTGTAGGCATCGGCCTGCGAGAAACTCATCAACTTGAATTTCTGTTCGCGCAGCAGGCCTTGGATCAGCGGCGCCTCCGGCGCCACCACCAGGAACACCGCATCGATCTGATCGGCCGCGAGCGCTTGCACGGCCGCATCACCACCGAGCGGCGACACCGTGATCTCGGTTGCAGACATCGCGTTGGCCTTCAGCATGGCTTGCGCCAGCGCTCTCGTTCCGCTGCCCTCCGGCCCGACCGCGATCCGTTTGCCCTTGAGCTGCGACAGCCCATCGATGGTCGCTCCACCGCGGTAGAACACCCACACAGGCTCGAGGAAGATGCGTCCGAGCGAGACGAGTTCCGGGGACGCCGCGGCGTCCGTGATGCCGCCTTGCAGCAAGGCGATGCTCACTCCGGATTTCGCATCGGCCAGGCGCCTCACATTTTCGATCGAGCCGGCCGATGGGCGTGGCTCGAGCTTGACGCCTGACCTGGCGAGAATCTCCGCATACCGCTTGCCGAAGCCATGGTAGGCGCCGGACTGGCCGCCGGTGCTCATGGCGATCGTCTTGGGTGGTGCGGGCTCGACGAAGCGCGAGGCGAACCAGAGTGCCGCGACCGCCACCAGCACTGCCGGCGCGAGAATGCTTGCCATCTCGCGCGTCTGGGTCCACCGCGAGGCGCGCTGGACCGCCGCATCGCCGTCATTGTCCTGCTGATTCTGCCTCACGCCGACCCCCTGCTTCCAACAACGACCGCCCCGGCTCGCCACCGCGCGCTGGCGGGCAGCCGACCGCGTCGCCACCTAATACCAACCTGCGCAGACTCTGACTCTCAGTTATGCCGTGCGCAGGTTGGTATTCTCTTTTGTTGGCGCGCAGCCGCCACGCCAACCCTGCGCGCGTATACCAATCTGCATGGGTCAACACCCATGCAGATTGGTATCAGCAGCAGATTTCAGGTCGCGAATGAAGAGGCCGTGTCGACCAGGATGTCGCAGGCTTGTGGAGAAATGGTGTTCGTCGACGGCGGTCTCAAGCCGCCTTGCCGATCTTGCCGACGAGGTCCAAGAGCGCCGGGCCGATGCGCGGACTTGCCGTTTTCAAGTAGTCGATTATCGCCCGCTCATTGGCCGACACGCGGCCATCACGGGTCAGCCGCTGCGCCAGCCACTCGGCGCCCACCGGCGTGATCGCCTCGTTGGTGATGATCTCGATGCGCCGCACCTCGAGCCGCTCGATCGCCTGCTCCTCGCGCGACTGCTCGCGATAGCTCGACCAGATGCCATCGAGGCTCGATTCCACCATGGCGCCGATCATTGCCGCCGGCGACAGGTCCCCGCGGCGGTCGTGCCAAGCCCCGCTGCGCAGTGCTTCCTCGCGCGCAGGCATCTTGTGGCCGATGGCCGACATCAGCGCGTTGGCGACCGCCTTGACGAATAAATCCGTCCAAGCCGCGTTGACCTCGCCCTCGCCGAGCGCCTCCTCGATATCGAATAGCACCTCGGCCTCGCCCTTGGTCACGGCGACGCCGCCGGAGCCGGCGAATGCGAACAGAATTCGGCGTACGAGATCGACCTCGGCGGCCGTGATCTTACCGGGCGCGATCGATTGGCCGGCCCTGATTGGGCCCTCGCCGCTGATGACGGCGCGCTTCACCTGGTCGAGCGCGAAGATGCACAGGCTTTCTGGCGCCCAGCGCGCCTTGTCGAGGACGTTGACCAGCAGCTCGAGCTTGGTCTTGCTGTCGATCCGGCCGTCGCGCGCCACGCGCGCCATGAGCCATTGGCCGTTCTCGACCGTGACGTAGCCTTCTGGCGGCTCGCAATTGACGATGAATGCGGTCAGCGCTTTGATGTACAAAGCCGACCACGACGCATCCTGGACTGGGCAACCGTCGTTGATCTTGACCAGCGTCTCGGCTTCGGCGCGGCTGAGGTCGGCATCCTCGTGGAGGGCCTTGCGGAAGCGAGCGACATCGAGGTCCTTGATGCTACCACGCTTCAACAGCTCCTGAACCCGGAGCCCCTTGATCACTGACATGTTACCCCACAACAGGACCCAGAACCTGATGGGGCCGCACACTATAGGCGTATGCTTACCAAATTGCTAATGGGCTTCGCCGGCTACGCCCTCGCGGTGACACGGCTCGGTCCGATGATTGCAGCGCTCCTTCAATCGTCGAACAGTTGGCCGCCGTCGTAGCCCGATGCGATACGCCCGAGCGCGGCGCGCATGGCGTCGGACTGCAACGCCGTGGCCAGCGCGGCCGCCTCGCTGTCGGGCAGGTTGCGGGCACGCGCCAGCAGCGCGCCGAGCAGCCTCGGCTCGAGATGCGGGCTGCTGGCCCACAAGCCGCGCGCCAGCTCCATCGCCAAGCCATGGTCGGGATGAGCCTTCCCCTCCCCGGCGCGGCCCACCTCGTAGTAGTGCAGCACCGCACCCCAGTCGGCTTTTTCCTTGGGAAAGCGCGCCAGCAGCGCCGGCTGCTCCTCGGCGACATAAAAGCGATTGAGACCATCGAACAGCACGAAGCGGTAGCCTTGGCCGATCAGGAACGGCTCCCACTCCGCCCAATTGGGCTCGCCCGATCCCGGCGCCACGGCTTCCGCCAGCACCACCTTCGGTCGAAAGCGACGCCAGTCGCCGCCGGCCAGCACGTCGGCCTCGGCGCCCTCGACGTCGATCTTCAGGAAAGCGATGTCGCCGCCGGCATGGAGCTCGCACAGCCCGGCCAGCGTCTGCATCGGCAGCCGCGTCGTGTTGTAGCCGGCACCGAACGCCTGGGCGCCCGCCGCGTGTTTCTCGATCGTTGTCGAGAAGCCGTGCAGCCGCTCCACGAGGTGAAAGTCGGCCTCGCCAGCACCGCGGCCGACCAGCGCGGCAACAGCGATGTCGCGCGGCCGGACCTTGGGATAGAGGTCGGCCAGCGCGGTCTGCGGCTCGACGACAATGCCGCGCCAGCCGGCCTCGTAGAACGCGAATGAGACGTTGTCGGCCACCGGATGGCCGCCGCCGATGTCGATATAAAAGCCTGCCGGCTCGCCGGCGAAGGCCTGCCACAGGTGGTAATCCTCGAGGTTCTGCGCGTAGGAAATCTTCATGCCGGTCGCGTCGTCACCTGGCCCAGTTGTCATTGTCCAATTCCCTTAGCACGTCAGAAGGTGATCTTTGCGTGGCACCTGTCGTACAGTGGCGGCGGGGCAATCCCGAGGCGGGGGCAAGTGTGGCCAAGGACGAAACTGTTTTAAGGACCGTCGCAAGCATCGGCGATATCGACGCTGGCCGCTGGGACCGCCTTGCCAATCCCGACCCGGCGACCCACAACCCGTTCGTCCAACACGCGTTTCTCAAAGCCCTGGAAGACGCAGGCACGATTGGCGAGCGCAGCGGCTGGCAGGCCTGCCATATCGTGCTGGAGCAAGGCGGCATTCCGACCGGCGTCATGCCCTGCTACGCCAAGTCCCACAGTCAGGGCGAATATATCTTCGACCACGGCTGGGCGGATGCCTATGGGCGCGCCGGCGGCGACTATTATCCCAAGCTGCTGTGTGCGGTGCCCTTCACGCCGGTGCCGGGCCCCCGCCTGCTGGTTGGCCCCGATCCGGGTGCGCATGAGCGCTCGGCACTGCTGGCCGCCGGCGCCATCGAAGTGACCAAGCGCATGGGAATCTCGTCGCTGCACGTCAATTTTCTGTCGCGGGACGCCTGGCAGCGGCTGAGTGCGCAAGGCTTCCTGCAACGCACCGGTCAGCAGTTCCACTGGGCCAATCCTGGCTATGCCAACTTCGACGATTTCCTTGCAGCCCTTGCCTCGAGAAAGCGCAAGAGCGTGCGCAAGGAGCGCGCCGAGGCGCTGGCCGCTGGCCTCACCATCGAGCACGTCACCGGCCGCGACATCACCGAGGCGCACTGGGACGCCTTCTTCGCCTTCTACATGAACACCGGCAGCCGCAAGTGGGGCCGGCCCTATCTCAATCGCACGTTTTTCTCACTGCTGGGTGCGGCGATGGCCGATGCTTGCCTGCTGATCCTGATCAAGCGCGCAGGGCGCTACATCGCCGGCGCGCTCAATCTGATCGGCGCCGACTGCCTCTATGGCCGCTACTGGGGCGCCATCGAACATCACGCCTGCCTGCATTTCGAGGTCTGCTACTACCAGTCGATCGAATGGGCCATCGCCCACCGCCTGCCGCGCGTGGAAGCCGGCGCGCAAGGCGAACACAAGCTGGCCCGCGGCTATCTGCCCGTCGCCACCTACTCGGCCCACTGGATTGCCGACGCCGGCTTCCGCCGCGCCGTCGCCCGCTTCCTGGACGAGGAGCGCCGGCACATGGCCGAGCAGCGCGAGATCCTCGCCGAGTACGCGCCGTTCAGGAAGGTGGTGGAGGAAACGGACTGAAGGGGTGCCATCGACCGGATGGCGGCGAGGTTGTAGTATTGAGATGCAGCAGTATTTGCGAGGGTAAATTCGAATGACGCTCGAAGAGATCCAGACCGTGGCCACCGACGTTCTCGGGGAGCACTTGGCGAAGTACGGCTTCCGCGAGGCGACCGTCGCCATCAAGTTCGACGAGGACGGCAAGGAATACCTTGATATTTCGTCCTTCATTTATCCGGGGGGCGAGAAGCTCGACCCACGCGCCTCGTTGCGCACCAAAACGGCGCTGCGCCATGCCCTGTTCGCCAAGGGCGAGGAGCGCTTCCCTGTGGTCCTTCACCGATTTCCCAGGACCAAGGCGGCATGAAGCGCGAGCTGATTGCGACCGCCCGACGGCTGGCGTCACCCACCCGGCGCAAGCCGAGCCAATCGGACCTGAGACGCGCGATCAGCACGACTGACTATGCCCTTTTCCACAGCCTCGCTGAACGCTGCGCGGACGAGTTGGCGGGTCGCTCTTCTGGCAGGCGGCTGAGCGACGAGTGGTTTCGAATCTACCGAGCCCTGAACCATGGCCAAAGCGAGACGGCTCTGGACGAATTGTATCCTCAACGCAAACAGCACATGCGACGCGGCATGCCTACCGGCATGGACCCGACGATCGAAAATTTCTGTGAGGCCTTGGAGGAGTTCAAGCAGCTCCGGCACGCAGCCGACTATGACCCACGTGAGTTGGCGCTCGACCAGGCCGTGGTGCAGGGACTTGTCGACGAGGCCCAGGCAGCGATCGAGGATCTTGCCAGCGCACCAGCGAGCGGGCGTCGGGCCCTCGCATTTGCGTGCGTCGTTTCTCTGCGACGCGGGTGAGACGGGGACGGGCCATTCAAGAAAGTGGTGGCGGAGACGGATTGAGCCGGTCCTGGAGCTGCTGTTTTCTGGCGGCAGTTCGCTGATGCCCTTGCCATGACTGCTTCGAGCTGGTCCTGTGCCGGTCAAACCCGGTCTTGCCAGCAAGGTGCCGACCCATGCCCTCCACCGTTTTCGACTCCACACTCTTCCGCGACGGCTTTGGCTCGCCGGAGATGCGCGGCATTTTCTGTGACGAGACCTTCGTCAAGCGCTGCATCGACGTCGAAGTCGCGCTCGCCCAAGTGCAGAGCCGCCTCGGTGTCATCCCGGCCGATGCCGGCGCGGCGATCGCGCGGGCGGTCAGGCCAGAGGCAATCGACTACGGCCTGCTCAAAATCGAGACCGATACCGTCGGCTATCCGATTGTCGGCATCGTGCATCAGCTCGCCAAGCAATGCGGCGAGGCCGGCCGCTACATTCACTGGGGGGCCACGACGCAGGACATCATGGACAGCGCGCTGGTGCTGCAGATCCGCGATGCCTTCGACCTGATCGGCCGCGATCTTGCCGCTCTCGATGCGACGCTGTCTGCATTGTCGGCGAAGCACCGCGATACGGTGATGGCCGGGCGCACGCACTTGCAGCAGGCCCTGCCGATCACCTTCGGGCAGAAGACGGCCGTTTGGTTGTCCATGATCCGTCGGCACCGGCAGCGGCTGGACGAGATCAAGCCGCGCGTCCTGGTCGGCCAGTTCGCCGGCGCCGCCGGCACGCTCGCCTCGCTTGGGACGAAGGGTCTGGCCGTCTCCGACGCGCTGATGGACGAGCTCGGTCTCGGCCGACCGGCCATCGCCTGGCACGTGGCGCGCGACAGCCTGGCCGAAGCCGCAAGTCTCAACGGCCTCATCACGGCCAGCCTCGGCAAGATCGCCACCGACGTCATGCTGCTGATGCAGACCGAGGTCGCCGAGGCCTTCGAGCCGTTCGCGCCGGGGCGCGGCTCCTCCAGCACGATGCCGCAGAAGCGCAATCCGATCTCATGCGAGTTCATCGTCGCCATTGCCCGCGCCGTACGCCAGCACGTCGGCCTGATGCTCGATGGCATCCTTGCCGACCACGAGCGGGCGACGGGCCCGTGGCATCTAGAGTGGATCGCCCTGCCGGAGTGCTACATCGCCACCGGCGGCGCGCTGCGGCAGGCGCGCTTCATGCTCGACGGGCTGGTCGTCGACGCCCAGCGCATGCGCCGCAACCTCGATCTGACCGGCGGACTGATCGTCGCCGAGGCGGTGATGATGGCGCTCGCCCCGCACACCGGTCGCGGCGCCGCGCACGATCTGGTCTACGGCGCCTGCCGAGCCGTGCTCGAGGGCGGCACCTCGCTGTTGGGCGAACTCGTCAAGCTCGACGCGGTCACGCGCCACCTGACAACGTCCGATCTCGAACGCCTGGTCGACCCCGCCAACTATGTCGGCGCCGCCCCGGCCATGGTGGATAGATTGCTGGCGGCCAAGTAAGGGCCAGCGTCGGCCTATGCCATGCAGCACTTCTTGTGCTTTTTGCCGGAGCCGCAAGGGCAGGGATCGTTGCGGCCGACCTTGGCCGCCGTGCGCACCAGCGGCGCTTGTGGAGCGTGGTGGCCGTGGTCATGGTCATGCGCGCACGATGGGCCATGCACGTGCCCGTGCGCATGGTCGTGCGCATGATCGTGTCGGGCGATCTCGGACTTGGCGCGGTCTTGCTCGGTCATGGCAGGTGCTCCGGCTGGGCTTACCCCAGCTAGCAGCACGAACCCGCGCCAATGGCAAGACCCGGATCAAATCTCAGCTCGCGCAGCACTTCTTGTATTTCTTGCCGGAGCCGCAAGGGCAGGGATCGTTGCGGCCGACCTTTGGCACGGGCCTGACGAACGTCGCTTCGGGTGCGCTCGGCAGGCGGTCCGCGCTGGCCTTGTCTTCCGCCCTCAGCTCGAGCACGTCCCACTGGTCATCGTCGAAATCGTCCGGATCGAAGTCGTCATCATTGGCAAAATCGTCCGGGTCATCCGTTGTGAACCAGACCCAGGTCGACAGATACACTGGCAGCGAATCGAAGTGGTCGGTCTGCAGCAGCTCCTCGGCGATCCTCTCGCTCGGCCGCTGGCCGTCGGCGGCGACTTCCTCGGCGCTGAACATCAGGGCATCGGCAATTTCTCCCTCCAGCCAACGGGTGATCTTGGACTGCAGCGCCGGCTCCTTCAGTCCGGCCGCCGCCGACAGGAGGCAGTCCGCAAAATCGAGATTGTCCGCGCCGTCGAGCGTGTCCAGCAAGTGACCAAAATAGTCGACCACGTCGGCACGCTCGAGCTTGCCGAGCAGCGCCATAGCATGCATCGACCTGAGGCAGGCCATGCGCACGTAGGGATCGGAGGTGCTGTCCTCGATGATCGCCTTCAGCGGCGTCAGATCGCTGCCGTCGCAGATGCGCGCGAGAACCGCATGCAGATCCTCGGTGACCACGTCGCCGAGCAGGACGTGTGAATTTTCCGTGCCCTGTGCCAGCATGCGGACCAGCGGCTGATAGGCTTGCCGCTCCTCGAACAGGGCCAGCAGGAAGATCGCGAAAATGTGCAGGAAATTCACGTGGCGCTGGTCGGGCTTGGCCTCGTCGCGCGCCTCCAGCTCGCTTTGAGAGAGGTTGACCTCGGCGAGCAGTCGCGGCGTGATCTCCTCGCGCCGGGCCATCAGCGCCATCAGTGGCACCAGCGGGCTGACGCCGATCTCGGCCTTCTCGATTGCCGCGAAGGCATCCGCGGTCGTCATCGTGGCGGCGTCGCTCAGCAGCTCCCGCATGAAATCGGATATCGGCTCCATGCCCATCTCCCAATTGCAGCAGTCCGTGATTATGCCAGCTTTCGGCCCGTTTGCGGAGGGCGGCCACTGCTCGTGCACAGCCTTCGCGCGACCGCTTCATTGCCGCCCGCCGCCGCTTGCTCTAAGGAACGGAGCATGACTGAGATCGCCACCGAAACCGTCCTGATCATCGACTTCGGCAGCCAGGTGACGCAGCTGATCGCGCGGCGCGTGCGCGAGGCCGGCGTCTACTCCGAGATCGTGCCGTTCAACCGCGCCGAGGATGCGCTGGCCCGGTTGAAGCCCAAGGCCGTTATCCTGTCCGGCGGGCCAGCCAGTGTCACCGAGATGGGCACGCCGCGCACGCCCGACTGGGTGTTCAAGTCGGGCCTGCCGGTGCTCGGCATCTGCTACGGCGAGCAGACCATGGTGGCCGAGCTCGGCGGCGATGTGGAAGCCGGGCACCACCGCGAGTTCGGCCGCGCCGAGATCGAGGTGGTCGACGATTGCGCGCTGTTCGCCGGCGTGTGGAAGAAGGGCGAGCGCGATACCGTCTGGATGAGCCACGGCGATCGCGTCACGAAGTTGCCCGACGGCTTCCGCGTCGTCGGCGTGTCGCAAGGTGCCCCATTCGCGGCCATTGCCGATGAATCGCGAAAACTCTACGCCGTGCAGTTCCACCCCGAGGTGGCGCATACCCCGCGCGGGGCGGCGCTGATCGGCAACTTCGTGCACCGCGTCGCCGGACTTCGCGGCGACTGGTCGATGAAGCACTTCCGCTCGGCCGAGATCGCCAAGATCCGCGCCCAGGTCGGCACCGGCCGCGTCATTTGCGGGCTGTCCGGCGGCGTCGACTCCGCGGTTGCCGCCGTGCTCCTGCACGAGGCGATCGGCGACCAGCTCACCTGCATCCTGGTCGACCACGGCCTGATGCGCGTCAACGAGGCGACCGAGGTCGTCGCCATGTTCCGCGGCGCCTACAACATCCCGCTGGTGCATGTCGATGCCAGCGACCGGTTCCTCGGCGCGCTCGCCGGCGTCGGCGATCCCGAGCAGAAGCGCAAGATCATCGGCGGCCTGTTCATCGACGTGTTCGAGGCCGAGGCCAAGAAGGTCGGTCGTGCCGAAGGCGCGCAAGGAAGCAGTGCCGAAGGCGCGCAATTCCTCGCCCAAGGCACGCTCTATCCCGACGTGATCGAGAGCGTGTCCTTCACCGGCGGGCCGTCGGTGACGATCAAGTCGCACCACAACGTCGGCGGCCTGCCCGACCGCATGAACCTGAAGCTGGTCGAGCCCTTGCGGGAATTGTTCAAGGACGAGGTGCGCGCGCTTGGCCGCGAGCTGGGGCTGCCCGAGAGCTTCGTCGCCCGCCATCCGTTCCCCGGCCCCGGCCTTGCCATCCGCATTCCCGGCGATATCACGCGCGAGAAACTCGATGTGCTGCGCCAGGCCGACGCCATCTATCTCGACGAGATCCGCAAGGCCGGGCTCTACGACCAGATCTGGCAGGCGTTCGCCGTGCTGCTGCCGGTGCGCACGGTCGGCGTCATGGGCGACGCGCGCACCTACGAGAACGTCTGCGCCCTGCGCGCCGTCACCTCCACCGACGGCATGACCGCCGACTACTTCCCCTTCCCGCACGACGTGCTCGGCCGCATCGCCACCCGCATCATCAACGAGGTGCGCGGCATCAATCGCGTCGTCTACGACGTGACCAGCAAGCCGCCGGGAACGATCGAGTGGGAATAAGTAGAAACGTTTCTACAATTCTCTTGCCTCGGCGTGGGTGACGCGGTAGTGTTCGCTGCACGGAGGCATCCATGAGCGTAACGACGATCTCGAGCCGCGAGTTCAATCAGGACGCTGGCGGCGCCAAGAAGGCAACAGACAAGGGGCCGGTGATCATTACCGATCGCGGCAGGCCGGCGCATGTCCTGTTGAGCTTCGAGGACTATCGCAAGCTCCTGGGCGCCGGCCCAAGCCTCCTCGAGGTCTTGAGGCAGAAGGAGGATGGCGACTTCGACTTTCATCCGCCCCGCATGGGTGACGACATTTCGCGTGCCGTGGATTTAGACTGATGTTTCTCCTGGACACAAATGTCGTGTCCGAGCTTCGCCGGCCGGAGCGAGCAGATGCGAACGTGCGCGCTTGGGCATCCAACTCGCCTGCGGAACTCCATGCGCTGTCTGTTGTGACGGTGCTGGAGCTGGAGCGGGGAGTCCTGCTCATGGAGCGCCGCGACGCAAGCCAGGGGGCCATTCTGCGGCGATGGCTGGAGCATGAGGTCCTCACGCCGCTTGCCTCACGCATCTTGACCATCGACACCGAGATCGCACGCGTGTGCGCCAAGCTCCATGTTCCAGATCCGCGCCCGGAGCGCGACGCGCTGATCACTGCGACCGCCCTGGTGCATGGGTTGACCGTGGTCACGCGCAACACCGCCGATTTCGAGCCGATGGGCGTTGCTTTGCTCAACCCATGGCTGGCACCTGGCGCATGAAACCCGAGCTGCGCCGCACAGTGACGGTACGATTGACGGTATCGCGTTTCCGGAGGCTCACGACGCGATTGTTTTTGAAAGGCTGCGAGAAGTTCGTTGATTATCGAGTGGGAGTAGTCATAAACTCATCTCTTCGGAGAAACGTATGAACGCCTCCAGCAGTGCGAATGCGCGCACAGTCGAACTCCACACCGTTCTTGGACAACTTGGCGAGCTACTAATGCATCACGTCGTTCCAGTGATGCAGGATGACCATCAAGGATATCCAGTTGCGATAGGAACAGGATTATTGGTGGAGCATCTCGGCCAGCCTTACCTTGTCTCCGCAGGTCACGTTTTTGATTTTCAAAAAGATGGTGCTCTTTACATTTATTCGGAGCCACACGAAAAACGCTATTTTCGTGCCAACGTGATGAGATACCCGAAGGTGTCCCGAGAAGGGGCGAAATCCAAGTTCATTGATGTGGGGATCGTCAGGCTTGCTGGACCGAGCCACACACCACTGAAACTGGTCGGCAAAGTTTGCTTCCCGGCCTACCATCTGGTGCCTCATTACACACCAGGCCTTTGGAATGGGCGCGCTGTTGGGCATTACGTAGTCACTGGATTTCCGAGTACGAAGACTAAACTCAGCAGAAGAAACAAAATTGTCGAAAGCACCCCCTATGGTTTTTATGGTCAAGAGGTGGGTCTGGATATATACGCCAGAGAGAATGTAAGTCCAATCGACCATTTGATCCTTCCCTTGGAAAAGAAACCTATGGGGCGCAATGGCCAACGCTCATTCCACCCCGATCCATATGGCATGAGCGGAAGCCCGATTTGGCTGCTTGGTATTGAAGGCATCGATAAGCAAGAGCCCGACAATCAGATTGTGGCTATTGCAGAGAAATACATAAAAGAGGCAGGACTAATCATTGCTGCCCGGATCAGTGCAGTAAAGTATCTTCTTTCTGAGGCGACCAAACTCCGTGTTGGCTACAACATAACGTCGAAGCCGCCCGGCACTATCGAGTGGGAGTGAGGGATGTATCTGACCTCGGAGGCGGTGTCTGACCTCGGGTCTGGCACCGATGCCCCCAGCGCCACTACCGCCCGTCATGGGCGGCTTCCAGGAGGGCAATGTCGAGCTTGGTCATTTGCAATAAGGCCGCCATCACCCGATTTGATTTCGCCGGGTCTGGATCTTGCAGCAGCTCGAGCAGGCGCGAGGGCACGATCTGCCAGGACAGGCCGAATTTGTCCTTGAGCCAGCCGCATTGTCCCTTGGACCCACCCTCCGACAGTTTCTCCCACAGCTGGTCGACTTCCGCCTGGGACTGGCAATCGACGGACAGCGAGATCGCCTCGCTGAACTTGAAGTACGGGCCGCCATTGAGAGCGATGAACTGCTGGCCCGCCAGCTCGAACGTGACGGTCAGGACCGAGCCTTTCGGGCCGGGACCCGCATCGCCATGGCGCAATATGCTGATGACGCCGCCGGTCTTGAAAATCGAGATGTAGTGCTCGACCGCCGCCTCGGCCTGGTTGTCGAACCAAAGGCAGGGCGTGATTTTTTGCTTGGGTTGCATGGACGGCAGACTCACGGCTCAAGCCGTCCTGCGCTCTTGGCTTCGATAGCCTCCGCCAACGACGCCAAATGGCGCTGCTGATCAGGTTTCGACGGCACGATGGCCGCGGCAGCGTGTGCCCTCTCCTCCGCTGTCAGGCTCCCGGTCAGTCGCACCTTGCGCGCGGCCTCGAGTGTGGTCGGTTGCATACTCGCCCCTCCCTTCCCTCGCCTTCCCGGCCGTCATGGCGAAGCCGTGCTCCGCACCGACGCGGCGCCGTTCATGGCGCGAGCGGAGAGACCTTCCCCAGCCTCAGAATGGTGAAGATCCCGGATAGCCGCGCCATCGGCCATCGGGGATGTGGCGAGCATATCAATCGGCGCAGCTTCCGGGAAAGCGGCGGGAGCGGTGCAAGACACCATCCACCTCACCGCCGCCGCCGCGACAGCGCCTGCCGGCCGGTCTCGGCGGCGGCCTTGGCCTCGGCGCGATAGGGGCTGGCCGGATAGGTGCCGAGCAGCTTCATCTCGCTGGAGAAGAACGACAGCTCCTCCAGCGCCAGGCGCACCGGCGGATCGGAGGGATGGCCCTCGATGTCGGCAAAGAACATGGTGGCGGTGAAGGCGCCGTCGAGCTGGTAGCTCTCGAGCTTGGTCATATTGACGCCGTTGGTCGCGAACCCGCCCATGGCTTTGTACAACGCCGCCGGCACGTTGCGGACGCGGAAGATGAAGGTGGTGACGACGCTGCCGTCGCCGGGCTCGGCATCGTCGGGCTCGTCGGCCAGGATGACGAAGCGGGTGGTATTGTGCACCTCGTCCTCGACGTCGGACTTCAGGATCTCCAGGCCATGGATCTCGGCGGCAAGGCGCGAGGCGATGGCGGCGATGGTCTTGTCGCCACTCTCGGAAACGAGCCGCGCCGAGCCTGCCGTGTCGGCCTCGGCCACCGGCGCGATGCCGAGCTTGCGCAATGTGTTGCGGCACTGGCCGAGCGCCTGGGTGTGCGACAGCGCTTTCTTGACCGTCTTGAGCGAGGCCCCTGGCAGTGCCATCAATTGATGGCGCACGCGCAGGAAGTGCTCGCCAACGATGTAGAGATCGGCATCGGGCAGCAGGTGATGGATGTCGGCGACACGACCGGCGACCGAGTTCTCGATCGGGATCATGGCGTAGTGCGCCTCGCCGGATTTGACCGCGGCCAGTGCGTCCTCGAAGGTTGTGCAGGCGACCGCCTCGAAGCCGGGATAGGCCTCGGTGCACGCCAGATGCGAGTTGGCGCCCGGCTCCCCCTGGTAGGAGATGCGGCGCGGGGCACGCTCACTGCTGCGGGCGCTCGCGGCTTTACGGGTGCGATCGGGCATGCTCTTGGCCTGACGTTGGATCGGCGGTGGGATGGGTCTGCGAATGACGGCGTGCCGCGGCGCAAGGACGCCGCAAGCGGCGCTCAGGCGCGTGCGAGCAGCCGTCGGGCGCGCTCAAGATCGTCGGGAGTATCGACACCGAGCGGTACAGTGTCAACGACAGCCACGTCGATGCGCATTCCGTTCTCCAGCGCCCGCAGTTGCTCGAGTTTCTCGCGCAACTCCAGCGGCGCAGGCTCGAGCCCGACGAAGCGCTCGATCGCGGATCGGCGGTAGGCATAGATGCCGATGTGGTGGTAGAGCGGCCCCTCGCCAGCCGGCGCCATCGCCCGGGTGAAATAAAGCGCCCGCAATCGCTTCGCCCGATCAGCGACAGGCGTGCCAACCACCTTGACAACGTTGGGGTTATCCCGCTCCGATGGTTCGGTGATCTCGGCGGCCAGCGTGGCAATGTCAGGCCCCGCCTCACGCAGCGGCGCGATGCAGGCCTCGACCAGGTGCGGCTCCAGCGTCGGCAGGTCACCCTGCAAATTGACGATCAGACCAAAATTACCCATGGGGTCGATCTGGCTAATGGCTTCAAAGACCCGGTCGGAGCCCGAGATGTGATCGGCCCGCGTCATCACAGCCTCGCCGCCGGCCCGCTGCACGGCCTGTTGAATCTCCGCCGCGTCGGTGGCCACGACAACGCGGCCGACGCCGGCGGCCATGGCTCGGCGCCAGACATGCACGATCATCGGCACGCCATGAATGTCGGCGAGCGGCTTGCCCGGCAGGCGCGTCGCCTGCATGCGGGCTGGAATCACGATCAATGCTTTCGACATGCTGAGGAACGGGCTCCTGGGCTCGCAGACATGACATCCGGTCGGCCGGTGACAATTCGCCTCGGGCGAAGGCAGTAAAACGGAGTTGAGCAGGGTTGCAAGCAGAAGCGGAATTTCTATAGTCGGGCGCGCTGACACAGGGTCGCGGGTGAACGGGTCCGGATTGGCCGCGCCTTGCGCCGACGCCTTCGATACTGGCTGGGGACTTCACAGATGGACAGCTACGAGTTCAACAAGATTGCTGGCGGTGTGCTTTCGGCCCTGCTGGTGATATTCGCCAGTAAGACGCTGATCGACATCGCCCAGTCGGCGAATCACGGGCCCATCAAGGCTGGATATACACTGCCCGCGCCCAAGGCAGTCGCAGGCGGTGGCGCCGCGGCGCCAGCAGCCGTGGCCTACAGCTTTGCCAAAATCGTCGAGGCGCTGCCCAAGGCATCGGTGGAAAATGGCCAGTCCACCTTCAAGAAGTGCGCGGCCTGCCATACGCCGGATAAGGGTGGCCCGAACCGCGTCGGCCCCAATTTGTGGAATGTGATCGGCCGTAAATCCGGCGCTGTCGCCGGCTTTGCCTATTCAGACGCCATCAAGTCCCAGCCGGAGTGGAGCTACGAGAAGCTGGCCGCCTATCTCAACAATCCACGCGGCGTCGTGCCGGGCACCAAGATGGTGTTCGCCGGCGTCGAGGACCCTGTCGAGCTGGCCGATTTGTTGGCCTACATGCGCACGCTCGCGGACAGCCCGCCAGCACTGCCGAAATAGGCATTGACGTGCGCAGCCTTGGTCTTGCCGACCCCGCCAACCTGTTGGCGGGGTCGTTTACTATGGTCGCCCAAGATTAAATCTCAGCAATGACCGGTTGCCAACGCAATGGCGCGCATCAATGATGTTAAGAATTGCACGACATCACAGGGGAGCCGATCTCCAAAGGGGGCGGTTCTCGCGATCAACACGCAAGGGAATGGGACGTCGCATGGCACGATTTGTCACTCTCCTGGCGGCTTTGGCGGCCGCAGTTCTTCCAATGGCAACCGCCGCCGCCGACCAGCCGAAGCGGCATCACGCGCTGTCGCTGGTTGGTGCGCCGAAGATGGGGCCGGATTTCAAGCACTTCGATTGGGTCAACCCGAACGCGCCCAAGGGCGGGAGTGTGAAGCTGGCGGCCCGCGGCACGTTCGACACGCTGAACGCTTTCAATATCAAGGGCAACAAGGCGAACGGCCTCGGGCTGATCCTCGACACGCTGATGGTCCGCAGCCCCGACGAAGCCTCGACCGAATATGCGCTGATCGCCGAATGGGTATCTTACCCGGACGACTATTCTTCCGTGACCTTTAAGATCCGGGATAACGCGCGCTTCCATGACGGCAAGCCGATCACGCCAGACGACGCGATCTTCTCGCTCGAGCAGTTGAAGAAGCACACGCCCTTTTACGCCCAGTACTACAAGAACGTCATCAAATCAGCAGCAGGCCCCGACGGCCGCGTGACGTTTACCTTCGACGTCAAAGGCAACCGCGAGCTACCGCAGATCGTCGGCGAGATGCCGGTGCTGCCCAAGCACCACTGGGAGGGCAAGGACGCCCAGGGCAACCCGCGCGATCTGTCGAAGACCACGCTGGAGGCACCGCTCGGTTCGGGTCCTTATAAGATCAAATCGTTCGAGCCTGGCCGCTACATCGAATACGAGCGCAACGTTGATTGGTGGGCGAAGGACTTGCCCGCCAGCAAGGGCATGTGGAACTTCAATACGCTGCGCTACGAGTATTTCCGCGAGTCGACGGCGGCCTTCGAAGCCTTCAAGGCCGGGGGGATTGATTTACACCGCGAGACGAGCGCCAAACAGTGGGCGACGGCCTACGATCTCGACGCCATCAAGCAGGGCCTGATGAAGAAGGAGGCGATTCGTACGCGCGAAGCCTCGCAGATGCAGGCCTTCACCATGAACCTGCGCCGGCCGCAGTTTCAGGACGTACGCGTGCGCCGGGCGCTGATTCTGGCGTTCGACTTCGATTTCGCCAACAAGAACCTGTTCTTCGGGCAGTACGCCCGTGTCTCGAATTATTTCGGCGAGAAGGAGTTGCGGTCAACGGGCCTGCCGCGTGGTCGGGAGCTGGAGATTCTCGAAGAGATCAGGAACGACATTCCGTCCGAGGTGTTCACCACCGAGTACAAGCTGCCCGTCAACACCGGGCCGGAGGATTTTCGCCGGCACATGGGAGAGGCGATGAAGCTGCTCACCGAAGCAGGCTATGCGCCCAAAAATGGCGTGATGACCCACGTCAAGACGGGGCAGGCGCTGACAATGGAATTCCTGCTCTATGATCCGCAGTTCGAACGCATCACGCAGCCCTACGTCGGCGAGTTGAAGCGGCTTGGCATTCAGGCTTCCATCCGCACGGTCGATCCCGCCCAATTCGAGCGGCGCAAGGACGACTTCGACTTCGACATCATCACCGACAATTTTGGTCAATCGGCATCGCCCGGCAACGAGCAGCGCGAGTACTGGAGCAGCCAGGCTGCCGACATCAAGGGAAGTCGCAACACGCTCGGCCTGAAAAACCCAGCCATCGATAAATTGATCGACAAGGTCATTTTCGCCAAGGACCGTCCCGAGCTGGAGGCCGCCACCCGCGCGCTCGACCGCGTGCTGCTGTGGGGCAACTACCTCGTGCCGCAGTGGTATTCGCCCGACGAGCGCATCGCCTACTGGGACAAGTATCGCCGGCCGGACAAGCTGCCATCGCGCGCTGTATCCTTCCTCGAGGTCTGGTGGCAGGACGAAGCGGCCACCACGAAACTCGCCGCGGCGCGGAAGTAGCCGAGGCGAGGTCGGAGCGAGCGCAGCGAGGTAGGAGCAACCGCCATGGACCTGCGAGCACTGCAACCCTCACTGCGCGCAGCAGCGATCGCCGCATGCCTCGTGGTCCTGGCACTGCGAACACCGGCGGCTGCCGATGCGGCCAGCCACGGCCTTTCGACCTTCGGCGACTTGAAGTACCAGCCGGGTTTCGCGCACTTCGCCTACGTCAATCCGAATGCGCCCAAGGGCGGACGCCTGTCGATGATCGGGCCCGCCGGACGGACCACTTTCGACAGCTTCAATGCATTCATCCTGCGCGGCGACGCGGCGCAAGGCTTGGAGTTGCTGTTCGACACGCTGATGACGCGCGCCGCCGACGAGCCGTCCTCGGTCTACGGCTTGGTCGCGCGCGACGCCACAATCGCCGCCGACAAGATGTCCATCACGTTTCGCCTGCGGCCGGAGGCGAAATTCGCCGACGGCACACCGGTCACGGCCGATGACGCGGTCTTTTCATTCGATACCTTGAAGGCCAAGGGTCATCCCTCGATCCGCCTGCAATTGCGCGACGTGACAAAAGTCGAGGCGATCGATCCACAGACCGTGCGCTACGCCTTCCAAGGCGACCTCGTGCGTGATCTGCCGATCGTCGTTGCAGGCTTGCCTTTGTTGTCGAAGGCATACTACGCCGCGCGCGAGTTCGATCAGACGACGCTTGAAGCGCCGCTGGGCTCGGGGCCCTACAAGATCGGCGAGCATCGCCAGGGCGCCTTCGTCACCTACAAACGCCGTGAGGACTATTGGGCCCGCGATCTCAGCGTCGCCAAGGGCCGCTTCAATTTCGACGAGGTCCGCTACGAGTACTATCGCGACCGCACCGCCGAGCTGGAAGGCCTGAAGGCCGGCAACTACGACCTGCGCGAGGAGTTCACCTCGCGCGACTGGGCGACGGCTTACGACATTGCCGCCGTGAAAGAAGGCCGGCTGGTGCGCGGGGTTCTCCCCGATGCCAGCCCTTCGGGGGCGCAAGGCTTCTTTCTCAACATGCGGCGGGCGAAGTTCCAGGATGTGCGCGTTCGCCGCGCGCTCGACTATGCCTTCGACTACGAGTGGACCAACAAGAACCTGTTCTTCTCGCTCTACACGCGCACCACGAGCTTCTTCGAGAACTCGGACATGAAGGCCTCCGGCAAGCCGTCATCGGAGGAGTTGGCTCTGCTCGATCCGCACCGCGCCAAGCTGCCGCCCGAAGTGTTCGGCGAACCCTATGTGCCGCCCGTCTCCGATGGCTCGGGCAGCGACCGGCGGCTGCTGCGCGAAGCCGCCCGACTACTCGGCGAAGCCGGCTGGCAACTCAAGGACGGCAAGCGCCTCAATGCCAAGGGCGAGGTGCTGGACGTCGAGTTCCTGGTCAACGACCCGACCAGCGAGCGATTGATCGGACCCTACGTCAGGAACCTGGAGGCGCTTGGCCTTGCCGCAAGCATCCGCCGCGTCGATTCCGCACAATATGAGCGCCGCTCCAAGTCGTTCGACTTCGACATCAAGATCCAGCGCTACGTCATGCGCCTGACGCCGGGCGTCGAGTTGAAGAACTACTGGGGCAGCGAAGCGGCATCCGCCGAAGGCAGCTTCAACCTGTCGGGCATCAAGGACCCGGTGATCGACGCATTGATCGACAAGGTGATGGCGGCGCGGAACCGCCCTGAGATGGTCACCGCCACCCGCGCCATCGACCGCGTGCTGCGCGCCAACCACTACTGGGTGCCGCACTGGTACAAAGCCTCGCACAGCATGGTCTATTGGAACCGGTTCTCACACCCAGCAGTCAAGCCGCTGTATGACCGCGGCGTGGATACGTGGTGGTACGATGTCGAGAAAGCTGCGAAACTGAAGGTCAACTGATTTCCATCCAGTCAAAAAGCGCGAATCCACCCACCCATGGCCGCCTACCTTCTGAAACGCCTGCTGCTCATCATCCCGACGCTGATCGGCATCATGACGATCAACTTCGTCATCATCCAGTTCGCGCCGGGCGGGCCGGTCGAGCGCGTGATTGCCCAGATCACGGGTACCGACGTGTCGGCAACCGCACGCATCAGCGGTGGCTCGGGTGATGGCTTGAGCCAGGCCACGCCGCAGACCGGCCAGGGCGGGTCCGAGGCATTTGGCTCCAAGTATCGCGGCGCGCAGGGGCTCGATCCGCAGTTCATCAAGCAACTGGAAAAGCAGTTCGGGTTCGACAAGCCGGCGCATGAGCGTTTTTTGCTGATGCTCGGCAACTATGCCGTCTTCAATTTCGGCAACAGCTATTTCCGCGACGTCAGCGTCTTGCAGCTGATCAAGGAGAAGCTGCCGGTGTCGATTTCGCTCGGTGTGTGGATGACGATCCTGACTTATCTGATCGCCATTCCACTCGGCATCCGCAAGGCGGTACGCGATGGCGAACGCTTCGACGTATGGACCAGCGGCGCCCTGGTCGTCGGCTATGCGGTGCCCGGATTTCTCGTCGCCGTGTTCCTGCTGGTGGTCTTCGCCGGCGGCTCGTTCTTCCAGTGGTTCCCCTCACGCGGGTTGCTGTCGGATGGCTATGCCAGCTTCTCGTTCTGGCGCTGCGCAACGAGCTTCGGCTGCGTCACCGATTACCTGTGGCACTTGGCCCTGCCAATCACCGCCATGGTGCTCGGCGCCTTCACGACCATGGCCTTTCTGACCAAGAACGCATTTCTCGATGAGATCCGCAAACAGTACGTGATGACGGCGCGCGCCAAGGGCCTCGATGACAGCAAGGTGCTGTACGGCCACGTGTTCCGCAACGCCATGCTGCTGATCATCGCCGGCTTTCCCGGCGCCTTCATCCACGCCTTCTTCGCCGGCGCCCTGCTGATCGAGACCATCTTCTCGCTGGATGGCCTCGGGCTTCTGAGTTTTGAATCGATTATCAACCGCGACTATCCCGTGGTGTTTGGCACGCTTTATATCTTTGCATTGCTCGGACTCGTCGTGAATATCGCCTCGGATTTCATCTACACGCTGGTCGACCCGCGCATCGACTTCGAAAGCCGGGAGGTCTAGGCGGTGGATGCTCGGGTTGAAGAAACGGCGCCGGGCGGCGACCTGGCACGGCAGGCGCCCACCGCGCTGGAACGCGCCCGCGACGCACTGCGCCGACGTCTTACGCTGTCGCCGATCAATCACCGCCGCTGGCAGAACTTCCGTGCCAATCGCCGCGGCTGCCTCAGCTTGTGGGTGTTCCTCGCCCTGCTCGTGACCAGCCTGTCCGCCGAGTTGATCGCCAACGACAAGCCGATTGTCGCCATCTACAAGGGCGAGGTCCTGTTTCCGGTTCTCGTCGACTATCCAGAGGCCAAGTTCGGCGGCTTTCTCGCCGTCACGGACTACAAGGACCCGGTGATCCTCGACGAGATCGAAAAGCATGGCTGGATGATCTGGCCGCCGGTCCGCTACTCCTACAGCTCGATCAACAAGGACTATCCCAGGCGCAGGACGGCGGACGGCACCTGCATTGGCTTCCCCGCTCCGCCACCTTGGTCCTCCGCCGCCGTGTTGTGCGATGCCCCCGCCGACCAGATGGCTCGCCACTTGGCATTCGGCAATCGCAATTGGCTCGGCACCGACGATCAGGGCCGCGACGTCGTCGCCCGCGTCATCTATGGGTTCCGCGTGTCCGTGCTGTTCGGTCTGATCCTGACGGTGCTGTCGGCGACGATCGGTGTCACCGCCGGCGCCGTGCAAGGTTACTTCGGCGGCCGCGTCGATCTCGCCTTCCAACGCTTCCTGGAGATCTGGACGGCGATCCCCTCGCTCTACGTCCTGATCATCATCTCGGCGGTTCTGGTGCCGGGCTTCTGGACGCTACTGGGCATCCTGCTGCTGTTCCAGTGGACCACGCTGGTCGGCGTCGTGCGCGCTGAATTCCTGCGCGGCCGCAATTTCGAGTACATCACGGCGGCGCGTGCGCTCGGACTTTCCAGCCCGCGCATCATGTTCAAGCATCTGCTGCCGAACGCCATGGTGGCGACGCTGACGTTCCTGCCCTTCAAGCTGTCGGGCTCGATCGCGGCGCTGACCTCGCTCGATTTTCTGGGGCTCGGCCTGCCGCCCGGCTCGGCCTCGCTCGGCGAACTGCTGGCACAAGGCAAATCCAACCTGCAAGCGCCCTGGCTGGGCCTCACCGCTTTCTTTACCATCGCCCTGCTGCTGAGCGTGTTGATCTTCATTGGCGAAGCCGTGCGCGATGCCCTCGATCCGAGGAAGACGTTCAGGTAGGATGAATGCATGGGCGAACTCAAAAAGATCGTCGTCGAAGGCTACCCGGTCGAACGGCTGCCGCAGGAGCTGCGCGATCGGCTGGAGAGCCAGGCACCAGTGCGGATTACGATCGAGCAGCAGTCGGCGGGGACAAAAGAGCCACGTCCCCTGCACGAGATGTTTGGCTTTGCGAAGGGCCTCTACGCGTCCCAAGGCCTCGAGCCCACCGATTTCATCCGCCAGCTCCGGGATGAGTGGGAGTGATGCGGGACCTGTTCGGCAAGCGCGTTTATGTCGATGCCAACGACATCATCTACTTCGGTGAGGGCCACCCGGTATTCGGAGAACCCGCACGCACCATCTTCGAGCAGGCAGCCCTCGATCGGTTGTCACTGGTGACAAGTGAACTGACAGTTGCCGAGGTTCTCGTCGTCCCCTATCGGGCTCGCAATAATGAGTTGGTCGCAGCATATCTGGAGGCGCTGAGCTCCCGAAAATACCTGGAAGTGTTGCCTATCAATCGAGCAATCCTGATCGCTAGCGCAAAGCTCCGAGCCGAATCGAGCAATAAGCTGCCGGACGCCATTCACCTTGCAACCGCCGCGTCCGCCCAATGCGATGTGTTCCTTTCGGAGGACGGCCGGATCCGGGCACCGGACGGTCTCCGCATCGTCCGACTGTCCGACGTCGATCCCTCCCCTGCGGCACAAGCCACATGATCGAACGCACGCGTGAAACCCTGGTCCAGGTGCGCAATCTGTCGGTCGAGTTCCGCTCGGGCGAGGCGACCAATCGGGCGGTGAAGGGCATTTCCTTCACCATCGGCAAGGGCGAGACGGTGGCGCTGGTCGGCGAATCCGGCTCCGGCAAGACGGTGTCTGCGCTGTCGATCCTGCGTTTGCTCAACTATCCGGCCGCCTCGCATCCGTCCGGCGAAATCTTCTTCAAGGGCCGCAACCTGCTGACGCTGACTGACAGCCAGATGCAGGAGATCCGCGGCAATGGCATCTCGGTCATATTCCAGGAGCCGATGACCTCGCTCAATCCGCTGCACACCATCGAGCGGCAAGTCGGCGAGATTCTGCATGTCCATCGCGGCATGCAGGAAGAACCGCGGCGCGCTCGCGTGCTCGAGCTGCTGACCCGCGTTGGCATCCGCGATGCGGAAAAGCGTCTCGCCTCCTATCCGCATCAGTTGTCAGGCGGCCAGCGCCAGCGCGTCATGATCGCCATGGCGCTAGCCAATGAGCCCGACCTGCTGATCGCCGACGAGCCGACGACGGCGCTGGACGTCACCATCCAGGCACAGATCCTCGAGTTGTTGGCCGAGCTGCAGCGCGAGGTCGGCATGGCCATGCTGCTGATCACCCACGATCTCGGCATCGTGCGCCGGATGGCGGAGCGGGTCTACGTCATGAACGGCGGGCTGATCGTCGAGAATGGCCCCGCCGCCGACATCTTCACGGCGCCCAAGCACGCCTACACCCGCCACCTGATCAACGCCGAGCCCAAGGGCAAGCCGCCTCGCCTCGACGAGACGATGCCCGTGGTGGTCGAGACCGAAGATCTCAAAGTCTGGTACCCGATCAGGCGCGGCATGCTCAGGCGCACGGTCGATCACGTCAAAGCCGTCGACGGCCTGTCGCTGAAACTCCGAGCCGGCCAGACGCTCGGCGTGGTCGGTGAATCGGGCTCGGGCAAGACCACGCTCGGCCTCGCCATCTTGCGGCTGGTGTCCTCGGTTGGCCCCATTGTCTATTGCGGGCGACGCATCGACGGGCTCAGCGTCAAGGCCATGCGGCCGCTGCGCAAGGACATGCAGATCGTCTTCCAAGACCCGTTCGGCTCGCTCTCTCCCCGCCTCAGCGTCAGCCAGATCATCGAGGAAGGCCTGAAAATTCAGAACCCGTCGATGAGCTATGAGGAGCGGCGCGAACGCGTCGGACAGGCGCTCACCGAGGTCGGCCTGGACCCCGAGGCGCAGGATCGTTACCCGCACGAGTTCTCCGGCGGCCAGCGCCAGCGTATCGCCATCGCCCGCGCCATGGTTCTGGAGCCGAAATTCGTCATGCTCGACGAGCCGACCAGCGCACTCGACATGAGCGTGCAGGCGCAGATCGTCGACCTGCTGCGCGATCTGCAAAAGGCGCGCGGGCTCGCCTATCTGTTCATCTCGCACGACCTGAAGGTGGTGCGGGCACTGTCCAACTACGTCATCGTGCTGCGCAACGGCAAGGTCGTCGAGGAAGGCCCCGCAGTCGACATTTTCGAGCGCCCGCGCGAGGACTACACCAAGGCGCTGCTGGCCGCCGCCCTCGATCACCGGGTGGTGCATCGGGACGTGATGGCGGGGTGAGCAAGTCGGCCGCCGCGCCCACCTGCAACGTCCTATGGCTCCAATCGCGCCCGCAGCGCGTCGGGATCGCGGCGCTGATGATAGACGGCGAAAACGACAATATCGTCGACTTCAACGCGGAAGTAGATCAGGTACGGAAACCGACGTACCAACGCACGTCTGAAGGTGCCGTAGGCTGTGGGATAGCGCTCAGGTCCCTGCAAGATGCGCGCGAAGCTCGCTTCCACCTGGGCAAGAATGGCATCGCTAAGGTCCTGGCCCTGAGCATCGTACCAAAGCATCGCCTCGGCGATGTCCTGCTCGGCCGCCGGACGAAGGACGAGTTTCACGGGCGCTTGCGAGCGGCGAGACGCGCCCTCGCCTCTCGCCACTGCACGACAGAGTCGGGATCGGCTTCGTGCTCGGCGAGACGGCGATCGAGTCCGGCGCGGTGCCAGTCAGGAATCGACACAGCGGCCGTTTCGGGCGGCAGCGTGTCCCAGATCTGCTCGATCAGCTCGGCCCGCTCCTCGGGGGTGAGCTTGCGCGCCTCTTCCGTCAGTCTTTTGACGTGGTCGGTCATGGGCATTGCATAGCACAAGTGTCGAACACTTGCATCTCGCCACCACCCTACAAGGACTGCCGTCGAAGTATCCGTCATGCCATGGTGTCTACTCCACATCGGCAGACACTTCGGATCAACCACATGTCCCTCCTCATCATCACCACCACGAGCCGCGGACCCGAGTTCCTGGACGGCGCGCGCGAGGCCGGCGAGGGCCTCGACATCCGCATCTGGCCCGATGCCGGTCGCATCGAGGACATCCGCTATGCGCTCGCCTGGCTGCCGCCGCCGGGTGTGCTCAAGACCTTGCCCAATCTCGAGCTGATTGTCTCGGTCGGCGCTGGCGTCGATCATCTGCTCGGCGACCCCGAGCTGCCCGACGTGCCGGTGGTGCGCTACGTCGATCCGGATCTGACCGGGCGGATGGCGGAATACATCGGTCTGCACGTGCTGTTCCACCAGCGCCGCATGTCCGAGTTCCTGGAGCTGCAATCCCAGCGCAAATGGGAGTATCTGCCCGAACCCGCCGCGCATGAGGTGCGCGTCGGCATCATGGGGCTCGGCGTCATGGGACAGGCCGCGCTCAACGTGCTGCGGCCCTTCGGCTACCAGCTGCGCGGTTGGAGCCGGACACCGAAATCGATCGATGGCGTCGCCTGTTTTGCCGGCAAGGAGACGCTGGCCGAATTTCTCGCCGAGACCGACATCCTCGCCTGCGTGCTGCCGCACACGCCGGAAACGCGACATATCCTCAATGCCGACCTGCTGGGCAAACTGTCTCGGCGCGGCCGGCACGAGCGCTTTCCTGGCCCGGTGCTGATCAACGCCGGACGCGGCAATCTGCAGGTGGAGGCAGATATCCTCGCTGCCCTCAATACCGGTACGCTCTATGCCGCCACGCTCGACGTGTTCGAGGCCGAGCCGCTACCCGAGACGAGCCCGCTGTGGCGGCACCCCCGCGTCGTCGTCACACCCCACAACGCCGCCGAAAGCACCGGCCGCGCCATCACCCGCTACCTGATCCGCCAGGTGCGCGCGCATCGGCGCGGCGAACCACTCGCCAATCTCGTCGATCGGGCGCGCGGGTACTGACGCCGCACGTTGGACACCGGCGCTTGGCGGTGTAACGCAAGCTGGGGCGCGGCTCAGATGCTTCTGCCGCCCGTCGGTGCGGGTTGCCGCGGCTGATCCTTTTTCAACGGCGCGATCGAATCATACTTGCGAATATCGGAGCCGCCACCCGGCCTTTTGTATTCGCGGGCCAAAATGAGCTTGATCTCGGGCGCATACCAATCCGTATTGATGAAATGCAGCTGACCTTCGCCGATGACGTTGGAATGCTCGATCTTGAGGACCTCATAGGGACAGCCGCCGATCGCGATGCGATCGCGGCCAACCACCTTGTACTGGCCGCGAAATGGCCGCTTCTGGCCGTTCGATGCAAGCATTTCGAAGTCAACCGTGTACGTCTGGCCGACACGCGGCGGGAACAGCTTTTTCAGGTCGGACTTGGGCGTATAGAGCGTGCGATTGCCGCGATCGATATGCTCGAGCTGGATCAGGCCTTGATAATAGGTCTGCTCGACCACGGCATTGTTGCTGAAGCGCCCGACCAGTCGGGTCTCTCCGGATTCCATGCGGTAGACCTCGGACGTGGATGAGCCGCCTACGCCGACCGTGAAGGGCGACAGCGGCGACTTTGCCGACGGGCACTCCGCCATCGCCGGGTTGGTGGCGGCCAGAACGAGTGAAATCGTCCACATGACTCGCGACATCGATGAACCCCCGGATTCGAATCCGCGCCGATCAGGCCAACCGATTCAGCCATCGATCACCGCTCGCCAACAACAAACTGCGCGGCGAGTTTACACAACCCATGGCCGGTGGAGAAGTCCGTTGCGTATGGGCTCCGCATGGAACCACGCTTGCTCGTGCGAGCCACCTGTCCTACCCCGAGTGCACTTGGCTGCGCGATTTGATAGGCTGCGAAGGTCATGGATCGAATCCTTTTATTTGTAGTGATCGGCTTTGCCGGTCAGCTGATCGATGGCGCACTTGGCATGGCCTACGGCGTCGCCTGCTCGACAGCTCTCATCACGATCGGCATTGCGCCAGCCGTGGCCAGCGCCAGCGTGCACACGGCGGAGGTGTTTACGACGGCCGCGTCCGGCTTCTCGCATTGGCGGATGGGCAACGTCGACTCGCGGCTCGTGGCGCGTCTGGCGGTGCCCGGCATGATGGGTGGGATCATCGGTGCATTTGCGCTGACCAGCTTCCCTGCTGAAACGGTCGTGCCACTCGTCAGCCTTTATCTTCTGCTGCTCGGCGTGACCATCGTCTGGAAGGGGATCAGGCAAAGACAGGCGGCACGCGAACTGTCGACGCCGCGGGTCGTCGGCCTGGGCCTTGTCGGCGGCTTCCTCGATGCGGCAGGCGGCGGCGGCTGGGGGCCGATCGTCACCTCGACCCTGATCGGCAGCGGAACCGCGCCACGGACCGCGATCGGCTCGGTCAGTCTGGCCGAATTTTTCGTCGCCACCACGATAACACTGACCTTCATCGCCACCATCGGCCTGGATTTGTGGCCGATCATCGCCCGCCTGATCGTCGGCGGCGTGCTGGCGGCCCCGCTCGCCGCCTACGTCGCCAGCCGCGTCCCGGCGCGACCGCTGATGGTCCTGGTCGGCACCTTGGTGATTTTGATCAGCGCCCGAAACATCGTGAAATATCTCGGCTGATCCTCAGCGCGATGGATTTCGCTTGCCCGAGGGGCGCCGGTCGGCGTTATTCCACCTTCCATACCCAGTCCATCGGACCGGATGAGCCGGACTGCCGGTTATCCAATCCATCCGTGGCGCAAACAGAGAGAGCGTTCCATGTACGAGACCCTCGACCACTACATCGACGGCAAGTGGGTAAAACCCTCGAGCGGCAAGAGCCAGGACGTCATGAATCCGGCCAAGGACGTGGCGCTCGGCCAACTCGGCCATGCCTCCAAGTCCGACCTCGACTTGGCGCTGGCCGCCGCCCAGAAGGGCTTCAACGAGTGGCGCCGGATGTCGCCCTTCGAGCGCGGCAAGATCATGCGCAAGGCCGCCGACCTGCTGCGCGCCCGCGTCGATGCCATCGCCGAGGTGCTGACGCTCGAGCAGGGCAAGACGCTGGCCGAGGCCAAGGCCGAGCTGCTCGGCTCGGCCGAGGTGATCGAGTGGTTCGCCGAGGAGGGTCGCCGCGCCTATGGCCGGATCATCCCCTCGCGCACGGCGGGCGCGCGCGCCATGGTGATCCCGGAGCCGGTCGGGCCGGTCGCCGGCTTCTCGCCCTGGAACTTCCCCGCGACGCAGGCCGTGCGCAAGATCGCCGCCGCATTGGCCGCCGGCTGCTCGATCATCGTCAAGTGCCCGGAGGAGACGCCCGGTTCGCCAATCGGCGTGGTGCGCTGCTTCCACGACGCGGGCGTACCCGCTGGCGTGCTCAACCTCGTCTACGGCGTGCCCTCCGAGATCTCAGAGTACCTGATCCCGCATCCGATCATCCGCAAGGTCTCTTTCACGGGTTCCGTCCCGGTCGGCAAGCACCTCAATGCGCTGGCGGCGGCGCACATGAAGCGCGCGACGATGGAGCTCGGCGGCCACTCGCCGATGCTGATCTTCGACGATGTCGATACGGCCAGCGTCGCCAAGCTGACCGCCGCCATGAAATGGCGCAATGCCGGCCAGGTCTGCATCTCGCCGACGCGCTTCTTCGTGCATGACAAGGTCTATGACAAGTTCGTCGCCGAGTTCACCAGTATTGCCAAGGAGATGAAGGTCGGCGACGGTCTCGACCCGGCGAGCAGGATGGGCCCGCTCGCCAATCCGCGCCGCATCAACGCCATGCAGACCTTGATCCAGGACGCCCAGGAAAAAGGCGCCAAGGTGCAGACCGGCGGCAAGCGTATCGGCAATCAAGGCAACTTCTTCGAGCCGACCGTGCTGACCGACGTGCCCAACAGTGCCCGCATCATGAACGAGGAGCCGTTCGGCCCGGTCGCCGTGATGCTGCGCTTCAAGGACACCGACGAGATGCTGACCGAGGCCAATCGCCTGCCGTTCGGTCTCGCCAGCTACATCTTCACGCACAACACCAAGCTGGCGACGAAGGCCGCCGACGCACTCGAGGCCGGCATGGTGTCGATCAACCACCACGGCATCGCGCTGCCCGAGACGCCGTTCGGCGGCATCAAGGATTCGGGTTTCGGCCACGAAGGCGGCATCGAAGGCCTGTCGGCCTACATGCAGTCGAAGTTTGTCAGCCACTTGGGCTGAGCCGACTAAATGGCAGGCGGGTGCGCACCACCCGCTTCCCCCGCTGCCAGGCGCTGACCGTGGTGTATCCAAAACTCCACATGTGGTGGGAAAACGCGGCAGCTCGTGGTGCCCGGCCGATCTGGCGTGAGCTATAAGACTTGGAGTGCTCGCGTTTGCAGGAGGAGCTACGCTCATGTCACGCTTGATGGTCGCTATCACTTTGTCGTTGGCGTTCGTGCTGCCTTTGAGCTTCGAGGCTGAGGCCGCCAAGAAGCCGAAGAACAAGCAGTGCACAGCCACGCAACTCGACGGCAAGCAATCCAAGTTCAAATGCAAGGCCGACGAGAAGTGCTGCTTCGACTACATCGCCAACAAGGGCAGTTGCGTTGCGGCCAACGCCATCTGCCTTTGATCTCGTCGCAGCCGTCGGCTAAGAGCCGTGGCACATGATTGGAGAAGACCTCGACTGCGCCAGCATCGGGGTCTTTTTCGTGAGACCCGCTCACCCAACAAGGAGATGGACTTGACGACCCGCCAACAGGTGCGCGTCAATGGCCGTCAGTATGCCTCAAAAGGAGTACCGCTCATGCTGAATTGTTCGGCAATCAAGCTCACGGCAATCGCCACCGCGGTGATGATCGCCACCGCCCTGCCTGCCATGGCCCAGCGCGATCAAGCCGATGGCGTCGCGCGCGCGCAGTTCACGCCCGTCGCCAAGGGCGTCGCCGAGCGCGTCGGGCTGTCGAGCCCGCGCCTCGCCCGCATCGGCGAGACCATGCAGAAAGAGGTCGATGCCGCCCGCCTGCCTGGCGCCGTCATCATGGTCTCGCGCAAAGGCCGGATCGTCTACCAGGGCGCCTGGGGCTTCCAGGACTCGGTGAAGAAAACACCGATGCAGATCGACACTCTCTTCCGCATCTATTCGATGACCAAGCCGATGGTCTCCGTCGCCGCCATGGTGCTGGTGGAAGACGGCACGATCCAGCTCACCGACCCGGTGTCCAAGCACCTGCCAGCCTTCAAGGACACCAAGGTGTCGACCGGTACCGCCGAGGTCGCCGCCGAACGGCCGATGACCGTGCAGGACCTGCTGCGCCACACCGCGGGCCTGGCCTACGGCGAAATCACCAAGAACACGAAGGTGAAGGACGATCTCACCAAGGCAGGTCTCGTCAAGCCGGGCGTCATCGACTTCGACGCCCGTGACATGACGGGCCCGCAGCAGGTGGAGCGGCTCGGCAAAGTCGCGCTGGTCAACCAGCCGGGCACCACCTGGGAATACAGCCTCGCCTCGGATGTGCTCGGCCGTGTCGTGGAAGCCGCATCAGGCAAGCGGCTCGGCGACTTCCTGGAGGAGCGCTTATTCAAGCCGCTGAAGATGGACGACACCGCGTTCTGGGCGCCCGAGGGCAAGGCCGCGCGGCTGGCCGAGCCGTTCGCCAAGGATCCCGCCACCGGCAATGCCAACAAGCTGATCGACGTATCGAAGCTGCCCGGCAACGACTCGGGCGGCGCAGGCGCGGTCTCGACGGCGCGTGACTATCTGCGCTTTGCGCAGATGCTGCTCAATGGCGGCGCCCTGGAAGGCCAGCGCGTGCTCAGCCGCTCGACCATCAAGCTGATGACGGCGAACCACCTCGACAGCAACATGAAGCAGCCGCTGCAGCCCGGTGAGTTGTTGCTCGGCACCAAGGGCTATGGCTTCGGCCTCGGTTTCGCCGTGCGGCTGGCCGACGGCGTGGCGGGCGTGCCCGGCTCGGCCGGCGAGTATATGTGGGCGGGCTATGCCGGCACCTACTTCTGGGTCGATCCGGAGGAGCAGATCGTCGCTGTCTATATGACGCAAGCGCCAAGCCCGACCCGCGCCTTTTACCGCAAGCTGGTGAAGCAGCTCGTCTATCAAGCGATCGTCGATTGAGGCTTGGCGGCAGTCTCGGTCGAACCAGGCACGGGACTCCAGGGCACGGGACTGGCGCAGCGTAGTCAGCTGCGCCAGCCCAGGATCGGACGCCATTTCTTAGCTCAGTTCCCGGACAGGCCCGAGAAGATCTGTGATGCGTCGAATCTGCTCGATTGCGTGTAGGACTTGGTCTCGCGGGGCTCGCGTGGCTCGCGCCGCGCCTCGGGCGCCGTTTCTGGAGCCGGCTCGAGCGGCATCGCGCGTCCAGTCAGCGCCGCCGTCACGCGCGCATCGTGACCGTAAATGTCCGGATGGCTCTTGATGCTGCCGTCAGCCTCGGCGAACGCCGTGAAATAGGTGATGTGGACGGGGATCCTGACCTTCAGCTCGAGCTGGTTGTCCTGCGGGCCCGAGGTGATCAGGCGGCCGACCTCGGCGGCGGACATGCCGCGGTCGTGATCGAGCAGGATCTCGGCCAGCCGGCGCGGATTGTCGACGCGCACGCAGCCGTGGCTGAACGTGCGCTGGCCGCGCTGGAACAGCTCGCGCTGCGAGGTGTCGTGCATGTAGACGTCGTGCTTGTTGGGAAAACGGAACTTGACGACGCCCAGCACATTGGCGGCGCCCGGCGGTTGCACGAATTGGTAACGCCGGATGTCGACCTGCTGCCAATTGACCTTGCTCGGGTCGACCGGCTGACCGTTGATGCTGACAACCAGGTTGTGGCGCCGCAGCACCGCCGTGTCGGAGCCATCAAAGCCGAAGAAGCTCTGGCTCGGGCGCAGATAGGGCAGCAACTCCTTGACCTTGATGGAGTCCGGCACGCCCCAGCCGGGATGGAAGACGACGTAGCGCATGTCGGCGGAGAACAGCGGCGTCTGTGTTTCCGGCTTGCCGACGATGATGCGCGCCTGGTGGATCACCTGGCCGGCCTTCATGACCCGCGTCTGATATTCGGGGATGTTGTCCCAAACGTGGAAATCGCCGAGATTTTCCGGCAGCCAGCGCCAGCGCTCCATGTTGGCGATCAGTCGCTGCACGTCGGAGCCGGTCGCGGCGGGCTTGCGCTCCTTGTTGAGCGCGGCGCGCGTTGCCTTGTCGAGGCGGCCGGAGGGGTTGAGATCCTGCTCGCGCTGGAACGCCTTCACGGCATCGACCAGCTTGGCGTCATAGACGTTGGCGTTGGCGGCATCGTCCGCCGCAATCCCCAGTCGCTGCCGCAACTGGTCGACGCTGGCATGTTCCTGCCCGGCCTTGAGAACCGCACCGTCAGCGATCTTCACGCCCAAGTCGGGGCCGTCGGGCCGTGCCGCGGTCGCCGGCTTGGGGTTGCGCGCCTTGAGCAGCGCCTGGCGCAGGCTCTCGAACTGGGGGTGGCGGGGATGCAGCGCGCGCAAATAGGCATCGGGCTCTGACGCCGCCGCAATGTCCCGCAGCACGGCTTCGGCGAGCTTGAGGCTCGGCTTCTGGTCGAAGTAGCGGCTGAGCTGGGCCGGATCGAGCCGGCCGCCGCGCGCGTGGCGGGCGTACTTGAGAATGGCCAGTCCGAGCTTGATTTCTTCGCTGGCCCGCAAGGATGCCGCAGCCGCGCCCGCCGACCTGAGATCAGGCAAGTCGAAGGCTGTGGCCGAAAGCCCCCAGGCATCGGCTTTGGCAATTTCGCCGGCGACGGTCAGCCCGCGCGCCGTGAGACCGTCAGTGGACACCCAAAGTGGCGCCTTGGCGTGATCGCGATAGTAAGCGCCCAGCGCTGTCCAGTCCTCGCGCTCGCTCGAGCCCGTGCGCACCGTCCCATCGAGGCGATCGCGGATGGCCGCGAGCAATGGATCGACAGGCGCCGTTTGCGCTGGCGCTTCGGCCGTTGCGGCGGCTGCAGGGTTTGCGGATGGGGTAGCGCCCGCCACGGACGTCGCACCGGTGGCGGTCTCTATCGCCGGTGCCCCCGTTTTGGCGGCTTCTTGCGCCGCCAGCCCGCCAGCGCCGGTCATGCCGCACAGCAGCGCGGCCAGCGCAAAAACGCCCCCGGCACGGGGCGAGCCCGTCATTGCCCGGTTTTCAAGTCGCATGTATCAGCACCCCGGAGTTTGCCCGCATCGGGGCTTTGCAGACGCTGGATGGTATCGGTGTTCACGAAAAGGGCAACAGTTGAGCCGATGGGTTTGGTTAATTTGCGGCAGATGTGCCCGCCCCGCCGCAGCAAGTCCCCTCGCAGTCCGCCCGGATCAATCCCGTTTCTGGCTCGGCCTGGCCGACCGATGCGGCTTTTTGCTCGCCATTCCTGTGCGCCAAACGCCGCTGGCAACCTGCTCGTCGACGCCGGCCCTGATGAGGTCACGCACGGCCTTGACGGCGGGAAATCCAGCCCGCGCCCGGTTGATACCCAACTCCCAGGATATCGTGATCCCCTCGATCGGAGCCCCCGACATGCGGCCCGCAGCAATTTCCGCCTCCACCGCACAGTAAGGCAGCGTGATATAGCCTAAACCCTTGTGCACGAGTGCATGTGCCAGCGACCGTCCCTCGATCTCGACCTTCGGCTGCAATGACAGTCCGGCATCTTCGAGCGCCTCCTCGACGGCCAAGCGCAACTTATTGTTTGCCGGAAACATGATCATCGGAACGCGAGCGAGCATGGCGATCGGCACTGGCTCAAGCATGCTGAGGCGGGCCTCCGGCGGACCGGCGAGGCAAACGGTCTCCTTCAGCAGCGGCTCGAGGGCAATACCCGGCATCGGCTTTGGCGAAAGCAGAACAGCAACATCGGTTTTTCCCTGGCGCATGTACTCCTCGATCACATGCCCGAAAGCCTCGTACACCCGCAGGAAGGCGCGCGGATAGCGATTGCAGAACGACACGACGAGCCCGGGAGAGAGCACGTAGTGCATTGACGTCGCCAGCCCCAGACTGACCGTGCCGGTTGGCTCGGTGCCGGCGGCCGAAACGGCCTGCTGTGCCTCGTCCAATGCCGCGACAATGGTTGCTGCATGCTCGCGCAGCAAATTGCCGGCATCCGTCAGCGCGATGCCACGCCGGTGCCGCACCAGGAGCTGGGTGCCGAGCTCCTCCTCCAATAGACGTATCTGGCGCGACAAGGCCGGTTGCACGACATTGAGCGCCGAGGCCGCCCGGCTGAGGCTGCCCGTCTCGGCGATGCACAGGAACGAACGCAAGAACCTCGTATCCATCCGAGTCCCAATCACAATATTCTTGAACTATCGACTTTACGATCAATTTCCGCAATACCTGATCGTGCGAGAGGGTTTTGCCGCTATTAACCCTTGTGCTCGCGGCCTGGGTCCGCTGATGGTGGCAACCCAAGACTGCGGCAGGTCACGGCGAGGCTTCAGGCATCGAAGGCGCGCAAAGCCTGCGGACAACCAGAACGCACCAAGGAAAGCAACTTGCGACAGATCCTCGCCGTCGACATTGGCGGCACGTTCGTCGACGCGATCACGTTCGATCCCGCCAGCGGCGAACTGCGGTTTGAGAAGGATTTCACCACGCCGGAGGATCCCAGCGTCGGCGTCTATGCCGCCATCCGGCGATTACAGCTCAACGTCGCCGAGCTCGGCTCATTCGTGCATGGCACCACGCTGGGGCTCAATACGGTGCTGCAGCGCAATGGCGTGACGACCGGTATCATTACCAACGCCGGCTTCGAAGACGTGTTCGAGATGGCGCGCTACATGCGTGAGCGCGCGCAGATGTACTCGCTGGTCTATGACACGCCGCCGCTGCTGGTGCCGCGCCGGCTGCGGCTTGGCGTCAGGGGCCGCATCGATGCGGCTGGCGAGGTGGTCGAGCTGCTCGACGAAGACGACGTGATCAAGGCCGCGCGCACGCTGATCGAGACTTACTGCGTCGGCTCGATCGCCGTCTGCACGCTGCACGCCTACCGCAATCCCGCGCACGAGGCGCGCATCGCCGAGATCATCCGCCAGCGCTGGCCGAAAGTGTCGGTGTCGGTCTCCAGCGAGATCGTGCGCGAGTACCGCGAGTACGAGCGCACCGCGACCACCGTGGTCAACGCCTACGTCAAGCCGATCTTCCAGCGCTACATCGAGGGGCTGGAGGCGGCACTTGCCCGCGACGGCTTCACGGGGGCGTTCTACATCACGCGTTCAGGCGGCGGCGCACTGCCCGCTCGCGACGCCATTGCCAACCCAATCCACACCATCTTTTCGGGCCCCGCGGGCGGCATCATCGGTGCGACGCACCTGGCGGCGGAGATTGGCAGGCCAAACCTGATCGCGGTCGATGTCGGCGGCACCAGCACGGACGCCTGCGTTATCCACCAGGGCCGGCCGTCGGTGTCCTACGAGGCCCGCCTCGAACGGCTGCCGCTGATGATCCCGACCTATGACATCGCCTCGATCGGCGCCGGCGGCGGCTCTATCGCCCGCGTCGAGGGCCGCCTGCTGAAGGTCGGGCCGCAATCGGCCGGATCGACGCCGGGGCCGATCTGCTATGGCCGCGGCGGTACTGAACCAACGCTGAGCGACGCAGCACTGGCTCTCGGCTTTCTGTCGCCGGATGGCTTCCTCGGTGGCGAAATGCAGCTAAAGGAGCAGGCCGCGCTCGCCGGTCTCGATGAGAAAGTCGCCACGCCGCTGGGCATGAGCGTGCTGGAAGCGGCTCGCGGCATCTACGACGTGCTGATCGCCAAGACGGTTTCCGCCATTCGCGTCATCACCGTCGAGCGCGGTTTCGACCCGCGCGACTTCGCCATGCTCGCCTACGGCGGCGCCGGGCCGATGTTCGTCACGGCGGTTGGCCGCGAGATGGGTGTCGCCGAAGTGATCGTGCCGCAAGGACCATCGGTGTTCTCCGCCTGGGGCATGCTGATGTCCGACGTGGTGCAGACCTACACGCAAACCATGATCGGGCTGCTGGCGGACATCGGGCTCACCGCCATCCGGCACGACTCGGAAAAGCTCGCCGTCACCGCGCGCCAGGACCTGGAACGCGGCGGGTTCGCAGCCGCCGACCAAGCGGTCGAGACGGCGGTCGAGCTGCGCTACTTCGGCCAGGAGCACGCGCTGGAGGTGCCGGTCGAGGCCGGCGACGATCTCGCTGCCATCCGCCGGCGTTTCGACGACATCCATCGCGTCCGCTACGGCCACGCCATGGCCGACCCGGTTCAGCTCGTTAATCTCAGGGTGCGTGGCATCGGCCGCAACGACAAGCCCAAGCTACAGTTGATCGAACGCAGCAAGGGCAAGGTCGCGCCGCGGCGGCAGCGTCAGGCGTTCTGCTTTGCGCGTCGCGCCATGACGGAGTTCGCCATTTTCCATCGCGACGATCTGCGCGACGGCGACCATGTGCCTGGACCGGCCATCATCGAGGAGCGCACGACGACCATCGTGCTGCACTCCGACCAGGCCGCCGACGTGGACCGTTTTGGTATCATCACTATCCGCCGGCAGGAGGCGTGAACGGATGACTGTCGCCCCCACTTCACCCGGTGCCGTTGATCCCGCCACCGTCGAGGTGATCCGCCACTACTTCGTCTCGGCCGCCGCCGAGATGGAGCGCACGCTGGTGCGCACCGCCTACTCGACCATCATCTACGAGATCAACGATTTTGGCCTGTCGATCTTCGACCGGAGCTATAACCTGCTGGCGGATTCGACCGGCCTGCCATTGTTCCTCGGCGCCAATTCCTACGCGCTGCCCAAGACGTTCGAGAAATACGGCGTCGGCACGCTCGAGCCCGGTGACGTGGTCATGATGAACGTGCCCTACTGGAGCGGGGCGCACACCAATGACGGTTTCCTGTTCTCCGGCGCCTTCGTCGGCGAGGAGCTGGTCGGCTACGTCGCCGCGCGCGGCCACTGGACGGATATGGGCGGCAAGGACCCTGGCTACATCCTCGATTCCACCACCATCCACCAGGAAGGCATCCTGATCCCCGGCATCAAGATTTTTCGGCGTGGCGAGCCCAATGCCGATGTGCTGGCGATCCTGAAGGCCAACTCGCGCGCGCCCGTCACCATCATGGGCGATCTCAACGCCCAGGTGGCGGCACTGCGCACCGGTGCGGCGCGCGTGTCGGAGCTGTTCCAGAAGTACGGCATCGCCACCACCGAGCAGGCCATCCGCCAGATCCTCGATCACGGCGAGTCCCAGGCGCTGGCCGCGCTCACCCGATTGCCCAAGGGGACGTGGGAAGCCGAGAACTTCATGGACAACGACGGCGTCAGCGATGACCTGGTCCGCCTGCATGCCAAGGTGACGATCGACGCCGCCGGCATGACCGTGGACTTCTCGGGCTCCAGCGACGCGGTCAAGGGGCCGATCAATCTCTCCTACGGCATGGCGCTGTCGGCCTCGCGCATCGTCTTCAAGACCATCACCACGCCCGACGAGCCGACCAACGCCGGGCAGTTCCGTCCACTGAAGGTGATCGCGCCGGAAGGCAACATCTTCAACGCCACCTACCCAGCGCCGATGTTCACCATCTGGGCCGGCGTCGTCGCCATCGACACGCTCTACAAGGTGCTGGCCGAGGCCATGCCGGAGGTGGTGCCCGCAAGCTCCGGCGGCGACCTCGGCGATCCCGGCTTCTACGGCCGCGAACCGCACACCGGCCGCCAGGTCTGGCACCAGACCAACGCCGGCGTCGGCTGGGGCGCGCGCCAGGGCCAGGACGGTCTCAACATGACGCACCACATTTCCATGTCGACGGTGAAGAACATTCCCGTCGAGGTGATCGAGACGCGATTGCCGGTGATGTGCGACCGCGCCGGCATCCGCCAGGACTCCGGTGGCGCTGGCAAATGGCGCGGCGGCGTCGGCACACAGCGCGACTACCGCTTCCTGCAGCCGTTCGGCGCCCTCAACATCGTCAAGAAGACGCGCACGCCCGGCTGGGGCATCGCCGGCGGCAAGCCCGGACCGATGAACGTCAGTATTCTGATCGCCAACACGCAGCGCTCCGATTGGAAGGAGCACTGGGCACAGGACATCATCGTCTACGCCAACAACGACCAGATCTGGGGCAACACCGATCCAGCGCGCGTCCACTGCGGCATGTTCCGCGGCGAATTCGGCCCAGGCGACGTCATCCGCTATCTCGCCGACGGCGGCGGCGGCTGGGGCAATGCCTTCGAGCGCGACGTGGAGAAAGTACGCGAGGACGTGATCGAGGGCTACGTGTCCCGCGACGCCGCGCGCAAGGACTATGGCGTGGTGCTGACGGAGAAGCTGGAAATCGACGTCGAAGCCACGCGGGCGCTCAGGGCGAAGCGGCCGATCGTGGCGCCGTAGGTCTGGCGCCGTAGGTCTGGCGCTTGCCAACGTGCCGGGCGCCCTGATCTAATGGCGTGGGGTGGATTGAACGGCCACGGAGGGGGACGGCAGGTGTCAGCGCGTAGCATGCTTCGCCTCGGCCGCGGCCCGCGCGGTTTTCTTGTCCTGGCGTTGTTGGCCGCGCTGGTCTGTTGGGGCCTCGGGCTACTGCTGGCGCCGGACAAGAAGCGTTTCTTCATCTCGCCGGAGTGGCACTATCAGCCATTCTACCTGGCGGCCCATGTCGTCGCGCTGCAGCTTTTCGCCGTGGTCTATAGGCGCAATTACAACGCCGGCATCGCCCATCTGGAGATCGAACCGGGTCGGCCGGCCGCCGAGCTCACCCGCATCTTCGGGCCGCTCGCCTGCATTCTGGCCCTCATCGTCGCCGCACCATTTTCAGTCCTCGACTACCTCTACCTCTATTCCGACCGTTATCAGCGGATGGGCGAAGCCGGCACGGTGCTCGCCATCGATTTCCTGATGTGGGGCATCTGGTGCGCCGAGTGGTATCTCAACGCGCTGATCTGGGTCGTGCTGCTCGGCTTTCTCGCCAAAAACTGCTGGGTGATCCTGCGCTATCGGTTCAGGAGCCCCATCGAGGTGGTGCTGCACGAACGGCATTATCGCCCGCTCCTGCGCATGAGCGCGCAGGGCGCCAGCATCCTGCTCGGCTTCAGTTGCACGACAGTGCTCTACATCTGGTACACGGGCGGCGAGGTCACGGACTATGTCGGCCTGATGCTGACAGGCAGCCTCCTGGTCGTCGGCTTCGTGCCGCCATGGCTGCTGTTGCGGTCGAAGATCAGCACCGCGGTGCGCCTGGAGATGCTGGATCAGAGGCGCCAGCTCGCGCACCACATGCAGCGCGGCACACCGACGCCGAGCACCATGGCACGCACGCCCGAGCAGCGCCTCGACGAAATTCTCGGCATGCTGCGCATCACCTATCTGGAGCAGCGCCGAGGCGATATCGGGCAGACCGAGGCCAAGGCCGTCCTGGTCCGGTTGCTGGCGCCAACAGTGACCATTATCTGGCAATTCCGCCAGACATCGATGGACCTGTGGAGCAACTTCGGCATGGTGTTCAACGACATCGCCAAATACGTGGCGCGGCTCGGTGGGTGAGGCGCGGGCAAGCGGGGTCGCCCGCGCGCGCTCCCCCCGATTGCGGGAAGTGGGTTGGAGCGGCGCCAAGCACGACGCTGGACGACATGATAACTTTCGAGCGGTGGTGCCCGTGATGTCCGGTCAACCTCTGATCGCGTCAGCGAATACCGAGCGAGCGAGCGCCTTCCGCCGTGGGCCATAAGCAGGCGTTGATGATCGCAATCATCGGTACGCGGGTTGCGGACCGGCCACGTCTCATGTCTGGTGCTGTGACGGGTTTCGGATGCCGGCCGTTACGGATGCGATGCGCACCCTCACCGGCCGGCACCAAAGACTTCCATCATCTTCTCAGCCAACTGTTTGTCGGCGAAGGGTTTGACGATGCGCGGCGCCGTCCTGACCACTTCCACATCGACTGACGAACTCACATAACCGGTCACCATGATGAACGGAACGCCGCGCGCGGACAGCTCTTCCGCCACCGGCGTGATGGCTCGGCCGTTGAGATTGGAGTCGAGCAAGACACCGTCGAGAGTGTGCCGCTGAACGGCGGCGAGGGCCGCATCGATCGTGCCGACAGGCCCGATGATTTCACACTTCGATTGCCGCAGCGCATCTGCGATCTGCATCGCCACCAGCAGCTCGTCCTCGACGACGAGGATGCGCAATGCAGCCAGGGCCGCGTATCGGTTTTCCATCAATGAAGCCTTTCCGGCGAAAGCTGCAGAGGAAAGCTCAGTGCACAGTCCAGCCCGGTCTCCCGGAAATCCAGGGTCGCCGAACCGTGCAGCTCGTAGGCAGCACTGCTCTCGATCAGTGTGGTGCCGAACCCGCGGCGGGCCGGCGGCGACACCCGCGGGCCTCCGGTCTCGTGCCAGCGCAGGCGAACGTGGCGGTCATCCTCATCGTTCTCCAGTTGCCACGACACGGCGAGCGTTCCGGCACCCGGGGACAGCGCGCCGTATTTTGCCGCGTTGGTCGCCAATTCGTGCAGGATCAGGATCAGCGCGACGCTCGGCTGCAGCGGAAGGTGCACCCCAGGGCCTTCGGTGGTGACCCGGCCACGATCTGTCGAGACATAGGGCTCCAGTGTTTCGCGCACGATCCGGGCGATGTCGCTGCCCTGCCAATTCTCGCCGGTGAGCAAATCGTGGGCGCGGGCGAGCGCGCACAAGCGGCCCTCGAACGCTGGCTGGAAGTCCTCGATCGCAAGGCTCTGCCGGAGGGTTTGCGCGGCGATAGACTGGACCGTTGACAGCGTATTCTTGACACGGTGATTGGCCTCGTGCACCAGCAGATCGCGATGCGCCGTGGTCTCGATCGATCCGCTGATATCGTCGATCGCCAGCAGGATCAGCGCGGGACGGTCGCCGTTGCGCGCCAGCTTGCGGGCGTTGAGCCGCATGAATCGCCGGCCGATCAACTCGAAGTCGTGCTCGACCTCGAAATTGGTGATTTCCTGCTTCTTGGGGAGCAGCTCCTCCAGCAACCTTCGCAGCTCCGGGATATTCCACTGGCGATTGCCCAACTCGTACACCAGCCAGTTCTCGGTTTGCGCACGCGTCGTCCGGAACAATTCGTAGAAGGCGCGATTTGCCGACACAATGGTCAAGTTGTCGGCGAGAATCAGCAGGGGCTGGCTGATGGTCTCCACGACCGCCCGCGAATAGACCCGCTCATAGTCGCTGGCATCGGCAGCCAGTTTGCGCTCCGTGATGTCGGTGAAGGTGGCGACGACACCGGCGATGCGGTTGTCCTGCGTGCGATAGGGCAGCAGGCGCCGCAGATACCAGCGCCCGGTATGACTCTGCACCTCGGCCTCGATGCGCGTCAGCTGGGCCAGCACCTGATCGATGTCACGCGCCAGGTTCGGGTCGGCGAATTTTTGCGCGAAGTGGCCGAGCGGCCGGCCGACATCCGAGATCACGAGGTCCATCAGCTCACGGCAGGTGGGTGAGAACCACTTGATGCGAGCATCGACATCGAGGAAAAGCGTCGCGAACTCGCTGCCGGCCAGCAGATTGTTCTGATCGCTATTGAGGTCGGCGAGCTCCCGGATCTTGTGTTGCAGCTGACTGTTGATGGTGTGCAGCTCCTCGTTGAACGACTGCAGCTCCTCCTTCGAGGTCTCCAATTCCTCGTTGGTCGACTGCAGCTCCTCGTTGATCGATGTCACTTCCTCGTTCGAGGATTTGAACTCCTCGTTGGCGCTTTCCAGCTGCTCGATGGTGGTCTCCAGGTCGGCGCGTGTCGACTTCAACTCGTCTTCGAGCGCGCGCATGCCAGCCGTACCGTCGTCACCGAGCTGGGCGACCGGCGTGTCGGCATCAGCGCTCGCGGCGGTCACTGCCAGCGTCTCGAAGCTCACCAATAGCGGGTCGGCTTGGTCAGGGGCGGACAGCGGCGCAACCGTCACCAACACGGGACGGTCGGTGTCCGCGTGGCGCACGTAAGCGGTGAATGTCACGGCCTGCTTCTTGTCGATCGCCTCATGCACGGCGCCGCGCAGCTTGGCGCGCAAACTGGCGCGGACCATCGCCAGCAGATCGCGGGTCGGTTCACCGGTCGGCTGCAGATACTCGCTGGTCGGGCCATGGAAGTAGAGGGCGCGGCCCTGCCGGTCGATCAGCACCGAGGCCGGGGCATAGCGCTCCGACAAGACGCGCCGCGCCAGGTCGGCCGGGCGCTGCGTCGGCGGCCGGACCGCGTCCGCCCCGTCCTCCGTGGCCTGCCCTTTCGGCCGTGCGCCGAGGACGGGGAACTCGACGAGGTCATGTCGTGTCGGCCCGGTCCGGCGATAGATTCGCCACGTCTTGGAGAGGGTTTCGAACAGCTCGCCGTGCCGACCGATGGTCTCGGCGCTGCCGAGAAAGAGATAGCCGCTCTCCCTGAGCGAAAAATGGAACAGCGCCGCGACCCGCTGTTGGGCCTCGGGCTCGAGATAGATCAGGAGGTTGCGGCAGGTAATCAGGTCCAGCCGCGAGAACGGCGGATCACGCAACAGGTTTTGCTCCGCGAAAACGATCAGCTCACGCAACGATTTCTTGACCTGGTAGGAGCCGTCGAGCTTGTCGAAGAAGCGGCGCAAGCGGGATGGCGGAACGCTGGCGGCGGCCGCCTCCGGGTAGATGCCATCGCGCGCGCGTCGCAGATTGTCCGCGAGGCGATCGGTGGCGAAAATCTTGATCTGAAATTGCTTGCGGGCCGCCTCCGCCCGCTCGACCGTCAGCATGGCAAGGGAATAGGCCTCCTCGCCGGTGGCGCAGGCCGGCACCCAGAACCGAAGCTCCGAGTCATCCTCGCGCGCCGCGATCAGCGGCGTGATCACGGTCTCGTCGAGCGCCTTCCAGGCCTCGGTGTCGCGGAAGAAGCCGGTGACGTTGATCATCAGGTCCTTGACCAGCATCTCGATCTCTTCCGCGGATGTGCGCAACAGCTCGGTGTAGTCGGTCAGAGTCGCCACGTTGGTCAGGCCCATGCGGCGGTGGATGCGGCGCTGCAGCGTGGCGCGCTTGTAGCCGCGAAAGTCCTGATCGGAGCGGTGACGCAACAAGGCGAGCACGGGATCGAGCGCGGCCCACTCGTCCGGCGCGGCGGTCGCCGCGTTGCCGGCGGGGTGAGCGACATAGCCGTGCTCGAGGTAGCGCAGCAGCACCTCCGGCATGGTCTCGGGGGCGAGCACGTGGTCGGCCGTGCCGGCCGCGATGGCGCTGTGCGGCATGCCTGGGAACCGTGCGGTGGCGGGTTCCTGAACCAAGGTCATGCCGCCTTGCGCCTTGATCTCCAACAGACCGTGCGTGCCGTTGCACCCGGTGCCCGAAAGCACGATGCCAATCGCCCGTTCGTTCTCGACCGCCAGCGAGATGAACAAGTCGTCGACCGGGTGGCGTTGGCCGCGCGGCTCGGCCGGGACGGTGAGACGCAGCTTGCCAGCGCGGATGGTCGGGGTCCGATCGGGAACGATGACGTGCACCCGGTTGGGCTCGATGGTCATCCCATCGGCGATGTCGACGACCGGCATCGCCGTGTGGCGGCCGAGCACCGACGCCAGCTGGCTCTCGTGCGTCGGATCGAGATGCAGGATGACGACGAAGCCGCATCCGGTGTCGGCCGGCATCACGTCGAGCAGGCGCCCCAGGCTCTCGATGCCGCCCGCGGACGCGCCGATGCCGACGATCGCGCGGCAACGATCCGATTTGGGGCCGGGCGGGTGAGACTTTGCTGGGCTGCCTCGTTTGTGTTTGAGCGCCATTTCAAAAACTCCGGTGGAGTGTTGTCGGCCCCGCTGGCGAAGGTCGGCGCCATCGGATGAGAGGCTGGCGGATGAGAGGCTGGCGGATCAGAGGCTGGCGGATGAGAGGCTGGCAGCTGGCGGGACTCGGGTCGCCGCCGCGATGCCGCGCAACGCTTTGATCAGAGCTTCGGCGCGGATGGGCTTCTTCAGGACGCCGCTGACCTTGTGCTCGAGCTCGGGCACGACGTCACAGCCGGTCACGACCACGACCGGCACGCCACGCGCATTCAGTGCATCGACCACGCCATATGCCATTTCGCCGCCAAGATCCATGTCGACAAGCGCCGCATCGATCGGAGTGGCGCCTCGATCGATGCGGCGATCGATCAAGCTCATGGCTTCCGCGACGGTGCCGGCTGGACCTGAGACGATCACACCCAGGTTGTCCAGCAGCGTCACGTAGCTTTGCGCGACGATCCATATGTCCTCGATCACGAGGACACGCATACCGCTGAGCGCGTTGGCAACGGAAGCTGGCGCAGCCAGAGCACTTTCCACTTGATCTGGGTCGCTACCCGTATCCGGCGTGCCGAAAATAGTTGGCGCACTCGTCTGGTGCAAATGTCTTGATGAGCTTACCGACGAGCTTCATCAGCGCCGTGACGGTGCGTGCGGCACCTTTGCGCAGCGCCGTCTTCA
>CAZCGE010000061.1:0-64133 GCA_964498125.1 uncultured Devosia sp. | reverse complement strand
TTGGAGTGACTTCACCCCTCGATCCTCAAGGCCGGGCACTTCCCATTCCGTTACCGCGCCCTCCTGCTCACATCACACCCCGGCAATCCGCCCACCGACGTTCCCCGCATGCCACAGGCTGGCGCGGAGCGCCTTCGTTCTTTGACCCACACCGGACTCAGTGCCGGCGCTCAACACCCGTGTTGCAAAAGTGCCCGATATCGAGGCGATGGCCGTGTGCGCCGCAACACGAAGTCGGTTTGCAGTCGCGATCGGTATGACCGGCAGCTTAGCCCCCAAGACCGTTTCCGTTCTCGTCGGCGTGATGGGCCATGTGTGGACGTCAGCATGGCCATGGCCGACGCCGCACTCGGCCAATCGGCAGCCTATCCAACCATCGCCGTATCTACCAGGGTGACTTCAATTGACACGGTTGAAGAGCGCGAGGCCATGATCTGAGACCACGAACACGCGAGACCCTGCGGTCCATCCGTCTGAGACCGAAGCCGCGGCAGTGACGCCTGCCGAAATGACTGAAGCAAGCACGGCCGGCGTGGTAGGCTGCCTTCTCCCCAGCCCCGGGTGCGAAGGAAAGACGATGAAAATCGCTGTTGTTCAGCAGCCGCCAGTCTACCTTGATCTCGTAAAGTCCATGGCCCGTGCGGTCGAGCTTGTACAGGAGGCGGCGGCTCAGGGCTGCGGAATGGTGGTATTTCCCGAAACTTGGCTTCCCGGTTACCCCACTTTCGTCTGGCGACTGCCGCCGGGGGCTGGGATGGGGAAGACGGATGAGCTTTACGCCCTCTCGCAGGCCAACTCAGTCGACTTGAGCCGGGACGGCCTGCGGCCGCTTCAGGACGCGGCGAAGGACCACCAGGTGGTGATCGTACTTGGCTACCAGGAACTCGATGGATCGCTCAGCGGCAGCACGCTCTTCAATAGCTGCGCGATCATCGACGCGGACGGCAGGCTGGCCAACAACCACCGCAAGCTGATGCCGACCAATCCAGAGCGGATGGTCTGGGGCTTCGGCGACGGCTCGGGCTTGAATGTCGTGGACACCGCGGTCGGCCGCGTCGGCGCGCTGATCTGCTGGGAGAACTACATGCCACTGGCGCGCTACGCGCTCTACGCGCAAAACATCGACATTTATGTCGCTCCGACATGGGACAACGGCGAGACATGGCTCGCGACGATGCAGCACATCGCGCGCGAGGGCGGCTGCTGGGTTGTCGGCTGCGCGACGGCGCTGGAAGCCTCTGACATCCCCGAAGGCGTGCCGCACCGCGACGAACTTTTCCCAGACAAGGACGAGTGGATCAACGCGGGCGACGCCGTCATCTACAAGCCTTTCGGTGGCGCCATCGCAGGGCCGATGCATAAAAAAAAGGGTCTCCTGATCGCCGAGATCGATGTCGGGGCCGCGCGCGCCTCGCGCCGGAAGTTTGACGCGAGCGGGCATTACGCTAGACCGGATGTGTTCTCTCTGCATGTGAACAGGAAAAGCCAGGTCCCGGTGACGTTCGAGTAGACCGAGACAGCCGTCGACAACCATCGCCAGCGCTCGCTCTGGTCGTCGATCGGGTAGCGCCAGCCGAAGCCACACTTGAAGGTGACGCCACGATCGATACTGGACGCGCGAATCTGAATGTGTAAGGCCAATGTCGTCGCCGTGGTTTGAGGAGATATCCATGCGCACTTTCGTTCTCGTGATGACTTGTGCCTTTGTTGCATTTGGAGCGATGGCGCAAGATCTTGGGCCCAAAGGAATTACTGCAAAGGAGATCAAGTGGGGACCTGCCCCAAATGCCCTCCCGAAAGGCGGTCAAATGGTCGGGCTGTCTGGCGACCCCGGGAAGGCAGGCACATTTACCGTCCGTCTGAAGATGCCCGCTGGATACAAGATCCCCTCTCACCAGCACCCGCACAGCGAGCGCGTGACCGTCATCTCCGGCGAGCTACATTTCGGCGCTGCTGACAAACTCGACGAGAAACGCGCCCATCGACTTGGTCCTGGCGGGTTCGTTGATCTCCCCGCCAATACCAATCATTTTGCGTTCGTAAAGGTTGCGACGATCATCCAAATCAGCGGCGAAGGGCCATTCGGAATAAAGTATGTGAATACTACCGACGATCCCAGCAAGAGCCCCTAACTTACGAAGCAAATGGAATTGGAGCGGGGGATAATACGGTAGACTATCTGTCTACTGGCGAGGGTTCCATCCGCCGATCTGGCCGGAATGCATGACGCCCGTCATGCTTCCCTCCCGCTATTGCGGCTTGATCTCCAGCACTTCGCCTTCCGACGCGGCGAAGGGAATCTTGTTGCCGTCGACCTCGACCACGTAATCGCCTGGCGGCAGCGCCGCCACCGTTCGCATCGCGTTGAAGTCAGCAACCTCCTTGCCGTCCTGCGTCGTCACCCGCGCCTTTTTCCATTGCAGGCCCTTCGCCAGGATGACCACGGCCGGCCGCAGCGTGGTGGTCTTGCCACCGTCGACCTTGATGAAGCGCCACGCGGTCTTGGACAAACTCATGTCATAGACGCCGGGCATCAGCGTCACTGACGACGACATCGGGGTGAAACCCCCATGCTTCTCGCCGGTTTCGGAATCGACCACGTTCGCGTTCACATGCACGCTGGGATTGCTGACCTCGATTTTGAGAATTCCGGGGTCGATCGTGGTGGTCTCGCCGGGGCGGACCTCGATGCCCTTCCAGCTCGCCGGTCCGAACTTAACCTCGTAAATGCCCGCCGGTAGCGCGATCTCCCGGCGCTGGCTGTTGAACTCCCCGGCCTTCTCGCCGGTCTCGGCGTTGTGCACGGCGTGAGACGCGAGCCAGGTCGCCGACGTGGTGCGCAGCTTTCCGGGTTGCGGCTTCGGCGGCAGGGTGACGACGCGCGTCTTGCAGGCGTTCAACGCCTGCTTCAGCGTCTCCGGCAATTCCGGCCCGACCGGCGCATCGAAGTAAGTGCCACCGGTGGCCCGCGCGATGGCCTGCAGCTGGCCGCGCGCCGCGGTGTCGACAATGAAGCCCACCGTGTGAACGGTGACGCCCTTCCCCGCCAGCGCACGCGCCGCCAGCACCGGATCGCCCGCGCAAGTTTCCTTGCCGTCGCTGACCAGCACAATGACGCGCACTTTCGCATCGGCCGGAAAATCGTTCGCCGCCTGTCCCAGCGAATAGGCTATCGGCGTGTAGCCTTGCGCCTTGGTGGCGTCGACCGACGCCGTGATCGGGCCGCCGGCGGCACTCGCCGCGCCGAACGGCACGGCGAGATGCGTGTCCTGACAGTTCTTGTGGAGCGCCGCCGATTGCGCGCCATACATCCGCAACGATAGCTGCGCCTGCGGCGGAATAAAGCCGGCGACGCCCTTGATGGCGCGTTGCGCAACCGCGATGCGGGTTTCGCCGTTCGGCAGCTTGGCGTTCATGCTGCCGGACGCGTCGAGGATCAGCAGCACGGAACGGTCGGCGATGTTGCAGGATTGCGCCAGCGCGGTCGCCGGCAGCAAGAACACCGCAAATGCACTGACGCTCGCGCGTATTATTTCGTGCACGGGATGACGCCTTCAAGTTGGTCGTTGCCCAATTGCAGGATCACGATCCAACCTATTCTAATTAGGAAGCAGCGCATAGGGCTCCCGGGTCGCCGGTCGCGCTTATAGGTAATTGTCTCCGATCTGAATCGCCTGGTCGCGGACTTTCGATCAAACTAAGTGCTCAGCGCAATCATGCCATCGACGCTGCTCACCCATGCCGATGAGGTAGTCCAATTGTGATGCTGTTTGTTGCACTGCATGAAACCGGTTACGGCCCGTCTCTTCCAGTCGTGGGCGGAGCGATTGGAGACGCGACCTGAGGCCCAGCGGACATCAATGCTGCATATTGGCTGTTCAATGTAGGGCCGAGGGTGGTGTGCGCCCGCAGCAGCGCTTGTCGGCGTGCTAAGGAGACGCGGGCAGCTCACCATTCCATCGATGCTGCTTGGTTTGTGGTGGCATGCTCACCCTATGGCCTACCGATGAGGATTAGAGATCTCTCGCGACTTCCTGACTAGAACGCGTTACGCCCCCGCTTACTCCAAGCCCTGTGGGTACGTGAGGCTGGCCTTAGGCTGCCGGATCACATCACCATCGGGATGGTGCAAATAGAGATTGGACTGCGTCCGATACGCGAGCGCCTTGGCAAACGCCAGCGCGCAGACCTTGTGATGGAAGGCGAGGTCCACCGCCTGGGCTGTGCCGCGCTTCACGTGCCACAGGCCATCGTCGACCAGCATAACGCGAACATTCTGTGCCATAGGCTTCTTCCTGTGCTGAAAGCGCTTTCGTGCCGCGCCCGTCGAGATGGACGCTAAATCGGTGCCGTTTCCTACTGCCTGTAGCGAGGCCGTCTGTCTTGGCCGCAGCGTTGCCCGCCACACCCGGTAAATTCACAATCTGAAATCGTGCAGGGCGACTTTTAGCATGGCCACGTGGCGATGGGGTGACGATTTCTGCCTTCGCTGGAGAGACTTGCTCGCAAGCGGGCGTCGTCCACTGCATCAAAAGTGCTTGGTATCGCGACCGGTGCTGGTCGGTTGATCCAGACCCCGGAGCTGCCGCGCTTTCGAGGAATGAGGTGGTCCCGAGCAGGGTGCGGCGCAACAATTCAAACCGCCAACCCGGCATGTCTGTGTGACTTTAGTAACACGCTACAACTGATCATCCGTTTCGATAGTATTCAGGTCTTGGCCCACTGCTGCCGTGGCTGCTGTCTCGCCTCCGCCAGACGCGATCGGGGGTAGACCGGACATCCCAAGTAGCATCGCTCGACAGTTCTTGTTTGTTCCGGCGTCGTGCTCGCGGTCGCCCCTCACCCCGACCCTCTCCCCGTGCAAGGGCAGAGCACGGGGAGAGGGGGCCCGCGCACCATCGCGCTCATTCCCAAAGGCGGCGGCCGGCCGGGTCGGCATATCCCGGCCGCCGCCCCCGAGCAGAGTGCGCTCACGCCAGCCAGGTGGTCTTCAGCCAGTTGGCCGCCGCGGTCGATTCGTTGTGCGACGTGCCGGGCTTCGGCCAATTCGGCGGCGCCGTGATGTCACGGATCGGAATGGTCATGATCGACTTTGGATCCCAGACGGGGAAGTCATACTTGGGATCGTTCTTGGTCATGCCGATCACGGTGTCCTTGTAGCCCTGGTGGTTGTCGGGCCGGATGTAGGTGTAGCCCGACGGCGCATCGATCCCCATGCCTTCGAGCATGGCGATGATGGCGTCGTCCTCCGGCCAGCCGCCGACCAGCTGGTTGGCTTTCTCGATCGCGGCCTTGAGCAGATAGAGCGCGGTATAGGCGCCATCCGACTCGAAGCTCGGGTATTCGTTCCAGCGCTTGTAATAACGCTCGACGAACGAGTCGTTGATCGGCCAGCGCCCCTTGGCTGGGAACGTGAAGAAGTAGTTGGCGTGAGCGCCGGCGAGCACACCCTCGGGGTGATCCTTGCCGATGGCGTGCGGCTGGCCGCCGAAGGCCAGCGTGGTGGCGACTTTCATCTTGTCGAACAGGCCGTAGCGCAGCGCCTGCTTGTAGAACGCCACGTAATCCCCGCCCCACACGCCGCAGATCAGCACGTCCGGCGTGTCGGAGATCAACTTGGTGATGTGCGCGGTGAAGTCGGTGGTGCCGAGCTTCGGCCACGCCTCGGAGACCGACGTCGCTCCGGGAACCAGCTTTTGGTAGGCCAGCATGAAATGCTCATGCACGTTGCGGCCGTAGCTGTAGTCCGGCTGGATCGAGGCGACCCGCTTTGCGTTCGGCCAGGCCTTCGCCGCGCCGACGGCGGAGGTGACGCCGTCCGCCGACTGGATGTTGGTCACGCGGAAGACGTATTTCGGCTTGGGCACCGCCTTGTCGAACAGGAAATCGGTGCAGCCGTCGTTGAACATCGTCAGAATGCCGAGCTCCTCGGCGACCGGGCCGAGCGCCGGCGTGTTGCCGCTGGAGATGACGCCGGTGAACAGGTCGATCTTCTCCGACAGCTTCATGCGGCGAAGCTCCCGGACGTTGGCGTCGGTGCCGGCGGCCTCGTCGGCCATGATGGTCTCGATCTTGCGCTTGCCGAGCAAGCCGCCTTCGGCGTTGATCTCCTCGGCCGCCAGCAGATGCCCCTTGCGGCCGGGCTCGCCCAGCAGATTGGCAGGGCCGGTCAGGAACGTGATGTGGCCGGTCTTGAACGGCTTGTCGGGGACGTTGCCCTTGACCTTGACGGCCGCTTGCGCTGTCCGCGGCCCGGCGAAGTAGGTGGCGGACCCCGCGGCTACCGTGGCGCCCGCGGCGAGCGTGTTCAGGAATGTTCTGCGGTTGACTGGATGTTTCATTGGGGAACCTCCCTTCGTTGACTGTGTTCAACTCGGAGAAAAGGTCGGCTGCCGGCCCATTCGGAGAGCTGCGCCCGACAGGCTATCACTCCAGCACAGCCCGGACCAGGGAGAATCGCGAACGGGCGCTGCGCAGTGCCGAGAGCCATTGCCCAGTCTGTCGCATGATCGGCTACGCCAATCACCGACACGACGCCGCCGAAGCGATTGCCGGCGCAGCCCGGGCAGCATGACACGTGGACGCAATTTACGATAACATGCCCCCGCGCCGAGGTGGCGCAGGCACAATGCACGGAGGCGGGCCCTCATGCCGATCAGTTCAAAATATCTCTTTGTGGTGAGCATGGATGTTGATCCCGACAAAGAGGGTCTCTTCAACGAGGTCTATGACACCGAGCACGTCCCCAACCTGCTCAAGGTTCCCGGTGTGCACGGGGCGACGCGCATGGCGGGTGAGCCCTTTATCTTGAATATCGGCGGCGGCGAGAAGAAGGTCGCGCTCGACGGCGCACGCTACAGCGTGATGTATGAGATTGATGGTCCCCACGTGCTCGTCAGTCCGGCGTGGGCCAAGGCGGGGGAAGCGGGCCGCTGGCCTAGCCATGTTCGGCCCTTCACTCGCAATCGCCGGCATGCGCTGTTTAAGCTGCGCTAGTTTTGTGAGCCATGCATTTGGTGCCCGTCATCCTCGACGAGGACGTCGGCCTGAACCGCGAGACGCGCGAGCACGGCGACGCCATCCTGGCGCTTCAGGTCGAGCGTCATGGAGCGCTTGTTGCGGTTCAGGTTCTGGAAGTCGGAGCCGTCCCGCGCGCCCGTCATGTCGTCCTCGAGCGGGCTCTCGACCTTGATGACGTCTGCCCCCCAGTCGGAGAGCTGCTTGACAGCGGTGGGTCCGGCACGCACGCGCGTCAGGTCGAGCACCTTGAATCGGGCCAGGGGAGCTGGACCGGCGTCGGAATCCTGTCTGGCGCTCGCTCCCGTCATCGGCGAAACAGCGTCGTCTTGAGGATCGCGCAAAGCTCGCCGCGCTGATTGGTGAAGCGCCGCTCGGAGACGACCTGGCCGAGTCTGCCCGAGCGCCCGCGCTTCAGGCGCGCGTCCGTGATGGCGGTTGCGACCGTGATGTCGTCGCCGACGATCATCGGCTCGTGAAACTCGTAGTCGTCCTGGCCGTGCACCGTCGCCTTGCCGAACGGAAAGTCATGCTCATAGACGGTGCAGTTGAAGAACCACGACCACAGCAGCGGCCACGGCGCGACGATACCACGATAGCCCCGGGCGAGCGCCGCGGAGCGATCGAAATGGATCGGGTCGCGGCTTTCGACCGCGAGCGCCATGCGCCGCACGGCGCCAAACTCGACCGCCATGGTCACGGGCGCGCCGATGGGACCCAGCAGGCCTTGCAGCATTGCCTCGGCCTCGGCGTCGGTCGGCTCTGTCACAGGTGCCGTTTCCGCCATCTCAGCGCCCCCGCTTTGGAAGCTCGGCCAGCGCCGAGCCGGGCGTCGTCAGCTCGCCCTTCTGATTGGTGATCGCGCACTCGATCTCGACGAAAGCCTTGCCGTCCTCCTCGTACGTCCGCACAACTTTGCCATTGAGAAGGGCTAGATCGCGCGGCATGGTCGAGCCGCGGTTCTGGTCGAAGAAACGGACGAGCCGGGCACGCCGGCCGAGCCATTCGGTCGAGACAACTGTCAACAGATAGGACGCCATCAGTGGCCCGGATAGGAGGATGCCGGGAAGACCCTGTGCCTTGGCGACATGCTCGTCGTGATGAAACTCGGACTCGTAATTGTCGCAGGCCCCGGCCCAGCGTACCTGGTGGCCGACCATCATCGGTCCCTTGGTGACCGTCGGAAAAACCTGGCCTTCCCGGAAGTCCTCGTAAAACAGCTCCGGCGGCTCCCGTTTCTCGATCTCGAGCATGCTTTCCTCCTGCAAGGGGCGTCAGCGAATGACACCCATGGCCGCGAGTTCGCGCTGCTGTTCCACCCCAAGGCCGAGCAGGTCGCCGAACACGTAGCAGTTATCGCCGCCGAGAGACGGAGTCGGCTTGAAGTCGCCGCGCCAACCGGCATGATCGCGCCAGTGTAGCGTCGTTGTCCAGCTGCCATCGTCGAGACGGCGGAAACAGCCCCGCGCAGCCATGTGCGGATCACTGACCAGATCGTGGATGCCGCGAGTCCGCGCGGACGGCACGCGATTGGCCTGCAAATGCGCCTCCGCCTCGCTCGCGATGAGCCCCCTGCACCAGTCGGCCACCACTCCATTAAGTTCAGCCTTGTGTGCCAAACGCCCCGCCGTGGTGGCAAGATCCGTGCGCTGATCGAGCATGCCGGCATTCATGGCCCGGCACAGGGATTGCCACTCGGCGTCGGTGCGCACCGAAATCGCGAGCCATTGGTCCGCGCCCTTGCACTGGAAGCAGCCGGAAGGCGCGGCTCCAATCTCGGTTGCGCTGCCGTTCTCCGCCCCCTGCCGCTGCTCACGCTTGGACATCCCTGCCCGCAGCATCGCATCGGGCAGCAACGCCACGGTCGCCTCGAGCATGGAGAGATCGATGAACGCGCCCTCCCCTGTGCGCCATCGGTGCCGCAGGGCCGCCAGGATGGCGAGCGTCTCCCACAGCGACGTGACCGGGTCAGTCCACGCCGGCATCACCCCCATCGCCTCGAGCTCGGGATTGAGTCGTCCAATCATGCTGACGCGGCCGCTATAGGCCTGCAGCAGCGAGCCGTAGGCCAGGTGATCGCGCTCGGGGCCCGAGCGGCCGAGCCCCGATGCGGAGACGAAGACGATACCGGGGTTAACCTTGACCAGATCGTCGTAGGCGAGGCCGTTCCTGGCCAGAACGCGAGCAGAGAAATTCTCGACCACGACATGGCTGTTGGCGACGAGATCGCGGATCATCGCCTGCGCCTCGGGGCGGGCAATATCGAGCGTGCAGCTGCGCTTGTTGTTGTTGATGACGGCGAACCAAGCCTCACGAAAGGCGAACTCGGGGCGGGTGGTCGATTCGATCTTGACGATCTCGGCACCCAGCGCGCCCAGCATCTTGGTGGCCATGGGACCGGCCATCACCCAGCTGAAGTCGACCACGCGCACGCCGGCGAGCGGCAGCTTGGCTGTGCCGGCGGCTGAACCGGGATTGCCCGTAACGGCGGGGCCGTCTCGCTCCCGCCAAGGCACGGCGCGCGGCGAGGGACGGTCCTCGAGCGGGGACAACGTGACGCCACGGGGTAGCTCCGCGCCCGCGCTCGAGCGCATCGTGAAGGGGAGGCCCGGCATGGCGACGCCCGCTTCCGCGCCGAGCCGGTTGAAGAACCTTCGCGCGCTAAGCTGAGGGTTGCGGATCAAGTCCGCGGCCGTGCTGACCGGAAAGCAGGCCACGCGGGCGCTCTGCGCGCGCAGGGCAATGTCACGGGCCTTTTGGTGTATCGACCAATCGGCCATGCGGCGCTGCAGGGCGCGGGCCTTGCCAGTCCTTGTCTCGCGCGAGCCGGTCAGATCCGGATCGCTCGCCCAGGCGGGGCTGCCCATGAGCTCGATCCAACGCTGCCACTGGTGATCCTCGCGTGGCGACACCAGGATGGCGCCGTCGGAACAGGGCAAAAACCAGACCAGTCCGCCAGCGATCGTCACGCCCTGGCCAGGCGTGCGCTTGCGGCCCGGTGGCTGCGCGCCCCGGTGGTAGTCGGCCAGGGGATCGACAAGCATGTAGGCGAAGACATCCTCGGCCGCGCAGTCGATGAAGGGTCGCGGACGGGTCGAACCTGTCGCCAAAATGGCCGTGACCGCCGCGTTGGCCATCGCCAGGCCAACCAGCAAGCCAGCTTCGCGATCGGCGCATCCGACAGGCGGTACCGCGTCGGGATCAGCCACCGGGCACGCCTGGTGATAGGCGTAGCCGCCCGAATGCTGCGCGATGTACTCCGAGCCGACCCAGCCCGCGCGCGCGCCCACGAGCCCGAAGGTCGTGGCGATGATCGTCGCCGGTCGCGCGGCATTGGCCCGATCGGCAAGCGGCCCGAGCTGGTGGCGAGCATCCTCCGCAACCACCAGCAGATCGGCCTGGCCAGCGAGACTCCGCGGCACTTCGGCGGAGGGATCGAGGAGCTCGCAGCGCTTGCCGTGATTGAGGTAAGCGAATAGCGCGCTTGACTGACGCCCTTCGCCGTCGTCCTGGAATGGCCCTTGTCGCCGCAGGGGATCTCCGTCCGGCGGCTCCAACTTGACCACTTCGGCCCCGAGATCGGCGAGAAGACGCGCCGCGAAGGCCGTTGAAACCGCCGAGCCGATCTCGATGACGCGCAGCCCTGCAAGCGGTTTCAGCGTCATGCCGCGCAGCCCTTCACGAGAGCACTCTTGGGTCAAAGGGATAGGGCACCGGCGGGCCGTTCCTCAACGGCAGCACCACGGATGCCTTGCCGGGCGCCGTCTCGATGCCCTTCTGGTCGCGCATGCCAATGTCGAGATCAGCGACACCAAACATCCCGCGCGCGCTCTTGCTCGTGACCAGACCCCAGGCCGTTACCGTATCGCCCGGAACGGTCATGCCACGATACTGGAAGTTGATCTTCCATAGCCAACCCGTCTCGCCGATCCAGTCGTTCAGGGTTTGCATCAGGACATGTTGCTTCCATGACCCATTGACGAGCACGTCGGGCAGATTGTCATGCTGGGTCGCATACCGCCAATCATAGTGGATTGGCGCCCAGTTTTCCATGGCTGCCGACCACCGCACAATGTGCGCCGTGCCGAGCGGTCCCCGGGCGATGCCCGGGATCTCGAGGCCGACGGCCGCATCCTCGAAATGCATGGCTGCCACCCCCGTCATCGCATGATCTGCGTGTTGATCGATTTGAGCAACGGCCGCCCATCGCCGGCCGCATATTCATCGTCGATGATGACCAGCACCATGGGCCCGGCCTTGCCCTGCTTCTGGACGATGTCGCGATAGCTGCTGCGACAACGGATGACGTCGCCGAGGCGCGCAAAGCTGTAAAATTCGTACTCGTATCCGCCATTGAGAATGCCGGCGAGCGGGATCGGCACCCTCGGCAGTCCAGGCCGCATGAAACGCCCGGTGCCGTCGAATTCCGGATCGGCTCGATTGTCGAAGGGATCGTCGAGCGATGCCGCCGGACGCCGGAACGCGTGCACGGGAAACGCGGGCGGCGCGACGACGCCGCCGTAGCGCGAAGCTTCGGCGAAGGCCTTGTCCCAATAACGTCGGGCGGGGTCCATGGTCGCCTGATGGAAGCGGCGGAGCTCGCTCGACTCCACTGGATGAGGAGCCTCGACCCAGTCCGAGCAAGCGCCTATGATGGCGCGCACCGCATCCGTAATGTGATTGACGGTCATTGGCGTCGCCTCGAAGTGCTCGGCATTTTCGCAAGTGGCAAGCAGGCTAAGCGGGGCGACAGCGACTTTCAACACTTGCGTGACGAAGCCGCGAACATAATTGGCAGCAACAGATGAAGATCGAGAAAGCCGCACCGCTCATCGGCGCCATTGTCACCGACGTTGATGTGAAGTCACTCAGCGAGCGGGACTGGCGCACGCTCTACCAGACGTGGCTCGACGCGCACGTCTTGATCGTTCGCGAACAGAAACTGTCGAAGCCGGACTTCGTCGCCTTCAGCCGGCGCATAGGCCGGCTGAAGCCGCATCGGGTCAAAAAGACACGCGATCCCGAGCATCCCGAGATCACTTTGATGGGCGTGGCCACGAAAACCGATGCCAAATCCGACAGCCTCATTCTCAGTCGCGGTCAAGGCTGGCACACGGACTCGCCCTGGGACACCGAGATCTGCAAGGCGACACAGCTCTACGCCCTCGAGATCCCGAGTTACGGCGGCGACACCCTGTTCGCCAACATGCATACGGCCTACGAGGCGCTGCCCGGGCGGCTCAAGCAGCGGATTGCCCCGCTGAAAGTCGAGTTTGGCTATGGCGGAAGGGCGCGCACCGGCATCGAGCTGCTCGATGCGGACGACCAGAAGCGGCCACCCGCGGTGCACGACATGGTCAGGGTGCATTCCGAGACCGGCCGCAAATCGATCTATGTCAATCCCTATCACATCATTCGCGTCGCCGGCATGCCGGAGGCGGAGGGCGATCGGCTTCTGGCCGAGCTCTACTGGTACATGCTGCAGCCGAACGCCGAATACCGGCACAAATGGCGCGCCGGCGATATCGTGCTCTGGGACAACCGCTGCACGGTTCATTCGGCGGCGGGCGGCAACCCCGCCGATGAGCGGCGCGTTCATTGGCGCACGACCATCATGGAATAGCGCCGCCATCGATTCGGCGGTCGGCTCACTCGAAGCCCCACCGCCGTCTTCCTCTCGCGATGTCGTGGGTACGCAAGGGCCCTATTTCTGCCCCTCGACGCCGCCCGCCTTCTTCACGACCTCGGACCAGCGCGTCACGTCGCTCTTGACGATCTCGAGCATTCGATCGCCGCCGCGATCCCCAGGCTTGGGCACGGTGCCGCCCAGGTCGACGAACCTCTTCTGGATCCAAGGATCATCGAGCGTGTTGGCCACGGCTTCCCGGAGTTTGGCCAGAATCGGCGGTGGCAGGCCCTTCGGAGCGTAGAGCCCCAACCAGCTAATCGCCTTGAACGCCGGCAGCCCGCCTTCGGCGGCGGTGGGCACGTCCGGAAGCGCCGGCGAACGGACGTCGTCCGCGAGCCCGAAGGCCTTGACCGAGCCGCCCGTGACGTGGGGGCTGACCGATGCGACCAGATCGCAGGTGCCATCGATTGCACCCGATAGTATGTCGTTGATCGTCTGGCCGAACCCGCGATAAACGACGTAGGTCGGCTCCACGTCGATAAGCTGGAAGAACAGCAGGCACGTGAGGTGTGAGAGCGAGCCAAGCCCATTGTGGCCCATCTTCAAATCCTTGCGCTTCTCCTTGGCGTAGGCGATGAATTCCTGCAGCGTGTTGGCCGGGAAGTTCTTGCGCACGATCAGTAGATTGGGCGTGTTCAGATGAATGCCGAGAAAGTCGTAATCGGATCGCGGATCATAGGGCAGATTGGGGCTCGTCGCGACCGCCGCGGCATGCGTGCCCATGCGCCCGAAGCCGATCGTATAACCGTCGGGCTTGGCGGTCTTGCCGCGCAGCGAGCCAGTGGCGCCGCCGGCGCCGGCGACATTCTCGACGATGATGCTCTGGCCCAATTGCCTGCTCATCACCTCGGCCATGATCCGGGACGAGATGTCGGAGGCGCCGCCGGCGGCGAAGGGCACGATCAGAGTGATATTGCGCTCCGGATAGTTCTGCGCTGACGCCGTCGCCGATCCGAAACCGATCGTGCAAAGGGCGGTTGACAGGATTGCGAACGTGCGCCGGGCGATCCGGGGAACGGCTCGCCTGAACCCGACTTTATCGAACATGTTTCCTCCTTGCCGTTTGCGGCCATTCTTGCGCGACCGCTGGTCCATCAATAGGGCACAACCCGGCGGATCTATCCACAATCATTAATATCACCACTTCGGGTAATCACGCTGCCAGCAGCATCATGGGACCTGACGAAGGCCGGTCGGTCGCCCCGGGGTGACACGTCGGGATGCCGCGGAAGGTGACAGCGAACTCATCCGAGCCTAGGATTGCACCAGCAAACCTGCCAGAGGCTGCCGCCATGCCCCTCACCATCCGCCAGCTCGGTCCGTGTTTCGCCGGCGAGGCCGACGGCGTCGATCTCACCAAGCCGCTGCCGGCCGGAGACATTGCGGCAATTCACGCCGGCATGGACCGATACGCCGTCATGATCTTCCACGACCAGGACTTCACGGACGAGCAACAGCTCGCCTTCACTCAGAGTCTCGGCCCTCTCGAACTGGCCATCGGCACCAGCCTGAGGCGGCCGGAAGACCATCGTCTGCCGACCACGTTTGCCGACGTCTCCAACCTGGACAGGGACAACAAGCCGTTCGCGCGCGACGACCGCAGGCGCCTCTTCGCCATCGGCAACCGGCTTTGGCATTCCGACAGCTCGTTCAAGGTCGTGCCGGCCAAGTATTCGCTACTGCATGCGCGTTCGATCCCATCCAAGGGCGGCAATACCGAGTTCGCCTACATGCGGGCGGCCTACGAGGCGCTCGACCAGGAGACGAAGGATCTGGTCGAGGATCTGATCTGTGAGCACTCACAGATGTTCTCGCGCGCCAAGCTCGGTTTCATGGATTTCGCAGATGAAGAGCGCGAACGTTTCAAGCCGGTGCGCCAGCGGCTGGTACGCACGCATCCGAGCACGGGACGCAAATCGCTCTACCTTTCCTCGCATGCTGGCACCATCATCGGATGGCCAGAGCCAGAGGCGAAAGCGCTTCTGCTGGATCTCACCGAAGCCGCCACCCAACGCGAATTCGTCTATTCGCACAAATGGCGGGTCGGTGATCTTGTCATGTGGGATAATCGCCAGACCATGCATCGCGCGCGACCGTTCCCGCACGACGAGCCACGCGACGTCAGGCGGACGACGCTGATGGGTGACGCGCCGACGGTCGCGCAGCAGGCGGCGTGACCGCTTCCACGTGGCGGCGTCGCGGCAATCGATCTCAGCGATTGATCGTGCTCGAAAGCGGCCCCTCGAGTCCGCATCAATAATTCGCGAACACGTTGGATAAGTCGAGAGCGTCGGCACTTGTCCCGAAGGCCGCGACATCGATCTTGCGGGAAAGCGGTGCGCGCGCCTCGACCAAGCCGAGATAGTCGATCCCGTCCTTGCCGGTGTCATGGGCGAGAACGCGCGACTGAATCGTTTCGGCTCGATCATCGAAATTGGCGCGCATCCCGGCCACGATCGAGGCTTCCGCGTCAGCCCTGAGCCCGCGAAAGCGCAACAAGTACAAACGCGCGCAGCGCCGCGTGACGAGATTGCCAGGGTACACTTGGTGACCAGCCGAGCGATAGACGCGAACCCTGCTCGTCACCCGTTTGGTCCATGGGCTCGATTGGTCAAAAGCCACTTTCAGATAGGCCGGCGAGTCGAGCACATTGAAGTTTTCGAGGTCATACATTGCCAGGTAGCGCGGGTGCCCCTCGATGCAAACAAAGCGCAGCGCGGTCACGAACCCCGGTACGGACAGGCGTTCGGGAATATGCTCGGTGTCATACCAGGTATTGAACTCTTCCTCGAACGCTGGCGGCGGCTGCATCAGGACGAGCAGAAAACCTTTGTTGGCCATGTCTTCCTCGGTTGCGCGCGGGCAGGCGGCTATGCGTTCCACCATCCCAGGGGACTGCAGGGGATCGAGGACCAGACTTGGCAAATCGCTCTGGACGTTGGCAGGGCACGACGTCCGCGCAATCCTCGACGATGTCCAAAATCGACCCCGCGAGGTCCCGATGCCCGACTATCGCCTACTCGGGTGGCCGTAGCAAATAGCGACACGACAACGGTTGCAATCCGCCCCTTCACCGACGCAGTGTTGGTGGGATATCATCTCGACGATTTGCGCCGATGAAACAATGAGGAACCGAGCATGAGAAAGCTTGTTGTGGCCATCGCAATGACGCTGCTTGCCGGCGTCGCCGATGTGCAGGCGCAGACCTTTCCCTCGCGCACGATCACGATCATCGTCCCATTCCCGCCCGGCGGCTCGACGGATACGGTGGCGCGCATCATGGCCGAGCGCATGCAGCCGGTGCTCGGCCAAACCGTCATTATCGAGAATGTCGGTGGCGCGGGGGGCAGCACCGCGGTGGGGCGCCTGGCGCGCGCGGCGCCCGACGGCTACACCATCGACATCGGCCAGTGGGACACCCACGTCGGCAGCATCATCTATAAGCTGAACTACGATCTGGCGAAGGACTTCGCCCCGGTCGGACTGATATCCATCAATCCGCAGCTGATGGTCGCCAAGAAGGCTCTGCCGGCCGACGACCTGAAGGGGCTCGTCGCCTGGATGAAGGCAAATCCTGGCCAGGGGATGTTCGTCAACCAGAATGCGGCGGCGCGGGTGACCGGCATTCTGCTGCAGCAGGCGACCGGCACGCAGTTCCAGTTCGTGCCTTACCGCGGCGCCGGACCGGCGATGACCGATCTGCTCTCGGGCCAGGTCGATCTGCTGGTGGTCCAGGCCGCCGTTGCGCTGCCGCAGGTGCAGGGCGGAACCATCAAGGCGATCGCCAACCTGTCGCCCCGGCGCTCTCAGGCCATCCCCGACATCCCGACCTCGGACGAGGGCGGCGTGCCCGGTCTCTACATGTCCGGATGGTTCGGGTTTTTCGCACCCAAGGACACGCCGCCCGATGTCGTCGCCAAGCTCAATGGCGCGATGGTGCAGGTGCTCGCCGATCCAGCCATTCGCGCCCGTTTCACCCAGCTCGGCCTCGATGTCGCCTCGCGCGAGCAGCAGACGCCGGAGGGACTGGCCGCCTTCCACAAGGCCGAGATCGAGAAATGGTGGCCGATCATCAAGGCCGCCGGCATCACGGCGGAGTGAGATTGTACATTTCGGAGCCTGCGATTCTATTGTGACGGGCGCGTCGCTTACTTGTCGCGGGGTCCGGTTGTTGCGGTCGTTGAGCCCTGCTCGCCGGTTTGCTATCATTGACGGCATGCGCGAAAAAAAGCTCTCGATTGCCGTCGTCGGCGCCGGCATGGGTGGTCTCGCCGTCGCCGCGACACTGCGGCGTTTCGGCATGGATGCGCACGTCTACGAGCAGGCTCGGCGCTTTCAGCGCATTGGCGCTGGCATCCAGATGATGCCGAACTCGCTGAAGGTCCTGCGCCAGATCGGCGTCGAGGCGAGGCTGCGCGCAACGTCCTTCGCGCCGCGGTCCCATCTCAACCGGGTTGGGGACACCGGCGAGGTCACCCGCGAACTACCCATGCCCGAAAACCTCTACGGGGCGCCGTACCTGTGCATGCATCGGGCCGATCTCCACGATGCGCTGCGCTCGGCGCTGCCAGCCGACATCATTCATCTCGACAGGAAGCTCGTCGGCCTGGATCAGGTCGCCGGCCAGGTCGCCCTGACGTTCGCCGATGGCAGCCGCGTGTTCGCCGATGCCGTGGTCGGCGCCGACGGCGTTCACTCCGTGGTCCGCGATATGATCGTTGGCCCGGATGCCCCCCTGCACAAGGGCCGGATCGCCTACCGAGGGGTGTTCCCGTCGGCCCTGATGAATGGCGGGGATATCGGGTCGTCACGCACCAAATGGTGGGGCAGTGATCGCCATATCGTCATCTATTACACCAACAAGGCACGTAGCGAGGTCTACTTTGTCACCAGTGTGCCGGAGCCGGCGGAATGGCTGACAGCTGAATCCTGGTCGGCCAAGGGCGATGTCAAGGAGCTGCGCAAGGCTTATGACGGCTTCCATCCGGACGTGCGTGCCGTGCTCGCGGCCTGCCCGGACTGTCACAAGTGGGCCATTCTCGAGCGCGAGCCCTTGGCGCGCTGGAGCGACGGTCGAGTCGTGCTGCTGGGTGACGCCTGCCATCCGATGACGCCCTACATGGCGCAGGGTGCGGCGACGGCCATCGAGGACGCAGCTGTGCTCGCCCGCTGCCTCGAGGCGACGGACGGCGAGGATATCGTCGGCGCATTTCAGCGCTACGAGGCGCATCGCAAACCGCGAACCTCGCTCATCCAGGCGATCTCCAGCGCCAACACATGGATGAAGGATGGCCATTCCGACACCGCCTGGCTCTATGGCTACGATGCCTGGCATGCCAGCCTGGATCAGGCGGCCGATCACGCCGAGCCGCATCCGATCTGATGCGGCGGGACAAAGTGCAGCGAGTACTTCACTGTCGCGCGCAAGGCGACGATCATATGAGGGGAATGAAGATGACCTGGAACTCGGCAACGACGGTGTGGGGAACCTTGCGCGCGTCAGCAATCGCTTTGCTGACGCTTGCCGTGGCGCCCGGTCCGGCATGGGGGCAAGCGGGCTACCCCAACCAACCCATACGCTTCGTCGTCGCGTTCGGCCCCGGCGGCGTCGGCGACACCACCTCGCGGCTCGTCGCCGAAAGGCTCGGCGAAAAGCTCGGCCAGCGTGTCATCATCGAGAATAATCCGGGCGGCGGCGGCATCGCCGCGGCGCGCGCGGTGCTGTCGGCGCCGGCCGACGGCCACACGCTGGCGCTGCTGACCAATGGCACTTCGATCAGCGTCAGTCTTTTCAAGGCTCTGACGTTCGATCCGCTCACCGACTTCGCGCCCGTGTCGAAGATCGGCACGTTTGAGTTCTTCCTTGCCGCCAACGCCAACTCGCCCTTCCGCTCGCTGGCCGACATGATCAAGGCGGCGCGCGAGAGCCCGGGCAAGATCAATGTCGGCACGATCAATCCGGGCAGCACCCAACACCTTTCAGCGCTGCTGCTGAAATCGACCGCCGGGATCGAGTTCCAGTGGATCCCCTTCCGCAACTCTCCCGACCTGCTCGTTGCCCTGCTGCGCGGCGATATCGACGTGGCCATCGATGCTTACGCGGCGCTGGGAGCGCAATTCGATGATGGCAAGCTGCGGCCGCTCGCGACATCGGCGCCGCTGCGCTCGCCGCTGATGCCCAACGTCGTGACCGCGAAAGAAGGCGGCGCGGGCAGCTTCGATGTCACGGCCTGGAATGGCCTGTTCGTGAAAGCGGGCACGCCGGCCGCCATCATTGCCCGGCTCAATCAGGCGATGCGCGAGGTACTGGGCGAGGAGGCTCTCAAGCAGCGCCTGCTCGTGATGGGCGTGCAAGCCGATCCGACCTCGCCGGAGGAGCTGACGACTTTCCTCAGGAGCGACATCGCCAAATGGGCCGACATTATTGCCAAGGGCAATATCAGCCGGCAGTAGGCGGCCCCTCGGCCAGGCTCTGAAATGGCCAAGACATCAATGCTCCGTAACCACTCATTTGACCGGTCTGGTTTCGCTCGTACGGCCCTGCGATGGTGTCGCCCATTTCTGGGCAAGCGCAAGCCGGTCTTTCGCGATTGAACCGATATCGCCGCCGACCATCGCCGAGATGCCTACCGCCGGCCAATCATTCCAAGTAGGTTTGGGATAAAGAAAAACCGCGGGAGGGACGTCTCGTCATGCGCATCAAGAGCACGCAGGACCTCGCGACGGGGGTCCTGTTCATCGGCGTCGGGCTCGCCGCGCTGTGGATCGGCGCTGACTATCCGGTGGGAACGGCCCAGCGGCCGGGCACGGGCGTGCTGCCTCGCATCCTGGCCTGGTGTCTGATCGGCACCGGTGCGTTGCTCTGGCTCAAGGCGCTGCTGTCGGAAGGTCCCAGCCTCACCAGCTGGGCCTGGCGGCCTGTCATCATGATCGCGCTCGCGACGGTTGCTTTCGCGCTGCTGGTCGATCGGTTCGGGCTGGTGGCGGCGATGCTCGTCTCCATGACGCTGGCGGCGCTCGGCACGCCGGAGACACGCTGGCGCGAGTACACGATCTTCGCCGCCATCATGGTCGCCATCGGCGTCGGCATGTTCATCTACGGCCTGCGCATGCCGATCCCGATCCTGCCCAAGGATCTGTCCGGAGCGCTGTCATGGAAATAGACGCGCTCTTTGCCAACCTGTCGCTCGGGTTCTCGGTCGCGGTCACGGCGCAGAACCTGTTCTGGTGCCTGATGGGCGCCATCATCGGCACCGCCATCGGCGTGCTGCCGGGCGTCGGCCCGGTGGCGACCATGGCGCTGCTGCTGCCGGCCACCTATTTCCTGCCTGCCGAGGGCGCGCTGATCATGCTGGCCGGCATCTACTACGGCGCGCAGTATGGCGGCTCGACCACGGCAATCCTGGTCAACCTGCCGGGCGAGGCGAGCTCCGTCGTCACCACGCTCGACGGCTATCAGATGGCGCGCCAGGGCCGCGCCGGCCCGGCGCTGGCCATCGCCGCCATCAGCTCCTTCTTCGCCGGTTGCGTCGCCACCATTGCCATTGCCGTCGCCGCGCCGCCGCTGACCAAGCTCGCCCAGCAGTTTGCGCCGGCGGACTACTTCTCGCTGATGACGCTGGGCCTCGTGTTCGCCGTCGTGCTGGCACGCGGATCGGTGCTCAAGGCGTTCGGCATGATCTTCCTCGGCATGCTGCTCGGCCTGGTTGGCACCGACGTCAACACCGGCAATACGCGCTTCACCTTCGACATCAGCGACCTGTTCGACGGCATCGGCTTCGTGCCACTGGTCATGGGCGTGTTCGGCATCGCCGAGATCATGGCCAACCTCACCAACACGGAGCGTCGCGATCTCGTCAGCTCCAAGGTCAGCGGACTGTGGCCGACCAGGGAGGATTTCAAGCGCTCGATTGCACCGATTCTGCGCGGCACGGCGCTGGGTGGCCTGCTCGGCATCCTGCCGGGGGGGGGAGCGGTGCTGGCGTCCTTCTCGGCCTATACGCTCGAGAAAAAGCTCTCCAAGACGCCGGAAAAATTCGGCACCGGCATGATCGAGGGCGTGGCCGCCCCCGAGAGTGCCAACAATGCCGCGGCGCAGACCTCGTTCATTCCCATGCTGACGCTGGGCATCCCCTCCAACGCCGTGATGGCGATGATGATCGGCGGCATGATGATCCACGGTATCGTTCCAGGCCCCCAGGTGATGGAGCAAAGGCCCGGCCTGTTCTGGGGCATGATCGTCAGCATGTGGTTGGGCAATCTGATGCTGGTCATCCTCAACCTGCCGCTGATCGGCATCTGGGTGCGCATGCTGCTCGTGCCCTACCGCCTGCTCTCTGTCGCCATCCTGTTCTTCTGCTGCATCGGCGTCTACAGCCTCAACAACTCCGGCAACGAGGTGCTGTTCATCGCCTTCTTCGGCGTGTTCGGCTACCTGCTCATGAAGCTGGATTGCGAACCGGCGCCGCTGCTCATGGGTTTCCTGCTCGGGCCCATGATGGAGGTCTACATGCGCCGCGCCATGCTGCTTTCGCGTGGCGATCCCTGGGTGTTTCTGGAGCGACCGCTGTCGCTCACGTTCCTGATCATCGCTGCTCTGCTGCTGCTGCTCATCGTGCTGCCCCACATCCGCAAGGCGCGGGAAACAGCGTTACAGGAATGAGCGTTGCAGGAGTGCATAAGCAGGCCTTGACGGAACGAATCGAGAACTGTATTCTAATGTATTCTAACGGTGCGGCGCATCCGCCACAGGTGCGGCGGTTTTCTGTGTTTGGAGTTTCTGAATCATTGATGGCAGATGCGATTCAGATTCTGGTTCAGGCGCACAAGGCAGGCAGGCGATAGTCATGGCACCCTGGTTCAATGTTCGAAAGGCGGCACAGGTCGCGGCCTTCTTCGCACTGAAGGAGCAAGGCGAGATATATGTCCTGAAGCTCGTCAAATTGATGTACTTAAGTGATCGCAAGTACATGGAACGGTATGACGTTCCAATTCTAAGCGATCAGCTTGTATCGATGCCACACGGGCCAGTAAATTCGCTTTCATGCAACTACATAAATGGTTCTCTTGAAGATGCGAGCTGGGACGAGTTTCTGACCGATCGCGCCTCTCACAAAGTGAGCGTTTCTAGGCGTAATTTAACCGAGGAAGATCTCGATGAGCTGTGCAGGGCCGAGATAGCGGTTCTGCAGGAAGTGTGGGATCAGCTAGGCCACATGGATCGTTTTGCTCTTGTCGACTACACGCATGAGAACTGCCCAGAGTGGGAAGACCCGAACGGCTCCAGCAATCCAATTCCCTACAGCAGAGTTTTTAATTTTTTGAGGAAGCCAAACAGCGCTGAACTGGAAGAACGAGTTATAGCGGAGCGACACCTTTCAGCTAACTTTGGCTAATCAGCCATGCCTGATTACCAGCCTGCGCGTGGCAAAACGCTTCTTATCCCCAGTGGAACGGATCGCGATCCGAATCGGAAGCACCTCTTCGTAACGCTGACCAACGTCTGCCCTCTCGGGCAACTTCTGCTCGTCAGCATATCCCGTATTAAAGAAGGCGTGCATCACGACGCATCTTGCGTCCTTGATCCCGGTGACCATCCCTTCGTAAGGGAGCGCAGCTTCGCAGCTTATCGATTGGCTCGTACCGAACGATCTGATCACATGGTACGCTGTGTAGCAGGGTGGGAGTTTACCCCAAGAGAGGACATGCCTGACCAAATCGTCGATCGCATCTGCGCCGGCCTCTTGATATCGCCGTTCACGCCCCTTCGAATCATTCGATATTACGAGGGCGTCGTCCCTCGCCCATGATTTCAAACTGAGACACTACCCGTTCCTGGAGTGATTTGACGGCAGCCGCGTCACGACGCATGCTTGCGCAAAAGCACGTCATCCAGGGAGGTAATCATGCGTCGTCGTGAGTTCTTGGCACTGGTGGGGACAACGCTGGCTGCCGGCTTTCCCACGCAGGCTACGTCCCAGGCCCAGGCCTGGCCTGAGCGAACGGTGAAGCTCATCCTGCCCTACGCGGCGGGCGGCGCCACGGACTCGATCGGCCGCCCCTGGGCCGACAAGCTGAGCCAAGCGTTCGGGCAGCAGTTCGTGGTCGAGAACCGCGGTGGGGCGAGCGGTATGATCGGCACCGAGGCGGCGGCCAGGTCGGCGCCCGATGGGTACACGTTTCTCCTGACACCCAACGCGCCGTTGTCGGTGCTGCCGAACCTGCGCAAGACCGCCTACGATCCGCTCAGGGATCTGGTGCCGGTTACCCAGTTCACCGAGGGGACGCTTCTTGTTGCCGTGCACCCCTCGGTGCCAGTGAACTCCGTGCAGGAGTTGGTGACGTACGCCAAGCAGAACCCCGGCAAGTTGAATTGGGGTACCGCCGGCGTCGGCTCGTACGGCCACCTTCTCTGTGAGGCGTTCAAGCTGCAGGCGGGGGTTGATATTCTCCACGTCCCGTATCGGGGCGGCGGCGAGGCATTGGCGGATTTCCTGGCTGGCGTCTTCCACATCCATGCCGACCCCAATACGATGCCGCACGTCTCGGGCGGCAAGGCGAAGCTGCTGGCGGTCCTCGACCGCGACCGCCGCCCCGATTTCCCCAATGTGCCGGTGCTGAAGGAGATCTACCCGGAACTCGACTTTCTGCTCTGGTTCGCGCTGTTCGCGCCGCCAGGCACGCCACAGCCGATTGTTCGCAAGATGGCCGAGGAGATGAACAAGGTCGCGCGTGATCCGGAACTGCGCCAGCGCTTGTTCCCGCTCGCCCTCACCCCCAATGCGGGCACGCCGGAGGAGTTGGCAACGCTCCTGCGCAAGGATTACGAACGCTATGGCACGCTCGTCCGGCAGCTGAACTTGCGGACGGAATAGCGCCCGATGAGCGACTCCGTTCCAAAGCACGGGGCGGACAAACGCAGACCGTGAGCCACAAAGTCGGCGTCGCCGCGCGCGAGCCGCATGTCGACGCATCGAAGCCGTCCGGGGCAAATTACTCGATCTTGATCTGCGCCAATTTGATCAGCTCCGCCATCTGTTTGGAGTCAGCCTCGCGGAAGGCGACCAATTCGTCGATGGTCTGGATCACGGGAGCGGCGCCCCCGAGCCGGAGTTTCTCCTTCATCTCCGGCGTTTTGGCTTGCTTGACGATCTCGGCATTGAGCCGCTCCAGGATCCCTTTCGGCGTTCCCGTCGGCGCCCACAGGCTGAACCAGATCGGCGCATCGGCATTGGGATAGCCGAGCTCGGTCAGCGTCGGGATGGCCGGAAAGTCGACGCTACGCTCGCCGTGGTTGATGTTGAGCAGGTGGAGCTTGCCCGCCTTCACATGTGGCAGCGTCACCGGCTCGTTCATCATTTGAATGTTGTTGGCGAGGATGTCGGTCAGCGCATCGGCGCCGCCGCGATAGGGCACGTGCAGGATGTCGACGCCAGTCTTGTAGCGCAGCATTTCGTAGCGCAGATGCGGTCCGGTGCCGGGACCCGACGAGCCGAAGGCGAGTTTGCCCGGGTTCTTCTTGGCATACTCGAGCATCTCGTTGAACGTCTTCACGCCGACAGCGGTATGTATGACGAAGCCAGTCACCGCGTCGCCGAGGCGGGCGACTGGGGTCAGGCTTTTCGGATCGTAGGGCACCTTGCGCAGCAGCGGCAGGTTGACCGTCGTCGTGTTTGAGGCGATGAGCAGGGTGTAGCCGTCGGGGGCTGCCTTGATCGCGGCCTCGGTCCCAATCAGCCCGCTCGCGCCGCCTCGGTTCTCGACGACGAACTGCTGGCCGAAGATCTGCCCGAGTTTGTCGCACCACGGCCGGGCCACAACGTCCGTGCCGCCGCCGGCCGCGAACGGCACGATGACCTTGACCGGTTTGTCTGGCCACGACGCCTGGGCCGAGGCCCGGCTCACTGCGCCGGACGCCGCCGCGCCGGCTGCAATCGACAGGAATTCACGACGACGCAGCAATCGAGGCGTTTTCATGGGCCCCTCCCCGAGACTTGCATCGGCCGCGCCGTCATGTGGGCACGTGCCGGCCAAGAGAGATTACACAAGCTGCTTGAAGATAACAAATTGTCGTATTTGCGCGTCGTCCCATTTGGGCGGCTTCGGGCATTCTTCCCCGTACGACTGCGGCGGTTCAACCTTGGATCCACACGGATCCGGTATACAGGGCCGCCTTCAGCCCGCGCCCGCTGATGCGGCACCGAAAGTTACACCGGCCGCGCCACTCCCCACCAGTGTGCGCCATCGATCGGCTAATTGTCTGCAAACACTACGCAATCCTGTGCGCTGTCGCCCAATAGGTGGGGCTTTCATCGCCTGATGCGCCGTAGCATGGTCGCCCTGTCTGATGGTGACAGCGTACGGAGTAGCGACGATGAGTAAGCAGTATAAACTCAAGCGGCCGTGGAAGGGACGAGGCCATAACCGCACCGGCCGCAGCCGAGGCGGCGATAGGTTCGTCAAGTTGGAGCACTGGATGCTCAGCTCAGGTGAAGAATGGCGCGGAGCGACTCGTTGTCCTGAACCAGATTGCTGCGTCGGTGGTGAATTCGCGCCGAGGTGTCAATCCGACCTTGTCTTCACGTATCACGACCGACCGATTTCCTACATGCTGAATTCGTCATGGCGGAAGGCCGGTGAGACAGCAGGCTGTAGCAGGTGCGGGTGCACGACCTCAAGCACACGTTCGGTCGCCGCTTGCGGGCCGCTGGCGTGAGCTTCGAAGATCGGCATGACCTGCTCGGCCATCGCTCCGGCCGCATTACGACCCACTATTCAGCCGCGGAACTTGCTCGACTATTGGAAGCCGCGCAGCGCGTCTGCGATAGGAACGGAGTACAGCCGGAGATGGTGGTTCTAAAGGTTGCGCCGCGGGATGCCTCCCGCAAAACTCCCGCAAGGTGTACGAACAGCCGCCAACCGATCGGCTAACCCATTGATCGGCTTGGCTGGGGCGGGAGGACTCGAACCTCCGAATGGCGGAATCAAAATCCGCTGCCTTGCCACTTGGCTACGCCCCATCAGGCCGCAGCGCTCATATCGCGATGGTGTGGCTTCCGCAAGGACGGCGAGCGGATCAGTCCGGTCCGGAACTGCGGGAGGCAGCTACTTCTTGGTCGCTGGCGCGCTGGCGGCGGGTGTCGTCTGCGCCTTGATGCTGACGCTGCCGTAGCCGTAGTAGGTCATGCCACCAAAGATGGCGGCGAAGATGATGGCAGTCACCAGCGCATTCACAATTCGACTGGAAAAAGTGATGGCATTGCCGATCAGGTCGACGACGAACACGACTGCGGCGGCGATGAGCACGGGCTCAATCCATGCATATTGTAGCGGAATCTGAAGCATGTCCGGTCCTTTTCCGTTGATCGGGCGACGACGAACGCCGCATTTGGCAGGTAAACATCGCAGTACTGAGGCAATCAGAGTTTATCGTTGATCCGTGATCCTCGTCGAGCCGTAGATGTGGTGATTGCGCCACACTTGCCCATAATGCTGTTGATTGGCGTCGCTTCGTCGGCCTGCCCATTGCGATTATTCCATGAAGCCGCGCTTGGCGAAGGCGGCGCGGACCTCGGGCAAGCGCATGTGGGCGAGGAATTTTCGTGCAGATTCGGCGTCCTTGGCCTTCGCTGTGATGGCGCCGACGTAGATCGTCACCTTCTGCAAGGCCGGTGGGAGCGGGCCGACCAACTTGACGCCTTTCACGGGCAAAATCTCGGTGATCTGGTGCAGGCCAAGCTCGATCTCGCCGCGGCCGACCGGCTCGGTGACATGGCCGCCCGTGCCGAACGTGGTCTTGGCGTTGATGGCGTCCAGGATGCCGAGTTGTTTGAACACCTCGGCCAGATGCTTGCCCGATGTGCCGATTTTGGGGTCGATGTAGACGATCGACTTGGCCGCCAGCAGCGTCGCCTTCAAGGCCTCCGGCGTGGCGATGTCGGGCGCTTTCGCGCTCTCGTTGACGCAAACGCCGATGCCGACGCGACCGATCTCGACCTCGCTGCCGGGCACGACGAGGCCCTTGGCCTTGGCGTCGGCCATGACTTCGGCCGTCAGCACGACGATGTCGGGTGCCGCACCCTCGGCCAGCGCCTTCATCAGCGGGCCCATGGGCAGATACTCGATCGCCGCCTTGCCGCCCGCCGCCTTCTCGTAAAGCGGGATGGCGTCGTTGAGCCCGGCCTTGGCCGCGCCACCAGATAAAATCGTGACGCTGGACGCCAGCGCCGAGCCCCCAAAGAACAGTGTGATGAGGGCCAGAAGGTGGGCGCCGGTCTTTGTGGCAAAACGCATCGCGTGCTCCAGCGGCTGAGCCAGCGCCTCGCATGGGTTGGCGGGCGTGACAGGTTTCCTCACCGTAGCAGATCCGCATTGCGCGCAAAACCCGCACGGCGGTCGCATCGCCTCGCTCGAGTCGGCGCGCTTCACGCTGCGTGGCCTATCGTCTGTTATACCGCTACAACACTGCGCACACGTCGCCAGGCTGCCGCGGGACTGGCATACCGCTGTCGACCAGGAGTTCCACCATGCACGAGACCTTCATGCGTCGCGCCATTGCGATCGCCGGCCAGAGCCTCGATATGTCCGGCGGGTTGCCTTATGGCGCCGTGGTCGTCAAGGACGACCGCATCATCGGCGAGGGGGTCAATCGCGCCGCTGCGCTCAACGACCCGACCTCGCACGGCGAGGTGGAGGCTGTGCGGGACGCTTGCCGCAAGCTCGGCACGACGCGGCTCGACGGGGCGTTGGTCTACACCTCGTGCGAGCCGTGCGCGATGTGCGTCGCGACCATGCTGCTGGCTGGCATATCCGGCGTCTATTATGCCAGTAGCCTGCAGGACAGCACGGTGTTCTACGCGGGCCTGATGCGCACCGACGCCAAGTGGCGGCCTCGGCTTGCCGCTGACGAGCTGCGCCGCCAGACGGGCCTGCCGATCGATCAGCGTGTCATGTCTGCGCACCGCATCCTCGTCGCGGAAGGTCAGGCCCTGCTCGACGCCTTCGCCTCTCGACAGGCCGGGAGCCGGTAGGCGCGGCATGAGCACCCCACTGCACGCCGCCGCGGCCGAGCGGGAGCGCCGGAAGACCATCGTTGGCGCGCTGCTGGCCATGATGCTGGCGGCGGTCGATCAGGCCAGCATCGCCCCCGCCGTCGCCATCATCGGCGCCGATCTCGGCAACACGGCGTTTCTGTCGTGGGTCGTCTCGGTTTATTTCGTCACCGCCACCGCAGTGACGACGCTCTACGGCAAGATCGCGGATCTGCACGGCCGGCGCTTCACGCTGTTCGCCGCCATCGGCACCTTTCTCGCCGGCTCGATGATCTCGGCCACGGCGCCGGATTTGGCGGTTCTCATCGCCGGCCGCGCCATCCAGGGGCTGGGCGGCGGCGGCCTGCTGGTGCTGGCGCAGACCGTGATCGGTGACGTGGTGCCGCCCGCCGAACGCGGCCGCTACGTCGCCTATATCTCCGGCGCCTGGGCTTTCGCCAGCATCGCCGGGCCGGTGCTGGGCGGCACAATTGCCGAGCATCTGCATTGGCGCGTCATCTTCCTCATCAATCTGCCGCTTGGCGTCCTGGCGCTCATCATCTGTAACGGACCACTGCAGCGGCTCGTGTGGCAGCGGCGCGAGCACAGTCTCGATCTGATCGGCGCCGTGCTGGTGGTCACCGCCACCGTGCTGCTGATGCTGGCGCTGACCTGGAGCGGGCCGCGCACCGGCTGGCGCTCGCTCGACACCGTCGGCATGCTGGCCGGCAGCGTCGTGATGGCCGTGCTGTTCGTCGTGCGGCTGCGACGGGCGGCGGAGCCACTCATTCCACTCGACGTGCTCGGCAATCAAACGGTCGCGGCCGCGACGCTCGGGTCGTTCTTCGTCATGGCGTCCTATACCGGCCTCACCGTGTATTTGCCGATCTATCTGCAGATGGTGCAAGGGCTGACGCCGTCCGCGGCCGGCCTGGCATTGATCGCCTACATGGTCGGCGCGGTGGCCGGCTCGCTGATCGCCGGCCGCGCATCGACGAGCATTCGCGGCTATAAACGCAGCGCGGTGCTTGGACTGGCCGCATCGGCCCTCGGTCTTGCCCTGCTGGCCTACGACGGTCACCGCCTGTCGCTGCTGGTTGTGGAAGGCCTGCTGCTGGTGATCGGCGTCGGATTGGGGGCAAATTTCCCCATCACGACGGTCTCGGTACAGAATGCTGTCGAAGTACGCGATCTGGGCGCGGCAACCGGCGTGCTGCAATTCCTGCGCTCGCTCGGCAGCGCCATCGGCATCGCCGTGCTGGGTGCTGCCGCGGCCCTGTCCGGCATCGCGGCGAGCCTGGGATCGCGGGCGCCATGGGCGGCAGGCGGGGCAGCGGTCGACTTCGCGCCGATCTTCATCCTGGCCGCACTCGGTCCCGTCATCGGTCTGTGCTGCCTGCTGTTCGTCGAGGACAAGCCATTGCGGGGACGGTGACAGGTGGTTGGGGTCAGACCCATGGGTCTGACCCCAATTGACATCATCTGCTCTACTCCTCGCCGTTCTCCCGCCACAGCCCGCCGGCCGGATCCTCCTCCTCGACCTCTGGACGCGGGCGCATGCGGTCCAGGCCCATGAGACCTGCCGGCGCAGTGAACTGACCCAGCCGGCCGCGACTGGTCGCCGGTGCGCCGCGAGCCAATCGCGAACCGTCGGGCTGCTGCGGCCCGGTCCACGGCCGCGCACCGCGCTGTTGCGCCACCGTGCGGATCGTGACGGCGCCGCCATCGACATAGAGGGCGTGCGCGCCGTGCCGGCGCACGTCGAAAAAGTCGATTGCGATGCCTTTGACCGCACACGCCGCATCGCGCGGCCAGCGCAAGATCAGGATATCGGCGCGCGCGCAATCATCGGCCAGCGCCGCTGGATGCTTCGGCACGGCCACCACCTTGCCCTTGAGCCGCGTCGTACAGCCGGCCGCGTCGCAGCGAAAGCCTGTTGCGTTGGCGGCCTCGCGCGCCGTGCGGGCGTCGCCGTCGTGCTCGAGCCAGCGCTGCAGTTCATACTGCGAGCCCACCGCGGACACCGCTTCGAGCCGGCGGTTGTCGCCGCGCACAGCCACGAGTGTCCCTTCGCGCCCCCCCACCAGCAGATCGGGTAACCGCTCGGTCGGCGCCATCGCCAGACCGACGGCAATCGGCGCCAGGCCGAGCATGCGCCAGCGCGCGCGCCACAGCGTCAGCCACAACCCGCCGAGCAGCATCAGCACAAAGGCCGAGGCGGGAATGGCCGGAATGCGGCCGACCGCCCCCGGCAGCCGGGCGACGGCGTTGGCGCACCACACCATCGCTTCGATGCCAAACCCCATGACCCACAGCGACAGGCTCTCCAGGCCGAGAGGCATCAGCACCAGGGTCGCCAGGGCCGCCGGCATGACGATCAGATTACAGATCGGGATGGCCAGCAGATTGGCGACGATGGCGAACTGCTGGCTGGTGTGGAAATGATAGGCCGCCAACGGCGCCACGGAGATGCTGGCAATCAGGGTCGAAAGGATGATGCCGCCGAGGAACAGCGCAATCCGCAGGATGCGGCCTGGCCCGTCGCCTCGTTCTTGAAGGCGCAGCCGGTCGCGGATCGCCTCGTAGGCGGCGACCAGCGCCACCACCGCGGCAAACGACATCTGGAAACCGACATCGTGCAGGCTTTCCGGCAGCACCACGAGAATGGCCAGCGCCGCCAGCGCCACGTTGCGCATGGCCACCGCCGGCCGGTCGAGGATGATGGCCAGGAACATGATGGAAATCATGATCCAGGACCGCACGGTGGCGTTGGCCGCGCCCGAGATCAGCAGGTAGCCGAGGGCTGCGACCGCGGCGGCCAGCGCCGCCCACTTCTTGATCGGGTAATTCAGCGCCAGCCACGGGACCAGCGCCAGCACGAAGCGGATCACATAGAAAGCGGCGCCGGCCATGATCACCATGTGCAGGCCCGAGATCGACAGAATGTGGAACAGGCCGGAATCGCGGAAGGCTGAGTTGGTCGCCTCGGAGATGCCGCCGCGTTCGCCCGTGATCAACGCGTTGGCGATGGCGCCCGTTTCGCCCGGCAGCGCCGCGAGGACCGCCGCACCGATCCGCTGGCGCACGCGCTCGATGCTGGCCCACGCCTTCAGCGTCAGCGGCGGCTCGGCCGCCTCGGCATCGAGCGTCGGCCGCGCCATGGCATAGCCGACGCCGCCGAGAGATTGAAACCAGGCGGAGCGGGCGAAGTCATAGCCGCCTGGAAGAGCTGGCCCCGCCGGCGGGGCCAAGGTCGCACGGACGCGGATGGCATCGCCGGGCTTCAGGCCTTGCAGCGCGGACATGGTGCGGATACGGACTCGCGCCGGTCGCTCATCCGCCGCCAGTGCGGCAAGGCTCGTCACGCGCAGCGTCAGCCGCTGGCCACGGCCCGGGCGCGGCTCGATCAGCTCGACGAACCCCTTCACCTCGACCGGGCCGATCTGGCGGGTGAGGACCGGCGCACGCACCCATTCCGTGCGCGCCTTGGCCAGCGCCAGACCCAACGATGTGGCCAGCAGCGCGCCGCCCAGCATCATCGCCATGATACCGCGGCGCCAGACCACACGCAGGGTCAAGGCCGCTGGAACCGGTGCAAGGGCGGCCAGCAATCGCGGCTCGAACGGCAGCAGGAAATAGACGGCGACGCCCAGTCCGAAGAAAACCGGGACCCAGTAGAACCAGCGATCCTGCTCGGCTTCCAGGCTGGCAATCAGCCCGGACAGACGCACGCGCAGGGCCAGCGCCGCGCGCACGAGCGCACGCCGGGGCCGCCAGCCCGCGCCGTCATGCCGCCACCGCCCGTCCGATACGGCAACCACGCCGCGCGTCTCCTCGATATCCAGCCAGGACCATACCCCCGCTTCCGCAGGCCGGGGATAAGTAAAAACACGCGGTGGCCCGGCACGAGGCGGTCATGCCACGCGGAAGCCATTGACGGCGGAGCCGACCCCACGCAGGATTATCGTCGATCCTTTGGAAATGCGTATCGGAGTGCCCCATGCAGCTCGTCCTTTACTACGCCCCCATCGCCTGCTCGCTCGTGCCCTATGTCACGCTGACGGAGGCCAAGGCTGAATTCGAGGTGCGCCCGATCAATCTGCGCACACAGCAGCAGATGTCGCAGGAGTACCTGGCGATCAACCCCAAGCACAAAGTGCCGATGCTGCTCGTCGATGGGCAGTCGCTGACCGAGAACGTCGCCATCCAGACCTGGGTGCACCGCACATTCCCCGAGGCGCGTTTGCTGCCCACCGATCCATGGCAGGAATTGCAAGCCATCGCGGTGATGGCCTGGTGCTCGTCCGGCGTTCACCCGTTCCTGACGCGTCACCACAATCCGGCCAAGGTGTGCGACGTGCCCGGCGCCGATGCCAATGTCAAAGCGCATGCGACGGAGTCGCTGCTGGATGCGCTGACCTATGCGGAGAAGCGGCTTGCCGGTCGCGCATATTTCTTCGATCAGTTCATGGCGCCGGATGTGCATTTCTTCTGGTGCATGCGGCGGGCGACGCAGTTCGACATCGATCTGTCGTCGCTGCCAAACTGTCTAGGCCATTACCAGCGCATGCAGGCGCGCCCCAGCATCCAGAAGGTGCTGGCGTTCGAGAAGGACATGCAGGCGCAGCTCGCCAAGGCGGCGTGAACGGCCGAGGACCGGTCAAGACTTTACCGCCCGCCGCACGGTGACGCGCGCCAGAACCGCCGCCCGCCGCCAGTGGAAAAAGCGGGGGACGCGCCGGCAGTAGCGCTGGTAGGGCGCGCCGTAGGCTGCGCGCAGCCACGGCTCCTCGGCCAGCACCATCAGGACGTAAACGGTCATCATCGCCGCACACAGGACGTAGGTCGGCGCACTGTCGGCGGCCAGCGCCAGGCTGCCATGGACGACGACCAGCATGGCGTTCTGCGGGTTGCGGCTCCAGCGATAGATGCCGCCGGTGACCAATCCGTCCTGCGCGCCGTAGCTGTTGTCGCGGCCCAGCACCCGAAATGCGAAGATGAACAGTGCCAGCGAAGCTGCCAGCAGCGCCAGGGCGATCAGTCGCAACCATGTCGCCAGCCCGAGATAGGGCGTGCGATCCACAAGCGCCATGACAAAACATAGGACATTCAGCCCACGGAACAGCGGCCAGAACACGTTGTTCTGCCAGCTCCCCGGGCCCGGCGTCGGCCAGATGCGCAACTGCCGGAACAGCAGCGTCAGCACCAGCAGCGCCAGCAGCACTGACGCCACCACGGCCCCAAACACAATCCCCGCCGCCACCATGCCGTTTCCCTCCAGCCCATCCGCGGCCGCCGGCGCCGCTTCGTGGCAAAACGAGCCTTGCCCTTGCAAGCTTCGTCTGACACGCTACCTTTCGATGCAACATGTGTAGCGGGAAAGGTCCACGCTCATGAACGTCGAAATCGAATACTGCGGTGCGTGAGGCTATGAGTCCGTCGCCCGTGCGGCGCGTACGCTCATCCTCGAGACACAACCTTCAGCGAAGGTCAGCCTGACAAGATCCGGTGGCGGCGTCCTCGAGATCAAGGTCGATGGCCGTCTCGCTTTCTCCAAGACGGCGACCCGTCGGTTTCCAACCGACGCGGAGATCATCGGCAGCGTGGCAACTTAGGCTGGGCGCGGACCAGAGCGCAGCCTGGATCGGGAGGCGACAATGATCGCACGCGGATTGCAGTGGGGCCGGGCGCTGGCGACGTCGCTGGCCATCGCCCTGGCCGCGGCGCCGGCCACCCACCTGGCCACGGGCAAGGCCATGGCCGCCTTTCCCGACAAGCCGATCCGGTTCGTTATCCCGTTCCCGGCCGGTGGCGGCAACGACATCGTGGCGCGGGCGCTGGCCGAGGGCATGGCCAAGGATCTCGGACAGCAGGTGCTCGTCGAGTCCAAACCGGGCGCCGGCACGGTGATCGGCACCGAATACGTGGCGACACGCGCGCCCGACGGCTACACCATCCTGATGGTGTCGTTTCCCCACTCGGTGAACCCGAGCCTGCTGGCGAAGCTGCCCTACGATCCCGCCACGGCGTTCACACCGGTCGCGCTGATTGCACGCTTCCCGAATGTGGTCGTGGTGCCTCCGGACCGGCCCTACAAGACCATGGCCGAGGTGCTGGCCTATGCCAAGGCCAATCCCGGCAAGCTCAACTATGGCTCGCCCGGCAACGGCACCTCGCCGCATCTGTGCGGGGAGTTGTTCAAGGTGCTGGGCAAGGTCGACATGGTGCACGTGCCGTACAAGGGCGCGGGACCGGCCATCATCGATCTGCTCGGCGGGCGGCTTGACGTCATGTTCTCGACGGCCGCGGGCGCCGGACTGCACGTGCGCAGCGGTAAACTCAGAGCCATTGCCGTGACCGCGGCCGAGCGCTCGCCGGCTTATCCCGACCTGCCGACGGTGGCGGAAGCCGGTGTTGCCGGCTTCAATGCGCAGGGCTGGTATGGCATCGTGGCGCCGGCCGGGACGCCAGCCGACGTCATCGCGCGGCTCAACGCCTCGGTGAAAATCGCGGCGCAGACTGATGTCTTTATCAAGCGCAGCGCCGAAGATGGGCTGGTCATCGATATCGGCAGCCCCGAGGATCTGGCCAAGTGGATGAGCACCGAGGAGGCGCGCTGGCGGCGCGTGGTGCGCGAGGTCAACATCAAGCCGGATTGAAGCTGCGGCCTACGCATCACCGGGTGGACGGGGTCAGACCCCGCGGGTCTGACCCCAGGTGCCGACCTGCGACTGTTGAGTACGGGGTCAGACCCGCGGGGTCTGACCCCGTCCACCGCGCAGGGCCTGACCCCAGAAATTGCCGGTGCCGCGTCATGCCGCCGGCACGGCCTTCAGCAGCAGCCGGTTCATGCGTTCGGCGAATTGGCTGGGGTCGGCTGGGGCTTCGCCGTCCAGGATGTGGGCCTGGTCGAGCAGCAGCTCGGCCAGGTCCTTGGCGTCCTCGCTCGATGCCGCGAAGGCGGCGCCGATGCGACGCACCAGGGGATGCCCGGCGTTGACCTCGAGGATCGGCTTGACGCCGGCGCCACGCTCCTGCCGGGCCAGAAGCTTCTCCAGGCCAAGGTCGGGCCCCATGCCCGGGGCCACCAGGCAGACGGCGCTGGCGACCAGTCGCTTGGAGATCCGCACATCGCTGACGCGATCACCGAACGCTGCTTTCAGCCCGTCAATAAGGCCCTTACTGTCGCTGGCCGGCTCGGCTGGGGTCTTGGCCTCTGTGTCCAGCAGCGCAATGAGAGACAGATCGACATCGCCCTGGGTGAGCGACTTCAGCGGTTTGCCCTCGTGGCCAGGCGCCGCCGAAGCCCAGAAGTGATCGACCGGATCGACCAGTAGCAGCACCTCGATGCCACGGGCGCGGGCAGCTTCGAGCTGCGGGCTCGCCTTCAGCCGCTCGAGGCTGTCGCCGACCAGGTAATAGATCGCGGTCTGATTGGGCTTCAGATCGGCGACATACTGGGCGAGCGAGCGCCAATCTGGTCCGGCCGTGGACTGGAAGCGGGCGAGCTTCAGGATCTGGTCGCGGCGCTCGAAGTCTTCGTAAAGGCCCTCCTTCAGCACGGCGCCGAAGGTCTCCCACAGGGTGTCGTAACCGGCGCCGTCCTTGCCCGCGAAGGTTTCCAGCTCGGACAGCGCGCGGCTGGTCAGCGCCTTGCGGATCTGCGCCACCAGCGGATTGTTCTGCAAGCTCTCGCGCGAGATGTTGAGCGGTACGTCCTCGCTGTCGACCACGCCGCCGAAGAAGCGCAGATACGCCGGCAGCAGCTCGGCATCGTCGGTGATGTAGACACGACGCACATAGAGCTTGATGCGCCCCTTGCGCGTTGGATCGTAGAGATCGAACGGCCGCTGCTCGGGCACATACAGCAGCACGGCATAGGCCTGCCGCCCCTCGGCCTTGTAGTGGATCGTCAGCCGCGGCTTGTCCATGCGCCCGGTCAGTGCGCGGTAGGCCTCGTCGTATTGCTCGGGCTTCACCTCGGACTTGGCGCGTTGCCACAGGGCGCTGGCCGCATTCACCTGCCGCCAGCCGCCCTTGTCGTCGGCCAGTTCGACTGGAAACAGGATATGGTCGGAATAGGTGCGCACGATGCGCTCGATCTCGTAAGGCTCGAGAAAGGTCTCCGCGTCGCTCTTGAGCTTCAGGCGGATCGTTGTGCCGCGCGGGCAGGCGGCGGCTTCCTCAGGGCTTGCCTCGCGGATGGAGAACCCGCTCATGCCGTCGGAGCGCCAGACATGGCTGCCGGCCTCGCCGGCGCGACGGCTCGTCACCTCGATCTCGTCGGCGACCATGAACGCCGAGTAGAAGCCGACGCCGAACTGGCCGATCAGCGAGGCGCCCTGCGCAGCCTTGGACTGCTGATCCAGGAACTCGCGCGTGCCCGACCGGGCGATGGTGCCGAGGTTGGCGACCAGCTCGTCGCGCGACATGCCGATGCCGGTGTCGGTGATGATCAGCGTGCGCGAAGCCTTGTCCGGCGCGATGCGGATGGCGAGACGGCTGGCGTCTTCGGCGGCGTCCGGGCCCAAGAGATCGGGCCGCGCGATCGCCTCATAACGCAGCTTGTCACAAGCGTCCGAAGCATTCGATACCAACTCGCGCAGGAAGATTTCCTTCTCGGTATAGACCGAGTGCACCATCAAATGCAGCAGCCGGGCGACTTCGGCCTGGAACGGCTGCTGAGCCAAAGTCTGCTCCGACATGCGCCTCACCCTCATTGTCGCGTGCGATCGATCCGGCTGCCGCAGCCGGCGCCGGGGCCGGGGCATTTAGGCCGCATGGCGCGAGCAATCAAGGGGTGTTCGTCGCCAAAAAAAAGAGGACCGGCTTGGGGAAAGCCGATCCTCGTCATGCAGGGGTATGAAAAGGGCACTGCAATCTCATGTGCCAGTTGACCCGATCCTTTTCAGCGACCCCGGAGGGCTGGGGGGCTGAGGGTTCCAGAGCCTCCGTCCGGGATCGGGCCAAGAGGCAACAGTTATGCTTATCGCATCGGTTTGGGGCGGATCGTTGGCCGAGCGTGGACCGGAGTTTGACGCCGCCAAGGTGTTTTCATGAACTACGGGCAGTTTCGAAAAGCCAAATAAAAGAACAATGATATCAGAGTATAAGCCCCCGGCGATCCAGCAGGCGGCCCGATCGTCCGGCATCGATCGGCCCGGCCACATCACAACGGCGCCATTCACGGCTCGCCGCGCACCACACGCCCGCCGCGCACATGCGCCGGCAGGCTCTCGATCGGCCCGCCCTCCGCCACCGGCCGCTCGGCGAACCGCGCCAGGCTCTTCACCCGGTCATACATGACGATGGCGCCGGCCATGGCGACGTTGATGCAGAACCGCGTCGGGATCTTCACCGTGAAATGGCAACGCGCCAGCAACTCAGGCGACAGCGAGCCGCGCTCGGGTCCGAGCACATAAGCGGCGCGCAGCGGGTGGCGAAAGCTCGGCAGGTCGATGGCCGTCTCGATCAGCTCGACGCCGACCAGCCGGCAGCCCGCCGGCAGCGCCATCTCCTCGAGCGAGCTCCAGTTGTAATGCGGCAGCTGCCACTGTCCCTTCGAGGTATCGGCGCGCGCTTCCATCGCCTGATAGCTGGCGCCGACGGTGAACGTGAAGCTGGCGCCAAACCCGTGCGCCGAGCGCATCAGATTGCCGAGGTTCAACGCTTTCGACATGCGCTCGGCGCCGATGGCGAAATAGCCGCGGGAGGCCGGTGGCCAGGGTTGGTCGGTCATGGGTTTTCTCAGCCCTTCTTGCGGAACGATCGCCCCTTCGGGATCGATCACCCTGCACCTTGGTATAATCCCCCCATGCGCTCGATGAAGGCGACGACGGTGTCGAGGTTCTCGCCTGAGCGCATGTTGGTGAAGACGAACGGCTTGTCGCCGCGCATGCGCTTGGCATCGACGGCCATCACCTCGAGGCTGGCGCCGACGTGCGGGGCGAGATCGGTCTTGTTGATGACCAGCAGGTCCGAGCGCGTGATGCCGGGGCCGCCCTTGCGCGGAATCTTTTCACCCTGGGCCACGTCGATCACGTAGATCGTCAAATCGGCGAGTTCGGGCGAAAAGGTCGCTGCCAGATTGTCGCCGCCCGATTCGATCAGGATCAGCTCGAGCGCGGGAAACTTGCGGCGCATGACGGCGATGGCCTGCAGGTTGATCGAGCAGTCCTCGCGGATCGCCGTATGCGGACAGCCGCCGGTCTCCACGCCCATGATGCGCTCCAGCGGCAGCGCCTGCAGCCGCATCAGGATCTCGGCGTCCTCCTTGGTATAGATGTCGTTGGTGATGGCGCAGATGTCGAAGCGGTCGCGGAAGGCGCGACACAACGCGGCGGTCAACGTCGTCTTGCCGGAGCCGACCGGGCCGCCGATGCCGACGCGGAGCGGACCGTTGGAAATCGTCATGAGCGGAAAAGCCTCGAATACTGGGTTTCGTGGGCGAGCTGGGCGATGTCGGAGCGGAAGGTGGCGCTGCCGAGGTCGGCGAGGCTCGACGTGCTCGCGGCACGCGCCGCGGCCTCAATGTCGGGAAGCAGCCTTGCCAGCACTTTTTGTGCGTCCGTCTGACCGATGACGGACAGTCTGATCGCCGCAGATACGAGGCCGCTGGCGAAGGCTAGGCCGAAGGCGATAAGTGTGGCCTCGCAGACTATGCCATGTGCAGCGGCCGCGGCCCCGACGATGACGGGATAGGCAACATCGCCGGGTAGCACCACACGCGCGGCCTCCAGAGCGGAACAGGGCCAGGCCGCCAAGATCGCGCTGGCAAACGCATTGCCCTGCGTCACCGTTTCCAGGTGCCGCTCGGTGGCGGATTGCATCACCAGCGCCAGACCATTCGCCTCGCGCAGTGCGCCCATGTTGCCGGAGTGGACCGCGCGCCAGGCGGAGGCCAGCACGATGAGATCGTTGTGCGCCGATCCGTTCTGCACGAGGTCGCGCAACCACGCCTCCAGCGCCGCCGCATCCGGCAACCAGCCACGTGCTGCCGCCTGCTCCAGGCCGTGGCTGAAGGCGAATGCGCCGACCGGGAACGACGGCGACAGCCACAGCATCAGCCGCGGATCGAGCCCGGCGATGCCCCCCAGTGAGGTTACGCGCGGCGTGCCGGCGCCATCGGCCATCGCGGTCAGCTCTCGTTCTGAAAGGTCAATTTCGGCCTGGTGCGGCGGGTCTGGCTCTGCTGGTGCGGATCATGCGAGCCGTGGCTATGGTCGCCGCCGTCATGGTCATGCTGGTGCGCGGCGCCATGATGATGCCCGCCGTGCAACGGTCCCTTGCCACCGTAGGCGCCACCCTCCGGTTCGAACGGCCGGCGCACACGGTGCACTTGTCCGCCCAGTCCCGCAACCATCTCGGCCAGCACATGATCAGGCTGGATATAGAGTGCGTCGGTCGTGATCTCGCATGGCGTGTGGCGGTTGCCGAGATGCCAGGCGATGCGAGCCAGCTGCAGCGGGTCGTGCGCATGAATTTCGTACAGGTCCTCGGCGGCGGCCTTGACCAGCACGAGGCGGCCATCGTCAAGCTGCAGCGCGTCGCCGTCGGCGAGGTAGGTCGCCTCGGGGAGATCGAGCAGCAGCTCCAGCCCGCTGTCGGTCCTGAGCAGCACCCGCCGGCGATAGCGCGCGGCGCGGTCGAGCGTGATGGTGTCTACGGTGGCGTGGCCCGCCAATTTCGCCTTACTGACCACTGATGAAACGCGCGTCATCGGACTTTTTACAAAGAACAAAGGGAAGGGCGTCTTCTGGCGGCAGGCAAGCACATATTGGTATCGGTCACGATTGGTCTATGAGATCGGGATTTTTGGGCAGGAACTCCGGATCCAGGATTTGCTCAGGCGTGAATGGGCAGTCTTCCGGAAACAGCATGAAATCGATTCCCGTCTCGTCCGATGCCGCCAATCTGGCTGCATGGTAAACGGCATTCGCCCGTTCCGCGGGATAGCGCGCCAGACTGGGACTATCCTCGACTATAGCCTCGATGCGAGACAGCTGATCCCGGATGGTTCTGCGCCAGCTCGGCGATCGGGCACCCGGTTGAAACTTCCATTTGAGGAGGTGCGCGATGAGCTTTTCCATGCGGCTGTCAATTTGACGCTTGTCGCTCCGACCCACCGTCTCGACCTCCTCCGCAAGGTTCTCCAGGTCCAGATCGTCGAATCTGCGATCACGCAGCAGCTGCGCCTGGTGCTGGGTCCAGGCGTAAAAGTCGGTCTCGTACAGCGTATTGCGATGACTCAATTTCGTCGCCATCTTCACCATCTCGAATGGGTCCACTGATCCTGCCAACTCTAGAACAAAAAATACCGCTGCGCCATCGGCAGCACCTTGGCCGCGGCGGCGGTGAAGGTGTCCACACACTATTCGATGATTTAGCCCTCCGGGTTCGACAAATGGGAACACTCTGGTAGGCTGCCACCAGCCGACCATGGGATCGTCGCCACGACGAGGCGAACACTCCGCTCGGGCGCCGGGTGCTCATGAAAGGAGTTGAAACTATGACCGAGAATGAGCAGCAGCGGATGCGGGCGCAGACCGCATTTGCAGTGCAGGAAGGCAAGCGCTGGCGCGAGGAAAAGAGCGACGAGTTTGCCGCTCTGGCGACCGGCACTGTCGTGGCGATCAACGTCGTGAACGGCGGCTACGTGACAGCATCGCGGGACCTCGAGGCGCTGGACAAGTTCCAGCAGACCTTCGGCAAGGGCACGACGCTCGCGTACGTGTTCGAGGTTGGGCGTCCGGTATTCATCGGAGGCGGCATTGTCTAAGTTGATCGGCTCGGTCGATCAACTCGACCGGCCCGTCGTCCGCGTCGCCATCATGGGACGCGACGACGATGTGCTGGCAACGATCGATACCGGCTTCAACGGTGAGGTGATGATGGCGATGGGCGATGCCGCCATTCTCGGTGTCACTGTTCTCGAAGGCAAACGCGACGTGGAGCTTGGTCATAGCCAATCCGTTGCCGTGCACGTCGGCCGCATGCGAATCCTGTGGCTGGAGGTGGAACGAGACGTGAGCGTGTTGATCAGCGATCGAGCGACGTCGACGCTGGATGGGCCGGTCATGCTCGTGGGGACGCGGCTGCTGACACCACATCTGTTGCTTGTCGACTTTGCGCAAGGCACGGTCGAGATCGAAACGCAACATTAAGTGGTGTGGACAGTCTTCACGCCACCAACTCTAAAACAGAAAATACCTTTGCGCCATCGGCAGCACTTTCGCCGGCTCGCAGACCAGCAGCTCGCCGTCGGCGCGCACCTGAGGTCTCGGCCGCAGCCCCGCTTGCTCACGGTTCGATCCAGGCCGCGGGGACATCGAGCGCCGACGCCAACTTGGTCAATAGACCATGGTCAACCGTGCGCTCCCCCCTCTCGATGCCCGTCAGCATCTCCACGGAAATCCCGACCTTGGCGGCAAGCGCGTCTGTCGCAAGGCCCCGCCACATGCGAACCGCGGTGAAGCGTCGGTGCCCCTTGAGCAGCAAGGCCGAAACCTCTGGCGGCAGGTCTGGAACCTGCGCCGCCGCAAGCTCCGCCTTGCGCTGATCGAGAACGGCGATATCCGCCAGCTCCTCCTCGGCCTCGGCCAAGGCCTCGACGAGCGATTGGTAGTCCTCGCGGCTGAGCACGACGAGTTCCTCGCCGTTGGCCGTTCTGATGATCTGAGGCTCGTCCATCTTGTATGCTCTCAGCGGCGGCGATAGGTCGTGGTCTGGCGAGTCCCGATGTAGATAGCCAATATTGTAGCCTGATCCTCCGCAAAGAGCACGCGAAACCGGCCCACCCGCAGCCGATGTTCCGCCCGACCCGACAGCCGCTTCACATCACCGCGACCAGAAACTGCATACTCGAATAGCGCCTCGGCGACCCGTTCGCGGTCATCGGGCTGCAGACCGTCAAGGTCCTTGGCCGCTGCCGGGGTAAAGATAATCGTCTTCAAGTAGGTATCCTCAGAACAGAAAATACCGCTGCGCCATCGGCAGCACTTTCGCCGGCTCGCAGACCAGCAGCTCGCCGTCGGCGCGCACCTCGTAGGTTTCCGGGTCGATCTCGATCAGCGGCGTGGCGTCGTTGTGGATCATGCTTTTCTTTGAGATGCCGCCGCGCACGTTGCGCACGGCAATCATGGCCTTGCGCAAACCCAGCCGCTCGCCCAGCCGCCGGTCGACGGCCGCGCCGCTGGTGAATGTCAGCGAGGTCTCGGTGCGCGCCGAGCCGAAGGCGCCGAACATCGGCCGGTAGTGCACCGGCTGCGGCGTCGGGATCGAGGCGTTGGGATCGCCCATGGGTGCGGCGGCGATCATGCCGCCCTTGATGACCAAGTCGGGCTTGACGCCGAAGAAGGCCGGCGACCACAGCACGAGATCAGCGAGCTTGCCCGCCTCCACCGAGCCGATGTGGCTGGCGACGCCGTGGGCGATGGCCGGATTGATGGTGTATTTGGCGATGTAGCGCCTGGCGCGGAAATTATCGTTGCCCGTCCCATTGTCCTCCGGCAACGGCCCGCGCTGCACGCGCATCTTGTGCGCCGTCTGCCAGGTGCGGATGATGACCTCGCCGATGCGCCCCATGGCCTGACTGTCCGATGACATCATGGAGAGCGCGCCGAGGTCGTGCAGGATATCCTCCGCCGCGATCGTCTCCTTGCGGATGCGGCTTTCCGCGAACGCCAGATCCTCCGGAATCTTCGGCGACAGGTGATGGCACACCATCAGCATGTCGAGATGCTCGTCGATGGTGTTGACGGTGAACGGCCGCGTCGGGTTGGTCGAGGACGGCAGCACGTTGGCGAGCCCCGCCACCTTCATGATATCCGGCGCATGGCCGCCGCCGGCGCCCTCGGTGTGGAAAGCGTGGATGGTGCGGCCCTTGAAGGCGGATATCGTGTCCTCGACGAAGCCCGACTCGTTCAGCGTGTCGGAGTGGATCATGACCTGCACGTCGTGGTCGTCGCCGACCGACAGGCAGCAGTCGATCGCCGCCGGCGTGGTGCCCCAGTCCTCGTGCAGCTTCAGTGCGCAGGCGCCGGCCTCGACCATCTCGACCAGCGCGGCCGGCAGCGAGGCATTGCCCTTGCCGGCAAAGCCCAGGTTCATGGGGAAGGCGTCGGCGGCGCGCAGCATCATCTCCAGATGCCACGGACCGGGCGTGCAAGTGGTGGCGAAGGTGCCGTGCGCCGGGCCGGTGCCGCCGCCGAGCATGGAGGTGACGCCGGACATGAGGGCATCCTCGATCTGCTGTGGGCAGATGAAATGGATGTGCGTGTCGAAGCCGCCGGCGGTCAGGATCTTGCCCTCGCCGGCGATGATCTCGGTGCCGGGGCCGATGACGATGTCGACGCCCGGCTGGATGTCGGGATTGCCGGCCTTGCCGATGCGGGCGATGCGGCCGCCCCTGATCGCGACGTCGGCCTTGACGATGCCCCAGTGGTCGAGGATCAGCGCGTTGGTGATGACCGTGTCGGCGGCGCCCTGTGCGTTGGTGGTCTGCGACTGGCCCATGCCGTCGCGGATCACCTTGCCGCCGCCGAATTTCACCTCCTCGCCGTAGGTGGTGAAATCCTTCTCGACCTCGATGAGCAACTCGGTGTCGGCGAGCCGCACCTTGTCGCCGGTGGTCGGGCCGAACATCTGTGCGTAGGCGGCGCGGGGGATACGGATGGGCATGGATGAATCCCAGAGCTAAAAGGATCGGCCGTCGACATGCTTCGATTTCAGCGCCCGTGGATCGACGCCATCCAGGCAATTCACGTTCACCGCCGCCATGGGGGCGCCATCCGGCATGACGCCATAGGCGAAACTCTCGATACCGCAGGTACGGCAGAACTGATGTCGGATGCGGTGCTTGTTGAACGTGTGTTCCGTCAGATCTTGTTCACCGGATTTGAGGGTGAACTTGTCCCTCGCGGCAAAGGCAAGTACGCAGCCCAGCCGCTGGCAACGCGAGCAATTGCATGTGATCGTGTTGTCCAGATCGATATCGACTTCGAAGGTGATGGCGCCGCATTGGCAGCTGCCCGAATAGTGATTGGTGGTCATTCGAGCTTGCCCATTACTGCCTGCCGGAACCCGTACACTTCGCGCGTGCCGCCGAGCGGAATCAGGCTGACCTCGCGCGACTGCCCCGGCTCGAAGCGGACGGCGGTGCCGGCGATGATGTCGAGCCGCATGCCGCGCGCCTTGTCGCGGTCGAAGTCCAGCGCCGGGTTGGTCTCGAAGAAGTGGTAGTGGCTGCCGACCTGGATCGGCCGGTCGCCGGTGTTGGTGACCGTCAGCTTCACCGCGGCGCGGCCGGCGTTGAGCTCGATCTCGCCCTTCTTCGTGATGATCTCGCCGGGAATCATGGCTGGCCTCTCCTTGTCTCAGGCAGGACCCAGTGTCCCGGCTCTGACGGATGGTTCCCCCAAGTTTCGTCATCCCGGCGAAGGCCGGGACCCACGACAAGAATTTGCAAATACGCATTCAATGGGTTGTCGTGTCCGATCTGATGAACCTTCAAGCGAGCTGAAATGGCGTTGTTCAATTTCCGCCCTTCTCTTGCGCGAGTTGTCGTGGGTGCCGGCCTCCGCCGGCATGACGAAATATCAGCGGATCGGAGTGTGCACGGTGACGAGCTTGGTGCCGTCGGGGAATGTCGCCTCGACCTGCACGTCGTGGATCATTTCGGCGATCCCCTCCATCACCTGATCACGGCGCACGACCATGGCGCCGGCTTGCATCAGATCGGAGACGCTTCTGCCATCGCGCGCGCCCTCGACGATGAAATCCGTGATCAGCGCAATCGCTTCCGGGTGGTTCAGCTTGACGCCGCGCTCCAGCCGCCGGCGCGCGACGATGGCCGCCATGGCGACCAGCAGCTTGTCCTTCTCGCGTGGTGTCAGGTTCATGCTTGCGCTCTTTGTCCCTCGACCGGCCCAATCCTTCAACTGGCCCAGACCCGCGGCAATGGCCGAGCCGATAGCTGCCCGATCGCGCGTATCATGCCGTCCCGCACGCCGGCCGGATCGGGGCCCAAAAACCGCACGATCAACACACCGCCCCGGGCGCTGGCGCCATGATCGCATTCCGCGGCATCGAGCGCCAGCCGGACGACGTCAAGCCGATCGGCGGCATCGGGCGCAACATAGAGCAGCAGCCCCGCCGCGCGATCCCCGCTGCTGATCGCCGGACGCGCCAGCAGGCGGGCGATATCGCCGTCGAGTCGCAATGCGTCGGCATAGATGAGCTGATGATCGCGGCGCACGCGCCAGACGTCGTGGATCAGCCCATGACCCAGCACTTCGCCGCTGTCGGTGCGGCCAAACGTCAACGCCTCGACCAGCAGCAGCCGGCTGTCGCCCGCCAGATCGATCTCGAAGCGGCGCTTCAGGCGGGCGCCGGAATACAGAATGGTCTGTTGTGGCAGCCAGTCGAGGCGGCTGCCGGGCTCCAGGGTCATGCGCACATCGATTTCGGCGGCCGGACCGAGCGAACGATAAATGCGCTCGGCGGACTGGGTCGTGTAGACGACATCCGCCCCTCGTTCCGCGTGCACGTCGAAGACGAGCTGGTCGCCGCCAATAACGCCGCCGCCGGTGTTGACCTGAATGGCCTCGGCATGGGTCGCGAACGTGCTCGGCAGCCCCATCCGGTAGCCGCCACGCTCGTTCAGGTCAGCCAGCGCCGTGCTGCCGTCTCGCGCCACGAACCGCGCCCGCAATCCGCCCATCGCGCGAATCGAAGCGAGCCTGAGCGCGGCCCGCGCATCATCATCCCTAGACTGAAAGCCAGCGGCGGACATCGCTTTCCACCATCTCCCTACGCATGCCGCTGGACACGACCTGCCCGCGATCCATGACAGCATACTGATCGGCCAGGTCGCGGGCGAACTCGAAGTACTGTTCCACCAGCAGGATCGCCATGTCGCCCTGGTTGCGCAGGAAGTCGATGGCACGGCCGATGTCCTTGATGATCGAGGGTTGGATGCCCTCGGTCGGCTCGTCGAGCACCAGGAGTTTTGGCTGCATCACCAGCGCGCGGGCGATGGCAAGCTGCTGCTGCTGGCCGCCGGACAAATCGCCGCCACGCCGCCACAGCATGCCCTTCAGCACCGGGAACAACTCGAAAATGACCTCGGGAATCATGCGCTGCGAGCGCGGCAGGCAGGCATAGCCGGTCTCCAGGTTTTCCTTCACCGTCAGCAGCGGGAAGATCTCGCGCCCCTGCGGCACGTAGCCGATGCCCGCCCGCGCCCGCTCATCGGCGGCAAATCTGGTGATGTCCTGATCCTGCCACAGGATGCGGCCGGCCGAAATCTTCTGCTGGCCGCAGATGGCGCGCAACAGGGTGGATTTACCGACGCCATTGCGCCCGAGCACGCAGGTCACCTCGCCGGGCCGGGCGGTGATCGAGACCCGGCGCAGCGCCTGCGCCGCGCCGTAGTGAAGATCGATGGCATCGACGGCGAGCATCAGCGGACTCCGCTTCTTTTGGTCTTGGTCAGCAAGTCGCGCGGCCCCCGCAGCAACACGCGCAAATCCCGTGCAAGCTTGGTGCGACCGGTCTTCTTGGCACGCACCGGCGCCGCCTTGCCTGCCGGGCTCGGCGGCGAACCCGGCAACGGCGCGGGTCGCGAATTGGGCAGGCGGGGTAGCAGCACAGCCGTTCTCCTTACACGACGCGATTAGCGCCCCAGATAAACCTCGACGACGCGCTGGTTGGCCGAGACATCGTCGATGCTGCCCTCGGCCAGAACCGAGCCTTCATGCAGACAGGTCACGCGCACGCCGAGCGCGCGCACAAAGCTCATGTCGTGCTCGACGACGACCACGGAATGCGTCTTGGCGATTTCTTTCAACAGCTGCGCCGTGGTCTCGGTCTCGGCGTCGGTCATGCCGGCGACGGGTTCATCGACCAGCAGCAGCTTCGGGTCCTGCGCCAGCAGCATGGCGATCTCGAGCCACTGCTTCTGGCCGTGGCTCAGCGCGCCGGCCAGATCATTGCGCTTGTCGATCAAGCTAACCTTTTCCAGCACCGCGTCGATGCTCGCCTCGCTGATGCGATTGCGGGCGCCGAATAACGCCGCCAGCGGATCGCGCGGGCCCTTCAGCGCCAAACGAATGTTGTCGGCAAGCGTATGGCTCTCGAACACCGTCGGCTTCTGGAATTTGCGGCCGATGCCGAGGTTGGCGATCTCGGCCTCGTCGAGTTGGGTGAGGTCGGTGACGCCGCCAAACAGCACGATGCCGCTGTCGGGTTTGGTCTTGCCGGTGATCACGTCCATCATCGTCGTCTTGCCGGCGCCGTTCGGGCCGATGATGGCGCGCATCTCACCGGCCTCGAGCAACAGCGACAGCTCGTTGAGCGCGCGAAACCCGTCGAACGACACGGACACGCCGTCGAGATAGAGCATGGCGCTGGTCATCGGGCTCGAGTCTTCGGCCATGGACCTACTCCGCCGCCGTGGGCACGACCCGCCCGTTGGTGTCGCCCGTGGTCCGGGCCGCGCGCCGGCTGGCAAGGAAGTCGGACAAGGTCCCGACGATCCCGTTCGGCATCACCAGTGTGACCAGAATGAACAGCCCGCCAAGCATGAACAACCAGTAGGCGGCGAGAAATCCTGTCGTGAAGACGGTCTTCAGAAAATTGACGACCAGGGCGCCGACGACGGCGCCGATCAGCGTGCCGCGACCGCCGACCGCCACCCAGATCACGGCCTCGATGGAATTGGCCGGCGAGAATTCGGACGGGTTGATGATGCCGACCTGCGGCACATAGAGCGCGCCGGCGAGCCCGGCCACGCAGGCCGATACGGTGAACACGAACAATTTGTAGCTTTCGACCCGGTACCCCAGGAACCGCGTGCGCGATTCGGCATCCCGGATGGCGACCAGCACCTTGCCGAAGGTCGACGTCACCAGCACGCGGGCCATCATGAACGCGGCGGCCAGCAGCGCTAGCGAGGCGACAAACAGCGCCGCGCGCGTCGACTTCGCCTGCACGGGAAAGCCGGCGATGTCCTTGAAGTCGGTGAGCCCGTTGTTGCCGCCAAAGCCCATGTCGTTGCGGAAGAAGGCGAGCAGCAGCGCGTACGTCAGCGCCTGTGTGATGATCGACAGGTAGACGCCGGTGACGCGTGAGCGGAAGGCGAGCCAGCCGAACAGGAAGGCGAGCAGACCCGGAACCAGCACGACCATCAGCATGGCGAACGGCAACGAGGAGAAGCCGTACCAGTACCACGGCAACTCCGGCCAGTTGAGGAACACCATGAAGTCGGGCAGCACGGGATGCGCATAGACGCCGCGCGTGCCGATCTGGCGCATCAGGTACATGCCCATGGCATAGCCGCCGAGCGCGAAGAAGGCGCCGTGGCCGAGCGACAGGATCCCGCAATAGCCCCAGACCAGGTCGAGCGCCAGCGCCAGGATGGCGAAGCAGATGTATTTGCCGAGCAGCGCCACCGCATAGGTTGGCACGTGAAAGAACGACGACTCCGGCAGCGCCAGATTGAGGATCGGCACCAGCACGGCGACCGCGGCGATGATGGCCAGGAAGATCGACGACCGTCGATCGAGGCTGCGGATGAGCAGCGACGTGATCATGCGTCCACCGCCCTGCCCTTGAGGGCGAAGAGACCCCGCGGGCGCTTCTGAATGAACAGGATCAGCAGCACGAGGATCAGGATCTTGCCGAGCACCGCGCCAGCGAACGGTTCTAGGAACTTGTTGGCGATGCCGAGCAGGAAGGCGGAGACGAACGTCCCCCACAGGTTGCCGACGCCGCCGAACACCACGACCATGAAGCTGTCGATGATGTAGGACTGGCCGAGGTTGGGCGAGACGTTGTCGATCTGCGACAGCGCCACGCCGGCGATGCCGGCGATGCCCGAGCCGAGCGCGAACGTCATGGCGTCGATCGAGCCGGAACGAATGCCCATGGAGGCGGCCATGCGCCGGTTCTGCGTCACGGCGCGCATCCTGAGACCCAGCGGCGTCGCCTTCAGCAGCGCCAGCAGCCCAGCGAACAGGATCAGCGTGAAAACGATGATCCACAGGCGGCCCAGCGCGACCGAAAGCCCGAACACCTCGAAGCTGCCGGACATATAGCTCGGGTTGCCGACCTCGCGATTGCTCGAGCCGAAGGCGGTGCGCACCGCCTGCTGCAATACAAGGCTGACCCCCCAGGTCGCCAGCAGCGTCTCCAGCGGGCGGCCGTAGAGAAAACTGATGACGCCGCGCTCGATGGCCAGTCCGACCAATGCTGAAACGAGGAACGCCAGCGGGATGGCGAGCGGCAGCGACCAGTCGAAATAGGCGGGCGCCACGGCGCGAAACACCTCCTGCACGGCGAATGTCGTATAGGCGCCGAGCATCACCATCTCGCCGTGCGCCATGTTGATGACGCCCATCACGCCGAAGGTGATGGCAAGACCGATGGCGGCGAGCAGCAGCACCGACCCGAGCGACAATCCGTACCAGACGTTCTGTACGATCTCGCGCAGTTTCTGGCGGTCCTCGATATGCTTGACGGCACGCTCCAGTATCAGGCGCGTCTGTGGCGTCTTCGTTGTCTGCAGCGCGGTGCGCAGCAGGCCGATCGCATCCTGATCCGACGCGCTTTCGAGGAGTGCGATCGCGTCATGCCGCTGTTCGAGGGTCGCGTTGGCGCTCAGCAGGAAGATGGCGGCGCGTGCTTTCTCGAAGGCCCGCTTGGCGGCGGGATTTGTCTCCGCGGCCAAAGCTGCTTCGAGGGCAGGCAAGGCGCTCTGGTCGCGTGATTTGAAAATCGTTTCCGCGGCCTGGACGCGCTTGGCGGGATCGGGCGCGCGCAATGTCAGTCCGCCAAGGGCGGCCTCGATCGCAACCCGCAGTCGATTGTTGACGCGCACCAGCTGCAGGCCGCTCGGCGGGCTCGTGACAATCGTACCGGCCGCGGCCTCGACATGGCCACCGGTCGGGGTCTTGACGTAGATGGTCTTGGTCGCGGAATCGAGCAGCAGCCGGCGATCGGCGAGCGCTTCGAGTATGGCGATGGACGTCGGCGCATTGGATTGGGAGATTTCGTCGATGGCAATCGCCGTCTCGGAGAAGCTGTCGTCGGCCAGCCGCGCCAAGGCGGACTTCAGATCGGCGCGGGCCGGCGCAGCGACAGCGAGAAGGATCGCAAGCGCAAAAAGCAGGTTTGCGATCCGCCGCGCCGTCGGCATGACGAGTCCCCTGATGAAGCGGTGTCTGACCTTTGGTCAGACACCGCCGAAACGCTGCATCAGTTCTACTTGGCGCCGCAACTGTTGGTCTTGGTGTTCCAGTTGCCGCACTTCTTGCCGACCCAGTCGCCCTCGAGGTCCTTGGAGCCGTCGAGGTGCTTGGACCAGGCGTCGCCGGCCACCAGGCCCTTGGTCTGCCACACCGTATCCATCTGGCCGTCGGCGCGGATCTCGCCGATCAGCACCGGCTTGGTGATGTGGTGGTTGGGCAGCATCTTGGAAACGCCGCCGGTCAGATTGGCGGCCTCGATGCCGGGCAGCGCGTCGATCACCTTGTCGGGATCGGTGGACTTCACCTTCTCGACCGCCTTCACCCACATGTTGAAGCCGATGACGTGCGCTTCCATCGGATCGTTGGTGACGCGCTTCGGGTTTTTGGTGAAAGCCTTCCACTTGGCGATGAACTCGTCGTTGCCCTTGTCCTTGACCGACTGGAAGTAGTTCCAGGCGGTGAGATGGCCGACGAGATTCTTGGTGTCGACGCCGGCCAGCTCTTCCTCGCCGACCGAGAACGCCACGACCGGGATGTCGGTCGCCTTGACGCCTGCATTGGCCAGCTCCTTGTAGAACGGCACGTTGGCGTCACCGTTGATGGTCGAGACCACCGCCGTCTTCTTGCCGGTCGAGCCGAACTTCTTGATGTCGGTAACGATGGTCTGCCAGTCGGAATGGCCGAACGGCGTGTAGTTGATCATGATGTCTTCCTTGGCCACGCCCTTGGCGAGAAGGTAGGCCTCCAGGATCTTGTTGGTGGTGCGCGGATAGACGTAGTCGGTGCCGGCCAGCACCCAGCGCTTGGCCTCGCCGCCGTCCTTGCTCATCAGGTAGTCGACGGCCGGGATCGCCTGCTGGTTCGGCGCCGCACCCGTATAGAATACGTTGCGCTCGCTCTCCTCGCCCTCGTATTGCACGGGGTAGAACAGGATGTTGTTCAGCTCCTTGAACACCGGCAGCACCGACTTGCGCGACACCGACGTCCAGCAGCCGAACACTGCCGAGACCTTATGCTGGGAGATCAGCTCGCGCGCCTTCTCGGCGAACAACGGCCAGTTGGAGGCTGGATCGACGACCACGGCTTCCAGCTTCTTGCCGAGCAGGCCGCCCTTCTTGTTCTGCTCCTCGATCAGCATCAGCATGACGTCCTTCAGCGTCGTCTCGCTGATCGCCATGGTGCCGGACAGCGAATGCAGGACGCCGACTTTGATGGTGTCTTGCGCGGAGGCCGTGCTGATGCCGGATATGCCGCCGGTCACTGCCAGCGCCGCGGCCGTCGCCGTACCGAAGAGGAAACGTCTGGTCAAATGCATTTGAAACTCCCTGTGTCGTGGTTTGGTAAACAGACAGTTCGCAAGCCGCATGCCAGATTATGTCGTGGCGGCCAGCATTATTCTAAGGCATTGATCAGGCGATCATTTTTCGTCGTCAACTCAGCAATCGCGGGACGAACCAGGCCCGAAGATGCACCGGTCGATTGCCGATCCATCAAGCATCATGCATAAAAATTATGCATTTTTATCGATTAGATCAAAAATTGTGCATTAGCCTCGTCCTGGCCACAACCCATGCAGGAAAGCCCTTCGGGGACAATAAAATCCAAAGGGCCCCGCTTGTGGCGAGGCCCTCTGTATCTGTCCGCGGTCTCGACGTTCAGCTTATTCGCGGTTGCCGAACAGGCTCAGCATCGAGGTGAACATGTTGATGAAGTCGAGGTAGAGGTTCAGCGCGCCCATGATCGCGGCCTTGCTGGTCGCCGTCATGTCGCCCATCACCGTGTAGTAGTTGTCCTTGATCTGCTGGGTGTCGTAGGCGGTGAGACCAGCGAATACCAGCACGCCGATGACCGAGATGGCGAACTGCAGCGCGCTCGACTGCAGGAAGATATTGACGATCGCGGCGATGATGATGCCGATCACGCCCATGATCAGGAAGGAGCCCCAGCCGCTGAGATCCTTCTTGGTGGTGTAGCCGTAGAGGCTCAGACCGGCGAAGGCAGCGGCCGTGACAAAGAACACCTGCGTGATCGACCCGAGCTGGAAGATCAGGAAGATCGACGACAGCGACAAGCCCATCACGGCCGCGAACAGCCAGAAGGAGAGCTGCGCTGCCGGCACGCTCATCTTGTAGATGCGGAATGACAGGAAGAACACGAACGCCAGCGGCAGCAGCATCACCACCCACTTCAGCGGCGACGCGTACAGCAACTGACCAAGTGGCGACAGGATCAGACCGCCATTGGATTTGGTCTGCACCACCGACATCGCATAGGTGCCGTAGGCCGTAAAGCCTGACAACGCGATGCCGGCCGCCATATAGTTGTAGACACTGAGCATGTAGGAGCGCAAGCCCTCATCGACCTCCGCGCCCGTGCGCGTGGTCGTCGCGACCTGCGCATACCTATTGTCGAACTGAGCCATCTGACTTCCCTTTGCCTGGCCTCGCAACCTTCCCGGTTGCTGAGCTTCAATATGCTCCGCGAATCTTCTATTTTCAAGGACCTCTGTCAATATCCTGAGCCAAGAGGTCGGCAACATTGCGGCATGTGGCCCGCAGCCACCCCTATTCCGAGCGCAAATAGGGAACAGACGGCGATCGCAGCACCTGCCAGGTGCCCAGCGATCCAAACAACAGAATCAGGCCGCAGGCGACGCCGAGCGCCTGCGCCACCGCCGGCCACGAGAACGTGAACGCGACGTCCATCACCTGAGTCAGCGCCACATAGGACGCCAGCGTGCCGACGCCGACGGCCAGCGTTGCCGTGACAACCGCCATGATCAGATACTCGAGCAGATGCGAGACGATGATCCGCCGCCGCGTGGCGCCCAGCACCTTCAGGATCACCGCCTGCTGGATGCGGCGGCGCTGTGCAGTGACCAGCGCGCCGGCCAGCACCAGCGCGCCCGCCAGCAAGGTGACGCTGCCGGCGACGCGGACCGCGATCGTGATCCTGGCGAAGATGGTATTGAAGGCGTTGATGGCGTCCTTGACCCGGATGGCGGTCACCGCCGGATAGGCCTGGGCGATGGCGCGCGCGACGCGGGCCTCGGCCTCGATCGGGGCATCCTTTGGCAGCAACACGGTGGCCAGCACGTTGTGGGGTGCGTTCTGCAAGGTGTTGGGCGAGAACACCATGACAAAATTGATGGCGAGACTCTCCCATTTCACCTCGCGCAGGCTCGCCACGCGCGCCGTCAGGTTGCGGCCGAGCACGTTGACGGTGACGGTTTCGCCGATCGCAAGCTTGAGCTTTTTGGCCAGTTCTTGCTCGAACGAGACCAGCGGCTCGCCGGCGTAGTCCTTGTCCCACCACTGGCCCTCGACCACCCTGGAGCCGTCGGGGACGGTCTCGGCATAGGTCAGTCCGCGGTCGCCGGTCAGCACCCACTGCGCCTCCGGTGGCGCCTTGATCTCCTCCACCGGCACGCCGTTGAGTCGCACGAGGCGGCCGCGCAGCATCGGCGCCTGTTCCAGTCTGGCGCCGGGCACTTCGCGCTGGACCAGCTCTTCGAGCCCTGGAAAGTCGCCCTTGACCACGTCGAGGATGAAGTAGTTGGGCGACTGCGCCGGCAACCGCGAGGTCATCTCGGTGACGAGGGAAGAATCCGCCAGGGCAACGGCGACCAGCAGCGACAGTCCGGCGCCGAGCGAAAGGACAACCGAGCGCGTCAGCCCGCCTGGCGCGCCGAGATTGCCGACGGCGATGGCCAGCTCGGGCCGCCGCGATCGTGGCGCCCGCCGCGCCAGCCGGGTGACCGCGGCGCCGAGGCCTGTGAACACGGCAAAGACGACCACGAGGGCGAGGCAGAAGTAGATGGCGATGCGGCGCCCATCCGAGGTGAGAATGGCCAGCGCCGCCAGCGCCAGCAGGCAGGCCGCCGTCAGGCCGATGACGCGGAGGCGCGGCCACAGCCGCTCCTCGTTCACCTCGTCGCGAAACAACGCCGCGCCGCGCACATGCTCGGCCCTGCCCAGCGGCCAGAGTGTGAACAGCAAGGCCACCAACAGGCCGTAGACGGTCGCCGAGAGGATGCTCCACGGCGTAATACGGATATCGGCGCGGATCGGCAGCGCCTCGCCGTAGAACCCGTTCATGACGACGGGCACGAGGTAGCCGAGCACCAGGCCGATGCCGATGCCGATGCAGGCGATCAGCATGACCTGGATGAGGAACAGGCTGAAGATCAGGCCGCCGGTGGCGCCGAGACTCTTGAAGGTGGCAATCACCCTGCGGCGGCGGTCGATGAACGTCGCCACCGCGTTGGCGACACCGACGCCGCCGATCAGCAGCGACGTGAGCCCGATCAGCGTCAGGAATTGCCGCAAACGCTCGAGCGTGCGCGTCACCTGCGGCGAGGGATTGCGCCGGTCGGCGATGGTGAATCCCGCCTCGGCCAGCTCGGCCTTGGCCGCTTCGCGCAGACCCATCAGCGCCGGCGGCGACGCCTCGGGCTGGCGCACGGCATAGCGCCAGCGCACCAGGGCGCCGGGCTGCACCAGCCCGGTCGCCTGCAGCGTCTGGAACGAGACGAAGATGCGCGGTCCGAACGTCAGCCGGTCGGCAATCGCATCGGGCTCCGACAGGATGGTGGCCCGCACCACCACCTCGGTCCGGCCGAGGGCGATACGATCTCCGGTCTTCAATCTGAGGCGCTCGAGCAGGACCGGATCCATCGCCACTGTACTGCCGCGCAAGGCCTCGGCGAGGCCTACGCCCCCGTCCAGCTTGACCTCGCCGACCAGCGGATAGGCGGTATCAACGGCCTTCAGCTCGGCCAGCGCCTGATCGGCGCCATCGGTGCGGCGTGCCATGGTGCGCATCGTCGCCGTCTCGCTGACACGACCGTGCCGCTCCAGGAATGCAAGCTCTGGCGGCTCGATGCGCTGGTGCACGCGCGCGAACGTCATGTCACCGCCGAGGATGCTTTGGCCCTGCCGCTCGAAACTGGAACGCATGGCATCCGACAGCGCGCCGACCGCGGTGATCACCATGACGCCGAGCGCCACGCAGGCGATGAAGACGTAGAAACCGCGGATGCCGCCGCGCAGCTCGCGCAGCGCCAGCCGGAGCGCCAGCGGCAGCCCCTGCCACGCCGCGCGCTCGCGCGTCTCGAGTTGCACAGTGTCGGCCGTGCTCATGCGGCGACCTCGGCGCGCACGCCGGCGATGCGCCCGTCCGCCATCTGCACCAGGCGCTCGCACTCGCCCGCCAACGACAGATCGTGCGTGACCAGCACCAGCGTCGCCTGCCGTCGCCGCTGCAGTGCGAACAGCAGATCGACCACCTGGCGGCCGGTCTTGCCGTCGAGATTGCCGGTCGGCTCATCGGCCAGGATCAGCCGCGGCCGCGGCGCCAGCGCGCGGGCGATCGCGACGCGCTGCTGCTCGCCACCGGACAGTTGCGCTGGAAAATGGTCGGCGCGCCGCGTCAGCCCAACCTCGGCGACCAGCTCGCGCGCCACGGCAAAGGCGTCGGCACGGCCGGCAAGCTCCAGCGGCAGCGCGATGTTCTCCAGCGCCGTCATGGTGGGAACCAGGTGGAACGACTGAAAGACAATGCCGATCTCGCGGCCGCGCACCAGGGCCAGATCATCCTCGCCGAGCCGCGTGAAATCGTGCCCGGCAACGCGCACGGCGCCCGACGTCGCCTGCTCGAGGCCGGCCATGACCATCAGCAGCGAGGTTTTGCCGCATCCACTCGGGCCGACGATGGCGACCGACTGACCGGGCGCGATCGCCATGCCGACGCCGCGCAGGATCTCCACCGGCCCGGCCCGGCTGCGGAGCGTCAGGGTCACATTGTCCATCGCCACGATCGGCGGCTGGGCGGAGTCTCGGGTTGGCACGATGGGGAGCCTTTGTGCTACGGGCCTTGGGGCCTTGCTTGGCGGCGTTGGTCTTTCTACCTGTCACCCGCTGGCGGTCAACCGTCGCCGACCACGCAAGGGAGTGCCGGATCATGTGCGTACAGCCAACGACACGCCGATACCGGCACATGGTGCCGCTGGCTGTTCTCGTCAACATGCTTCTGGGCGCGATCCCCATGTCTGTCGGCATTTCGGTCGCGACCGCCTCCGAACGGGTGATCCGCATCGTTGCCTACGGCGACAGCCTGACCGCTGGCTTCGGTCTGCCGCAATCGGCCGCCTTTCCGGTGCAGCTCGAGCGGGCGCTGAAGGCCAAGGGCCACGCCGTCGAGGTCATCAATGCTGGCGTTTCGGGCGATACGACGGCGGCGGGATTGGGCCGCTTCGATTGGGCGGTGCCCGACGGCGTCGACGCGGCGATTCTGGAGCTCGGCGCCAACGATGCCCTGCGCGGCCTCGATCCCGCCCGTGCGCGGGCCAACCTCGATGCCATCCTGAAACGGCTCGAGGGGCGCGGACTCGACGTGCTGGTCGCCGGCATGGCGGCGCCGCGCAACTGGGGCGACAGCTACGTCACGGCCTTCGACTCGATCTATCCGGATCTTGCCACGGCGCACGGCGCGCTGCTCTATCCGTTCTTCCTGGACGGTGTCGCCATGCGCGCCGACCTCAATCTCGGCGATGGCCTGCATCCGAACGCCGCCGGCGTCGGCGAGATCGTCCGTCGCATCCTGCCCTCGGTCGAAACCCTGATCGGGCGGGTGCGGGCGCGACGCGCAGCCGCGACGCGGGGGTAGTGGGATCCGTGGGAGCCGGTGCATATCCAAATTCACGCGGCATCCAGATTGTATGAAAAGCCAGGATAGACAAAAGCGCCACTGATGATCTCGCAGTCGGCGACTGTCACACCCTGAGCGCGCGCGATCTTTCTCCACGACGTGCTGACCGTATCTCTTATCTCAAGGATGATTGCTTCAGCCTCCTCGCGCTCGAGCAGGAACCTCCCGCACTGCGACAGCAGATTGTTGATGTTGGCGTAAGTTCCAGCGCTCCCGCAGATCATTGCGAGGTTGCGCCGGTCTATTCCCACTGGACTCTGTGGCGTGATGTCGTACGCCGGCGAAAGTTTCCAGGTATCCCTGGCCAGCAAAGCGTGGTTGCGAGGGTGATCATCAAGGTTGGAAACCAGGGCGTTGAAGCACATCCGCCGAAATAGCTCGGCAGCGTCTTTGCGGGCATGAGTTGAAACGCGTCTGAGTTCTTCCGCGAGCGCCACATAAGACCACTTGCTCGGTTCGAATTCGTCGGCGCGCAGAATTGTCAACGCGCTGACCATGCGATGACGATAGTAGCCTGCATCGACCTTATCGCGGTCGAACCTCTTCAGCAACAGAACGTCGCGGTCCCCCACTGTCGCGAGCTTGCTCTCCGCAACCGAGATTCCGCATGTCTTTGCGAGTTGTAGCATGGAGCGCTCGACCCGAGCGGAGTTCCATTTGTCCTTGTCAGGACGGTTGAATTTGGCGATCCAAAGGCCCTGCGCGTCCTCAACCACGGCTTTGGGGCGAGCTCCGCCCATCGACGTGTTGATCAGCAGCAGCCTGGCCGCCTGTTCGACGTGATTGCCGCGAGGCTTCTTGTCCTTCAGTATATCGTCGGCAATTTTTTGCAGCTCGTCGAGCTGTAGCGTTTGATTGAACTTCTTCCGTGGTGCTGGCGGTACAACCCCCGTGCCGAAGCCGAGTGCGCCCGCACGATCATCGGCTGAGTTCATCAGGTATCCGAGTTCGCTCAGTTCTTGGTTGTGCTGGCGGTCGATGATGAGTCGGCCCCAAGAGTCCGGCGCTGCGTCTCGGAGAGCGCCAAAGACGCCCTTGAGTAGGGTGGTTTCGTATTTCCGAGCCGCAAGCCTCAGCTCGATCGGGTCGATCTCGACGGCGTTTTTGCGAGCGAGATAGCTCCTACCGTAGACAAAGTGACCCAGTGGTACTCCCGCGCGCGTGGCGACGAGATTGAACCGGCCAGCTGTTACCGGTTCAGTCTCCCCTGGAAGAGTAATGTAGACGAAGCATTCGCTCGCCCCTGGTATTTGGGCAGGCGGCTCAGGAGTGGTGGGGACCTTCAGGGCCTTCGGTTTTTTGGAAGTCTTTTTCTTAAAAGTCATTGTCTAGGGCCTCAACCCTGCGGGCATGTAACCGATCATTTGCGAGCGATAAGGCCAGGCCTTCCTTGTCACCAGCCGGATCGGCCAATCCAGAGAATTGTTCCAAAAGGCCGTATGCCCAGAACAAGCCGACGTAAACCGCGAAAGGCGTGGTGACCTTGCCGCTTTCGGCATGCGAGACGGCATACCGGCTGACGCCCAACTTGCTTGCGACCTCTTGCATCGACAGGTTGCGACGCAATCTTGCGGTCCGAAGGTTTGTACCGAGCTGTTTGATTGCTGTTTCGACCGCAAAGGGCATCGACGCCTTCAGACTGCTCGAGCGCGCCATGTTGATCCTCGTCCACAAAAACCGTTCTTCTGTTGATGATCATCAACATGCAAATAGACGGCATCAGGGCCGAGGTCAAGAATATGTGTACGATCATCAACAAAAACGTGATTATTGTTGACGATAGTCAACAAACAGGCCGCGTCGCCGCCAAAATCCCTTCCGCACCCGGCTGAACCGACGCCCTCGGCGCCGCAAGGACAGCGCCGGCGAGGTTGAGCTGGTGATGCTCGGCGCCGGCGACGGCACGAAGTAGGTTGAGCGCCCTTGGCGCGAAGCCCAACGGCCTGTGCTTGACTGGTGCAGGTCTCGGAACTTCTCGATCCGCTGGAGTGGCGCCGGCATGTTGGCACCTATCGCGATTGCTGTTGCAGCCGGCACGATGCACGGAGCATAAACCGTTGACGGCCGGTGCACAGCCGGTGCGCGGCTCGATATCCAGGTTCGGGCTGCACGGATCGCGACGCCAGATCACCAACACGCGTGGCAACGAGGAGGAAACCCATGGCCCTGTTGCGCAACCCGACCCGCGAGTTGCTCGCCAGGGGCGACCTCTCTGTCGGCATCAACCTGCGTCAGGCGCGCACCGTCGACATCGCCCCGGCCATGCGCACCGCCGGCTTCGACTGGCTGTTCATTGATCTCGAGCACAATGCCATGTCGCTCGATACCGCGGCGCAGATCTCGGTCGCCGCCAACAGTGCTGGCATCACGCCGCTGGTGCGGGTGCCGCGCGGCCAGTACGACATGGCGACGCGGGTGCTCGACGGCGGCGCCTACGGCATCACCTTCCCGCACGTCGACACGGCCGAGGAGGCGCGCGAGTGCATCGACCGCGTCAAGTACCCACCGTTGGGACACCGCTCCGTCGTCGGCGCGCTGCCGCAGATCGAGTTCGCCGCCATGCCGATGGCGGAATCGACGGCTGCCATCAATGCCAACGTGCTGATGGTGGTGATGCTGGAATCACCCTTAGCCATTGCCAACGCAGATGCCATCGCCGCGGTGCCGGGCGTCGATGTGCTGCTGATCGGCGGCAGCGACTTGTCGATGGAAATGGGCATCCCCGGCCAGTATTTCCACGCCGACGTGGTCAAGGCCTTCGAGACGACGGTTGCCGCCTGCAAGCGCCATGGCAAGTGGTGCGGCATGGGCGGCATCTACAATGAGGAGGGCTATCGCAAGTACGTCGGCCTGGGCGTCAAGATGGTGCTGGCCGGCAGCGACTTGAGCTTCCTGATGGCCGCGGCCGGGGCCAGCGTCAAGGTGCTGCGCGGGCTGTAAGCGATGATTTGACAGTGATCGCGGAGTCCTAGACTATCGCCCGATAAGCAAAACAAATCCAGCGGAGGAAGCATGATGTTCCATTCCACGCGGCTCAATGCCGTTGCGGTTGCCGTGAGTGCCGGCGCCGCCCTGCTCGCAACCGCCGGCCTCGCCCAGGCCGAGGACATCAAGCTGCGCATTGCCTCCGGTCATGCCGCGGCCACGCCCTACGTCAACCTGATGCAGGGCCTGTTCGTTCCGGAAGTGACCAAGCGGGTCAAGGCGCGCACCACGCACACGCTGGAGTTCATCGAGGGCTACGGCGGCGCCATGGTCAAGGTGTCCGACACGCTCGAGGGCGTGCAAACCGGCATCGTCGACGTTGGCGCCTACTGCGTCTGCTTCGAGCCGTCGAACCTGCCGCTGCATGCCTTCCAGGTGATGGTGCCGTTCGGCACGATGAGTGCCGTCAGGAGTGGCAAGATCGCTCGCGCCGTGTACGACAAGGTGCCGTACATGACGCAGGTGCTGGAGGACAAGTTCAGCCAGAAGCACTTGGCGATCATCGCCGACAACGGCTACAGCCTCAACACCACCTTCGAGTGGAATTCCCTTGCCGATCTCAAGGGCAAAAAGATCGCCGGCGCCGGACTCAATCTCAAGTGGCTGGAATATGCCGGCGTCACCGGCGTGCAATCGTCGGCCGTCGAGGGCTATACCTCCATGCAGACCGGTGTCTATCAGGGCTTCATCATCTTCCCCTCGGTCACCGTCAATCTGAAATGGTACGAGGTCGCCAAGCACTACACGCTGATCGGCTTCGGCGCGATCAGCTGGCACGCGCTGACCGTCAACAAGGCGCGCTGGGCCAAGCTGCCGAAAGAGGTCCAGGACATCATGCTCGAGGTGGCCAAGGAGTACGAGGTGCGGACCGGCACGCTCAACGAGGAGAACTATTCCAAGCAGCTCGATTTCATCAAGGAGAAGGGCGGCACGGTCAAGACGGTGCCGGACAGCGTCGCCGTCGAGTGGGCGAATTCGCTCAAGTCATGGCCGCAGGAGAAAGCAACCGAGCTCGACGGCAAGGGCCTGCCGGCCACCCAGGTCCTCAGGCTGACGCTCGATGAAGCCGAGAAGGCCGGTCACAAGTGGCCGGTGCGCTACGACATCAAGGCCGCCGTCGCCGGCGCCGGCACCAAAAACTGAGCATTGATCGGCGGGCGGCCGGGTTCTCGCGGGCTCGGCCGCGCGCGGGCGACGGCTCGCAATCGAGCCCAACCGGTCGCGAAAAAAACCGGGCCTGAACGACTAGCGGAACTGAATTGGGAGGAGCAATCCGAATGCACAAGCTCACGTCACTTGCCATCGCACTCGCGGCTTCGGCGGCGATGCTGTCGCCCCCGGCCGCCAACGCCGAGGACATCAAGCTGCGCATTGCCTCGGGCCACGCCTCGGCGACGCCCTACGTCAGCCTGATGCAGAACTTCTTCGCACCCGAGGTGACCAAGCGCGTCGCCGCCAAGACCTCGCACAAGGTCGAGTTCATCGAGGGCTACGGCGGCGCCATGGTCAAGGTGTTCGACACGCTCGAGGGCGTGCAGTCCGGCATCGTCGACGTCGGCGGCTTCTGCTTCTGCTTCGAGCCCTCGAACCTGCCGCTGCATGCCTTCCAGGCGATGCTGCCGATGGGTCCGATGAGCGCGGTGATGAGCGGCAAGGTGGCCCGCGCCGTGTACGATAAGTCGCCCTACATGGCGAAGGTGCTCGAGGACAAGTTCAGCCAGCAGCTGATCGGCATTATCGCCGACAACGGCTACAACCTGCAGACCACCTTCGAGTGGAACAGCGTCTCCGAGCTGAAGGGCAAGAAAATCGGCGGCGCCGGCCTCAACCTCAAGTGGCTGGAGTTCGTCGGTGCCGTCCCGGTGCAGACCACGGCGCCGGAGGCCTATACGTCGATGCAGACTGGCGTCTACCAAGGCGTCATCATCTTCCCATCGATCAACGTCAACCTGAAGTGGTACGAGGTGGCCAAGCACTACACGCTGGTCGGCTTCGGCGCCATCAGCTGGCACGGCCTGACCATCAACAAGGCCCGCTTCGCCAAGCTGCCGAAAGAGGTGCAGGACATCGTCCTCGAGGTCGGCCGCGAGTTCGAGGCCAGGACTGGCACCGTCAACGAGGAGAACTACCCCAAGCAGCTCGAGCAGCTGAAGACGCTGGGCTCGACCGTCAAGTCGGTGCCCGACAGCGTGCGTCTCGACTGGGCCAAGTCGCTCGAGAAGTGGCCGCAAGAGAAGGCGTCCGAACTCGACGGCAAGGGCCTGCCGGCGAGCCAGGTGCTGCGCCTCGGCCTCGAGGAGGCGGAGAAGCTCGGCTACAAGTGGCCGGTGCGCTACGAGATCAAGGCGGCGGCGACGGCGGCCAAGTAAACGACGAGTTTTCGAACGGTCGATCGCAGGACCGGCCGTTCGTCACTGTGAGATCACGTCGAGAATAGAGCCGACGGTTCGGCGAGCGCATCTTTTGGGATGTTGCATCGATAAAAAACGGACCGAGGCAGGGAACGAAGCGTGCAAGCCGGGAGTAACTCGCCATGACACTACGCTCGAAGACCGCAGCGCTCGCCGCGGCAACGGCCATGCTGGCGTCGACCGCGGCCTCGGCCGAGGACATCAAGCTGCGCATGGCCGCCGGACACGCCGGCGCGACCCCTTACGTCGTGCTCATGCAGACCTACTTCGGACCGGAGGTCGTCAAGCGCGTCAAGGAGCGCACCAAGCACACCGTCGAGTTCATCGAAGGCTACGGTGGCGCCATGGTGAAGACCGCCGACACACTGGAGGGCGTGCAGACCGGCATCATCGACGTCGGCGGCTACTGCGTCTGCTTCGAGCCGTCCAACCTGCCGCTGCACGCCTTCCAGGCCATGCTGCCGTTCGGCACCATGGACCCGGGCATGAGCCGCGACATCTCGCGCGCCGTCTACGACAAGATCCCGTTCATGTCGAAAGTGTTCGAGGACAAGTTCGGCCAGAAGCACCTGACGATTTTCGCCGACAACGGCTACAACATCCTGACGAACTTCGACTGGAACAAACTCTCCGATCTCAAGGGCAAGAAGATCGGCGGAGCCGGCATCAATATGAAATGGATCGAGGCCGGGGGCGGGATTCCGGTCGTCGTGCCGGGCCCCGAGGTCTACACCTCGCTGCAGACGGGTGTCGTCAGCGGCGTCGTCATTTTTCCGTCGTTCATCGTCAACCTGAAGTGGTATGAGCTCGCCAAGACCTACACGCTCGCCGATTTCGGCTCGATCGCCTGGCTGACGCTGACCATCAACCGCAACAAGTTCAATCGGCTGCCGAAAGAAGTGCAGGACATCATCGTCGAGGTCGGCCGCGATCTGGAGACGCACAGCATCAAAGTGGCCACGGAAAGCTACTCCAAAAACCTGGATGCGCTGCGCGGCTTCGGCGTCAACGTCAAGCCGGTGTCGAGCGAAGCACGGCTGGACTGGGCCAAGGTGCTCGCCAACTGGCCGCAGGAGCGCGCCGCCGAATTGGAAAAGGCCGGCTTGCCCGCTGTCGAGGTGTTCAACATGACGCTCGACGAGGCCGAGAAGCGCGGCCACAAGTGGCCGGTGCGCTACGTCGTCAAAAAATAGATGCCAGGGCGGCTGGATCGAAAACAGTCCGGCCGTTTGCCTAGCGTAAACTTACGTAGGATCGGTTGGCCAAATCAATGTAATAACTCACGCCGGGCTACGGCGAGACTCAAGGGCGAAACGGGAGGCGCGCACGTGAGAGCTTTCGATCGATTTCTCGACCGGGTAGGTCAATCGCTGCTGGTGGCGGCGGCTTTGCTCGGCTTTGCCCTCGCCTTCGTCGTCTGTACCGACGTCGTCGGCCGTTACTTCTTCAACTCGCCGCTCAAGGGTACGCCCGAGATGGTGTCGATGGCGATCGTCATCATCTGCTATCTGCAGGCCTGCTACGCCATCCGCTCAGGCGGCATGATCGCGGTCGATGCGTTCTATGGCAGCTATCCGGTGCGCATGAAGGCGCTGGTCTCGCTGCTCGGCTCTGTTCTCGGCGTGTGTCTGTTCGCGCTGATCTGTTTCGGCAGCGTCGACCGCGCCATCGAGGCCTGGGTCAGTGGCGAGTACGAGGGCGAGGGCGCGCTGCGCGTGCCGGCCTGGCCCGCCAAGTTCGTGCTCGTTCTCGGCACCGGGCTTGCCAGCCTCAGCTACCTGACGCTGGCTCTCAAGCAATTTTCCGCGTTGATGCAGGGCGTCGAGCCACCCACCGCTTCCGTCGCGCATTGAGGGGCACCCGCCATGTTTGATCCCACCCAGATGCTGCTGCTCATCGTCGTGCTGGTCACGATGGTGCTGTCGGGCATTCATATCGCCATCTCGCTGCTGACAATGGCGTTCCTCGGCCTCTTTTTGATGCAGGGCGACCTCGGCGTCGCCGCCACGTTCATCTCGAATTCCTCCTACGAGGTGATCCGCGACTA
>CAZCGE010000060.1:0-55008 GCA_964498125.1 uncultured Devosia sp. | reverse complement strand
CGTCGTGCGGGCGGACCCCGGCTCGCAGGCCGGGGCAAGCTTTTCGAGTGGTGAGCGGTGTGCTCAAATCGTCCGGGTCAAGATCCCGGATAGCCGCGCTGAAGCGCGGCTTCCGGGAACGCAAGAGGAGAGGGATAAGCTACTTCCGAAACGGCTCACTCGCGGCCGCCATGCCGCCGGACTGTCTTTCTGTTGGACCGTCGTAATCCGACGTGAGTGATCCAGGCAAGCGTCGGCCTCGAGGCTGCGCTGGCGCGGTGGTCACGGCGTCGGCTGTTCACCATCGTGCGATTCGACGACGTCAAGGCCTCACGCAAACTTATCCCCGCGGCCCAGGCGCAAGCTATCGTGACCGCGCACTTCCCGGGACCCAGCTCGCCGCGGACGGCATAGCTGTTGCGAGCCCACCGGCCTGGCAGCAGCTCATCACATACCGGACGTGGGCCCCGCGCGCCGGCTCTGTGGATAACGTGCGCAACCTTCAGCTTTTCGCCGAGCTTAACTGCGAATCTGCGACCCTGCCTGCACCGCAACCCGACACAGGACTTCGGCTCATGGCAGAGAACATTCAGACGAAGATCGACCGCACGATTGGACTCCCAAGTTGCGACCTCACTTCTCTAACAGAGTTGGAGGACATCGTCCCGCATATCGCAAGCAGCTGCCCGTCGTGCACCGTAGCCGATCTCAGCGAGAACGTGGGCAGTGCAATCTCACGGGTCGAAGGGGCACTGGCTGGTTTGAGAGCCTTTAAGACGGCGCTCGACGCTAAGCCGGCCAACGAACTTGTGTTCGTCGCGTACATGGACGAGGTCGAGAGAAGCTTCCTGTTTAACGAGAAAGAGTGTGGCTCATACCTCGGCTGGCTACTAGGCCACGCAATACAAGAATACAAAGCCGGAAATCGAGCTGCGGTCGACCGTTTTGTCGAAGCTTCGGAGCACTTGAACGAGGTCTACTCAAGCGCCGCCGGCAACAATATTGACAACCCCCACAACACGATGAGTGACACTTTTGACGCATTTACCAAGCGCGCGGAGGAGTTCGTGAAGGGGCGCATTTCTTCGTTCTCGACGTACGCGGAGTTCATCAAGAGATTGCATTGCGTGCCTGCAAAACAGGAATAAGCGACTCCCGAAGAAGGCTCCAAATCCGTGCAGGAGCGGACGTCTTGAAGTGGACGGGCGGTTTCGCCGATGTTGAAGCGATGCTGGCCGACACGCCATCGCGGCACTATGCTTCCACACCGTCAGAATGCAGCGGCAAAGCCAAGGCAGTCCCATCATGATCAAACTCGACGGCTACGACATCGATATCGTGGTGCAGGGGTTCCCCGGTAAGGCGGTCTGTCACGGTGGCCTCGGCTGGTCGACCGTGGTGCTGCTGCGCGGGCATGGCCGCGTGGCGCTGATCGATGCCGGCAACTTCGGCATGCGAAAACTGTTGATCGAGCGCCTGAAAGCGCGCGGGCTGAAGCCTGCCGACGTGACCGACCTGCTGCTGACGCATTCGCACTACGATCACTCCGTCAACTGGACGCTGTTCCGGCACGCCCGCATCGCCATTGGCCGCTCAGAGCTGGCCTGGTCGCTGCAGGAGCCGTGGGGCGAGACGCCGGTGCCCGAGCTGTACATGGAAAAGCTCGAGACCTGGCCGACACTGGCCCGGATCGCGGACGGCGCGACGGTGCTGCCGGGCATCACGGCGCACATGGCGCCCGGCCACACGCCCGGCTGCCTCGTCTATGCGCTGACCGGCCAGGAGCGCGATGTCATTTTCACCGGCGATGCCGCCAAAAACCGTGCCGAGCTGATCTCACGCGATACCGACATGACCTATGATCGCGCCATCAGTCGCTCAACGATCGAGATGATCTGGTCGCTCTGGCGCCGCAAGTCCGGCTCGATCGTCGTCCCTGGCCACGATGTGCCGATGCAACAGAGCGACGGCGTGACCAGCTATCTCGGCAAGCGCGAAGCCGCGATCAGCGTCTGGTACGGCGACGACATGGACAAGACCACCTTGATCGAGCTGGCCAACATCTGATCGCCCCGATTTTAGTGGAGAACATACTGCGGCACGATTCGCTGAAGCAGGCGGACTTGGCCGCCAATCGAGGCCTGCGCGAGCCCGCGGCGCTGGGCATGGGTCGCTGAGGCGACACCCTTGCGCTCAACGGCTCGAACGGGCATGCGAGGTTACCAGTTATCAATCGGAGATCAGATCGGGTGGACAGGCGCCAGCCACAGGAATCGCCGGCGGACGATGCGACCAGCCGCATTGCGCCTGATCCCTTTGCAGCTGTGCTGCCGGCGCTTGCGGCGCTTGGCGCCATCGCCTCGATCGCGGCGATCAACTGGACCGCGCACGAGCGCACCGCCGACCGGCCCAGATCAAAACGTAAAGCAGCCGTTGTGCTCAAGGACCTGGAGAGCTGCTGCCTGGGGTTGCAGGAGATCTTCCGACGCTTCCACCGTCACCCGCGCTTGTTCGCCGGTGAGGGCGGCACGCAATCCTCGCCAATGAAATTCGGCGTGCATGGCGTGCGAATCGAGCCGGCCACGGCCAGGCTCTACCAGCAACTCGTCAACGACATCGCCTCCATGCTCGTGCTGGCGGCGCAGAACAGCTTCGATGTCATGTGCGCGGTCGAGGATGGCGACATCAACGCGCCGGAAGAGCTGTTCTTTGCCTTTGGCGAGCAGCAGGATAGGCTCAACAAGCTGATCCAGGAGCGCGCCACGCTCAAGGCATCGGTCGATATCGGATTCGACATCGCCGAGAAGCTCACCGGCCACGTCCGCCACCTGCGCAGTTTGCGCGTCGAATAGGGTCGCGGGCCGAGCCATATGCCGCGGCGGGATATCTGCCCCGAGCAGCCGGACGTTGACAGCCGCGCCACCTCACTGCATCTCATTGCAGTCCCAATCACCGCGAGGCGCCCGTCCGATGGTCCAGCTGACCCTTCCCAGCAACTCTAAGATCAACACCGGCAAGACGTGGAACGCGCCCGAGGGCAAGGGCAAGTGGAAGGAGTTCCGCGTCTACCGCTGGAACCCGGACGACGACGCCAATCCGCACATGGACACATATTACGTCGACCGCGAGCAATGCGGACCGATGGTTCTCGACGCGCTGATCAAGATCAAGAGCGAGGTCGATTCGACGCTGACCTTCCGCCGCTCATGCCGGGAGGGCATCTGCGGCTCGTGCGCCATGAATGTAGACGGCACCAATACGCTGGCGTGTCTGAAGGACATGGACGACATCAAGGGGCCGGTCAAAGTCTACCCGTTGCCGCACATGCAGGTCATCAAGGACCTGGTGCCGGATATGACCAATTTCTATGCCCAGCATCGGTCGATCGAGCCGTGGCTCAAGACGACGACGCCGCAGCCGCCCAAGGAGTGGAAGCAATCGCGCCCGGATCGCGAGAAGCTCGATGGGCTATACGAGTGCATCCTGTGCGCCTGCTGCTCGACTTCGTGCCCGAGCTACTGGTGGAACTCCGACCGCTATCTCGGCCCAGCGGTGCTGCTGCAGGCCTACCGCTGGGTGATCGACAGCCGCGACGAGGCCACCGGCGAGCGCCTCGACGACCTCGAGGACCCGTTCCGATTGTACCGCTGCCATACCATCCTGAATTGCGCCAAGGCCTGCCCAAAGGGGCTGAACCCGGCCAAAGCCATCGCCGAGCTGAAGAAGCTGATGGTCGAGCGGCGGGTGTGAAGAGGGGAAGTAGGGAATGGGGAGTTGGGAGTAGGGAAGTCGAAAGAAAACCAGGCCTTTCCCTATTCCCCACTCCCGCCCGGAGGGCCAAATGCTCGACCACATCGGCATCCAGATTTCTGATTTCGCCCGTGCCAAGGCGTTCTATCTGGCAGCGCTGGCGCCGCTCGGCTACAGCGTATTTCGCGAGTTCGATGCCGGCGGCCGCAAGGGCGCGGGCCTCGCTTCCGGCCGCAATCCTGATTTCTGGATCTACAGCGGCAGCGGCCGGGCCACAGCCGGCATGCATATCGCATTCAGCGCCGCTGACCGCGCCACGGTCGACGCTTTCCATAAGGCGGCGCTGGCCGCCGGCGGCGCCGACAACGGGGCGCCCGGCGAGCGTGCGCACTATCACCCCGGCTACTACGGCGCGTTCGTGTTGGACTTCGACGGCCACAACGTCGAGGTGGTGTGCCATCTGCCGCCGTGATGGCGGTGTGCCGCCTCCCGGATTGACCCTTGAAATGACAAGACCGGAGGCACCTTAGGCGACCTCCGGTCTTGGATACGTCAGGTTCTGACGTGGCTTGCCGCATTGGATCGCGCGTCCGGCGCCCGGCCGGAGGCGCTTTTCGATGTCAGGCAGCGCGGCGCAGGCGGCGGGCCGGGGTCCGGCTAGCCTTGGCCTTGGTGCGCGAAGCTGGCTTGCGGCTGATGCTGGCGCGGCGAACGCTGGTCTTGCGGGCGCTAGCCTTGCGTACAGTGGTCTTGCGAGCCGTGGTCTTGCGTGCCGTGGTCTTGCGTGCAACCGGCTTACGCGCCTTAGTCTTGCGAGCCGTGGTCTTTTTCTTCGCCTTGATAGCCATTTCAGTCTCTCCCTCTAAAAATGTTCGAATCAGTTCGAACATGAAAGAGCATGAGCAAAACAATAGAAATAGTTGACAACAAAATAGAATTAGCAACGCTCAACTGCAATCAATCCGTCATCGGTGTTGCAGAAAATCATCAAAATATGCGTGCGTTCAGGGTCTTGCATGATTTTTGTAAGCGCAAATGGAAGAACAACGGTGACAGATTTTGCAGAACGCAATGGTGATGGCGGCGTTGGATGCAGTGTGCGTTACCGGGTGACACGTGCCACACTGAATGCCCGGATGCACATCGTGCAGCGCGTGCCAGGCTGCACTCAACCCGTATGGATGACGCGCGGAATGCAGGCTACGCTGCGGCAAGGTGGCCGGCGCATGCGCATTGCGCGCGCGTGCAGCCCATGGCATGGCGACAGCCGCTGGACGGGCGACATGGCCGGCTGGCGCCGGCGGCATAGCTGCAAAATCGAGGCGACATGGCCACGGGGATCGTCGAGCACTACCTGGAGCGTGTGCGGATCGGTGAGATCCAGGCAGACCCGGCGCAATTGCTCGCCGCCGGTCGGCTGGATGCTCTGGCGGTTGCGTTCGGCCAGTGGCAACAGTCGCGCTCGGGCTTGCTGTCGTTCCTGGCGCGCAATCGGAGCCCGCAGCCGACTGGTATCTATCTGCATGGCGCCGTAGGCCGCGGCAAGACCATGTTGATGGACCTGTTTTACGATACCGTCGGCTTCTCGCCACGGCGGCGCATCCATTTCCACGAGTTCATGGCCGAGGTCCACGATCGCATCGGCGAGGCCAGAAAGCGCGTCGAGGGTGATCCAATCCCGCGGGTCGGGGCCGAAATCGCGGCTACGGCGGGGCTCCTGTGCTTCGATGAGCTGCATGTGACCGATATCGCCGATGCGATGATCCTCGGGCGCCTGTTCACGACGCTGTTCGAGGCGCAGGTGGTCGTGGTCGCGACCTCGAACGCGCATCCTTCGGACCTCTACCGAAATGGCCTGAACCGCCAGCTCTTTCTGCCCTTTCTCGATCTGCTGCAATCCAATGTCGATGTCATCGCGCTCAAGGCCGCCAAGGACTACCGGCTCGAGAAACTGGCCGGCCAGCCGCTTTATTTCTCGCCCTGCGACGCGCGCGCCACGTCCGAGATCGACCGGATCTGGTCGCGGCTGATCGGCGGCCAGGCGCCAGCGGGACTGGATCTCGAGGTCAAGGGCCGCAAAGTGCACGTGCCGATGGCGGCCATGGGCTCGGCGCGTTTCACCTTTGCCGACCTCTGCGATAAGCCGCTCGGGGCATTGGATTATCTGCACATTGCGCATGCCTTCCACACCGTCGTCATCGAGGGCATACCCCTGCTGACACCGGACCGGCGCGATGTCGCCCGGCGCTTCATCAACCTGATCGATACCATCTACGACAATCGCGTCTGTCTGATCGCCTCGGCGGAGGTTGAACCTGACCAGCTCTATCCCAAGGGCGACGGCGCGGACCTGTTCCAGCGGACCGCCTCACGCCTTATCGAGATGCGCAGCGAGGACTACCTGGCCGCCCGCAGCAAACGCGCCGCCATGCTCGAGCAACAGTTCCTGGTCTGAGCCCGACCAGGGCATAGGTTGTCGCCAGCCGGCATGCCGGTCTCGCTTGAGCCTGCTGGGGATTCGGGCTAACCAACCGCTGTATCGGCACTCTCTCCTCGCCGCGGGCGTACGAGCAGGAGCTGCCAGGGCATGGGGCCCCATCTTCGAGCTCAGGAGCACAGACAAATGGCGCGCAACCGGATCGCCTTGATCGGCGCAGGCATGATTGGCGGAACACTGGCCCACCTCATCGGCCTGAAGGAGCTCGGCGACGTGGTCCTGTTCGATATCGCGGAGGGCATTCCGCAGGGCAAATCGCTCGATATCGCCCAGTCGAGCGCCGTCGAGGGCTTCGATGCCAATTTGAAGGGCACCAATGCTTATGCCGACATCGAGGGCGCCAATGTCTGCATCGTCACCGCCGGTGTGCCGCGCAAGGCCGGCATGAGCCGCGACGACCTGCTCAGCATCAACCTCAAGGTGATGGAGCAGGTTGGCGCCGGCATTAAAAAGTATGCGCCCAATGCCTTCGTGATTTGCATCACCAATCCGCTCGACGCCATGGTGTGGGCGCTGCAGAAGGCCTGCGGGCTGCCGCGCCATATGGTGGTCGGCATGGCCGGGGTGCTCGACACCTCGCGGTTCCGCCACTTCCTCGCCGATGAATTCAAGATATCGATCGAGGACGTTACCGCCTTCGTGCTGGGCGGCCACGGCGATGACATGGTGCCGCTGGTGCGCTACTCGACGATTGCCGGCATACCGCTCACGGACCTGGTCAAAATGCGCTGGATCACGCAGGAGCGGCTCGACCAGATCGTCGACCGCACGCGCAAGGGGGGTGGTGAGATCGTCTCGCTGCTGAAGACAGGGTCGGCGTTCTACGCGCCTGCTTCGTCGGCAATCCAGATGGCGGAAAGCTATCTGAAGGATAAGAAGCGCGTGCTGCCTTGCGCCACCTACCTCAACGGCGAGTATGGTGTGAAGGGGCTCTATATCGGCGTGCCAGTCGTCATCGGCGCTGGCGGCGTGGAGCGCATCGTCGAGATCGACCTCAACTCGGCCGAGCGGGGCATGTTCCTGAAGTCGGTGGAATCGGTGAAAGGGTTGGTCGAAGCGTGCCAGAAGATCGCTCCGAATTTGGGGGCGTGAGTAAGAAAGCGTGAGTGGTGAGTCGTGAGTCGTGAGTGGTGGAGGCAGGGGATGGCGATCGAGACACATAAGGACCTCGACGTTTGGCAATTGGCCGTTTCACTCGCGGAGGACTGCTATCGGTTGATGGCTTGCTTCCCCAAGGAAGAGCTGTACGGCATGACGTCTCAGATCAGACGAGCCTCGGTCTCTATTCCAGCCAATATCGCGGAGGGCTTCGGGCGAGATCAGACTGGAGGCTACATCCAGTTCTCGAGGATTGCGCAAGGCTCAGCTCGGGAACTCGAAACGCATCTGATCCTTGTCGAGAGGTTGAAACTGGCTTCGGAAGTCGACGTACGGCCAGTGCAAGAAAAATGTGAAAGGGTGAGCAAGATGCTGAGAGCCCTCATTCGCGCGCTCGAAGCACGCAGAGCATCTGCGGAGTAGCTTCTGCCACCACTCACCACTCACGACTCACGAGGAACCACCAATGAACATCCACGAATACCAGGCCAAAGAGCTGTACCGGCAATACGGCATCGCCACGCCGAAGGGCGTCGCGGCGTTCACCGTCGACGAGGCGGTCAAGGCGGCGCGGCAGTTGCCCGGCCCGGCGTGGGTGGTGAAGGCGCAGATCCACGCCGGCGGTCGCGGCAAGGGCAAATTCAAGGAGGCCACCGCCGGCGACAAGGGCGGCGTGCGGCTGGCCCGCTCCCACGAAGAAGTGAAAGCATTCGCCCAGCAGATGCTCGGCAACACGCTGGTCACCCTGCAGACCGGTCCTGCCGGCCGCGTCGTCAAGCGTCTCTATGTCGAGGACGGCAGCCAGATCGAGCGCGAGCTGTATCTGTCCGCCGTGGTCGACCGCGTCACATCGTGCGTTTCCTTCATCGTGTCGCAGGCCGGCGGCGTGGATATCGAAAAGGTGGCGCACGATACGCCCGAGCAGATCGTCTCGCTGTCGATCGATCCGGCTGCGGGCTATTTCCCGTTCCAGGGCCGCAAGATCGCGTTCGCGCTCGGCCTCAAGGGCGATCAGGTCGGCCAGTGCGTGAAGATGGTCGGCGACCTCTACCGCATGTTTGTCGAAAAGGACATGAGCATGCTCGAGATCAACCCGCTGGTCGTCACCAAGGACGGCAAGCTGGTCGCGCTCGACGGCAAGATGGACTTCGATTCCAACGCGCTGTTCCGCCACCCAGAAATCGTCGCCTACCGCGACCTGGAGGAGGAGGACCCCAAGGAGATCGAAGCCTCCAAGCACGATCTCAACTACATCACGCTGGACGGCACCATTGGCTGCATGGTCAACGGCGCCGGCTTGGCGATGGCCAGCATGGACATCATCAAGCTGTACGGCATGGAGCCCGCCAACTTCCTCGACGTCGGCGGCAGCGCCACCACGGAGAAGGTGACGGCCGCCTTCAAGATCATCACCTCGGACCCCAAGGTGAAGGGCATCCTGGTCAACATCTTCGGCGGCATCATGCGCTGCGACATCATCGCCGAGGGCGTGGTGGCGGCGGTCAAGGAGGTCGGGCTGCAGGTGCCGCTGGTGGTGCGCCTGGAAGGCACCAACGTCGAGCTGGGCAAGAAGATTATCAATGACAGCGGCCTGAAGGTGCTGGCCGCCGACAATCTGGCCGATGCGGCGAAGAAGATCACGGACGCGGTGAGGAAGGCGGGGTGAGGGGGTTGCGGGGCGGAGCGAATGGCTGGTTTTGCTTTGTAGCGTTCTTCGTCGGTGCATCGCTGGCCTGGACCTGCATGCGCGATGCTAGCAAAGATGATCGTCGCTGATAGCCACGCTCAAGGATGCCGGATGGATTACCTGATAGTCATGGGCGTGATCATCTGCATCTGGATCGCCATTCGGGAGAGCCGGGACAGGGCGTACCGGGGGCTCGTGAAACGCGAACAGCATGCCGCCGCAGCCGTGAAGTCTGTCCTGGAGAAGCGGCTCGCGAAGTATCCGGAGCCGGCATACGCGTTGAGCGAGGACTCGGAGCTGGCCGAAGTTGAACAAGAAACGATTGAGTTCGAAGGACTATCGTGGGATTGCTTCGAGATAGATGAGGCCGACGTCCTGGAACCCTTCGAGGCAGCCGGCGACGCGCTGACACCCGAACTTCGAGAGGCTATCGTTGAAGATGCGCGCCGAGAGTTGTTCTTGGAGGAGATTGCTGCCGCAAAGCATAGGGCGGCGCAGGAACTCGAGACTTGCCGTCGCCAGGGACTCGCCGATCGCCAATCCGAGATCGAAGCAAAGAATCGGCTAGCGGAGTTCGTCTCGCGAACGCGGCCGTCGAAGTGACCCTCATCGCGTCTCCTTCATGTGCTGCAGCGCATGCGTGTCTCTAGTCCATTGTGGTCGACGTACTCACTCCATCCGCTTTCGATAAAGGCGGAAGAACATCGGACGGCAAAACTACGGAAGAATTTGGCCCACGTCGGACTCGTCTCATCCCTTGACCCGACCCACAGTCCCACATATCCTGTGTAAATGAAGAACAACACGCTTGCGGTACTCAAGGAGGTGCAGGCGAAAGTGCGGCGCATAGCGTCGGAGAAGGTACGACAGTGAACTAGCTGGTGCGGGACTACATGACGCGACTTGCGCGCCAGCAGAGCGAGGCCGACAAGGCGATCAAGGAACTGCTGCGGCTCGGCGACGAGTCGGACGCGGAGATCGACTCTACGCGCTGGATTTGACGCGATTGCCCCGGCTCCACGGCGAGGCAGCTTGACGCGGTACGCAGCCTCACATATCCTGTGTGAATGACCAAGAACATCACCCTGGCGGTTGACGAGAAAGTCTTGCGGCGGGTTCGCAAGTACGCGGTCGAGCACGACACCACGGTAAACGCTCTGGTGCGCGAAGCATTGCAGAGGATCGCCGACCGCGCCGCGAGCCAGCAGCAGGGCTGGGATGACCTGTTCAGATTGGCCGATCAGGCGAAAGCGGAGGTCGGCCCCATCACGTGGAAACGTGAAGACCTCTATGAGCGCTGAGGTTTTCTTCGACACCAACGTACTTGTCTATGCGGTCGATACGGACCCGCAGTCCGCGAGCAAGCGCGAACGCGCACGACAGCTGATTCGCAGTCAGAGTTTCGGCATCTCGGCGCAGGTGCTGCAGGAGTTCTATGTAACTGTGACTCGGAAGCTACGAGCACCGCTCCCTGCAGCGGTTGCGGCGCGCTGGGTTGCGCGCCTAGCTAACGTAGATGTCATTGTCACCGATGCAGTGCTCATCAAGTCCGCGATCGAGCGCTCGCTGCTTTACAGAATCTCCTATTGGGACGGAGCCATCATCGCCGCCGCCGAGGCCCTCGGCGCGACGACGCTCTACACCGAGGACTTGAACCACGGGCAGCTCTATGGCTCGGTCCGCGCGGTCGATCCGTTCCGGGTGGACCCAGAGCGAGACTGACATCGAGAATTGACATTAAAGGCTGGACAGCGCTTCGGCGGGAGCCATAGTCTTCAATGATGATTAGGAACCGCGCGATGCCGCCGCGCAAGGCGCGGCCCGCGCCTCGTCGCTGAAAAAGGCGATCAAGGAGCTGCTGCGCCACAGTGGCGAGTTGGACGCGGAGATCGGCCTCGTCAACTGGACCCGAAGCAGTGGCCCCGGCGCAACCTACTCCGCCGCCTGCTGGCGATAAGACCGTGCGTATTGCATCAGCGCATCGTCGGCACACGGCTTGATCGGCGCGAAGTCCTGATGCGCGATGTACTCTGGCCGCGTCGGTTTGCGGATGTAGTTGGAGCAGGCATTCAGCGTCAGATAGACGATCTTCCTCGGGTACGGTGTGATGTTGGCGGACGAGCCGTGCACCAGGTTGCCGTGGAACATCAAGACGCCGCCGGGCTTGCCCGTCGGCGCCACCAGTCCGCCGTCCTTGACCAGTTGATCGACCGTGTCGTGGTCGAGCGTCCACAGCGGATAGCTGGTGGTCGATGTGTCGTGGCCGGCGGCCAGCACGCCCTGCTTGTGGCTCTTCGGGATCAGCATCAGCGGGCCGTTGAAGGAGAACACCTCGTCGAGGAACACCGAGATGTTCATGGAGCGTGGTTCCGGCATGCCGTCGTCACGCGCCCAGGTGCCGTAGTCCTGGTGCCACTGCCAGACATCGCCGTCGAAGCGCGCCTTGGCGTTGATCTTGTACTGATGCATGTAGACCGGCTCGCCGAACAGCTGCTCGAGCGGCTCGATCAGGCGCGGGTGGCGGCCGAGGATGCCGAAGGCCTCGTTGTAGGTGTGGGCGGCGAAGGCGGTGCGCGGCGCGCCATTCGTCTCGCGCCAGATCTCCTTGCGGTCGGACTTGAAGATGCCGACGGCCTCGGTGGCCAGCGCCGCCACTTCTTCCGGCGAGAACATGTCCGGCATGAACAGCCAGCCGTCGTCCTCGAACTGCTTGATCTGCTGGGTGGTGAGCTTCATGGGGCGTCCTCCATCGGCATCTGCGACGATTTGGCGACAGGTTACGCCCCGCGCCGGGCGATTCCAATAGGGCAGATGGCCGGACACGCGTAGGTTGGGTCGAGGAACGAGACCCGACAAGTCTCGGCGCACGAATGTCGGGTCTCGCGAAGTGCTCTACCCGACCTACAGCGCCGCCTCGCGCGTGCGGCGGAAGGTCGGCAGCACGATCAGCGCCAGCAGCGCCGCGCCGGCGATCAGCAGCCCGAGGCTGATGGGACGCTGCACGAAGATGCCGAACTCGCCGCCGGAGATCAGCATCGAGCGCCTGAGGTTCTCCTCCATCTGCGGACCGAGCACGAAGCCGAGCAGCAAGGGCGGCGCCTCGCAGCGATAGCGCAGGAAGAAGTAGCCGAGCACACCGAAAAAGGCGGCGACGAAGACATCGAGCGGGTTGCCGCGGAAGGCATAGGAGCCGATGGCGCAAAACACGACGATGGCGAGGTACAGCAGCCGATAGGGGATGCGCAGCAGGCTGATCCAGATGCCGATCAGCGGCAGGTTGATGATCACCAGCATGACGTTACCGATGAACATGGAGGCGATGACGCCCCAGAACAGCTGCGGCCGCTCGGTCATGACGCCAGGGCCCGGCGAGATGCCATGAATCATCAGCGCCGCGACCATCACCGCCATCACCGCGTTGCCCGGAATGCCGAGCGTCAGCATGGGAATGAACGAGGTCTGCGCGCCGGCATTGTTGGCGGCCTCCGGCCCGGCGACGCCCTGAATTGCGCCCTTGCCGAAGATCGAGGGATCCCTGGCGACCTTCTTCTCCAGCATATAGGCCATGAACGAGGACAGTGCCGCGCCGCCGCCCGGCAGCACGCCGATCACCGAGCCGACCGCGGTGCCACGCAGCGCCGCGGGGATGGCTTTGCGGAAATCATCGGCGCTCGGCATCAGGCGAAGCTTGCCCTCCGGCACCGCGCGGTGCTCCGTGTGACGCAGGTTGGCGATGATCTCGCCGAGGCCGAACAGGCCGACGCTGATCGGCACGAAGTCGATGCCGTCCATCAGCGTCGTCAGCCCGAACGTGAAGCGGGCATCGCCCGAGTTGACGTCGATGCCGACGATGCCCAGCAGCAGGCCGAGCAGCACCATGGCGAAGGCCTTCAGCACCGAGCCATTGGCGATCACCACCGAGCCGATCAGGCCGAGCATCATCAGCGAGCAGTATTCGGGCGCGCCGAAAGATTTGCCGACGATCGCCAGGGGCGGCGCGGCGATACAGATCAGCACGGTGGCCACCATGCCGGCGAACACGGAAGCGAGCGCCGCCACGGCGAGGGCGGGGCCGGCGCGACCTTGGCGTGCCATCTCGTGGCCGTCGATGGCGGTGACGACCGCCGAGGTCTCGCCCGGCATGTTGACCAGGATCGCCGTGGTCGAGCCGCCATATTGCGCGCCGTAGAAGATGCCGGCCAGCATGATCAGCCCGGATTCCGGCGGCAGATAGAACGTCACCGGCAACAGCAGCGCGATCGTCGTCACCGGGCCGATGCCGGGCAGCACGCCGACCAGCGTGCCACCAAGGCAGCCGACCAGGCAGGCCAGCAGGTTGGCCGGCGTGAAGGCGACGCTGAAACCGAGCGCCAGGTTGCTGAACAGGTCCTGCATGTTTCAGAAATCCGGCCACAAGCGGAAGGGAAGCTTCAGCGCCCAGATGAACACCGCAACCGACATGACGACGATGATCGCCGTGGTGAGCAGCACTTCGACCAGCTTCTGATCACGGCGGGCAAGGCTGGCGACCAAGACCACCAGCACCAGGGCCGCGACGAAGCCGAGCCGCTCGATCGACAGCCCGAACACGACCATCGACAGCAGCACCATGACGAAGCCGCGCGTGACATTGCCGTCGGTGTGCGCTGTCACGCGCTCGTACAAGCCGCGCCAGCAGATCAGGGTGCCGAGGCCGATCAGGCCGATGCACAGCGCGCGCGGGAACCAGCCCGGCCCCATGTGATTGACGTCACCCATGTCATAGTTGCGGGACACGAACAGGCCGAGCGCGCCGAAGGCGATGAACAGCAGCCCCGGCGGGAACCATTCGTTGGCGATGATCTGGCTCCAGGACGCGCGCCTTGTCCTGTCGTTGGCGTCGGACGCCATGTCGATGTCCTCCCCGTTCGTGTTTCCGGCCGTGGGCCACGTCCAGCCGGTATTTTTTTGCTGCGAAGCCGGTGCTCGTTGCCGCCTGTTCCAGCTTCAGGCTGCCCCGAGTTCGACCCCATCCAACGGTTATTATCCACGCACACGGCCGTCCGCGCGACGGCTTGATAGTCCTTTGTGTTTCACGGACTTGTCAAGCTTCGAGGTGGCGCAATCGGGGCCGCTGGCGAAGCTCCGCGATCGTGTCGCCGCCCCGGCGGCCAGCAGGAACCGCATCCATTTGATGAGACAGCGGCATATTCGCTTGACGGATCCATGCCACCGCTATCGCCCGCGCACCACGCAGCCGTAAGTGCCGCCGGTCCGATCGAGGTCAGCAACCTCGTCCACGTCGTCGAGCAGGGTGGCACGGGCGATGCGGAGGCCGGCGAGGTTAGCCTTGCTGTCGGCGAGGGTATCGGCGGTCGACCAGCGGACATCGGAGAAAGCCCTGGGGATGCGCGGCCGGCGCTTCAGGCCGACCAGCCAATAGCCGCCGTCGGACGCCGGCCCGAACACGGCATCGTGGTTGGCCAGCAGCCGGAAGGCGGCCGCGACGCGATCAGCCGTGATCCCTGGAATATCCGAACCGACAATGATCACTGGCCCGGGTGGCAAGCGATCGAAGATATGCTGCATCCGCTGGCCAAGATCGCCCTGGCCCTGGCCAATGCGCGTCAGATGCAAAGGCCAAGCGGCGCAGCCAACGGCGGTATCTGGCGACACGGCAAGCAGGGTCTGCCAGCGCGGGTCCCGGCCGACGCGGGCCAGCACGGCCATCGTGCCGCGGCGATAGAAGTTGACCGCGCGCACCAATCCGGCTTGCCGGGCCAGGCGGGTCTTGACGCGACCGCCGACCGGCTGTTTGACCATCACCACGAGTCGAGGCCGGAACGGCGCAACAGGTGCTCGCCTGTGCGCCGTTCCGCTGATCTTTATGTTCGGCAAGCCAGTGGCCCTCAGGCGATCGGCAGATAGGCGTAGCCGTTGCCGTCCTTCTTGATGCGGCCGGCGCCAGGCATGCCCCAGTGGTAGCCGGTCACGATCACGCCGTCGGCGACGGCGCGGTCGAACAGCTTGCGGCGATTGGTCTCCGCCACGGCGGCGTCACTGTCGAACTGAGCGTGCCAGCCAGGATTCTTGACGAACAGCGCCGGGATATTTGTGACGTCTCCGGACACGATCAACTGGTTGCGGCCCGAGATCACGAGATAGGCCGTGTGCCCTGGCGTATGGCCGAACGCGGGCAGCGCGCGCACGCCCTGGACCACGTCCTTCTCGCCGTCGACCTGGCGCACGTTCTTCCAGGTGCCGAGCGTCTTCTGGATGCGCTTGACGCGGCCATGCAGTGCCTCGGGCAGCTTGGTGAACACGGCGGGATCGGTCCAGAACTTGTGCTCCGCCACCGGCACGACGATCTCGGCGTTGGGGAAGATCTGAGCGTCGGTATCCTTGGCCATCAGACCGAAGATGTGGTCGGGATGATAATGCGTGACAATGATGGTCTTGACCTTGTCCTTGTCGATCCCGGCCGTCTTGAGGTTGGCGAGGAACTCGCCGGCCTTCGGCGAGGTCTGGCCGCCGGTGCTGGAATCGAACAGGGTGATGTCGTTGCCGCGTTTGATGGCCGTCACCGTGAACGGGATCGGCACATGGGCGTCGGTCAGCTTGGCCGCCAGCAGCGCTTTCTTGGTGTCTTCGACCGAGGCATTCTTGATGAAAGCCGCATCGTGCGCCTTTTCCCAGATGCCGTCATAGATGGTGGTCACCTGGATATCGCCGAGCGTGAAGGTCTTGTATTTCGCCGGCGCGGCGGTCTGCGCCTCGGCGGCGCCGATGAATTCGATCGGCCGGCTCAGGCCGAACACCGCTCCAGCGGTGGCGGCGGAGACGACGAAGTTACGACGTGATAAATGTGACATGATGCAGCGCTTCCCCTGTTTGATTTTGTCCAACGCCTTGCGTGCGGCTCGGCTATGTGACCGACCGCTTAAGAACAAGGCCTACGCTAGGGCCAATCTTTGGCGACGGGAATGAGCCCCCATCACAATCACGCGGATTTGATCTCGCTCGAACGCGTGGCAACGATCGTGCGCTGGCCGTAAAAACCGGCAATGCGCGCGACAGGGACTCCGGCGAAATACAACGCCAGGCAAACCTGATTGCGCAGCACCCGTTTGAGATACCCCTCGGCGCGATAGCGGCGTGCGCTGGTCAAGGCGCAGGAGCGCAAGGTCACCAGCCGCCGGCGGCCAAGCCGCCGGACGATATCCACGTCTTCCATGATGGGCTGCTGAGCATAGCCACCAATCGCATGGTAAAGGCGGCGCGGCATCAGCAGGCCCTGGTCGCCGAACGGTAGCGCGAACAGCAGGGATCTGATCCGCACCATGGCTTCGAGCCACCTTGGCGCCAAACCAATATCGTCGAGTTTGTAGCAGAACGCCGCGGCCGTTGGCGCCTGCGGCTGGTCGTCGATACGCCGCATGAAGTCGGCGGCTTCCCTTTCCCATCCGGGCTCCAGCACGGTGTCGGCGTGCAGGAACAGCAGCCAGGGCATGGTTGCCATCTTGGCGCCAGCGTCGAGCTGGCCGCCACGGCTCGGCGCCGCGGAGAGGACCATTGCGCCCATCTCATCGGCAATCCGTGACGTGGCGTCGCTTGATCCGCCGTCGACGACGACGACCTCGCGGACGATCCCGGCCACGGCGGCGGGTACCAGCGCGATGAGCGTGGCGGGCAGGCCCGCTTCGGCATTGAGCGTCGGGATCACCACGCTGATCATGCGTGCCTTGAGGCCAGGACGAGGAGGTCACATGCGTTCGAGGTCGGGCTATACCGCGTTCAGGTGAGCTGCGCTCGGGCAATTTAGTTCTTTATTTGTTCTTGGTTCGATGCTATGCTGCCAAGATCGGGCAATGGCGGAGATCAGGTCATGGAGGAGCAGCGACGCACAACCGGCACAAACTCTATTGTCGACGCCGAGCGGCGTCGCGGCCGGGGCACGCGCTCCAACCACACCGGCCGCTTCGAGCGGGCATCCCGGCAGGACTTCGACGACGGCTGGGACAGCGTGGCCGAGCTTGCACCGTTCAAGACGGAGGTCCGCGAGGAGCCCGCCCGCTCGATCATTTCCCGCAACGACAGCCCGGACATCAGCTTCGACCGCTCGATCAACCCCTATCGCGGCTGCGATCATGGTTGCGTCTATTGCTACGCGCGCCCGACGCATTGCTACCTCGGGCATTCGGCCGGGCTCGATTTCGAGACCAAGCTGTACGCCAAGACCAATGCCGCCCAGCTTCTGGAGCAGGAGCTGGGCGCGCCGTCCTATCGGCCAGCCACCATTGCGCTCGGCTCCAACACCGACCCCTACCAACCGATCGAGCGCGAGCGGCGCATCACGCGGTCGGTGCTGGAGGTGCTGGCGCGCTGCCGGCATCCCGTCGGCATCGTCACCAAGTCGGCCCTGGTCGTGCGCGACATCGATATTCTCGCGCCGATGGCCAGGGATGGGCTGGTCAAGGTGGCGATCTCGGTAACGACGCTCGACCGCCGGCTGGCGCGCGGCATGGAGCCAAGGGCCTCGACGCCGATGAAGCGGATCGAGGCCATCGGCGAGCTGACCGCCGCCGGTATTCCGACGGCGGTGATGGTGGCGCCGGTCATTCCCGCGCTCACCGACAGCGAGATCGAGCGCATCCTGGAGGCTGCCCGTGACGCCGGCGCCAGCGAAGCTGGCTATGTGCTGCTGCGCCTGCCGCTGGAGATCAAGCAGCTGTTTCGCGAGTGGCTCGCCACCGATCACCCCGACCGCGCCAGCCATGTCATCAAGCTGCTGCGCTCCATGCACGGCGGCCAGGATTACATTGCTGCCTTCGGGCTGCGCCAGCGCGGCTCCGGACCCTACGCCGACCTGATCGGCCAGCGCTTTCGCCTGGCCCTGAAGCGGCTCGGTTTGAACGAACGCCGGCTGCCGCTGCGCATGGACTTGTTCCAGCGGCCGGTTCCGCCTGGCGGGCAGCTCAATCTGTTTCCTGTTTCGTAGGGTGCAAGTGCCGGAAGGCGCCAGCCGACGGCGTATTGCACCGCGCCGCGCTTCGATGAAAGTGCTTGTGGCGGCGCAATACGCGTCATCGCGGAGCGATGCGTCCCACATCGACGCTATTGCGCCCTACGAAGCACACACGGCGCGGTCCTTTGACGGCACGCGGTGCATCCGTCATGCTACGCGCATGGCGAGAATCGATTCGCGGGCAAGGCCGAGCTTCGAGCTCGAGCGCGTCGAGATCGAACTCACTGGCGGGCCCATCGCTGGTGTGGACGAGGCTGGCCGTGGCCCTTGGGCCGGGCCAGTGGTGGCCGCCGCGGTCATCCTAGATCCCAACGACATTCCACCGGGAATCGACGACAGCAAGGTGCTCGACGCCGATGCGCGCGAACTGCTCTACCAGCGCATCGTCGCCACCTCGCGCTGCGGCGTCGGCATCGCCGATGTCACCCGCATCGATCGCGACAACATTCTCAATGCCACGCTGTGGGCCATGGCGCAGGCCGTGCGCGCATTGGAGTCGGCCCCGTGCCTGGTCCTGGTCGACGGCAATAAGCTGCCGGGCTTGCCTTGCGCCGCCCGCGCCATCGTCAAGGGCGACGCCAAGTGTCTGTCGATCGCGGCCGCCTCGATCATCGCCAAGGTGACGCGCGACCGGCTGATGGTGGCGCTGGCGGGCGAGTTGCCGGGCTACGGCTTCGAGCGCCACAAAGGCTACGGCACGCCTGAGCATCAAGCCGCCGTCGCGCGCCTCGGCCTGACGGCGCAGCATCGCCGCAGCTGGAAGCCGACGCAACTGGCGCTCGAGCTGGCCGAGGCGGTGTAGGAGGGTGTGTAGGGTGCAATAGCCCGACAGGGCGTATTGCACCGACACGCGGGTGCGATCGAGGGTGGCCGGCTCGGTGCAATACGCGTCGTCGCGGAGCGCTGCTCCGCTTCAACGCTATTGCACCCTACGCCCGTGCCCTACCGCTTGAACTCGATCTCCAACACCTCGATATCGACATCGCCGACGTTGACGGCGTTGTGCTCGATGGGGGCTTTGACGTAGCGCTGCGTACCGGGCTTGTAGTCGATCGTGAAATCGGTGCCGTCGGCGTTGGTCAGCTTCAGCTTGCCGTGGGACAGTTGCACCGTCAGATAATCATTCTCGTGACGATGCCATCCGACCTGCTGGCCGGGCTTGATCTTGAAGCGATGTATGATCGTCTTGTCATTCTCGAACTCGACCGTGGGCGCGGCGACCGGCCGGTCGTTGGCTGTTGCCTGGGTCTTCTCGACGAGCTTCAAGGACATGCGGGCTGCCTCCGTGGCTTGCTGGCTTCATGAAAGGCGCTTGGGGAGGCCAGTCTAAACGGAGTGGCGGAAATGCGCCAGCCAGGGGTATGTAGGGCCGGCGCGCTGCAGGCACACGACGTTACTCGCGTCCCGTCAGCGCTGCAGCGCTTTCAGTTGCTCGACCAATTCGGCGGCGCGGGTCCGCGACTGGTCGTCCTTGGCTTCGGTCAGGTCGACCTCGGCGGCCTTGAGTTCTTGCTCGATCGTTCCCGCATCGAGGCTGTCAACGTCGAAGGCGCTCTGCGCCAACACGGTCAGTCGGCTCGGGTCGACTTCGGCAAACCCGCCCTTGACGAACACTCGTTTGCGGGCGCCAGGCAAAGTCACGTCGAGCACGCCCGGGCGCAGTGTCGAGATCACCGGCGCATGGCCGATGAGAACGGTGAAATCACCGTCGCGACCCGGCACCACCACCTGCTCGGCGTCCTCGGAAAAGACGATCCTCTCGGGGCTGACCAGCTCGAATTTGAATGTGTCTGCCATTGGATCCTCGAGCGTGAGTGGTGAATCGTGAGTCGTGAGTGGTGTCGTTGATGAATGGGCACGCTATCGTCGCAAAGCGACGCTTCACCACTCACCATTCACGACTCACCACTCACGCTTCCTTACGCCGCCTCGGCCAGCTTCTCAGCCTTGGCGATCGCTTCCTCGATGGTGCCGACCATGTAGAAGGCCTGCTCGGGCAGGTGGTCGTAGTCGCCATTGCACAGGCCCTTGAAGCCTTTGATGGTGTCCTTGAGGTCGACCAGTTTGCCGGGCGAACCGGTGAACACTTCCGCGACGTGGAACGGCTGCGACAGGAAACGCTCGATCTTGCGGGCGCGCGCCACCGTCATCTTGTCGTCCTCGTTCAGTTCGTCCATGCCGAGAATGGCGATGATGTCCTGCAGCGACTTGTACTTCTGCAGGATCGACTGAACCTGGCGGGCGATGGCGTAATGCTCCTCGCCGATGACGCGCGGCTCGAGAATGCGCGAAGTGGAGTCGAGCGGGTCGACCGCCGGGTAGATGCCCTTCTCGGCGATCGAGCGCGACAGCACGGTGGTGGCGTCGAGATGGGCGAACGAGGTGGCGGGCGCCGGGTCGGTCAGGTCGTCGGCGGGCACGTAGATCGCCTGCACCGAGGTGATCGAGCCCTTCTGCGTCGTCGTGATGCGTTCCTGCAAGGCGCCCATGTCGGTTGCGAGCGTCGGCTGGTAGCCGACCGCCGAGGGAATGCGGCCGAGCAGCGCCGACACTTCCGAGCCGGCTTGAGTGAAGCGGAAGATGTTGTCGACGAAGAACAGCACGTCCTGGCCCTGATCGCGGAAATGCTCCGCAACGGTTAGCCCCGACAGGCCGACCCGCATGCGGGCGCCGGGCGGCTCGTTCATCTGGCCGTAGACCAGGGCGCACTTGGAGCCCTTGGTCGAGCCGTTGTTCTTCTTGGGATCGATGTTGACCTTGGACTCGATCATCTCGTGGTAGAGGTCGTTGCCCTCACGCGTGCGCTCGCCGACACCAGCGAATACCGAGTAGCCGCCGTGCGCCTTGGCGACGTTGTTGATCAACTCCATGATCAGCACGGTTTTGCCGACGCCGGCGCCGCCGAACAGGCCGATCTTGCCGCCCTTGGCGTAGGGCGCCAGCAGGTCGACGACCTTGATGCCGGTGACCAGCATCGCGGCTTCCGTCGACTGCTCGGCGAAGCTCGGCGCCGGCTGATGGATGGCGCGGCGGCCTGGCGAGTTGACAGGCCCCGCCTCGTCGACCGGCTCGCCAATCACATTCATGATGCGGCCGAGCGTCTCGTCGCCGACCGGCACCGAGATGGGCTGGCCGGTGTCCGACACGTCCTGGCCGCGCACCAGGCCCTCGGTGGAGTCCATGGCAATGGTGCGCACGGAATTTTCACCCAGATGCTGGGCGACTTCGAGCACCAGGCGATTGCCCTGGTTCCGCGTCTCGAGCGCATTCAAAATCTCGGGCAGATGTCCATCGAACTGCACGTCGACGACGGCGCCCATGACTTGACGGATCTTGCCTGTTTTGTTCGTGCTTGCTGCGATTGCCATTGTTGTGTCTCTCGTCCTCGTTCTTGATCCGACACCGGGCGGCGCCGTTGCACTTTCTGCCGTTGCTAGCCCTTCACGATCGGAGTGAAGTCCGACCAGTGTTCCACTTTGAATCCGCGAATGTCGCGTACACAATCGGGCAGCCAGGGCAATCCCTTGAGCGCCAGGATCGCTGCCACGAGATTCGCAAGATCGTCGTTCTTCGTCAGATATACGCTCCCTTGAACCCTTTCGAAGCCAAACGGTCGCAGCGTCCGGCCAATGTCCCTGTATGCCTGCGAAACTCCTTTCGGATGATGCTTGAGAACACTTGCAACAGTCATGTCGAAGGCGATGGCAAACATGGCATCTGCTATGGGATCGTTTCAGCGACCGGATCCTGAAGGATTTCGGAGATCGGGTATGCAAGTTCCTCGTCGGAGTAGACTACCGAGATCCAAGCCTCGTCCTTGCTGATGATCCGCACGATCTCGTAGGCGGGACCGTCCTCACCAAACCGCCGAAATTGCCCGACAAGCCTCTGAGGATCATCAGACGCGTAAGCGGATTGCGTTTCCTCGAAACCGCGCGTTTGCATGACGACCTCCACTATCTCGAAGCCACGACACTACCACACCCAGCCCAGCACTACAGCGCCTCCGCCCCCGAGATGATCTCGATCAGTTCCTTGGTGATGTTGGCCTGACGGCGGCGATTGTACTGGATCGTCAGCTTGTTGATCATGTCGCCAGCATTGCGCGTGGCGCTGTCCATTGCCGACATGCGCGCGCCCTGCTCGGATGCGGCATTCTCCAAGAGGCCGCGGAAAATCTGGGTCGAGATGTTGCGCGACAGCAGGTCGGCCAGGATTTCTTCCTCCGACGGCTCGTATTCGTAAACCGCCTCGGCCTTGGTCTCTTCGCCGGCGCCGCGAACCTCGGGCAGCTTGGCCGGGATCAACTGCTGCGCTGTCGGCTTTTGGGCGATGACCGATTTGAACTCGGAGAAGTAGATCGTGCAGACGTCAAACTCGCCCGCCTCGAACATCGCCAGCACTTTCTTGGCGATGCCCTCGGCGTTGGCATAACCGAGCTGCTTGAAGCTCTTGAGATCGACGCGGTCGACGATCTGCTTGGCATAGTCGCGGCGCAAGTTGTCGGCGCCCTTGCGGCCGACGGCCAGGATCTTGATCGTCTTGCCTTGGCGCAGCAGGCGCAAGATGTCCTGACGGGCAAGCCGGGCGATATTGGAATTGAAGCCGCCGCACAGGCCGCGTTCCGCCGTCATCACGACCAGCAGATGCACATCTTCCTTGCCTGTACCGACCATCAGCGGTGAAACGCCAGCCTTGTTGGCGACGCGACTGTTGAGGTTGGCGAGCACCCGGTCCATGCGCTCGGCATAAGGCCGCGCGGCCTGTGCCGCTTCTTGCGCACGGCGCAGCTTGGCCGCCGCCACCATCTGCATGGCTTTGGTGATTTTCCGCGTCGCCTTCACGGAGGCGATGCGGTTGCGCATATCTTTGAGTGAGGGCATCTGTCAGTTGTCTTTCGTCAGCGGGGCGATTGCATGATGGAGGTGAAGTCGGCACCTTCTTCCATTCGGAACACGCGGATGTTCTTCACGCTCGGACCGAACCAATCGAGGCGGTGCAGAGCGACGACAGCCAGATGGAGCTGGCTCAGGTCCTCGTGGTTCGCGACATAGGTGCTGCCTTGAATGCGTTTGAAGCCGTGTGGTGCGAGGGTTGTGCGGATGTCGCGGTAGGCCCCGCGATTCTTTCTCGGATGGTGCCGATCGACGGCTGCGATGTTCAAGTCGAACGCGATGGCAAACATGGCGGCCGCCATCAATCAACTACGAGCGGGTCGAGCAGGATGTCCTCGATCTGGTAGTCATCGTCGTCTTCGTTCGGAATGATCCAGATGCGCGCGACAGTCGAGTCTTTGATGCCGACGACCTGATATTTCGGTCCGTCAGGACCAATCGAGCGGTATTGTCCCACGAGCTTGTCGAATCTTGCCGTGTCCGGCCGGTGCGGTTCCGCAGCCATTGGATCGAACTCGGCTTCGGACATTGGATATTCGAGCTCCTCGTCGGTGCGCTCCGTGCGGATGAGAACGGAACCCGGACCCAGAAGTTGTCGCACTTCGTAACACTGGCCAATGCCGCCAACACGCCTGCGATCACCGACAGCCACGGCGGTACCCTTCGGCGCTGTCGCCTGCTCGACAAGTGTATCGCTGGCCATAGTGTGCCTCACTTCGCTGTCTTCTCAATCTCGCACTCTTGATCCATCGGCGCGAGGATCTATGAGCCGCGCGCCGCCGTCCGGCAACCTCACCCAACAGCCTCGGCTCGGAGCGTTGCCACCTCGTCTGCCTCAGTCGTAACCCCCAACAGCTCGCTCGCACGCCTTGTCGTACTGGCCGATCTGGTATTTCCAGTAACCCAACGCTGCTGCGACCGCAGCAAGCAACTCAACCAGGACAACAGCAATCCACTTGACGATGACCTGCAGTTGCACCGGTCGCTCACGTCAAACGAACTGCTTCTGCACCTGCTCGACCAAACTCTTGAGCTTGGCCGCCGTGGCGTCGCTCAGATCCTTGGTATCGCGGATATCGTTGAGAATGGCCTGGTTTTGGTTGCGCAGGTTGACCAGCAGGGCATCTTCGAACGGCTTGACGTTGGCCAGCGGCATCGGATCCAGGTAGCCGTTGACGCCGGCGTAGATCACGCAGACTTGCTCTTCCATCTTCAGCGGCGTGAACTGCCCCTGTTTCAGCAGCTCGGTCAGGCGCGAGCCACGGTTCAGCAGGCGCTGCGTGACGGCATCGAGGTCCGAGCCGAACTGGGCGAAGGCGGCCATCTCGCGATACTGCGCCAGCTCGCCCTTGATGCGGCCGGCGACCTTCTTCATCGCCTTGGTCTGGGCGGAGGAGCCGACGCGCGACACTGACAAACCGACGTTCACGGCCGGCCGGATGCCCTGATAGAACAGGTCGGTCTCCAGGAAGATCTGTCCGTCGGTGATCGAGATGACGTTGGTCGGGATGTAGGCCGAGACGTCGTTGGCCTGGGTTTCGATGATCGGCAGCGCCGTCAGCGACCCGTTGCCGGCGCCGTCGCCCATCTTGGCGGCGCGCTCGAGCAGCCGCGAGTGCAGGTAGAAGACGTCGCCGGGATAGGCTTCGCGGCCGGGCGGGCGGCGCAGCAGCAGCGACATCTGGCGGTAAGAGACCGCCTGCTTGGACAGGTCGTCATAGATGATCACGGCGTGCATGCCGTTGTCGCGGAAATACTCGCCCATGGTGCAGCCGGAGAACGGCGCCAGGAACTGCATGGGCGCGGGGTCCGACGCGGTGGCGGCGACGATGATCGAGTATTCCAGCGCGCCGCGCTCCTCCAGCACTTTGACGAACTGGGCGACGGTCGAGCGCTTCTGGCCAATGGCGACGTAGACGCAGTACAGCTTCTGGTTCTCGTCGTTGCCCTGATTGAGCGACTTTTGATTGAGTATGGTGTCGAGGGCGACCGCGGTCTTGCCGGTCTGGCGGTCGCCAATGATCAGCTCGCGCTGGCCGCGGCCGATCGGAATCAGCGCATCGATCGCCTTGAGGCCCGTCGCCATCGGCTCGTGCACCGATTTGCGCGGAATGATGCCCGGCGCCTTGATGTCGACGCGCGAGCGCTTGTCGGCCTTGATTGGGCCCTTGCCGTCGATCGGATTGCCGAGCGCATCGACGACGCGGCCGAGCAGGCCCTTGCCGATCGGCACCTCGACGATGGCGCCGGTGCGCTTGAGGGTGTCGCCTTCGTTGATCGTGCGGTCCTCGCCGAAGATCACGACGCCGACGTTGTCGGCTTCCAGGTTCAGGGCCATGCCCCGGATATTGCCTGGGAATTCAACCATTTCGCCGGCCTGGACGTTGTCGAGACCGTAGACACGGGCAATGCCGTCGCCGACGGACAGCACCTGGCCGATCTCGGAGACTTGCGCCTCCTTGCCGAAATTCTTGATCTGATCCTTGAGGATCGCGGAGATCTCTGCGGCCCGAATTTCCATCAGTTGACCTCTTTCATGCGCGTCTTGAGATTGTTGAGCTTGGTTTTGAGCGAGCTATCGATCATGCGGCTGCCGATTTTGACGACGAGGCCGCCGAGCAGCGTGGGATCGACACGTGTATTAATTTGTACATCTTTGCCGACTTCGATGCGCAACGTGTCGGCGAGCTGAGTGACCTGAGCTTCGCTGAGCGCGAAGGCCGACGTGATGTCGGCCGAGACCTCGCCGTGATGCCGCGCCAGAATTCCGCGAAAGGCCTTGAGAATGTCGGCAAGCGTGAACAGCCGTCGATTGGCGCTCACGACTCTCAGGAAGTTCAGTGACATCTCGCCAAGCTCGATCTTTGCGGCCAAGGCCGAGATCGCCTTGAGCTGGTCTTGGGAGCTGATGACCGGGCTGCGGACCACCCGGCGCAAATCTTCGCTTTCGTCGAGCAAGCGCTGAAATGCGGCGAGTTCGGTCTCGACCTCGGCCAGCTTGCCCTGTTCTTTCGCGAGTTCGAACAGGGCCGACGCATAGCGCCCGGCCACACTTGCCAAGATCGGATCGTTTGTTGCCACGTTGCTTGGCCCCGTGCGCTGCTGGGCTTCAGGCCAAAGGGCCTGACGGCGCCCCTGACCGTCACCCACGTGTCGGAAGGATTGAGTCAACACAAAAGCGCGGCGGCAGAGCGAGCCCGCGCCAAGCACTCCGGGCGGGTCTCTAACATGCGATGCCGGGCCTTTCAACCCGTTGAACCGGCATCGCGTGGCACATTTTGACGCTCATCCCTCGCCGCTTCGCCGAACCCAGCGTTTCGCCCAGCGTCGTTCCGTGGGAATTTGCGGTCAGCGGGGCCAGGCAAGCCGGGCCGCGCACGCATAAAGCATTTGTCCAATACGCCTTTCCGCCGCCCAAGGCGCCGGTCTACACTGCGGCAGGCTGGTTGGTGCACGTCGCCGGCGTTCGATTGGATTGCCTGGGTTGTTCTGGAGTTATTGGCTATGTCGAATGGGCGCTCAGGTTATTTTCCGGGCCGTGACGCGACCCACGTCCTGTTCGCCCACGTCGCTTATCGGCTTGGCGATGAACTGGCGGCGCGCGGGCTTAGCCTGCGCTTTACCGAGGTTCGCAGCTACGACGCGCTGAAACAAGCCTTGCCGAGCGCGGATGCGCTGGTCGTTTCCGGGCTGTGGCGTGACGAACTGATCGACCACGGCGTGCGCCTGCGCTTCATTCAATCGATCGGCGCGGGCACCGATCAGTTTCCACGCGACAAGCTCGCAGCCCGTGGCATTCTGCTGGCGAGCGCCCAGGGCGTCAACGAGCGTGCGGTTGCCGAGCATGCCATGGCGCTGATCCTGGCGCTTGCCCGCCAGTTGCATCTGGCCCGCGACAATCAGCAGGCCAAGGTGTGGCGCGGCATGATTTCGGCGGTCGCCAAGCGCGAAAGCGAACTCGGCGGCAAGACGCTGGTGATTGTCGGCATGGGGCGCATCGGATCGCGGCTGTCCGCGCTGGCCCGCGCTTTCGGCATGCACGTGATCGGCGTCAAGCGCAACCTCGCGGGCGCCGCCGACGCGGCCGATGAAGTGGTGCGGCAGGACGCCCTATTCACCGTGCTGCCGAGAGCCGACGTCGTCGCCTTGACGTGCCCGCTGACGCCCGAGACCCATGGCTTGATTGGCCGTGAGGCACTGGCTGCCATGAAATTGACGGCGGTGCTCATCAACGTCGCGCGCGGCAAGGTAGTGGACGAGGCGGCGCTGATTGCCGCTCTGGAATCAGAACAGATCGCCGGCGCTGCGCTCGATTGCGTCGCCCAGGAGCCTTTGCCAGCCACCTCGCCGTTGTGGGCCATGCCCAACGTCCTGATCACGCCCCATAGCGCTGGCGAGACACAGCGCTACGAGGCCAACGTCGTCGATACCTTGCTGGAGAACCTCGGCCGGCTGTGGTCCGGCTCCGCGCCGTTGCGCAACGAGATCAGCCTATGACCGGCGGTGGCAAAAATGCTGCGTACCGGACCAAGGTCCCCTTGAGCGTGATCACAGGCCCCCTAAAATATGTAAGATATGAGCACCATCTCGTGGCAGGGTGCGATCGGGCCTGCAGTCGTTCTGGACTACCATTGCTTCATCCAACGCCGGGTATCGCGTCATGAAAAAAGTCTGGCTAGGCCTCGCCATTGGCGCCGCCGTTGTCGTGGTGGCGGCGACAGCGGCAATCTTCTTCTATCCTTCGACCTCCTGGTTCAAGGACCAGTTGGCCACGATTGTGAAGAACAATACTGGCTATGTCGTCGAATTCAAAGGCAGAACCTCGCTCAGCCTGTGGCCGACCATAACTTTGCGGACGGAGGATGTGACGATCCGCAATCCGCCGGGCATCACGGGCCCCCCGTTGCTGCAGGCCGCCGCCGTTGAAGTCGATCTGGCCCTGTCATTTTCGTCCTGGTTCCCGCCCGGGGTGGACTTTGTCGCGACCCGGATTGCAATGCCCAAGGTTCAGATCACCTCCGATCGCGATGACCGATCCAATTTGACCGGCTCGACTGCCGCGGCCGCGCCAGCCAAGCCCCCGTCAGCGTTCGCGCTCGGCACTGTCACGCTGACCGGCGGGACCATGACGTATACCGATGCCCGCAATGGGGTGGAGCAGCGCCTCGAGAACGTCAACGCGCGGATCAGTCAGCCTTCGCCGCAGTCGTCGGTTCATGCAACATTTGATGGCGTGTGGAAGAGTGAGCGTATCGACGGGACGGCAACACTGCCGCCGCTCGGCACGCTGCTGGCGCTGGAGTCGGCGCGCGAGCCGGTGCGGGCGATCGTGGCGCTGTCGGCGAAGTCCGGGCGCGCCGAATTCGACGTGCTGCTGGCGCCGGGGGCGGCGCTGTCGCTGTCGGCCAAGAGCCGCGTCAACATTCAGTCGCTGAATGAATTGGGGAAATGGGTGGGGACCGAACCAGATGCCCTGGGGACCGGGGCGCTGGCGTGGTCCGGTGACGTGAGCATCGAATCACTGGCTGGCAAGCCCGCGACGGAAGCGCCAGCCGGGTCCGCGCGCGCCTGGCAAGTCGGCGTGAAAAACGGCACCCTGACGCTCGGCGAGCGCTGTGATCGGCCGCAATGCAAGGTGGAAAAGATCAGTGCGACGGCCATGGTTTTCTCGACTTGGTCGGCGCCGTTCGAAACGGTCGCCGATCTGCACTGGAATGGCCAACGCATCGAAGCGCGCGGCAGGGTGCATGCACCGGATGCGCTTCTGGCGCGCGGCAGCAGCAAGGCCACGCTGCGCATCGCGTCCGATCGCGACCAGCTGGAGCTCGATGGCGAACTGGATCGGCGACAAGCGTGGATGTACCGGGGCCGAGCCAAGGGTGGCACCACCAATCTGCGGCGACTTGCCGAGATCATGGGCATGCACGATCTGCCGTTCGACACCGGCCTGGAGAACGGCAAGCTCGACGGTGATTTTTCGGCTGCCACCGGCAAGGTGGAATTGCGCAACGCCCGGATCAGCCTCGATGACAGCACGGCGCAGGGCGACATCACCTACGACTATGCCGGCAAACAACCCGTGCTGGGCGGCAAGCTGGCGTTCGACCGCATCGATGCCGGGCGCTACGATGCCCGCTTTGCCGCGCCTGCGCCCAGACCAAGCGGTGCCGCAGCTCGCCCAGGCGCCAGCCAGCTGGGAGATCGGGGCGCCGCGAGCAGGGGCGGTCGCGACCCGTTTGCGAGCACGGAAAGCGTATCCGAGGCCGTGCCATTCATATCTCTCAAGGAGTCGCTGAAAACGCATCTGCAGGAATTGGAAAGTGGTCGCGCCGCCGCAGCTCCCGCCGTCACCGAAGCGCCAATGGCGAGCGGCGCCGCCTGGAGCGAGGACTCGCTGGGCTTCGACGTGCTCAAAAACCTGAAGCTTGATGTGAACCTCGATCTTGCCGTGGGCGAGCTGAAGGTGGCGGGTCGCTCCCTGGCTGTCCCCCAGCTCAAGACGCTGTTGAAGGATGGCCGCCTGGCGCTCGAATGGACCGACTTGGCGTCCCATGGTGGCAAGATCAAGGGGAAGGCGCAGGTCGATGGCACGACGGCGGCACCCACGGTCAGCGCGGAGTTGACAGCCGAAGGCGTCGAGGTCGATCAGGTCTTGTCCGACCTGGGCATGAGGGCTTTCCTTTCCGGAAAGGCTGCGGCCAGTGCACAGCTGACGGCGAGCGGCAAGAGCGAGAAGGCGTTGATCTCGACGTTGTCCGGCAGCTTCCAGACATCGGCCGCGGGCAGCTCGGTCGTGGGCTGGGACCTCAGAACGGATTGGCAGAACATCTTCAATCGGTTCCGGCAGGATTTGGGACTTGCGCCGCCCAGTCCGACCGCGCTTACACCCGTCGAGCGCCTTTCGGCAGTGATCACGATTGACAAGGGAGTCGCTGAGACGACGCAAGCGCAGGTTAGCGGACGGCAGTTTTCCGCCGATGCCGCAGGGCGGGTGCGGCTCATTGCCCGTCAGATCGACTATCGCGGCACCTTCTCGGCGTTCGTCGCCCCAGAGCTGGACAAGATCCCATTCCGTGCGTCCGGTCACTGGGCTTCGCCCGTGGTGGGTCTCGATTGGGATCGCTTTGGAGCTGTTCAAGCGATTAAAACTTTCTTCAGTATCGGCTTCAGTGGCGGGGGCGCCGCGCTGGAGTCCATGAGCTCGGGTATCGACCCGGAGATGCAGGACCTGTTGCGCCGCTACATCGACAAGACCGAAGCCCGCGGTCCGCTTTCGCCAGGCGATGCCGCCGCCGTCCGCGAGCTGCGAGATCTGCTCGGCCCGGCCAAGCAGTAACGGCGTCTGACTGCCCCCTGGCCGCATCCGCTGCAATGCCCTAGAAAGGCTGGCATCGCGGCAGGATCGGCAGCCGCCGTCTGTTGCGATCGTGCGCCATTCACCATCGCGGGGAAAATTCCAACATGTGGCCATTCGGGCGCCATCCCGTCGTTCCCGTCCTGCGTTTGTCGGGTGTGATCGGCTTGACAACGCCGCTGCGGCCGGGGCTCTCGATCGCTGGACTGGCCGCGCCGATCGAGCGCGCCTTCTCGCTTTCCAAGACGCCATCGGTGGCCGTGGTCATCAATTCGCCGGGCGGCTCGCCGGCGCAGTCGAGCCTGATCTTCAAGCGCATCCGCCAGCTTGCCGACGAAAAGAAGAAGAAGGTCTACGTCTTCTGCGAGGATCTTGCGGCCTCGGGCGGCTACTATCTGGCGCTGGCCGGCGACGAGATCTACGCCGACCCCTCCTCGATCGTCGGCTCCATTGGCGTCATCTCGGCCGGCTTCGGTCTCGACAAGGCGATCGAGCGGTTCGGCATCGAGCGGCGCGTCTATACCTCCGGTGAGAGCAAGGGCTCGCTCGATCCATTCCGCCCGGAGAACCCGGACGACATCGCTCGCCTCAAGGCCCTGCAACGCGACGTCCACGACGTGTTCATCGGCGTCGTCAAGGAGCGTCGGGCCGGACGTCTCACGGCGCCCGATGGCGAATTGTTCTCTGGCGCATTCTGGTCAGCCAAGACGGCGCTCGAGCACGGGCTGATCGATGGTATCGGCGACGTCAGATCGCGCATGCGGGAGGTGCACGGCGATAAGGTGCGGCTGAAGCTGGTGCCGCTCGGCTCAGCCGGGCTACTGTCGCGATTGCTGCGTTCACCGAGCTTGTCCACAGCGGCGTTCACCATGCCTGGCACAATGCCCGCCACCGTGCCGCCACTGTTGGCGGCAGATGATATACTGTCCGCAATGGAGGCACGTGCCATGTGGTCTCGTTACGGGCTTTGAGGCTGCCGGGACCAATCAACGGCGCGCCTGGAGCCGATGCAGAAAGGGTCCATCCATGCCTCAGCTGATCATTCTCGCCATCGCCGGCGCTGGCTTGATCGTCGGCTACAAGTGGTTGTCGCGCAAAGCGGCCGAGCGCGCCGTGGCGGCGCGGTTGCGGGCCGAGGCGAAAGAGGCCGCGGAGCACCCCAAGGAAATGGGCCAGCTCGAATGGGACAGCGACGCCGGCGTCTACAAGCCGGTGCAGCGATAGTTTGGATTGCAGCGCCGGTGGAACACGCGCGTGCACATCCGCAATGCCGTACGCAAGGTCAAGCAGGATTAGGCTGCAGGGAAGCAGTGACCGCTCGCACTCTCAGGTTCCCAATAGTCGCTAGACAAAATAGCTGCTATTGGCTTTTTGCTCAGGAGGCACAAGGCAGTCATGCATGGGCTCGACCGATCTATTGCCACAGGTCGAGGATCTGCCAGTTGACGGGGAAGTTAGTATGGTGGAACTCGATGCCAGGACCCGCCGGGAAACTGTCGATCAATGACCGAAGGCGCGTCGACCACTGCGAGTTGGGACAGATGATTTTCATGAAGTGCTGCGTGAGTGCCGCGGTCACATAGAGGCGACCATTCTGCGTTGCCGGGTCGTGCAGGTGATCGAGCAGGGGAACCTCACCCACTTTGGGCAGTGAAGGGCGGTTGACGTTGACGCGATTCCAATAGCGACCGTGGTGAGCGCAGACATTTCGCGCTATGTTGAGGTTGCGGACGAAGCCCACAAGTGCCTGGCCGTGCGGTAGGCCGTAGCGCTTAGCAAGCACGTTGAGGTCACGCTTGCGCATGCCGCCAAGGAAGTGGGACAAAGTTCCAAAGTCCCAAAGTTCAATCGCGATCCACATGGGAAGCTCAGTGTTATATTTTTTGCGAAAGCTCCCGATAAACTCCTCGCGCGATTTCCTGGTAAGGACGTCGAGCCGTTCTAGCCACTCTTGATGAAGCGTCCGGCCGGAGGCAGCGTTTGGGGTGACCGCGAACTTCGCATCAAGTAGTTGGGGATCGCGGTGGGCGAGCGGATGGTGGGCGCTCAAGAGAAGCGCGGCTTCAACGCGCAACGACACCTCGATCCGCTCAAAAGCATCGAGAAAAATGAGGCGAAGTTTCTTGTCGAAAATGCAGAGGTCTACAGCGTGCGCGAAGGTCGTGCCTGCACGGAACTCTTCGCGAGCGCAAACGGTAGGCTTGCCGTGCTCGTTCAGGACAGTCTCAATTTGACGGCTAGGGTACCAATAGCCGCTCAAGCGGTAATAGCCAATGCGCTGCAGGTGGTCGGCTGCCCTCACTCTATCGGTGATGGTCATGCCGCGTCTCTCTAAGAGCGCAAGCTGGTCATTGATTGGGAGGTGAGGCTTAGCGTAGGGAATCGGCATACGGCAAGTATGCCACGAAATAAGACCGACCCGTACTCCGTGAGGAGCAGAGGGGCCGGGCATGTTGAGTCAAATGTAACTCAACGAATCAGTTCATGCAAGACCTTATCCACATGAATTTCCATTCATTCGTCAGGTAAGCATCAGAAAGTGTTAATCTATTCTAAAAGTCCATGCTCCATTGACGAGGTGCCGCAGTTGCGGGCGCGCGCCTAACGTTCGCGATGCGTTCTTGATTGTGGAAACGTGCGATTCCTTGCCCTTCAACGTATTAGGGATCACCAAGCTAAAACTCGGAAGCTACCGCACCTTTGAGGCAGCGCCTCATCGAGTCATGCCAGCCCCGCGCCACTCCGGTGGAACACCCATCCGCCCCCGTGCTACGCTCGCGCCATCCAAAAACCACACCCGACCCCAATCCGGAGGTTTGCCATGCCCAAGGCGCACGTCAACGGTTTCCAGATGTACTATGAGGTGGCTGGCCCCTCGACGGGGCCGTGGCTCACCTTCTCGAACTCGTTGCGGCTCGACCACACCATGTGGTGGCCGCAGGTGGCGGAGTTCTGCAAGGATTTCCGCGTGCTGACCTATGACGTGCGCGGGCATGGCAATTCCACTGCAACGCCGGGGTTCTACACGCTCGATCAGCTGGCGCGCGACGTGGTCGGACTGTGGGATCACCTCGGTATCCAAAAGAGCCATTTCTGCGGCTTGTCGCTTGGCGGCATCACCGCCATGCAGCTCGGCATCGCGCATGGCCATCGTATCGATCGGCTCGCCGTCTGCGACTGCCGCGGCGACAGCCCGCCGGACCAGACCAAGCAGTGGGCCGACCGCCGCGTCCTGGTGGCGGAGAAGGGCATGCAGGCGATGGTCGCGGGCTCCATCGATCCCTGGTTCAATGCCGATCTCAAGGCGCAGTACGCGGACAGCATCAAGGCCTTGGCGCAGACCATCGTCGAGACCTCGATCGAGGGCTACAACGGCTGCACCGGCGCGCTGGCCGGCGGCAACCAGGCCGAGAACGTCGGCAAGATCAAGACTCCGACCCTATTCCTGGTCGGCTCCGAGGATGGCCCCTTCCCACCGCTGATGAAGAAGATGAGCGAGGACCTGAAGGGGTCCAGCTACGTCGTTATCCCGGGTGCGACGCACGTATCAAATCTGACGCACCCCAAGGAGTTCAACGCGGCGCTCAGGAAGTTTTTGGGGTGAACGGACGGTCGGGGTCAGACCCATGGGTCTGACCCCGACCGGGCAGCCCGACCGATCAGGATGTCAGACACCCCACGCGAGCCCCCCATGCCCCCACGCATCGGCGTCATCTCTCCCATGTCGCTCGTCGTCGCCGATGTCGAGGACGGTTTCCGCGAGTTGTGGCCCGAGGCCCAGGTCGGCCACACCATCGATGACATGATCTATTTCGACTACATCGGCCGTGATCGGATCTATACGCCCGAGATCCATGCCCGCGTCACCGCGCTGGTCGACCAGAACGCCAAGGGCAATCCGGCGGCGATGCTGTTCACCGGCTCGGTGTTCGGCGAGCCGATCGAGCAGATTCGCCCGCGCTACACGATGCCGCTGCTGACGGCGTTCGACGGACTCGTCGAGGCGGCGTTCAAGGCCGGCGCCAAGTTCGGCATCATCACCACCTCGCCGTGGAGTCGCGACGACCTGATGCGCGACTTGAACCGCTACGCCAAGGCCAATGGCCGGTCCTTCACGGCCAGGAGTGAGGTGCGCGAGGACGCGCGCAAGGTCATCCTGGTCGAGAAGAACCGCGAGAAACATGATCTGATGCTGGCGGAGACAGCGAAGGGGATGGAGGACGTCGACGCGCTGCTGCTCGGCCAGTTTTCGCTGAGTCTCGCCTATCACAAGATCGCTAACGTCCCCGGCCGCCAGGTGCTGACCACGACGCGGACGGCGATCGAGAAATTGAAACAGGTCGTGGGCGGTGTCTGAACCGCTTCAGGTCACCACGACGCCATCTGCCATCTTGAACAGCGTGCGGTGATAATCGGTCGGTGCGGTCTTGAAGGCGATGACCCGAACCTCCAACTCGCCGTTGGCGAACATGAGCTGGCGGAAGCCGGCGGTCGCCAGCGCCTTGCGCAACACCGCCGGCGAAAAACCGGTCTTGTGGGCATAGAAGTCCTGCCCGCTTGCCTCGATCTCGCGGCCGTAGCCGTAGATGACATCGCGAACGAGGATCGGCCCTGCCTTAGAGACGTAGATGACGTCGTCCAATTCGAGATTGCGCGTGACAACGGTGCGGATGAGCGCGCCAATATCGGGCACGCGAATCTCGGCAAAACCGTCGGGCCGCAGCACGTGCAGGAAGCCCTTCAGTACGCGCGGCACGTCGTGGGTGAAATAGTGTTCGAGGTTGTGCGAGCAGTAGATGGCGTCGTAGCTTTCCGCCGTATGCGTCGCCAGCTCGCGCGCATCGCACAGCACGTCGGGGGCGCCGCGTGGGTCGATGTCGAGCAGGTGGTGGGTCCAGCCAGAGTAGTGCGGCGGGATCGGTATGGCCTTGCTGTTGCCGCCGACGTTGAGCACACGGCGCTCGCGATGGGTCGGTTCGGCGGGGTCTTGCGCGATCCCCGTCGACATTGCCGACCGTGCGTTGTCCTCGGTCATGTGGATGGCCTGGCCAGTGCCGCCAATGGTTGGCGGGTTGAAGCAACAGCAACGCAGCAATCCGACTCAGCACAGTGGCAATCCTTGCCGCATTCTCGACCATGTAGCAAGATCGGCCACGCAAGGGGTGTCGGTACACCCGGCTTCCCGCCAACCGGCGCGAGCGCAAAAAAGAACGTCACGGCATGGCTTCCGGTTCGACCGCCCAAGCGGTACGTTTATGATCCGCGGGGCAGGCCTGCGGACGGCGCGCGCTCCCCCTCCCCCAAGTGCATGGTCGACATCCCAACGTACCCCCCAAGCCAGGGATTGAGCAAAGGACCGACGCGCCATGGCCATTGACCCGTCCAAGACCGAGCCACGACGCCGGCGCGTCTTCGACACGACGGGCACCGGCTACGACATTATCGTCGTCGGTGGCGGCTCGGCGGGATGCGCCATGGCTGCTCGGTTGTCGGAGCACTCCAATCGATCGGTGCTGCTGCTGGAGGCGGGCCGCGACACGCCGCCCGGCGCCGAGCCCGCCGACGTGCTCGATATCTATCCGGCCTCCTATTACAACAAGGCCTACATGTGGCCCGAGCAGAAGGTGCACTGGCGCCGCCGCGACACCTCCGCCGCCGTCAACATGGATCAGGGCCGCATCATGGGCGGCGGCTCCTCGGTGATGGGCATGGTGGCGCTGCGCGGCACGCCCGACGACTACGCCGAATGGGAGTCGCTCGGCGCCACCGGGTGGAACTGGGCCGGCGTGCTGCCCTTCTACCGCAAGCTCGAAGCCGACCTCGACTTCGGTGGCGACGCGCACGGCAAGGGCGGTCCCGTCACCATCCGTCGCGTCAAGCAGGCGGAATGGACGCCGCTGGCGCGCGCCGTGCATGCCTTCGCCCAGTCCCGCCAGATGCCCTATGTCGCCGACATGAACGGCGACTTCCGCGATGGCTACTGCTCGCTGCCGATGAGCAATACGATCGAGCATCGCGCCTCCAGTGCCATCAGCTATCTGACGGCCGAGGTCCGCCGCCGCCCCAACCTGACGATTATCCCGTTTGCAACAGTGACGGACCTCTTGATGGCCGAAGGACGCGTCACCGGCGTCGCGGCCGATGTGGCGGGCGAGACGCGCACGTTCGCCGCGCGCGAGACGATCCTCAGCGCCGGCGCCATCCGCTCGCCCGCCATCCTGATGCGCGCCGGCTTCGGCCCGGCCAGGGACCTGCAAGACCAGGGCATCCAGGTCCGCGCCGACATGCCCGGCGTCGGCGCCAACCTGTCGAACCATCCGGTGCTGTTCATCGGCATGCACCTGCGCAAGCCATCGCGCCAGCAAGACAGCCTGAGAACCTCGCAGGTCACCGGCATGCGCTGGTCGTCGGGCGTGCCGGGCTGTCCGCCGACCGACATGTGCATGAACATCCAGAGCAAGTCGTCGTGGAACAGGCTCGGCGCGCAGATCGCCAACATGGGCCCGGTGCTGTGGAAGCAGTTTTCGCGCGGCCGCGTCACGCTGATGTCGGCTGATCCGCACCTGCCGCCACGGGTCGAATGCAACTTCATGGACGACGAGCGCGATCTCCAGCGCATGATGGGGGGCTTCCGCCGCGCCACCGAGATGATCCTGTTCGACGAGGTGCGTGCACTCGGCGGCCGGCCTTTCCCGGTGCGCTACACCGATAATCTGCGCCGGCTCAATCAGCTGACGCCCGCCAACAGGCTCAAGACGGCCGCCATAGCGCGGCTGCTCGACATTTTCCCGCCGCTCAGCGACCGACTGCTGTCGGGGCTGACCAGCGGCGTGTCGGATCTGGCGAAGCTGGCCGCCGATGACGCGCGCCTGGCCGAGCACATCAAGACCAATGTCGCGGGCACGTTCCACCTGTGCGGCACCTGCCGCATGGGCCGGCCCGACGATCATCATGCCGTGGTCGATCCCGCCGGCCGGGTGCGCAACGTCGCTGGGCTAAGGATCGCCGACGCCTCGGTCATGCCGACCGTGCCGCGCGCCAACACCAACATCCCGGCGATCATGGTCGCCGAGAAGATCGCGGCGGCGATCGCTGGGTGATACGTCATCGCCAGCGCAGCTGGCTGCATGAGGTGCGTGGCGCGCTCAGCAAACAGTTGTCGACTCACTCCAAGTCCAGTCCGGCAAGTTTCAGCGCAAGACCCGCAATGAACGCCGGCTGGAGCGGGCTGTTACCGTCGATCGTGCTTGCCTTCGCGTATCCACCCGCCGTCGGCTCACGATACACGGTCGACTCGAGGGTCACCGCATCGACAACCCAATACTCGCGGACCCCGAGCGCGGCATAAATGGGCGCCTTGCGTTTCTTGTCATCGGCGAGGCTCGCGTGCGCGACTTCGATCAGCAGAAGCACCTCGGCAGCCGGAACTTTGGCTGCCCTGAAACCATCCGGGTAGATGAGCAGGTCCGGCTCGAGATAGGTCTCGGCATCTGGTCTCCAACCGATCTCGACGGCGTAGTCGATCTGTTGAGGCAGGCTTTTTCGCAGCCACTTGTGGAGCTCGTGCCGCACGACTTCGTGCCGAATGCCTTTCGCAGCCATCGGAACCAACTCCCCGCCGATCAGCTCAACACGATCCTGCTCGGTGAAGACGCCAAGCTCCATCAGGCGCTCGAACTCGGCAAGCGTCCACTTCAGGCGAGGAAAATGCTGCGCGCCCTGGGTCGTTTGGAGTGGTCGTCGAGCGTGCGCGATCTCGTTCATGGTGCACACTGTAGTCCCTTGGGCCATCGGCTCGCAACCCGCAGCCGGCCATCAAATCAGCTCATCGGTCTTGTCGTCGGTCTCGCCGAAGCGGCGCAACGTGGCGGGCCGGGTGCCGGCATAGAGCGCGGCGAGACCAGGTGCGATCTTGGCGTTCTCGCGCTCGAACAGCGAGTTGCCGGCCAGGTCGCTCTCGACCAGGAATGGCCCGAAGCGCTCCACATCCAACACCCAGATGGCCTGGGCGAGCCCGAGTTCCTCGAGCCAGTGCGCGGCAACGACTTTTTTGATGCCGCGCCCGAGCAAGGCCCCGGTGCCATAGCCGACGGTGGTCAGATAGATGGCGTTATTGGGCACGAACGACCGGCGATAGATGTCGCTGGTCATGCCGCCCTTGCCGATGATGACGTTGCATTTCGACATGGCGAACCAGCCATCGAGCCACGTGTTGAAACGGAACGAGGCGGTGGCCGTGACGGCGCCGACGGTCATGCGCCCGTCCGGCGCGATCGAGGCGGCCGGCGAACAGTGGAAATTGGCGCTGCCGAGTTCGGCGAGCGAGGCAGGCAGCGGGTGGCCATCCTCGACGGCGCGCTTGTAGACGCCCTCGCGTGCCGTAAAAACCCGCCCTTTCAGATAGACGACCGTGCCGATCTCCAGCTCACGCAACGTGTCCGTGCTGGCCGGCAGCGTCAGATCGATGGTCTTGAGAGCGGACATGGAAGGCTCGCTGAAGTGGGGGAGTAGGGAGTAGGGAGCATATCCTGCGGTCGAGTAGCGAGCATAGGCCGTTTCCTACTCCCTTACTCCCCACTCCCCCTGCACTATCCAGCAAGCGCCGCGCGCCAGCGCTCGCGCAGGGTTTGCCAGACGGCGCGGCAATGCTCCTCGGTCTCGACCGGCGCGATCAGACCGAGTTTCTCGCCCTTCCAGGCATCGACGAACCCACGGTCGACGAGCACGGACTCGACACTGACCGCGGTCGACAGGTGGATGACGAGCGCCTCTTTGTCTTTCTGCGGCCGCTGCGCACGGGACCGGCGCGCAGCGGCGTTGGCCATGGCCTGTATCGGCCCCACCTTTTTTGGCGGCTCGGCGTCGGCGCCAGTTTCCCCGCGGGTGGAGACGACCAGCTCCAGGGCGCGGATGTCGCGATAAGGAAACTCGACGAGACGTTCATAGAGGATGTCGCCCGATGTCAGATCGATGGCGCCCTTGTAGGCGGCGACCGTATCCTTGCCGAGCGCGAACACCGTGATGCCGACCGGCGAGAAGCGCGTGCGCCCATCCGAGCCGATGCGCCCACCGAAGAAGGCTCCGGGCAGGCGCAGCCGATCCGGAAAGCCGCGCAGCACGAGTTTCTCCTTCAGGTCGGTGTCGCCGACAAAGGCCAGGCGCTCATCGGCGCGGGCGATCAAGGTGTCGAGGTCAAGCTCGCTCAACTCGTCGAGACCCTTCTCGACGTCCCGCAGCGAGCCCTCCTTGCGGCTTCGCAAGTAGAGGACTGCCCAACCGATCAATATGACGCCCGCCGCCGCCACAAGCGCTTCCTGCATCAGGAATGCGCGATATCCCGCAACGTAGGTGCCGATGCCGGCGCCCACCAGGGCGAGGCCGAGCACCACGGCGCCGATACGTCGCCACATCGTGGCGACGTTGGCCCTGAGCATCGCCGCCAGCGTCTTGTCGAAGTTCTCCTCGAAGTAGTCGCGGCCATCGCTTCTCAGACGCAGCCGCTGCTCGACCGCCAGTCGTGCCGCTTCGGCGGCATCGGGCGCCACGGTTTCGCTCACGGTCTCCATGGCCATGCCACAACCTCACTGAAAACAAACGCTATTTACTTTTCTATAGTGAAAAGGGTACGCCCTCCAGAGCCGAGTTCATTGACGGCTAACTTGCCTGCCAACGTGGGCCTGGACGGTGGCACCCGACAGCATCGCGCGGGACGGCCTGGAGCCGGGCTGTATCCCCGACTATAGCTATGACAGGCGCTGGCAGACAGGCAGCACGATGGCGCGGACGCTCGAGGACATTGTTGTGATCGGCGGCTCGCACGCCGGGCTGTTCACCGCCATTGCCTTGCAGGACGCGGGCTTCCGCGTGCGGGTCTACGAGCGCGCGCCGGAAATTCTGCGTGGCAATGGCGCGGGTATCCGCGTGCAGCCGCGCATGGCCGAGATGCTCTGGCGTGAGGCCCAAATCGATCTCGGCCCCGCTTCGACACGCACGCTGTTCGACCGCCATCTGGCCCCGCGCCGGGCTGGGCCGGGCAATCAGATCATCTTCGAGCAGCCCGAGGCCGGGCAGTTCGCGTCCTGGGGCAGTCTCTACCGGGCGTTGCTGAGCCGTTTCGATCGGGTGAATTATCGCTGCGGACAGGCATGTATCGGCGCCACGCACCACGGCGACAAAGTCGAGGTTCGATTTGCTGGCGGCGATGTCGAGGTCGCCGATCTGGTTGTGTTCGCCGATGGCATCGCTTCCTCGGCACGTGCGCGTCTGTGCCCGACGGCAGACATGCGGTATTCCGGTTACGTGGCCTGGCGCGGGCTGGTGCCGGAGGCTTCGCTCAGCACCGAGACGCGAGCAATCCTGGTTGATGCGCGCATTTTCGTCATCCCCGGCCTCAGCCACGTCATTCTTTATCCGGTGCCCGGCGAAGCCGACGGCAATGGCGAGGGCGAGCGGCGCATCAACGCGATCTGGTATCGCAATGTCGGCGAGGGCGCCGATCTCGCGGCGCTGATGACCGACCGCGACGGCGTGCACCGCCCGACATCATTGCGGGCAGGCATGGTGCGGCAACGCCAGATTGATCAGTTTCGCCGCGACGTCGAGGCGGAGTTGCCGCCGGCCGCGGCCGAGGTGTTCGCGCTGTCCGACCCGTTCGTGACGCCGATCCATGACGTCGAGCCCACGGGCATGGTTTTCGGCCGTCAGCTGCTGATCGGCGATGCCGCGGCGGCGACGCGTCCACATGTGAGCGCTTCGACGGCCAAGGCGATGCGTGCGGCTTGGGGATTGGCCGCGGCGCTGCGCGCCGCCGGCGATGCCGGGGCGATCGCGGCCAACCTCGCCGCATGGGAGCGCGAGCATGTGGCCATCGCCCAGGAATTCACCGGTCGTGGCCGCATGATCGGCCGGTGCCTGCAGGTGGAGGGCACATTCGTGCCCGGCGCGCCCGAACTGACGCAGATCAGCATGCCGGCGATGGGGTGAGGCGACGCCGGTGCAGCTTCAAAGTCGGCGTCGGCTCGTGTATGTGCTGGCGCAGCACGTGACGAACAGCGGCATGAAGGTGACAGGCACATGGCTTCAGGGCAGGACGCGGCCAGGCTCGCAACGGTCTTCGGCGGGTCGGGATTTGTTGGCCGTCACACGGTGCGGGCGCTGGCCCGGCAGGGCTGGCGTGTGCGCGCGGCGGTGCGCCGGCCGGATCTGGCGGGCCATCTGCAGCCGATGGGCGGGGTCGGCCAGATCCACGCCGTGCAAGCCAACATCAGATACCCTGACTCGATCGCGCGCGCGGTCGAGGGGGCGAGCACGGTCGTCAACCTCGTCGGCATCATGACGCCGGCCGGCCGGCAGACTTTCGGCGCCGTGCATGTCCAGGGCGCGCGCGATGTCGCCAGGGCGGCGCGGGCGGCCGGTGCTCAGCACCTGGTGCACATGTCGGTGATCGGCGCTGACCCACGCTCGAAGTCCGCCTATGCACGCTCCAAGGCCGAGGCCGAAGCCGCCGTGCTGACCGAGTTTCCAGGCGCGGCGATCCTCAGGCCATCGATCGTGTTTGGCCCCGAAGACGATTTCTTCAATCGGTTCGGCGGGTTGGCGGTCCTATCGCCGGTCCTGCCCCTGATCGGCGGCGGGCGCACGAAGTTCCAGCCTGTGTTCGTTGGCGACGTGGCCGAAGCCGTTGCAGCGGCAGCGACTGGGCGTGCCGTGCCGGGCGCTACCTACGAGATTGGCGGACCGGACGTGGCGACCTTCCGGCAACTGCTCGACAAGACCAAGGCATGGTCTGGCCGACATCCCCGCTACCTGCCGCTGCCGTTCTGGGCGGCCAAGTTGATGACGATCCTGACCGCGCCCTTGCCCAATGCGATGCGGCCACTGACGCTCGATCAGGTGCGCATGCTGCAGGTGGATAATATCGTCGGCGCGGCCGCCGAACGGGACGGGCGAACGCTGGCCGGCCTTGGCATTACCGCGGCGCAATCCGTGGACACAGTGGTTCCCGCTTTCATGGAGCGTTTCCGCCCGCACGGCCAGTTCTCGCACTATCGGGGGTAAGTCCTTGCACCCGCCTCAATGCAGGCTGGCGATCGCCAGCTTGTCGCCGATGGCATGGCCGATCGCAGCCTGGCGGCTGTCGGTCAAGGCAATGGGTGTACCGTCGGCAGCGTGTAACGCAAAGACGCAGATGCCGCGCGGCAATCCCTTGATGGCCGGGTAGAGCTTCATGGCTTCGTCGGTGGTCATGCTGCGGATGTAAGCAACTTCGCCGCCACCGAGCCGTGCCAACTCGCGCTGGCTCAGGAGCAAGGCAGCCTTGCTGGACTTGCCACCCGGCTTCCCGCGCTTCGTCGACTTCTGTTCCATGGCTCCACTCCATGCCTACGACGGCTTTGGCACAAGATGGCACTGCCTCTGTTAAAAGAGACTGCCTGCGCAGCATCCGTCGATTCGATTGGTTAGGCTATCGTTAATACCATTCTAGCAGGTGCTTGCCGGGCACAGCGTGCCTTTCGCGCCTCTATGCGCGAGATTTGGCCAATCCGATCTCGATGCGGCGCACGGTTCGCTCCGGCTCGTTGCGGACGAGATCGATGAATAACAACCCGTTATTGAGATCCGCCGACCGAACTTCGATGCCGTCCGCGAGTACGAAGGTACGCCGAAACTGGCGGGCAGCGATGCCGCGATAAAGGTACACGCGCGCCTGGTCTTCCTGCTGGCGGCCTTGGATGGCCAGCTGATTGTCCTCGACCCAGATCTCGATCTGATCACGCGTGAATCCGGCCACGGCCAATGTGATGCGCAGCAGCTCGGGGCCGCCGTCGGATTTGGCGATGCGCTCAATGTTGTAGGGGGGATAGCCATCCCCGCCACCCTTGCCGAGGCGCTCAATCAGCCGCTCGATCTCTTCGAACCCGAGTAGCAACGGGTTCGCCAGTCCGGGTAGTCGTGACATCTTCGCAAAGCCCTTCTCGAAGCGACCTTGGTATGCGCAGCCCAGTCATTCCGGCGGAGCCATGCATTGGCCTCCGCCACCCCAGCCCTCGTCGCGAGGCGCTGGCATCTGTCATAGCAGGTTATATGGTGCTGATCGAACCGACTTCAAGCGAACGCGAACACGGACAACACCGCCTCACGCCATGCGCACCGGGGCGAGGAATTGCGAATGGCGGCTGATACCTTGCTGATCGTTGCCGGCGCATTTGCCGGCGGCTTCGTCAACGGCCTGACGGGCTTCGGCACGGCGCTGACCTCGATGCCGCTGCTTCTGCTGGCGGTTTCGCCGGCGACGGCGGCCATGCTAGGCGCTGCCATCGGCGTCGCCGGGCAGGCTCAGACACTGCCCGCCATCTGGCGGTACATCGCCTGGCCGCGCGCGCTACCGTTGGTGATCGGCGGCCTGCTTGGCATACCACTCGGCACGGCTTTGTTGCCGCATGTCGGTCTCAGCACATTCAAGCTTGTCGTCGGCCTTGTACTGATCGGCTATTGCACGTTCATGCTGCTGGGCGGCGCGGGACTGCGCGTCAAGGGCGCGGGACTGAAGGCCGATCTGGCGGTCGGCATCGGTGGCGGCCTGATGGCCGGCCTTGCCGCGCTCTCCGGCCCGCTGCCAATCATCTGGGCGAGCCTGCAGGGCTGGGGCAAGGACGAGCGCCGCGGCGTCTTCCAAGTCTACAACGCCGTGGTGTTATCAGCGATGTTGGTTTCGAGTGCCATTGCAGGATTGATGACCGAAGAATTTCGCGCCGCGCTGCTGTGGTCCCTGCCCACCGCGATCATCGGCACGTTTCTCGGTGCCATGGTGTATCGCCGGCTCGACGATCGCCGGTTCGATCGCCTCGTCCTGCTGGTGCTGCTGATCGCCGGCGTGGCCCTGGTCGTTTCTTCGCAGTTTGCGGCGCGGTGATTGGCTTGACGGGCCGGGGTCGCTGAGACGCCATGCGCACCCGCGCTGCCTGTGCACCGCCTTGCCAGCCGCCGCCCAACCACTTAGGGTCCAGCCATCCAAGACTTGACCCATCCATCTCGTCACGTAACGCGGGAGTAAACCCATGACCTTCAAGCTGCCTGACCTGCCTTATGCCCACGATGCGCTGGCCCCATACATGTCGCGCGAGACGCTGGAGTTCCACCACGACAAGCATCACCTCGCCTACGTCACCAACGGCAACGCGGCCAAGGCCGGCACGCCCTACGAGAGCCTGTCGCTGGAAGAGATCTGCAAGAAGGCGTTTACCGAGAAGAACGCACCGCTGATCAACAATGCCGGCCAGCACTACAACCATCTCCACTTCTGGAACTGGATGATGAAGGGTGGCGGCGGCAAGAAACTGCCGGGCAAGCTGGAGAAGCTGGTCGCCGAGTTCGGCGGCTATGACAAGCTGCGCACCGACTTCGTCCAGGCCGGCGTCACGCAGTTCGGCTCGGGCTGGTGCTGGCTGGTCGTCAAGGGCGGCAAGCTCGAAGTCGCCAAGACACCGAACGGCGAAAACCCGCTGATGCACGGCGCCCAGCCAATCCTTGGCTGCGACGTCTGGGAGCACAGCTACTACATCGACTATCGCAACGCGCGGCCAAAGTACCTCGAGGCCTTCTTCGACAGCCTGGTCAACTGGGAGTACGTCGAGAAGATGCTGGGTTGAGGCGCGACGTCATCGAAGGCGGGGTCAGGCCCATACGCACTAACATAAGTTAGCACCCTATTGATCTGCGTCCCCGGCCGAAGCGGTGGTGGCCGCGCAGAGCCGGGGTCCTCCCCATTTCAGAAGGGTGAAGACCCCGGATCTTCGCGTTCCGACCTCGCGGTCGGATCGCTTGTCCGGGGACGCAGAGGATAGGTTGGGGCTCCAACAGACCAAAGGCAGAAACTTTGCCGCCAATGTGTAGCATCGGTTGGCGCACGAGGGAGATGGCGCATCGCGCGGCTGCCGCGCTCGTGAGGCAGGCTTCACGGTCCGCGGGGCGACCAGCATTGGTGATGAACAACTATTCAGGAAAACTCCTTCTAACTTTCTGATTTTTAATGATTTTTATCGACGGAAATGGTCGGTGATCAGCGTCTTTGCGATATCACCCCGGCCGACCGGCCTGAGACTCAGCAGCTGATTCGACAGCCGGGCCCAACAGTGGAGACCACGCCATGAAATCGACCATTATCGCCATCGCCACGCTAGCTCTGACCTCGGGCGCCGTGCTCGCCGCGCCGGGAAACACCTATGGCGATCGCGGCCGTGGCAGCCACGGCATTTCCGCCTACGAGCGCGCCGTCATCATGCGCAGCGCCACCAATCTCGCGCACTTGAAGCGATATGTCTGGGCTGATGGCCGCATCTCGTTCGCCGATCCGGGCGGGATGAAACAATGAACACGTATGTCATTGAGATTGCAATCTGAAATTCAGCGCGCTCGGTAGGGTGGCTTGAGGCAGGGAGCGTGTATACCAGCGATGGCGTTCGAAATTCGTTCCGTTCATCAGCTGATTTCCTCCGGATCAAGTCAGCAATCCGGGACTACATGAGAAGCGGGTCGAGCGTGGAGCGATTGACGCATTTGTGATCCGGATGCTGTAGTGTCGTTCAGGAACGCGCTGTGCTGTGCGTTTCATGTCGGAACGACGCCACTATCCTTGGCCTCGCCGAGCGTCGGAACCTGCGGGGACCAGTGCAGCACCGCATAACCCAATACTGCCGAAGAGATCGACCCCGCGAGCACGCCGATGCGAACGGCGACCGCGTATGATGGATCTGGAAACGCGAGCGTGCCGATGAACAGGCTCATGGTGAAGCCGATGCCACCCAGAATGGCGACACCATAAACTTGCCGCCAGCTTGCCCCCTGCGGCATCTCGCCGATGCCGAGCTTCACGGCGATCCACGTGCTGGCGAGAATGCCAATCTGTTTGCCGAAGAACAGTCCTGCGGCGATCCCTAGTGGAATAGGCGCAACTACGGAATTGAGATTGAATCCCGCCAGCGACACACCAGCATTGGCAAAGGCGAAGATCGGGGCGACGCCGAAATGAACCCACGGCTCGAGCGCATTCTCTGCTCGCTCCAGCATTGACGGACCTTCGCCATCGTTGCGCAGCGGGATGGCGATTGCCAAGGCGACGCCCGCAAGCGTCGCGTGCACGCCTGACTTCAGCACACACGCCCACATGAAGGCGCCGACGATCATGTAAGGCGCGAAGGAACGCACGCCCGCGCGGTTCAGACCGAACAGAACAACTGCACCGGCTAGCGCGAGGCCGAGCGCGGCTGGCGCAAGATCATGTGCGTAGAACAAGGCGATGATGATGATTGCCCCAAGATCATCGGCAATTGCCAGCGCCAACAGGAAAATCTTCAACGAGGCTGGTACGCGGGAACCGAGCAGCGCAAGCACGCCGACTGCAAACGCGATGTCCGTCGCTGCGGGAATGGCCCATCCCCTGAGACCTACTGGGCTCCCTGCATTGATCATCGCATAGATCACAGCCGGAACGGCCATGCCGCCCACAGCCGCTATCAATGGCAGAATCGCGCGCTGTACCGACGACAGGTCTCCGACTAGCACTTCACGCTTTACTTCAAGGCCAACCAGGAAAAAGAAGACGGCCATCAGCCCATCGTTGATCCAGAGCAACAACGGCTTGTCGATCGCGAAGGTACCGATGCGGACAGACATCGGCGTGTGCAGCAGTGCGTCGTAAGCCCAAGCCAGAGGCGAATTGCTGAGCAGGAGGGCCAACACGGCTGCGACGAGAAGGACGATGCCGCCAGCAGCTTCATGACGCAGGAAAGCGTCGGCGCGACCATTGAAATCCTGCATCATGGCTCTTTCCACTCAGTCACCACTACTCCCTCTTCGCAACGACAGCCTCGCCAGGTTTCGCCATGTGCTTCTGGCGCGCGCGCCGATCGAGCAAGTTGAGCCCTTCGACCAGAGCCGAGAACGCCATCGCCGCGTAGAGATAGGCTTTCGGGACATGTGCGCCGAAACCCTCAGCGATGAGGACCATGCCGATCATCAGAAGAAAGGCAAGCGCAAGCATCACGATCGTCGGGTGGGCATTGATGAAATTGGCGAGCGGGGTCGCAGCGACGAGCATGACACAGACAGTCACGATGATCGCGATGACCATAATCGGCACGTGCGGCGTCATGCCGACTGCCGTGATGATACTGTCCACGGAGAACACGACATCGAGCAACAGGATCTGTCCGATAGCTGCCCCAAAACCGAGGCTGACGGTCTGGAAGTTGAACATGTCGGGTCCCGGATCGGGGTCGACGCGGTGATGAATTTCCTTGGTCGCCTTCCAGACGAGGAACACGCCGCCAGCGATCAAGATAAGATCGCGCCATGAGAAGCCTTTGCCCATGATCGTCAGGACCGGCGACGTCAGCTTGACAATAAGTGCGACCGTTCCAAGCAGAGCAAGCCGCAAAATGAGAGCCCCGCCGAGGCCTATACGGCGTGCGGTCTCACGCTGATGCTCGGGAAGTCGGTTACTCAGGATGGCGATGAAGATCAGATTGTCGATGCCGAGCACAACCTCCATCGCAATGAGCATGAGGAGTGCCGCCCAGGCAGCTGGATCGGCAGCGAGCGTCAGCAGGGCATCCATCCGAATTTCCTTCCTGTTGACCAGGGAGCACACGCACCTGTGAGCGGTGGCGATAGTGCCGGGCTGCGAGAGTCTGGAGGCTTTGGAACGCCGCATGTGGCCCGCTGACACACCGGCACCATATCATGCAATCGGCTCGCTGATGGCGTTCCCAATCCCTGTGGATGGCGAGCGCATCAAGTTGCGCAACGCCGAGCGCCGGCATGCCGCCCTGGTTGCGCACGCGCGCCGGTCGTAATGTCCAACGCGGTGGGAACCGAAGGGGTCAGGCTCATGGGTCTGACCCCACCCGCTCTACTTTGCCTTGAGACCACCCTTCTCGATGATGCCCTTGTAGAACGGCAGCTCGCGGGCGATGCGGGCGGCGAACTTGTCCGGCCCCTCGGCGAGCACGGGCAGGCCCGTTTTCTCTATGCGTGCCTTGATTTCCGGATTGGCCAGGATCTTCGATAGCACTGTGACCAGCCGATCGACGATCGGCTGCGGCGTGCCCGCCACCAGGAACAGCGCCTGAAACGTCTCGAACTCCGCATCTTTCAGGCCAAGCTCGATAAGGGTCGGCACATCCGGCAGCTGCGGCAGGCGCTTGGCGGCGGCGACGGCCAGCGGCCTCAACTGCCCGTCGTCGATCTGGGGAGCGATGCTGGCGTAAGCCGACGCGTAGAGGTCGACATGGCCGGCGACGGCAGCCTGCGTGGCGGGGCCGGCGCCCGTGAACGGCACGTGTGCCATTGTGAGGCCGAGCTGTTGTTTCATGTACTCGCCGGCAAAATAAGGGGTGGTGCCGGCGCCGGCCGAGGTCCAATTCAGCTTGCCGGGATTCGCCTTGGCGTAGGCGATCACCTCCTGCATGGTCTTGTGCGGCGAAGCGGCCGGCACGACGAGCACGTTGGCCGACGCGCCGACCATCATCAGCGGGATGAAGTCCTTTTGCGGGTCGTAGGTGGCGCCCGCCAGCATGCTCGGGTTGAGCACGAACGAGGAGGAGCAGGCGAGGATCGTGTAGCCGTCCGCCGGCATGCGCGCGACCGCCTGGATGGCGATGTTGCCACTGGCGCCGGCGCGGTTCTCGATGATCACCGGCTTGCCGAGCGCCTCCTGCAGCGGGCCGTACAGCAGCCGGGACATGATGTCCGTGCCGCCGCCCGGCGGGAAGGCGGCGACGATGGTGATGTTCTTCTCCGGCCACTGCTGGGCGTTGGCGAATGGTGCCGCCAGCGCCAGAGACAGTGCAGCCACAAGCGCTACGCCGGCGAGGCGAGCGGATAGTCTCTTGCTCAGAGCCATGTGTTAGATGTCCTCGATCGTTGCCTGATTACAGAAGCGCACAACGAACCCTATTTCACTTTGAGCCCACCCTTCTCGACGATGTTCTTGTAGAACGCCACCTCACGCGCGACGCGCTCCTTGAATTTCTCGGGGCCCTCGGCCAGCACGGGAAGGCCGCCCTTCCTGAACTTCTCCTTCATGTCCGGCTGGCTGAGGATCTTGCCCAGCTCGCGCGCGATCTTGTCGATGATTGGCTGTGGCGTGCCGGCCGGGGCAAACAGGCCCTGGAAAGTGTCGGAGACGGCGTCCTTGACGCCCAGTTCCACCAGTGTCGGCACGTTGGGCAGGTCCGGCCAGCGTTCGCGCGAGGTCATGGCCACCGCCCTGAGCTGCCCACCGTCGATCAGGGCGACCACCGTACCGAGATTGGACGCATAGAGATCGACCTGGCCGGCCACCGTCGCCTGCGTCGCCGGGCCACCGCCGCTGAACGGGATGTGCACCATCTGCAGGCCGAGCTGCTGCTTCATGTACTCGCCGTTGAGGAAGGGCGTCGTGCCCTGCCCGGGCGTGGTCCAGTTGAGCTTGCCGGGATTGGCCTTCACCCAGGCGAGCAGCTCCTGCATCGACTTGTGCGGCGAGCTCGCCGGCACCGTGAAGACGTTGGGCGAGGCGCCGACCACCATGATCGGGATCAGATCCTTCAAGGGATCATAGGTCGACACCGCGAACATGCTAGGGTTGACGACGTAGGCGGAGGAGCACATCATCAGAGTGTAGCCGTCGGGCGCGGCGCGGGCGACGGCCTGGGTGGCCGTGTTGCCGCTGGCGCCGGCGCGGTTCTCGACGATCAGCGGCTGGCCGAGCGCCTCGCCGAGCTGGATCTGGATGAGGCGGGCGGCGATGTCGGTGCCGCCGCCCGGTGGGAAGCACACCACCAGCGTGATGTTCTTCTCCGGCCATTGCTGCGCCTGCGCGCTCGCAACCGCGAGTCCAAAGGCGATTGCCAGCCCCATGGCCGAAACCATCAGCCGCCGCAGAGCACCTACGATTCTTTCGCTCGCGTCCATGCCAGTCTCCTCCCTGGATGCATTATTTTCATTGTCGTGTGAACACCGGCGAAGTCTAGCGCATTGCCGGTCGATGTCGATGTCGCCGATCGGTGCTATCCGCCCACCTGCAGTTGCAGGATCTTGTCGCCGCGCTTGATCGCCAATTGCCATAGCCGCGGCCGATCCTTGATAACCCTCTCGAGCGTGGCGAGATCATCGATCTTCTGGCGTCCGACCTGGACAATGATGTCGCCGGCCTTGAGGCCGAGTCGCTCGGCCACCGAGCTGCTTCGCACCGATAGGATGACGACTCCGGCCGCCTCGTCCAGCCCCAATTCCTCAGCCAGTGCCGGCGCCAGGATGGCGACGCGTGCGCCATCGAAAGGATGCATCCCCGACAGATTTCGCACGTCGTCTGGACCAACAGTCGGCGCCGGCTCCAGCGAAATCGTGACAACCATGGGGCGGCCCTTGCGCACCACGTCCAGCCGCGCCCGGTTGCCGACACCGCGCGTCGTCAGCCGATAGAGGGCCGAGCGCGCATCGGCCACCTCGAAGCCATCGACGGCGACGATGACATCGCCGGGCTCCAAGCCGGAAGCGGCTGTTGGTCCCTTATCGTAGGTGCGCACAACAACTGCGCCCGCGACCCGCGGCAATTTCAGCTCCTCGGCAAGCTCCCGCGTCAACGACTGGAGCCGGGCGCCGAGCCATGGCCGCTCGAGCTTGCGGCCGGTCATCGCGCTGTCAACGTAGAGCCGCACCAAATTGGATGGGATGGCGAAGCTGATGCCGATCGAGCCGCCCGAGCGCGAGAAGATCGCGGTATTGATGCCGACCAGACGGCCGGCCATGTCGATCAGGGCGCCGCCGGAGTTGCCTGGATTGATGGCCGCGTCCGTCTGGATGAAGACCTGGGCATCCGATTGGCTGACCTCGGAGCGGGCCAGCGCGGAGACAATGCCCTGCGTCACCGTCTGGCCGACGCCGAACGGGTTGCCGATCGCCAGCACCATGTCGCCAACCTCGAGCCTGTCGCTGTCTTCGAACTCGAGCGTGGGGAAACGGCCATCGCCACCCTCGATGCGCAATATGGCAATATCGCTCTTCTCGTCTTGCAGCACGAGCTTGGCGTCGAACTCGCGCTTGTCGGCCAGCGCCACTCGGATCTCGGCCTGCCCGCCGCTACTCTTGACGACATGCGCGTTGGTGACGACGACACCCTCGGCGGAGACGATGACGCCGGAGCCGAGGGAGTTCTGCATGCGGCTTTCGGGCCGGCCGAAAAAATGGCGGAAGAACGGATCGTCGGCGAACGGCGAGTTGAACGACTGCACGCGCGAACGCACATAGACGTTGACGACGGCGGGCGCGGCCTGCTTGACGATCGGCGCGAACGAATACTGCGCCGCGGCGCGCGATGGCGGCGGATCCTTGCGCTGGGCCTCGGCGCCGGTTGCACCTGCTGCCAGCGCCAGCGCCGCGCCTGCCAGCATCGCCAATCGGACCAGAGAAACATACGAGCGGGTCGCTTCTCGCATCGTCATCGTCTTCTCCTCCGACTTATTGCGGAGCGACGCCGGCCTCGCGAATGAGCTTGCCCCATTTGTCGACCTCGCGGGCGACCAGCGCCCGCAACGCCTCCGGTGTCGCCTCGTTGGGCTTTGGCGGCACCGAGCCGAGGTCCTCGAACCGTTTGCGTATCACCGGATCGAGCGTCGCCGCCTGTAGCGCGGCGGCCAGCTTGTCGAGCACCGGCTTCGGCGTGCCCTTCGGCGCGAAGATCGCGTTCCAGCCGGAGAACAGATAATCTGGCAGGCCCGCCTCGCGCGAGGTGGGAATGTTGGGCGTCGTTGCCGCGCGCTCGGGCAGCGCCACCATCAGCGAGCGGATCGTGCCGCCGTTGATCTGCGGCACGGCGGTCGGCGCCAGGTCGCACAGCCCGTCGATCTGGCCGGCGACGAGATCGTTCATGGCGGGACCGTTGCCGCGATAGGCGACGGCGGTGGTCTTGATGCCGGTCAGGCTTTCCAGAAACAGGCAGGCCAGATGCGTCGTCGAGCCGATGCCGGCGTGCGCCATCGTCACTTTCTGCGGGTTGGCCGTGGCATAGACGACGTACTCCTGGAACGTCTGGGCGGGGAAGCCCTTGCGCACCACGAAGTAGCCGGGCGTGCCGGCAATGACGCCGATCGGCTCCTGCTCGCGCGCATCGTAGCCCGGGCTCTTGTACAGCGACTGCGCCGCCGAATGACTGCCGAGGCTGCCGACGGTGAGCGTGTAGCCATCGGGCTGCGCCCTGGCGCCACGCGCGGCCCCCGTCGTGCCGCCGGCGCCGGCGGTGTTCTCGACCAGGACCTGCTGACCAAGGGTTCGAGCCATGTGCTCGGCGGCGATCCTGGCCAGCACATCGGTCGCCCCACCGGCCGCGAACACGACAATCATCGTGATCGGCCGCTCGGGAAAGGTTTGAGCATGGACGCGGCCGGGCAAAAACGCGGCGGCCAGCGCAAGTAAAGTGAACAGTCTTTTCACGGTCAATCAACCTTTCGCTGCTGTGACATCACGGTATCCGCAAGGATCGCATTTCGCGTCGATATCCGTCTACTTCCCCACCTTCCGCTCGACCGCGTCCCAGATCAGCGCCGCCACGTCGGGGCCGCCGAAGGTTTTCAGCTGGCGGATTCCCGTGGGAGACGTGACGTTGATCTCGGTGAGATAGGGGCCGATCACGTCGATGCCGGTGAACAGCAGGCCGCGCTTTTTCAGCTCCGGCCCGAGCCGGGCGCAGATCTCGCGGTCGCGATCGGTCAGCTCGACCGGCGTCGCCACGCCGCCGACGTGCATGTTGGCGCGCGTCTCGCCCTCCGCCGGAATACGATTGATGGCGCCGGCCAATTCGCCATCGACCAGGATCACGCGCTTGTCGCCGCCGCGCACCTCGGGCCGGTACTGCTGCACCATGAACGGCTCGCGAAACACGGTCTGGAACAGCTCGACCAGCGCGGCGAGGTTGGAATCCCCGGCGGTAATGCGGAACACCGAGGCGCCGCCGTTGCCGTACAGCGGCTTGACGATGATGTCCTTGTACTCGCGGCGGAACGCCATCACATCGTCGAGCTGACGCGTGACGATGGTCGGCGGCATCAGGTCCTGGAAGTCGAGCACGAACACCTTCTCCGGCGCATTGCGCACGCTGGCGGGATCGTTGACCACCAGCGTCCTGGGATGGATGCGTTCGAGCAGATGCGTGGTGGTGATATAGCCCATGTCGAAGGGCGGGTCCTGCCGCAGCAGCACCACGTCCCATTCGGCGAGGTTCACCGCGCGCGGCTCGCTCAACGCGTAGTGGTCGCCTACCCGGTCCTCGACGGTGAGCGTGTGCCCGCGCGCCATCAGCTTATCGCCGTGCAAGGCGAGGTTCGGCGGCGTGTAGTAGAAGATGTCATGGCCACGCCGTTGCGCCTCCAGCAGGATGGCGAAGGTCGAATCGCCGCGAATATCGATGCGGTCGATCGGGTCCATCTGGCAGGCGATCTCGAGGGGCATGGTGGGGTCGGGCTCCTGTTCGAGAGGTGGCTGCAGGCTTGGGACACCTGTTGCCCGGCATGCAAGCCGCGCCACCCGCCGCTGTCAACGCCGGAATTGGCTGTTGGCTGCGCCACATGAGTGGCCAGTAGACCTTCCGCTGCCACGCATTATGATGCCAGGTATCGTGGTGCGGCTCGCCCCTGCCCCCGGACGCCCGCGATCAGAGGGTAGAGCCATGACCGAAACGTCGTCCGTTCTTCCAGCCGTTCGCCGGGCGCCCGCCCGCATCGTGCTCGCCGACCAGCCACCCAGGTTCCAGGAGATGGTCACCGGTTGGCACAACCTGCTCGCCGAGAATTTCAAGGGGGTGACCACCGGCGGGCGGGCCGAGACGGGTTATTTCAAGCGGCGCAAGACAGGCCTTTCGACTGCGGCGACGGTAGCGGCAGCGCGCGCCTTTCTCGACAGCCTCGATGCCGGGCAGCGTGCAACGGCGCGCTTTGGCCTCGATGACCGGGCCTGGCGGTCCTGGAGCAACATCCACCGCAACGTCATGCGCCACGGCATCTGCCTCGACCGGCTGAGCGACCAGCAGCGGCAATTGGCGCTCGTCATCGTGCGCTCGTGCGTCAGCGCGGAGACCTTCGCCGAGGTCCTCAACACGATGCGACTCAACGAGCACACCAGCGAGTTGACCGGCAAGCCGGGGGAATATGGCGAGTGGTTCTACTACATCAGCGTCTTCGGCGAGCCTTCCGCGGATGGCCCGTGGGGCTGGCAGATGGACGGCCACCACATCAACATCAACTGTTTCCTGCTCGATGGCCAGATGGTGCTGACACCGATGTTGCTCGGCGCCGAGCCGGTGATCGCGGAGTCCGGCCGCCATGCCGGCGCCAGCATTCTGCGCCGCGAGGAGGCCGCCGGCTGGAACCTGATGCACGCTTTGAACCCTGAGCAGCAGGATCGCGCGCGCATCGGCCTCGAGCTGCCGTTCGACGGCCTCGGCTCCGGCTTCAAGGACAACCTGCAGGTTCCCTATCAGGGCATTGCCCATGGTGCGCTCGACGCGCGCCAGCAGGGCCTGCTGCTCGAACTGCTGCGGCTCTATATCGGCCGTCAGCCGGCGGAGCACGCCGATATCAGGGCGGTGGAGGTGGCGGCGCATCTCGCCGCGACGCATTTCGCCTGGATCGGTCCCTGCGACGAGACCAGCCCGTTCTACTACCGGGTGCACAGCCCGGTGATCTACATCGAGTTCTTCCATCAGCCGGGCAT